>JAFUDX010000025.1 GCA_017464425.1 Treponema sp.
CGACTATTTTGAACGCTTGAAACGGGAGGACAGAGGCATGATTTTTGGCTCATATTCTTTTAAAGACCACCTGAAAGTAGCATGCGAAGAAGCCTTCGAGGACGGCGCAGAAGCAAAAGCCCGTGAGAATGCAAAAAACTTTCTTATAAAATCAACCATTTCTCCAGACATGATTGCAGAATGTTGCTCTCTCCCCCTCGCGGAAGTGCTTGCGATAAAAGAAAGCCTCACGCACGAGACAGCCGCCGCGCAAGCGTAGCTCCCCCGCACAACGCCCCCATGCAAAAAAATTCCCTGTAGGGCGTGCCTACAGGAAAAATAAAATGTTCTTTTCGCAAAAACGCTCTTGCCGCGCGACTTGGGAAGAGGATTTTTGTTAGTTTCTTATACTATCGCTCAACCGCGTTGTTTACATTGAAACGGAAGGTAGAACCATTGTTTATATAATATGTTGTATTAGACTCATTAGCAGTAGCTTTGGTTGCAGTTTCCATAATAATTTCCTCACCGGGCCACAATGGATAGTTGTACTTTTGAGAAACCCATGAACATTCAGGAACGAACCATTTTTTCGGTCCGTTTGAAACGGCATCGTTCGGAACATTACCAAGCACAAATCCGTGATAGGCATTTGCACTCAAATTCCATGTGCTCCAGAACCATTTTCCATACAAAGAAGTTGTATCTGTCCAACTTCCACTCATCAACTGGAATTTAGAACTGTCGCTCCATGAAAGCGGGAAGGTACCAATTGAATTAGAACCGTATTGAGCATCACCACCGTTCACCCAGACTTTTAATTGTCCTAAAGTTAATGTTGTTCCGTTTTCAGTAATACCAGAAGATTTGTTTCCTTGCGCACTCGCTGTATACTGCAGATTCAATTTCAGCACGGAGCGTGTTGCGTACTCATAAGAATAGGCAGAACGATTCGCTTGTGTATCAGTGCCAACATAGGCATAGGCACCAATCGCAACTTTTAGGCCTGTAGCTTCGTCATAACTTGAAATTATATCATTTATGGTCGTTCCACCGCCAATCAAGAATGCACTGTTATAAGCAATGTATGTTCCGCCTACAGTCGCCTTGACATTTTTAGAAGTGTCAATTTTGTCATTGTATTTGACTATCGTCTGAACAGAGCTTGCTTTCTCGTTCTTTGAGTAGTTGATGTATGAATTTGGCGTTCGGCAATCAATTTTCACTTGTGCATTTTTATACATAGTGACTGTAGAATCAGTTGTATAATTCGGATTTCCTGGCGTAACTACCTGACTTTTTCTGTTGATTCGGATTACGGGAGACTCCACGCCTTCTGCCGTCAAATGAGGCTTTTCAATCGTTCCATTAGTTGTATATTCTTCATTTTTGTTCTGTGCCTCGTCTGTAACCGCGTTTGCAGGAATTGAAAGCGTGTAAGTCGCACCCTTTGTCGGAAGCGCATAGGTAGAGCCGAGCGTGACCGTAAGGACTTTTCCGCTTGCAGTTACTGCGCTCGCGACAATCGGAACAGTCTTGACATGCATGTTCGCATCCGTAAAATAACCGCACAAAGTAGAATCCGTAATATCCTTGCTATAATCAAGGACATACTTTGTGGTGGTGTCGTTCGTAAGCGTGCTGCCGCTTTCGTCAAGTACCGCACCGTTCACGCCTTTTGTGTATGAGCCTTGCGCACTTGAAGGAATGCTATTCCATTCACTTACTGTAAGAACGGCAGGGATTCTGTAAGTGCTTGTGTCCTGCGTAAAGGTGATGTTTCCCTTCACTTTGCTGATTTCGCGGTCAAATGTCACCTTAAGGACAGCATCGCTTCCCTCACCAGTAAAATCAACGCTCTTTACAGTTGGACCGCCAGTTAATATATAAATATCACGGTTATCTGAAAGATTTTTGCCACTAGAAACGCTGCCAAAATCTAACGAAACAGGTTTTCCAAGATATGTCACAGAATCAACAGTCCAGCCTGTTACATCAAGTTCTGCGTTATTTTCGATGTAATCACCTTCGCTTATATCGTAAGTGAAGGTGTATGAACTTGCCGTCGTTCCTGCCCCGTCAATAGAAACAGTCTTTGATGTAGAAGAGCCATTTTTGACATTGAGCGTTACCTTTTTCCCAGACGGAATTGTGACAGCGGCTCTGAATTTGATTAAACCTGTTACAGTTCCACCTTTTTTAGTTGAGTATGTTCCCGAAACCGTGCTTGCCGTGATTGCAGTAAGCAAGTCGCCTTTGTCTACGGTCACAGTTTTGCCAGCGGCAGAATCAGAGACATTTCCCGCCTTGTCAGTCTGCCGTGCAGTGACAGTGTATGTGCCGTTGTTCGTAAGCGAAACGCCCGTAGACGGATAGGTAATCCAGTTTGTGCCATTATCAAGAGAATACTCGACCGTTGCGTTGTCTTCTATATTTTCGAGAGTAAAATGCGTGCCATTACTACTGATAACAACCTCTTCACTCCATCCTGCCGATATTGTTGGGGCAGAAGGCACACTAGTGTCAATTACGATTGTTTTTCCGAGTGAATTTGTGCTTGGAATATCCCAAGACGCAATTTCATTTCCCGCTTCGTCTTTGGCTTTCAAACCTGACGGCAAAAGAGCTTGCACGGTAAGTGGATTTGCGTTATCGCCATTTGCCACCGTGTAGATAAAAATCACGCTGTTAGAGCCTGAAAGTGAAGTCGATGAACTTTTTACCGAATTTCCGCCATTTTGATGTGCAAATTCAAGTTTTAAAGCCTCAGAGAGATTTGAAATTGCAGTATCGGAATCATCTGTAAATGAAACAGCTTCGCTAAAGGTAAGTTTTAAGAAAATCTGGGCGTCTTTTTTATATGAACCGTCTGCTGTAATAGCCTCGACTGTAGAAACAGACGGTGCAGTCGTATCAATTTTGATGTTTCGCGTGTTACCAATTCGCTTGGCAGTAGGAGGAAGTGTTACTGCAAGTTCTGTTCCTGTTGACGCGTCTTTCCAAACAGCGTCATTCGCATTAATCGCAGTCACATCAAGAATATTTTTATCATCACCGCTTGCAACCGTATATCTATATATATGCTTTGATGAGCCTTGCCCTTCACCGCCACTTACATAAGTAGCAGTTTTTCCGTTGTTGAGCGTGAGTGTGGGCGCAGTTGTATATGTTACCGTAGTTGCTTTAGTAAATTCAAGTGTGATTTCAATCTGCTCACCCGCTTTATATGCACCATCGTCATTGTCACAGCCAATGCTTTCAAGGCCTGCTTCTGCACTTTCGATGAATACGGAACGGGTCGCAGTTTTTGCGTTTCCTGCGTAATCAGTAAGTATTGCCTTAATAATGCCGCTCGTTGTGGGCAGAGAAACTTCAGAAACATCTGCCGTCCATGTTCCGTCTTTTGCTAGAGTGGCTGCAATGCTGTTGCTTCCCCAAGTCAATTTAAGCGGAAGAATTTTGAGTTTATAGTCATCATCCCATGTTGTCGTTGAATTGTCGCCCCAAGTACCTGAAATTGTAGCATTGTAACCGTCCTGAATGACAGGCAAGGTCGGAGTCTCGTTCGCGCTGAAAGTATACGATTGAACAGTTTCGCCATCTTTATTTTTGAGCACAAGTGTGTCGATTGACAGAGATGGGGATTCAGTGTCGCCAGAAAGCGTGAATACTTCAACAGTCGGAGTGCCGCCGTTGTCTTCCACACGGAAAATAAAATCGAGTGCGTCAAGTTTTTTATTTTCGCCGTCAATTCCCAAATCAGCAAACAACTTGAAATCTTTTGAGAATGAGTAGGTAGACTGGTCAGGCGGATCCAAAGTGATTTTATAGATACGGTTGCCATCAGAATCGGTGAAGCCCTCTTCTGTTCCGCTTGACCATGCGGCAGTCTTAGTGCTACCGTTCATAAAATTGACTTTATTTTGGACAAGTTCATCTGCCGAAAGATTCTGATTCAAGAACGCCACATAGAATGTAGAGATTGAGCCATCGTCCGCGACAGTTCCTGTAAAATGCACTGTCGCGTCAGAAGAAGAAAGAACCGATGCCCCATTTTCTGGAGACTTGATTTCAATTTTTGGCGGCGAAACATCAAGTGTCTTGAAGTATTTCGTGACAGAAGCCGTTTTTCCATTCAAATCAACGACGGTGACGGTAAGAGAATAGTTTCCGTTTTCTGAAGGTGCCTTTACTGGCCACGCAGAATATTTTGCATTTTCTTCCGACAGAGAAAGCAAGCCGCTTGGATTTTTGGGGTAAGGAGCAAATGTTCCGTCCTCGCCCTTTTTCTGAATCTCATAGGTTAAAGATATGATTCCGTCATCGTCCTGTGCCGTGCCTGTCAAATTTGAAGACGGATAGACCTCGTATGCAGAATCGCCTTTGTCCTCAGCATCTCCGACATAGGTTGTAATCCATGGACTATCGGCTTCGGGCCACCACACAAAATAGCCCAAAACTTTTTTCTCCCATGCATACGAATCACTCACGCTCGTCGTAACGACACGGATAAGTTTTCCTGCCCCCGTTTCTTCACCGAGCGAAAGCAACTCTGGATTCTTTTCAGAACTAACCCATTCACTCATCGGAATGGTGAGCGACCAGTTTCGTAAATCTGCGATTCCGTCCTCACCACGTTTGAGCGTTTTAGAATAATACACTTTTGTCTTTGTATCATCATCAAATGCGACTGATTCAGCAACTACGTCAGCCGTAACCACCGTTCTGTCAGACAACGCATCTCCTGTGACCTTTCGCGCATTTGTATCCAATGCGCCATCGTCAAATTCAATTCTAAGTTCTTTAAATGAAATTGAATTTTCCTGCCGGCCAGAGAATGTAAGATCGCCGTTCAGCAATTTTGCGATGATATTTCCGTCTCTCAGCGAGTATGTGCTTGCCGTCGCCTTTGCCTCATCAAAAGATTTCGGAAAAACCCACGGACTGTTGAGAGAAACATCCGGGTCTTTTGTATCAACAGTCAGAGAACGCTCAACTTTGGAATTTTTGCCTGAATTTTCCATTTTGTCGACTGCGACTGCGGAGAATTCAAAGGTATTATCCGTTTTTGAAGAAGATTTTTCGTTTGTATCGACATACACTTCCCATATCCAGTTTTTACCATCAGCAGTGCAGGAAGCTTCTTCAGAATCCAGTTCCTGCCAATCAGAAAGCGACGCCGTTTTTTTGTACCAAGAACCGCCCGGCGTGACCTTGTAGTGCAAATCCGCGTCATCAAAATCAATCGTGATGAGATTGACGACCGTATCATCCCATGCAGTTCCTTTCAGCATGAACTTAGAGGGAACCGTATCATCATCTTCATGAGAAGTCACGGATACGGTGGGGGCGATAACATCAACCTCAGGTCCCAAGCCAGAGCTTTCACCGCACCCAAAGAAAAGGGCCGTAAGCAAAGAAAGAGCGGAAAATGTAAACATTTTTGTAAAATCAAATCTTTTTTTCATAATTCTTCTAGTCCTCTATGTTTAATATCTCTGCATTCCATAGTAATATGTGAACTGACCGCATGCCATGTGGCTATTGTTTGAACCAGCATTCGTCCAGTCATATGCAGTTGCTGCACCACTAGAACAATAGCCAGAGAAAGTGGTGTCAACCAAAACCTCATAACTGACCCAATAATAGTCATCGCTGTTTGTATTTCCTCCCGCACGGTCATTAAATGTAAGCCGCAAGAATGGAGAGCCTACCTGACACTCTCTGAGCGGGAACGGAGAAATAGAAGGCTCGCCTGCAAGCGAAGAGCCTGTGTTTCCCCGCAACGAGAATTGATTTCCTGTTAGAGTTGCAACAGCCGTCTTGCCATCATTCTTCTGAGGATGGTCTAGCATGACAACCGTTTGGAACACGCCTTCATAGCCTTTTTCAGAACTTCCGTTCAGCTCTGCCTGTGCCACGACATATTTTTTGAATGCCTTTGTATAGCTTCCAGTTCCTACGGCAAATTGTATCGGCGAATTTGCGGCAATCGTAGAAATTCCTGAAACAGCCTTTCCTGAAAGAGTTGATTTTGTTTGATACGCAATCGATGTTGTTTTTTGTGTATTCGAGGTTGTTGTATTTACAGATGTTGATTCGGGCACAATATCTGAGTCTGTCGTCACATATTTTGCGACAGTCGCTCCGAGCGATTCACAATCAATTCTCGTACGCACATAGCCTGTCGGCTTTACAGAATGACTTGTAATCTGACTTTCCACAGTTCCGCTTGCATTGCTCTGATTTATTCCCAATCCGTAGCTGTAGCGGTCAACGCGAATCACAGGAGTGGCTACCCCACTCGACCAGAAATAGTAATTTGAGCCGTTCTGAATCAAAACAACAGGAGTTGTGCTTGAACTTTTGTACCGCCCCCAGTTGCTTGTTGAAATGCCAGTATCTATCTGCGTTCCGTTTGAGTGCACAGAATCAATCTTTTCGACCACGCCCACGCTGTTCGCACCGAATTCATTTCCTGTCATATCCATGAACGCGCCTTTTTCAATGACAAGCTCCCATCTGCGACCAGAAGGAAGATTCGCGCTTGTGTCACAAAGCCCAGCAGGGAAAGTGATTGTGACAGTCTTATTGTCACTCTCAATCTTAACCGCATCAGCCGTAACATCAAGAATTCGCTCATGATAGTGCGCGGTTTCAAGCACATCGCGAATATCCTGCACCGTGATTGCCTTTGCATCGCGTTTTTTGCTACCTGTGAGAACAGTGGCACTTTTGCTATTTGCGCTAAAAGTCTTTCCGAAATAATGTGTGGTCGTATTTGTGTCCCAAATATCCATATCGAAATCAAGCACATATTTTGTCGCAGTGTCTGGTGCTCCCGTATCGAGAATGCCCTGAGAAGATTTCTTATACGGTCCGACATACTGACCTGTTCCGTGATAGTAATTATTCGCAGGGCCGACAACTGACCCGCCCGTCCATTCAGAATCTTCCATATCGATTCCGTTTTCTTGAAGTGAGAGCGTGTTTTTTTGGTCAGAACTAATTGCACTGCTTATCGTAGAAAAATCACTTGCGCTCAGCACAGGAGGAATTGCCCATCCAGAAACCTGTCTGAGCGTAATGTTTCCGCCCGATTTTTGAATTTGCTCTGAGAACACAAGCGTGATTGTATTTCCTTCCGTATATACATTTTTTCCGTCGTCCGCAATTGTTTTCGTTCCGCCCGGTGTCATGCTCACAACCTTAGGAGCCACACCATCGCACACAACACCGCTTCGCTCATAATCTCCATCCAAGCCATTGCTTCCTTGCGAAATTCCGTACAAGTCGGTAAAGCCCGTAAGGTGAACAGTATCGCTTGCCACTTTGAGCGTAAATTCGTCTGGGTCTTGCGCTTGGTAGGTAAAGTAGACGGTATCGGTTTCAGAAGATGAAGCAGAGGTTAAAGGATTTCCGCTCTTATCAGAAAGATACGCCCTGCCCTTGTTTGCGCCATCTCCGCATTTTTCGCCAGACTTCAACGCGCTCAACTGAATGTAGGCACAACTTCCGTTTGCAAGTTTATCAGCAGTACAAATGGCTGATGAAGAATAATTTACCTTTTCATCAAAACTGAGTTTGAAAATGAGCATGCTTCCCGCAGGATAGTTTCCGTCCGCGTTCGTACATTCAAGTGTAAAGGCAGGGAATGTGCTGTTAATCTGGAGATTTTGCGCTTCAGAAAGCGCAGAGACATTTCCCGCATAGTCGGTAGCACGGCACACAAGCTGAACAGAAGAATATTCAGTTGCGCTCAATGTTACCGCCGTTCCAGATGTTGTCGTAAACCAAGCAGTTCCGCCGTTCGGTGAATATTCAACTGATTTGACACTTGAATCACTTGAAGCGACAGTCGCCGTAAATGAGGCGGAATTTGCAAAATAATCTACCTTATTGATTGTTCCAGAATAGTTGCTGGAAGTCGTGTTAACAACAACAGTTGGCGTGGCGGGGGCTTTTGTGTCTATGGCAAAAGAAGCTGAGACCGCTTCGCCCGTAGGAAGCGTAATGGGGTTTCCTGCCGAGTCCGTGATTGTTGAAGAGGCAGAAACACACGATGAAGGACTGTATGTAAGTTCACCGTTTGCGTCCGTTGATTCAATTTTTTTGCTGAATGTGACGGTCGTGCTCGTGCTTCCCGTGAATGGAAGCGTAATTGTGCCAGAGCCAACAGCAAAAGCAAATTCAGGGCTTCCCGAAATAAGAATCGCTTCGCTTGCAGTAAGCGTTACGCTCAAAGTACGGCCTTCTTTAAGATACGTGATTCCGCCATTCTGATAGTTCGCAACTTCGAGAGATGAAATATCGCTTGTTATTGAAGAAATCGTGGCTACTGGCGGAATTCCGTCCACAGCGATTGTTTTTTTGGCTTGCAGAAGATTTGTTGATTCCACAATCGATGTTGCATTGTCTGATTTAAGCAGTGTGGCAATCTTCTCAGAAAGACCGACGATTGGGCTTCCCTCATCATTTTTAACTTTGACTTGGCTTGATGTATCTCCGTCTTGCACGGTGTAAGAGAAAATGAGCGTGGTTGAGCCATTGCCGCTCTTGTATGTTGCCTCGTGAATTTGATTATCAGAGAATCCTTCGAGTTTGACATACAGATTGCTTGTATCGCCCATCGTGACGGTGTTGTCAAAGACAGCGTTAATCAAAAGTTCATCGCCTTTTTTGAGCAGCGTTGCCGAAGGAGAAGTGACGCTCTTTAGAACAGGAAGCGTGCTGACAACGATAGTGTACTGGTCTATGCCCACATTTCCGAGCAAATCCTTTGCGATAAACTGGAATTTAGGCTTCGTTCCCGCATTTTTCCACTCATAGAGCGCGTTTCCGCTTCCCGGAAGAATCGGCTCTGATTTATAGGTGCCGCTTTCGCTATCGTATGAGCCACTCACCGTTGCATAGTTTTTTTCAGAATCATATGTTCCGAACAAGCCATCATCAGCTTTTTCATCAACACGGCGGATTTCATAGGCGGTCGTGTCCATCTTCATGCCGCTGTCTTTAAAGCCTTTGAATTCAAGCACGAGTGCTTCTTCACCAGAAACAATCGCCATGTCACCTTCTGGCCGTATTGCAGAAATCGTAGGATTCGACGAATCACCCGCAAGTTTGTATTCGGAATATGTTCCCGTTGTGCCGCTTCGCGTGAGGCGTGCGACAAAGAATTTATCAGTTGCCTTTTTATTTTCGCTCGCAAAATCAGTGAACAAATCAATGTCAAATTCAAATTTATGAGAAATAAATCCGCCAGAGACGCTTCGAGAAGTGAGCGGAACTGACCACAGAACACCAACACTTTCAATTTCAGTCTTTTTGGCGGTTGTGCTCGTTGGCGCGTATGTGTCGTGGAGCGTGTCAGTAGTCAATGTATCAAGGAAGGCTTTTGCTTTTGTGGATTTTTCGGAGGTCGAAGAAGCGATTGAATCAGGAACCCACACGAATTCAAGGTACTTACAGCCAGCAACATCAAGCGAAGTGCCCGAAATGGTAACGAATGCAGTAGCATTGTCATCAGAAACAGCAACCTCTGGCACGGAATTGTTCTTTGGCGAAGTAATCAAGAGCATGGGGGCTGTGGCATCGATGACATTGACAAGAACAGTCTCTTCAAGCGTTTTTCCGCCGTCTGTGTCGCCCTTCTTTCCTTGCGCAGTGATTTTGAGCGTTGCCGTCTGCGGTGTGGAAGGCAATTTTACCGTAAGTGTTTTTTCGCGCTCGCCCTCATTTATAGAAGGCGTTTCTGAGGCAGTTTGAGTTTCTTCTTTATCATCGGTATATGAAAATATATATCCGACAGGAGCTGTTGTAGACTCATCATCTGAAAGTGCCAGCGCGTCATCATCAAAAACGGTGATACTGAAAGAACTGTTCACATAGACCGTAATTGATTTTTCGCCAGTGTCCGCTTCGGTTATTTCTTCTGAAAGCTCGTAGCGCGGAACATCGCTTTCTGACCACCAAATGAACCAACCGCCGTCAACTTCGTCATCTTCGTTTTGGACATCGATTTTGGCATCCGCAATGGAATTTGAATCAGGAACGGAAACGATATCGCTCGCAGAATACCGCACTTGAAGATAATGCTTTCCTGTTGCAAGGGAAGCGTCTCCAGAGACAAGCAAGTCATGCGTAATGTCAAAGACCGGCTGATAGACGTTTGAATCGCCCGTTTTTTTTACCGTGCAGATTTTATTTCCAGACTCATCATACAGAGAAATAGAGGGCGGATTTTCCTCGCTTATGCCCATCGTGTCGGTAAACGCAGCAGAAATTGAGAAATTCACATTCTGTGCGGCATCAATATGGGAAGATTCGTTTAAATCAAGAGATTTGAGATAGTCGAGTTCATGCAGTTTGTATTGAATTCCGTTGATTTTTCGGTCAATGAACCACGCACTTCCGACAGGAGCTTCTTCATCAACAAAGAGAATTATGGTTTTGGTGGATTTTGAGGCTACATTACCCGCAGGATCGGTCGCGATAAATTTTAAAAGCACGACCCCTTCTTTTTCAAAGGTAAAACGAAGATTCCAGTCAGCTCCAGAAAGGCTGGCAGTCTCAAAATCGGTGAATTCAGAAGAATCGCTCGCCCACTTTATCTGCGTGTAGACTTTTGCAATTCTATTGTTATCAGTGGCGGTACCTGCAAACGAAACCGATTTATGGCAATACACGCCGCCTGCAAAATTAGTGATTGTGTCGCTTTCTTCACTGGTCATAGACTTGACCGTAAGCACAGGTGGCGTTAAATCAACTTCCTCGCCGAGCCCTGAATCTCCACCGCAGGAAAAAAAACAGAATGATATGATAGAAAATACTATATATATATATAGGCTTGTAAGTGAGGGTATTTTTTTCAGACTTTTCATAGATACTCCCAGTAAAAATTTTCTCGAATAGTATTTTATGCTAGTTTCTGTGAAATGTCTTGTTTTTTATAAAATATAACAAGAATTTTTAGAAGTGAGATTTCTTAAATTTCTAAAAACTCTAAAAAAGGGAAAGAAATCAGAAAACAGAGTGAGAAAAAAAATCCACAGATGCGCTAGCCGCGAGAGCGGCGAGTTAATAATTTCAACTCATGCAAACAACGCAAAGCGGTGTATTTCACAGATGAACACAGATTATGTATTTCTCATACGAAAATCACTCGTACTAATACGAAAGACTTCATATATAAAGACTCTAATCTGTGGAAATCTGTGCCTATCTATGGATAGATTGCTTCGCTTCGCTCGCAATGACGGAGCAGAATGCATCTAGCAATGACGAGCTAACTGCACACTGCTCACTGCTAACTGCTAATTGAACAGCACCGCCCACAGGTTGTAGTGCGCGAAGACTGAGACCGCAACGAGCGAGACCGTTGACATAATCTTGATGAAGATGTCCATACACGGGCCGACCGTGTCTTTGAGCGGGTCGCCTACGGTGTCGCCGACGACTGCCGCGTCATGCACCGCGTCGTAGCCCTCGCCGCCTTTTTTGATTCCAGCCAAGCCGCCCTGCTCGATGAACTTTTTGCCGTTGTCCCAGGCTCCTCCCGCGTTACCCGTGAAGAGCGCAATCATAATCGCACAAATCGTTGAGCCAATCAAAATGCCGCCGACGAAATTCGCGCCGAACAAAAGCCCGCACACAACGGGAATGACCACCGCCATGAGAGCAGGCACTTTCATCTGACCGATTGAGCCTTTCGTTGAGATTCCGATACACGTCTTGTAGTCAGGGTCGCTGGTTCCTGCCAAAATGCCGGGATTTTCCTTGAACTGCCTTCGTACTTCCTCGACCATCTTCCGAGCCGCGTTCGCAACCGCGTCAATGAGCATGCCAGAGAACAAGAACGGAATCGCGCCGCCCACAATTGCACCAGCAAGCGTCATCGGCTCCATGATGTTGAGCTGAGGCACTCCCCCAGTGAGCTTTTCGCCAGGGATTGAATACATGTACGAGAGCATGAGCGAGAGAGCCGCCAAGCCGCCAGAGCCGATTGCAAAGCCCTTTCCGATTGCCGCCGTGGTGTTTCCAACCGCGTCGAGCGTGTCAGTGATTTCGCGAACGCCTTCGGGAAGCTTTGACATTTCGGCAATGCCGCCCGCGTTGTCAGAAATCGGGCCGTAGGTGTCAACCGAAACCGTGAGCGAGACGAACGAGAGCATTCCCATCGCGCTCATCGCAACTCCGTAAAGACCTGCAAGATAGTACGCGAGAATGATTCCCAAGCCCAAAATGATACACGGAAGCATACAAGAGTTCATGCCCAAAGCCAAGCCTGAAGTGATTGTGAGCGCACTTCCCTCGCGGCTCGCCTCTGCCAGTCGCTTTGTGGGATTGTAGTCAGAAGAAGTGTAATATTCCGCCACGATTCCGATTAAAATGCCCGCCACAACGCCGACCGCGCCGCCGATAAATGGAGAAGCCCAGCCCGCCTTGAATCCGAGAGCAGCAAAATCCAAGCCTTTGCCGTTGAACAAGAAGTAAGAAAGGCACAAGCCTGCAACGAGCGTGATTCCCGCGCCAATCCAAGTCGCCGCGTTCAGCTGCTGATGGACTTTCTTTGACTTTGAGAGATTTTTGACGAGAAGCGAAGCCACGCCCAAAATACAGGCAAGAAGACCACTCGCCGCAAACGCAAGCGGGAATGTGTAGAGCGCGTTCAGAGAACCAGACGGAACGCCCACTTTGACGATTAAATTGTATGCAAGCGCGATTGCCGCAACGATTGAAGCGACATAGCTTTCAAGCAAATCTGAGCCTAAGCCTGCAACATCACCTACATTGTCGCCGACATTATCAGCGATGGTGGCAGGATTTCGCGGGTCGTCTTCGGGGATATGCGCCTCAGTTTTTCCGACCAAGTCAGCGCCCATGTCAGCCGCCTTTGTGTAGATTCCGCCGCCGACACGGTTGAACATAGCGACCATAGAGCAGCCCAACGCGTAGCCTGAAAGAATGTTCGGGAATTTTATGATTTCGATTTTGGTAAGCCAGCATTTTGCCGTCTCAAGATTATCGAGCCAGCCCAAGCCAAGCCCGAACACGCAGAACACAATGCCCAAGCCGAGCAAAGCGAATCCGCCTACGCACAAGCCCATGACCGAGCCGCCGCGGAAGGCAACTTTTAAAGTCTGACCGATATTCTCGGTTTTACGAGCCTCGTTCGTAACGCGCACATTCGCGTAGGTCGCGATTTTCATGCCGATAAAGCCTGCACTTGCCGACATGACCGAGCCGAGCAAGAGGGCGACGGCAACATACCAGTCGAGCGCGAGCCACACGATAACGGCCACGACAAGAACGACCCACACTAACACCTTGTACTCGTATTCGATGAAAGTGTTAGCACCGACACGGATTGCAGACGCGATTTTTGCCATCTGCTCCGTTCCTTCTTCGAGCTTTTTAACCTTAAAGAAGTTAAAAGCCGCATACGCCAGGGCAGCCAACGCCGCCAAAAGCAACAAACCGATGAAGTTCATTGATACTCCTTTTTCAGAAAACGAAAATTTTCTAACGAGGATATCATAGCACATCGTATAATCCAAATTTTGCTAAAAATATGGATTTTTCCGACAAAATTTGAATGATAAAGAAGAATAATATAAAAATGAAATGAATGGCAGCATCAGACAGGAATTTAAAATAAAAAAAGTCTTAAAGAGACTCTTTAAGACTTAAAACTGGGGAGTGAGGGACTCGGACCCCCGAACCCGAAAGGGAGCGGATTTACAGTCCGCCGCAATTGCCGCTATGCGAACTCCCCTTTTTTACCTTTCGGTTAAGCTGCTTGTAGGACTTGGACCCACGACCCCGAGATTACAAATCACGTGCTCTACCAACTGAGCTAAAGCAGCAGATGTTACAACAGTGCGTTGCGAACGAATAGTATAATATATGAATGTAAAAAAAGTGTCAACAGAAAAAGCCGAAAATTGTTGATTTTTTTAGTATTCTTTAGATTATTTCTTTGCCCAATCAGGTCTGAGCTTTTCTCCGCCATGAATGTACACGGGCTGAGGCTTTGCCCCCTCTTCCATGTAGCATGTGACTAAAAGGCGAATCATTTTTTGAGGGCTGCCTGCAATTTTTGGTTCTTGGGCGCAAAAAAGCGGAATCTGCGAGACATCGAATGTATTCTGACCTTTTCGCAATGCGGCGGCAGGATTCATCGTGTCCAAATCATCGGTAATCGTAAACTGAATAGAAACAAAATCGTTTTGGGTAAGGTGATTTTCAGAAAAGAGCGTGAGGCACATTTCACACACATTCTCAGTGATTGACTGGGCTGTATTTTCTGCCCCCGTAGCCCCACGAATCGCAAAAAGTCGCTTTGACATTTTTACTCCTGTAATTTTATTCCATATTTTTGAGCTCTATTGTATAATAAGTGGAGTAAAAATTCAATAAAACTATGGAAGATGAAGAAATTCTTGAAGAACTTGAAACTCTTGAAGTCATTGACGATGATGAAGGTGCTGAATTTTCAAGCCCCAAATCGGACGAAGAGCCGTTTGAAAAGTTCAGGCAACGAAAAATCTCGCGCCGCCTTCCCCCGCTTCTCCGCCTTACCCGCCGGGCGAATGTGTTCCTTTCGTTTACCCTGATTGCGACAATCATTTTTTTCGTCACCGGCAACAAGCAGATTTTCTTGGACTCAAACATGAGCCTCATTTTAAAAATCATAGCCTGCACTGCCATTTCTCTCTCGATTTTTTCATTTTCGGCAATCATCGAATGTATTTTCTACACGGTTAAGGACAAAAAATTCCGCCTCATTTTTCATCTTGTCTCATATATTTTGATTTTTCTTGCCAGCACGACGATTTCAATTCTATCACTTACCATAAATTTACTTTCAGAAGGAATTGATTTTTGATATAATACGCGCATGTCTCAAAAGTCAATCAAAATTCCTGAAATCTTGCAAAAACTAAACGGTATCTTCACAAAAAACGGATACGAAGCCTACCTTGTGGGCGGTGCTGTCCGCGACATGCTTTTAGGAAAAGATGCCCACGATTATGACATCACCACGAACGCAACGCCAGAAGAAGTCATGCGGATTTTCCACCATGTCATTCCCACAGGAATCGCACACGGCACGGTCACGATTCACTTTATGGGAGAAGAAATTGAGGCAACCACATTCCGAAGCGAATCAGATTATTCTGACGGTCGGCACCCTGACTCAGTGAGTTTTGACGCAACGCTTGAAGACGATCTTTCCCGCCGTGATTTTACGATGAACGCAATCGCCGCAAGCCTTTGTGACGGCACGATTATCGACCCGTTTGACGGACAAAAAGACATACAGAAAAAAATCATACGCACTGTCGGAAATGCTCGCGACCGCTTTTTGGAGGACGGACTCCGCCCCATCCGCGCGCTCAGATTCTCAAGCCAGCTTGATTTTGAAATCAAAAAGGAAACATACGAGGCAATCAAGAACAGCGAAGTCCAGGAAAAAATAAAATCGATTTCTCTGGAGCGTTTTAGAGACGAATTCATCAAGATTTTGCAGTCAAAAGAGCCTTCAACAGCCTTTCACCGCATGGAAGAAAGCGGAATTTTGCAGATTTTTATCCCAGAACTCGCCCGATGCAGGAATTGTCTTCAAAAAGACATTCGTGGCTATCATGTTTTTGATGTGCTTGACCACAATCTGTACGCCTGTGACGGTGCCCCACGCGAAAAACTGAATGTTCGGCTCGCCGCCCTTTTCCACGATTCTGGAAAATTTGAGGCAAAATCTATCGAAAAAATAGAAGTTCCAGAAGGCTCAGGAAATTTCTGCGACATCATTCATTTTTACAAGCACGAAATCTATTCATCAAAAATCGTAAAGGAAGTGCTTCCGCGCTTGAAATTTCCAAATGCACAGGTTGATTCGGTCGCGCACTTGGTCGAAAACCATATGTTCCATTTTGAAGAAACATGGGGGGACGCGGCTGTCAGAAGATATATCGTAAAAGTCGGGCCAGAATATCTTGACGATGTGTATGACCTCAGAATCGCGGACATGTACGGAAAATACCGAAAAATGCCCGAAGCCACGAGCGAAGGCATGAAAAAGCTGCTCTTATTGCAAGACCGCGTAAAAGAAATTCTCTCACAGCAAAACGCCATCTCGCTCAAAGACCTCGCTGTAAACGGAAACGACCTGATACAAATCGGAATCACGCCTGGAAAACGGCTCGGCGCAATCTTAAACGAGCTGTTCCAATGCGTACTCGATGACCCGGAAATGAACGAAAAGGAAAAACTGCTGAAAGTGGCACTGAATTTGCATTCAGCTCAGAGCACACAGGCTGGAACAGATTAAAAAGTAAAAAAAATGAATAAAAAAGCGAAAAAACGATTTAGAGTTATTGACATTTTTTTTGTAACGGTATATAGTTATCTTCGTCACTTGACAACAAGCCGGTGTAGCTCAGTTGGTAGAGCAGCAGACTGAAAATCTGCGTGTCGTTGGTCCGATTCCAACCGCTGGCATTTTCTTTTGCGGCAGTCATATAACGGCTCATTATCTCAGCCTTCCAAGCTGATGACGAGGGTTCGACTCCCTTCTGCCGCTGACAAACTCCTGAGTTTCGGCTTGGGAGTTTTTTTGTGTGAAGAGGGAGAAAAATAGCAAAAAAAAGCCTGACACGGCAGTCTTGAAGTGTGTCAGGCAATTGTCAGTGGATAGATTGAAATACTATCACAACTATGAAACTGTGCTTTTTAAGCTAATGGTTTTCTTATTTCCGCACCTCCCCGTGCAAAAAGTCGTCATAAGCGATTTTAACGCCTTCGCGCACATCAACTTTTGCTTTCCAACCAAGTGCGTTTAATCGTGTAACATCACAGAGCTTTCTTGGAGTTCCGTTCGGCTTGCTGCTGTCCCACTCCATCCTACACTTTCGCCCGGCTTTGCGCACATCGGCATACACGATGTCTTCCACCGTTTCTGCAAGTTCTCTGATTGTGCACTCGCTGCCTGTGCCCACATTCACGAAGTCGCCGGTAGGAGTGCGTAAATCGCTTGCATTCTTGTTTTCCATAAGATAGACAACAGCATCTGCAAGGTCGCCTGCAAAAAGGAACTCGCGCAATGGAGAGCCGTCGCCCCACAAGTGAACTACATCTTCCCCGCTCGCCTTTGCCTCGTGGAACTTGCGAATCATCGCGGGGAAAACGTGGCTGCCGGAAAGCTCGTAATTGTCTCCGAATCCGTAAAGGTTCGTCGGCATGACGGAAAGAAAGTTTGTGCCGTGCTGCTTGTTGTACGCGGTGCAAAGCTTTATCACGCTGATTTTCGCAAGCGCATAGGCATCGTTCGTCGGCTCTAGCGCCCCTGTCAAAAGCGATTCTTCTTTAATCGGCTGCTCAGCCATCTTCGGGTAGATGCAGGTGCTGCCCAAGTTCATCAGCTTTTTAACGCCGTTCACACGGGCTGCCTCAACCACATTAAAGCCAATCACCATGTTCTGATAGATGAAGTCAGCTGGATAAGTGCTGTTCGCGCCGATTCCGCCCACATGAGCCGCCGCAAGAAAAACATACTCCGGCTTTTCTTGTGCAAAGAACTCATTCACGGCAGCCTGATTGAGCAAATCAAGTTCCTTGTGAGTTCTTGTGATGATGTTTGTATAGCCTTTTTCTTTAAGGCATCTGACGATTGAGCCACCGACAAGTCCGCGATGACCGGCAACATAGATTTTTGCATTCTTTTCCATAATTATCTCTGGTGCAGTGTCTTCTCTGCCTTTACATACTCCATATCGTGCTGCATCATAATTTTAACCAATTCAGGGAAACTTGTCTTGGTCGGGTTCCAGCCGAGCACCTTCTTTGCCTTGGTCGGGTCACCGAGCAGTGTCTCAACTTCGGCGGGTCGGAAATATTTCGGGTCAACTTCAATCAGAACTTCCCCAGTTGCCTTGTTGCACCCCTTCTCGTCCACGCCTTCGCCCTTGAACGCAATCTCAATGCCTGCTTCGCGGAAGGCATATTCGCAGAACTCGCGGACGGAGTGTTGCTCGCCTGTCGCAACAACGAAGTCATCGGGGTTTTCCTGCTGCAGGATGAGCCACATGCACTCAACGTAGTCTTTTGCATAGCCCCAGTCACGAAGCGCGTTCAGGTTACCAAGATAAAGTTTCTTCTGCAAGCCCTGCGCGATACGGCTTGCGGCGAGCGTGATTTTTCGCGTTACGAATGTCTCGCCGCGACGCTCTGACTCATGATTAAAAAGGATGCCGTTTGAACAGAACATCCCGTAAGACTCGCGGTAGTTCTTCATAATCCAGAAGCCGTACATCTTGGCGACCGCATACGGCGAACGCGGATAAAACGGCGTCGTTTCCTTTTGAGGAATTTCTTGCACAAGCCCGAACAGTTCAGACGTAGACGCCTGATAGATGCGACAGGTCTTTTCCATGCCGAGGAAATGCACTGCTTCCAAAATTCGCAGAACGCCGGTAGCGTCACAGTCAGCGGTGTATTCAGGCACTTCAAAACTGACCTGCACATGGCTCTGCGCGCCGAGATTGTAGATTTCAGTCGGCTTTATCTCGCGGATAAGGCGGATAAGGCTTTCAGAATCGGTGAGGTCGCCGTAATGCAGATAAACCTTGCGGTTCTTGTGCATATCCTCGATTGCATCCTCAAGGTACAGATGCTCAATACGACCTGTGTTGAATGATGACGAGCGGCGGATGATTCCGTGTACTTCATAGCCTTTCTCAAGCAGGAATTCTGCGAGGAAAGAGCCGTCCTGTCCAGTGATACCGGTGATAAGGGCGATGTTTGACATAAGGGTAATCTCCTAAAAATTTATTGATGTACTGTATCTTTTAAAGTTAAAATGGAGTCATACTCCACATTGGATTTAAAAGGACATATTTGGCAGACCATACACCGTGGCTCAATGCCTGCACTTTCCGACCAGAACATCAGCTGGGAACGCTACTACAAGTCGTATATCAGGACATACATAAACCGCGATATAAAAGACCTTATAAAAGTATCGAATGTGACCACATTCAATAAGTTTATGATAAGCATGGCATCCAGGACGGGAGAACTTTTCAATGCCGCGAGCATCGCAAGCGATGTCGGTGTCTCATTAAAGACCGTGCAGGAATGGGCGAGCATGCTTGAAGGCTCTGGTATCATCCGCTTTATCTACCCGTTTGAACGGAATATCGCCAAGCGGGCAATCAAAACACCAAAACTTTATTTTATGGACACCGGGCTTGTATGCGGTCTTGTCGGCTGGACAAATGCAACGGTCGCCCAGAACGGCGCGATGTCAGGCGCGTTGTTTGAGACATTTGTGGTAAGCGAAATCATAAAATCCCATCTGAACGCAGGGAAGGACTGCTCAAACATCTACTTTTACCGCGACCACAATATGAACGAGATAGACCTGGTGATAGAAGAAAACGCCGTGCTCTACCCCATCGAAATAAAAAAATCTGCCCACCCGCAACCAGAAATGGCAAAGGCATTCAGCCAGTTGCAGACCATCCCCCATTACACGGTAGGTCACGGCTGCATTCTGTGCCTTGCCGACAACAAGCGGGAATTGTCAGACAGCGTGAGTGCGCTACCGATTGAGTTTATATAGGACTTATTCACAATAAAGAAAAATCTTGCCTAAGCCAGTCCATCAATGATACAGAACTTTCTGTATATATCCCGACTTATTGCAACAATTTTATCTCAGTATTTTTTCATAGCTATATTTCCCAAGAAATATTCTGTTTTAAAATCCTTGCTGGATTTCCACCATAAATACAATTCTTCTCACACAGAACCCCAGAACATATAGAGTTTGCCGCTATTACAGAATTATCTGAAATGATACTTCCTTTCAAAACCGTAGTTCTTGCGCCAATCCAAACATGATTCCCAATTTTTATTGCCTTGTTAGAATTTATTTGATTCTTTTGCTCATCATAAATTTTATGAAAATCTGTGTCCATGATAAGGCAATCCCAAGAAATTAAGCTTTCATGTCCTATCTTCACTTTTTCATAACAGCATATTGATGTATTTCCGCTCACGTTAACATTGTTTCCAATTTCACAGTTTCCGGTAATCACCATTCTGATACCGCTTCCTAAAAAGCATCTCCCAGAAAAAAGTATTTTTCCACTCTTGGAAAGTTGTAGTATAGACCTTTCATATCTATTATCAATTATTCCAACAGCCCTATATCCAATCTGAATCAATCCAATTTTTAATTTACTAGTATTTATTTGTACCCCCCCCCGATGCAAACTGTCAATTTTCACATTACGAACAATGAGTATTGGTAAATGTATCGCCTGAGAAAAAGGCAGCAAATAAAAATTGAGAAAAATTGAACGTAAATTTATTTTCAAGACTTTAGATATTATACTCATGATTTATATCTTAAAAAATTCTTTAACGGCATTATTTATCGCATTTTCAGTGAAATTTTCTTCCACCCATTTTCTTGCATTTGCACCATACTTCTCTTTAGACACACTCATCAAAGCTTGTGCATATTTCCGTGAATCGAATTCATGGACTTCAATACCTGTTCTTCCATCTTGATTAACCCAGTTAACACCAGAACCTTCAATCGTAAACGTAACGGCTGGAAGTCCGCAATATAAAGCTTCTGCAAGTGCAATACCAAATGCTTCATTTTTTGTTATTGATGGAAAAGCATATACATCAGATGCCCAAAGATAGTGTTTTTTCTCTTCGTCACTTATACGCCCGATAAACTTTACATTAATCAAGTTCAAATCAGAAATTTTTTGTTTCAACTCTTCTGTCAGAGGTCCTTTTCCTGCTATCAAAATAATGTAGTCATCTGTCAAATACTGGGAAACTTCCATCAAATATCGCAAACCTTTGTATTCTCGATGAACTCCAATAAAAAAAATGACTTTCTTTCCAGAGTATTTATTACGAATTGCTTCAATTTGACTTTTATCATCTTCCGTTAGCTTATCCAAGAATTCAGTCTCAACAATATTTGGAATTACAACAACTTTATTCAGCCTGTTTTTTAATGATTCTGATTTTTCTGCATAAATCCGACTTGTGGCAATAATTTTATCCGCACGTTTTAACAATGCTTTTTCAAAAGGAGCATATAATTGCTTTAATTTTTTTTGCTTTATAATATCTGAATGCCAGTGAAGTGTAATCTTATATTTCGGTTTTACAAACAATAAATAAGTCGCAATAAGAGGATTAGGCAGATGAATATGAATTACATCAGGTTTGAAATCGTTGATAGTTTTTTTTAATTCAAAAAAATATCTCAGGCTGATTGCCTGAGATGCAAGTTTACGCTTATATCCGACACGAATAATTTCAACACCTTGATAAATGTCAATTACTGTTTCTTGACCACTGTTAAAGCAAATTACTTTTACATCATTGCCTTGTTTTTTTAGTATACGACTAAAATCATAGGCAACCTGCTCTATACCGCCAAAATTTGGCAGATAGTATGTTGAAATTTGGAGGATTTTCATGCAACATCCTCCAAATCAAAACTGTATATACTATACTTTAGTCCCCCCCCCCGTCTGTCTATACAGATTCTTATATTCTTCTACCATTTTTAAACTAGAAAATTGCTCTGTAACATACCGATGACCATTTTCACCAAGTTCGGAACGCTTGACAGAATCATTAGCCAGCAAAATAATATGTTCAGCCAATGTATCAGTGTCATTTGGCTTATTCAACAAACCAGTCTTCCCATCCAAAACAACTTCAGGAATTCCTTCAACATTACTTGCCAAAATAGGAAGATTAAAATAACTGGCTTCAAGAAACATTAATCCAAAGGCTTCATACAAAGAGGACGAAATAAAAATATCGCTGTTACAATAATACGGCACAGGATTACTCTGCCAGCCCTCCAGAGAAACACAGTTCTCAAGAGAGTTTTCTATAATGTAATGCTTACAGTCACCATAAAACTCGCCGTCGCCTACGACCGTAAGCGTGATGTTCGGCTGCACTTCATGAGCGAGCCTAAAAGCCTTTAAAATCGTCAGTATATTTTTTTGGGGGTCAAGTCTTCCTACAAATAACAAACGGATATGTTGCAAGTCTTCTTTTCTTTCAACACGTCTTGCTTCCAGCTCAGAAAAATCCATTCCGTTATAGACGGTTTCTGTTTTCTTTTTAAATAACTTAAAAAAACGCAAATAGTATTTATTTACAGAAGTAATTTTGGTACAAAAAAATGATGCTATGGTTTCAAAAATAAAATATGCCGCATATAACAGTGGTGGTGTAAATTTTGTAAAAGAGAGACCGTGAACCGTATGGATTACAAGAGGAACACCAGCAAGGGTTGCTCCAATTCTACCTACGACACCGGGCTTTGAAGAATGAGTATGCACAATATCATAGCCATTTTGCTTACAGAGTTTCCGTATTTCACGGACTGCCCTAAAATCTTTTACAGGATTCAATTTGCGAACCATGTTATCGCTGTAGATAATTTTACAACCGGCATCTGAAAAAGCCTTTTCTAAAGCAATTCTGTCACCTGTACAATCAGATGAAGAAAACAAAATGGTCTTGTCAAACTCAGAGTTGTTAAGACCACGCATAATTTCAAGCGAAATTTTCTGCACACCAGAAAGCTTCGCAAGACATTGAATATGTAAGATTTTTTTCATATTGAATTATCTGAAAAGAAGTTGGAAAAATATTTTTAATCTAAAATAGATTCTAAACCAAAGTGGATTTTTGCTTTCTCCACTGGAAGTTGACACATTCGTTCCTGTTCTGCGATATAAAAGCAAAGGTTTGTCAATATATCCAACTTTAAAGTACTTTTTTGCGATTAAGCCTAGCCATGCATCATGCAACATTAAATGCTTGGGGAATGGTAATGCTTTTTCCAGCACCTTTCGATTAAAAGCCATTGTGCACCCCTGCATTTTACAAATCCATAATGTTTTTACTAAGCCGCTACCAATTGGATTGAAATCAAGAAATTTTGTATTTGTAATTTCATCTTTATCGTTTATAAGCGAAAAATTTGTCTGAACAAAATCACATGCATCTAATGCCTTTAGGCATTCTTTGACCTTTCCATCTGTCCAAATATCATCATGGTCACTTAAAAAAATTATATCCCCAGAAGCATGCTTCAATGCATTTTCGAAATTTGCGGTTGCAAAATAAAAGCTACGTCCCAATTTTGCTTTTATACTTGGCGGTTCATGCTTGAAAAGTTTTATACGTTCATCTTTAAAGCTTTCGATAATTGCAACAGTATTATCAGTTGATTGGTCATCAGAAATAATCAGTTCATCATTCTCACCTAATTGGGAAAGAATCGACTGTATCTGCTTTGCAATGAATTTTTCACCGTTTCTGCACGCCATGCAAACGGAAATCATAGAGTAGTTACCTTTTTATTTTTGTCAGGAATTAATTAAAAATTGTTTCTTTAAATTTTTTATAGGAATTGTCCCATGTATACTGTTTAATATTTTCGTTACCAGCTTTTGCAAGCCTTATTCTAAGTTCATCATCTTCAATTAGTCGAATAATATTTTCTGCAAGTTTTTTATAATCATATACGGGACTTAACAAGGCTGTTTCATTATCGTGAGCCATAATCGTAAAGCCGTCATTATCGGTGCAAGCCACAGCGCAACCACAAATCATAGCTTCCCCAATTGTCAGCCCCCATCCTTCTACAGAACTTGCGGCTATATAAATTGCAGCTTCATTATAAAGTCTATTATGAGTTTCTTTATCTGGAGATTGATAGTAGTCAAAATCAAAAGGGATATTGGAAGGACGCTCAGACCTACCAAACATTTTAATATTAATATTAGGATATTTTTCCTTTACAATTTTTAATGCTGATATTGAATCACAACACCTTTTACGTTCCATAGTATGAAACATCATCAAAATATTGAATTTATTACGGTCTTCAATACCTTTATTTAATTTAAAATAGTCAAAATCAAAGCCATTAGGAATTACAAGAGCATCACTTCCTTTTGATTGGACTAGTTTTTGTAGCCAAGGTGCTATTACTATTTTTTGAAATGGAAAAGTATATGTTTTATACACTTTTCTTTCAGATATAGCCCAGGCTTCAAAATCCTGAATAAAATACATTTTTTTTACATTTCGTTTATATTTCTTTAGATAAAAAGCAGTTTCAACAGCTGTCGCAAAAATTACATCACTTTCAGGAATATTTCTTTCTGAAAGTGTAAAATGATAGCTACAATGTACATTCGGGTGCAGCTTAAACCAACTTGCTGGAGTATAATTATTTGTTAGCTTATAGTATGGATAACGGAATAAGGCTGCAAAAGTTGTCTTAGGACTAATAGTAGCAGCTCCCATTACAATGTTTACAGTATGTCCTTCATTTGCAAAACGGTTTGCATACTCAAATATTACTTTGAATCCACCTGCAGGGAATGAGGTTACACCAACTAATAAAAATGTTATTTTCATAATGTCAAAATGTTTCTATATTGAAAAGTTTCAGAATTATTTGCGACATACAATTTAAGAGCCCCGTAAATTATGAATATGCCCCAAAATAAGTACTTTTTATCTTTCGATTTTAATTGACTATATATATACGGGTACAATATCCAGTATGAAAAAGAAAAGAGGACACCAATTCTTTCACAAATAGTTACTAATGGCGCAAAAAATAAATAATTAAAATAATATATATAATATGAATTTAACAATATTCTCCCATTTTTTAGACGCAAAATATTTGGTTTATACTTATATATAATAAAAAATGTAAACAGTCGCTCGATATAACCGATTTTCAATCCATAAGCAGCATCGTTTTTGTATCTGAAAAATAAAGGCACAACAGATTGCAACGAACTAGGTAAAAAACCTTGAATACATTGTACTACTATTGTAAATAAATCAATTTGCAATAAATATAGAAAATTACCTACAACAAAAAGGAAAAGAATTACTCGTTTTGTAGTCCAATTGAATAACAAGAATGGAGTAATAAAAATATAAATAATTGCACTATTATGTAATTGAGTTGCTGCTATGTTTAATAACAGATATTTTAGATACTTTTTTTCGCCAAGATACTTTAAACTAAAAAGAAAAATAAAAATTGCTTTACTATTTCTGAGTAAATTAAATTCTATTGGTAAACCATTAAAAATATAAAAAAAACAAACAGCTAAACAAAAATATCTGTTACTATAATATTGCTTGAATAATAAAAAAATACAAAAAGCATCTATTAGGCCATTTATAACTTGGAAAACAAGATAATTATCAGTAAATTGTTTAACTAGACAACAAAAAACATAATAACCTCTTTCCCATTGATTTGTATTAACCTTCCAGTATCCTTCTATTTCTGAAAAAGGCCTTACGGAATCAAAAAGACGTTTATAACTAACCCAATCGATGTAAACATATTCCCTGAAACAAACAAAATATATCCAAAGAAAAAATAATAAGAGAAACTGTAAGACAATCAAATCTTTATTTATATTAGTATGTATAGATTTGTCTTTAACAGTTATTGGGGCAAATAGAACTATGAAAACTAAAAAGAAGAAAACAAGTATATATGGTAAAAAATACATAATACTAAATTATTTCAATTTTCGATTTTTTATCAAAAGAATCTTAAAAACTAAAATATCAAAATAACGTTTATTATATTTTGCATACTTTATTTTTTCAGCAATCACTTTCCTATAATTTGAAGAAATGCCATTCTCATCAAATTTTGAAACAGGAATATCAAGATTTTTGAATACAACTTTTTGATTAAATAATTCTAAAAACATTATATAATCTGCAATTATTCTATATTCTGATTTAAAAAAAGGACAAATACATCGTTTTAAGAAACATGATTGATGACAAAAAGGTAAGGTATATTTTATTGATCTAAGTTTTCTTGGTTTAACAATATTTCCAGCCACCACAACAGAACCATATAAAACATCCGCTGGTATTTTCTTATTTATAAAAATACCGCTTATCGTATTAGAATCAAAAAACTCATCACCCGCATTCATGAAGTTAATCCACTCCCCCGTCGCAAGCCCAATTCCCTTGTTCATCGCGTCATAAATGCCCTTGTCCGGCTCACTCTGCCAGTAGTCGATTTTATCCTCATACTTCTTGATAATCCCTAGCGTACCGTCCGTGCTCGCGCCGTCAATGATGATGTACTCCACATTGTCGTAGGTCTGGTTCACCACGCTCAGGATTGTCTGCTCCAAAGTCGCCGCGCCATTATATACCACCGTCACCACTGTGATGAGCGGCTTTTCTGGGGTAGAGTTTTTGGTTATGCCTTTTGTTCGTAATCCGCCGTTTTGCATGATTATTCTGCCTTTGTGAGAAAGTTTTTGAGTTATGCTGGTTATTGTTTGTTAATTAAAAATGGTGGCAAATGGCGAGATTAATCTATACATATCATCAAGCCGAATCAATTTGTTTTTTAACTGAGATTTACACAATCAAGAAAAAGATTCTCGTCATATTGCATAGAACCAAAATCTGAAAATTCTGAATGGACGAATTTCTTGTCCTTAATCATTGAAAGCGACATTGTCTCTACAGAATCTTTTATGACAGAACAAAAAATTTTCTTGTTTGGATTCAAAACAATTGCATTTTTATAAAATCGAAGAAAAAAACAGAAATTATTTTCAATTCCATGAAAGAATTTCAGAAATACTCATATCAACACATTTATTTGAATCTATGGAATGACCACACTGATATGATGTGTACGCAGATAACACTTCTGACAATTTTTTATTGCTCAGTTTTTCGGGCTGCCGCCTAAAACGCTCTAAATCCGAAGCGTTCTCAATGGTGAACTTATTGTCTAATTGAACATAACTGTCTTTATCAAGGACTGTTTCACCATCGCAAGAAACAACCTTATTACTTCTAAAAGCAGCTTTATATTCTTTACATTCCAATGAATCTATTTGGGCAATTTCAATACGATTTCGCACAGAATCCACACCAACAACTAAATACGGATGCCTTGTTGATGATATAGTTCCAGGTCGATGATTGAATTTTATCTTTAGCGATAAAATTTGCCCAACTTCTATAGACATTATGCATCCATCCCGTCTAATACTTTTATAAAATCTGCATATTGTTCTTTATATTCTTCCACATGAAGCATAGGATTCATCTGTTGAGACTTATTGTTTACTGGCGGTTTTGCACCCCACTCAGGGTCTTCATGCGAAAGTGCTATCAACTCATTAATATCCGCATTATAGCATGATTTATAAATCTTATTTAAGAAGATTCTAGTATCTTCAGGAATTTCAACGGAGTCATTTTCATTCAGAAGTCTAGAATAATTATTTACAACAGAACGAACCACAGCACCATTTTTATACGCAAACAGCGGAGAGGAAAAAAGTTGATTGCCAGTTTTGGCGATATATACATTCTGCGCTATATGCAAAAGCTTATTAAGCCGAGCATTACCTTCATAAAACTCACAATTCTCATTTCGAACCCTTTTTTTAGTAAACAGTTCCCGTTTAGAGTCCAAACTAAGAAAATATTTCGCTACTTGTTTACCTGTCAACATATACAATTTTCCTAACATAAAATAATTATCGCGTTTTATAAAAACGACCAACACATTTAGCGCAAATCTGCTGTCTAAAAACTGAATTCTGTTCTCCACAGAATTTTGCCATATCAGTTTCTGATTTCAAACCACAAGAATAAATCTTTGACTCGTAGTCAATACAAACATTTCCGTCTCCACATAATGGTGTATTGTTATCTATAATAATCCTTTGTGAATTTTTATCATTGTGCGCTTCATACAAATGATATTCCCTGATTCTTCATATTTTTGCATTATGTATCCCATAAAAGTCTCCTATTTCTAGTCCTAAATTTATATCGTTTAGTATTATATGTCAATTAGGCAAGTCATACACCATCGGCAGAGCCAGTTGTATATGGCTAAAAATTTTTATTTCAAAACTCCTGCAATACATTTATCAATACTAGAAAAAAGTTCGTAATCACTGCAATCTGTACTAGCCATTACAGATTTTATTCTCTCTTTATCCTCATCAGAAAAATAAGAAATATGCCACTTTGCATTATATTTTCGTTTTTCATGAGTACCTTGTATGTACTCAGCTAATTTGAATACAGAAGCACATTCAGCGCTGGCGGGAACTTCTTCTTCATAGTGCATAAGCAGGCATAATTCATTAAGAACTTGTCTTGTTCTTGCCGCCTGCTCAAATATAAAACGCCTGTTTACCGCAAGTTTTGCTTTTTCTGCAACTTCTTCTGTATATTCAGTTTCACTTTTTAATCCTAAAAGATTCTCCAGTAGTGTATATTCTGGAAATAAATCATCATATCGCCTCAATTCCCGTTCTCTGTGATGCTGTGCATACAGCACATTCAACTTCATATCTTCAAAGATTTTATCTTCTGTTAATTTCTCCAATCCCATATGATGAACTTTCCATAAGGCTGACAAATCATTATAGTTACAGCCTGTTTTTGTCGCTTTCACCAAAAAATCAAAATATTCAAGGTCTGGCTCTCCAAAAGAATGTCCCAATACATAGATATTTTCTATTTTTTCAATATCCACGCCATCAAGAATCATGAATTCGCATAAGTCATCAATATTATCCTGAATATGTTTATCAGTTTCATATAACGCTGATTCAACAAAATATAATCCCCTTAATCGCTGGCTTTTTGGATGAATAAGCTTCTGCTTCCAAAGCTCCTCAAACGGATATTCTGGATGGCTTGCATGTCCAACAACAATAGAGTCAGGATCATCAGATGTGCCATGTATATTTATAACTCATATTGATTATAGTTTACAGCTTTTTCTGCAAAAAAGCAATTTTCTTCACACACTTTCCCACAAAATGCTTTATCTCCCTAATCAACTGTACTGCTTCAATCTTCCACAAAGCCAGCTTAGAACCTTCATCTACATTCTCAACAACAAGGTTTGTTCCCTGCCAGTATATTTCCCTGCAAACAATTTGTTTTCTGTACTTCGTAAAATCCACAGGCAGTTTGCAGGAACTTGTATCAAAGTCGTCTTGTAATATTTCTACGCGTACTCTGCCTTTATACTGAGGAATCGCAAAATTGAAATGACTCCGCTCGAAATGACACCACCGGTCCCACAAAGAAACTTTCTGTTCTATTCCGTTATCAAATTTAATATTGCAGATTCCACTGTGTCTTCCGATTATGCCGTATATGCCTAAAATATTGCCGTCAAGAGATAAATCTATATTTTTGGAGAATACTCTGTTTACTACGGTTTTGTTTATCTGTTTATAAGCCGCATTTTCAACAAAGCGTTCTGGCTCTAATACATGCGGGGGATTAGAAAGTAAATGTTCTTTAATAAGTTCCGCATAATACCCCCCCCCGTGTATATTAGTATGTATAGAATCTCGTAGGATTTGGGATAAATCAGAATCTTTTAGTTCATCAGAAATATCTATAAATGTAGCATTGCGCTCTTTTAAAGCATTTCTGCAAAAATCGTAGAATGATTCTTTTTCACCTTGTCGACCATCTGTTCTTCGTTCAGGAAAAATCAGAAAAACAACAGCACAGTGTATCTGACTGAATTTATAAAGAATTGTATCGATGCACTGAAGCGTTTTTTTCGATTGCTCCATGTAATCAGTGCTGAACCAGTCAATCAAACAAAGTTCTGGTTTATTAGATAAAACTTTATCAATAAAGCAAACTCCAGCATCCGACAAATGCATTCCGCCATAGCCGAATTTCTTGATTTTTACGCCAAGTTTTCTAGCTAACTGGTCGGCATAACCATTTTCTTGCTCGGTAACACTAGCTCCAAAGGCAACAATATTTTTAATCATACAACAGATTCCATATTTCCTTTTTGAATCATGCGCCAATCTTGTTTTATATTAAATCTTTTTATATATCCCAGAACAATCCGTAATTTCAAATAAAACGGAAATCTCATTTTCACATATTTTTTTTCAACCAATTTTGCCGGGTAGCCAGATTCCGCTTCGTACAGCTTTCTGATATACGGCTTGTACAGCAAATCTTTTTCTGCCTGTGTCAGCCGATAGTGTGACAAGCACCATTTTCTTTCCCCCACTTCTGCCAATGCATGGTAATGGAAAAAAACAATTGGCTTCTTTATCTTTGTGATTCGCTCCGTTACAAACAAAGTTTCCTTTTCTGATGTTACTTCATATTTCTGTACATTCCACGGGGCAACGCCACATCCAATATTACGGCAATTATATACAATTCCTTCAAAACGGCTTTCCCAGTCATCAAGGTATTTCTGGTCACCAAATTTTCCGTCTTCCATGCGGGCATAGCACCATTCTTCGCATTTTGAACGCCAGTATTCCAAAACGTTGTTACCGTCTCCATTATTCTTGAAATACATAAACTGCACGCAAAATTTACCACTTGTGGCAGACTGGTCATATTCTGGTGTATAATTATGTTCTGTAATTAAAACAGACTTTTCGCCAAGTTCATCTAACAAAATCTGCGGATCATTGTAAAAACAAATATCAGAATCAATGTATGTACAAGAATCAAGATTAAACTTTTTGAGCGCATACTGAATGCTGAAAGATGAAAGCGTCCAGCTGAATTCCCCGCGAGTGCGTTCTTTTTCTAACCGTTCCAACACGGGATACATACTATTCATTCCAGCAACAGTTATTACCTTAAGATTTGAATAATTAAGACTAGAAAGATAGGTCGCTACTACATCATCCATTGCAAGTACATAAAGACAAAATCCTGCTTTACAATGTTCTGTAAGAGAATTATATAGGACGAGTCCACGAGACATATAATTTTTATCAAATAGGGTAATGAAATTTAACATGTTTTAATCCAATGGTTGTTTTATTGACTTAAAAAATAATACTATCCTTTTTCGCAATATAAGAACTCCAATAAGAGCAACAGAAACAATCGTCCACCGAATAAAGGTATTAATATACAAGATTGTAATTCCCAAAATACATAAAGTAAAAATAGTACTTATTATTCCGATCGCATGAAGATTATACACACCGACACCATTATTATTTTTTTTTAATACAACCTTCATTGCAACCAAATGAAATATCGTCAAGGCTATATAGCAGAAAAGTGTTGTGTATGCAGCCGCAATAAAGCCAAAAATTTTTATAAAAACAAAATTTAATATTATATTTACAATTGCAGTAATAAATGTTGACACTGATGCATATTTTAATTCTTCAAAGTAATATTCGATAGAACAGAACAAAGGGTACAGAAACATAAAAAAAACAGCTGCAATAACGGGAGGAATCACCCAAATAGCAGGATAATATGCCTCAGGTAACATAAGCCTAAAGAAATCTGGAATTACACAAGTAACGCAAAGAGCGACAAGGGCTATTCCCAGTATTAAAAAGGTAATGTTTTTTTTTAATGTCTCCAGCGTATTCTCTTTTAAATTTCTATATATATAAGGCGTTACAGAAGAATCTAAACCACCTGTAATCAAAGTCAACAGCATCGCAAAAGAATAGGCAACACTATATATTCCGGCATCACTGCTACCACAAAAATTATTTATCATCAAACGGTCTGATTGACTCAAAACCTGCAACGACAAATAGTGAGGTATAAGCACGACATTAAAATAAAAGCCGTATTTCCATATCTCTTTATTAAAAAACACGTGTCCTTTTTTTATATTTAACGAGAAAAAAAATATACCAATCAATATATTTATTGCAATTTCAGCAAGAATTCTTGCTTCTGCCTTGTAATCAGTATTGATAACTGCATAATATCCAATCAGGGGATTTAGAATGCTTGTTACAACAGTTAATAAAATCAAGGCTTTATATCTATATTCAAACCGCTGATTCGCACTCCATAAGTAAAAAGGTGTCAGCGACAGTATATTTATGAAAATCAAAATTAATAAAAATTTTGAGATACCAAAAAAAGATGAGACATAATCACCAAATACAACGAAAAATAATAGGAACATCACCGTTATCGTTGTAGCCAATCCTTGAAACGCTGCTATATACCTATCCTTTTCCTCGCTTTTTTTTGTCATAACGACATTGAACACACCACCCCAAATCGTCAGGGTACAAAAAATGGTAAAAATAGATAGCCATGAATGATAAACCGAAAGTAGACCGTATTGACTTGTACTCATCAACCGTGAAAATATTGGCAATGTTATGAAGGATATTCCCCGAAGCATCACATTGCTAACTATAAACCAAAATGATGCTTTTACAGGTGCTGATACATTTTTATATTTCTGAAAAATATTCATATGCCTCTAGTAATAATCATGATATGTACGGATCAATTTGGCTAACACTCTCATCCATATCAAGCCATGCCCTTGCACATGCAAGATCAAGCCCATCATCTATATCACACCCCGTACGTTTATCAACAAGAAATTTATATGGATGTTTTCCATGAAAATATGCCCATTCTATCATTTTCAATCTTGGTGCAATCAGAATACCATCTGTAACAAAATACATTGTCGGCAGTTGCTGACTAGGTACATGCTTCAATCCTAATTCATAATTTAGTGGACCTTCTTCTGTCCAGATATATCGTTTAAAACTTTCAACACTCATCAATGAATCAAATCCATCTTCTAATGCCGCATAATAATTTTTTATCGCTAATGAATAGTCTTTTGGGAATACTAATGGTGATGTACATGTCGCCCATAAAATATCATCACCCTCGACACTTTGAGCTATATGGCGAACAACCTCTCCAAAAGTTTTTGATTTTTCATCACAATATTCTAGTGCACGCTTATGCGTACACACTCCCGCTTGGCGGGCCATTTCCAACATTACATCTGAATCAGAAGATACAACTATTTTGCTTATTTCCGAAACTTGCTTTAGTTGGTTTATTTTATGTATAAGTAAATTTGTTCCCGCAAATGGCGCAATATTTTTATTCTTTAATCGAGTGCTTCCAGCACGCACGGGAATTATCGCTGTAATTTCATTTTTTTTCATGCTGCAACTCCTTTTAGCGGAAGAGTTGCAGTAAAAATTACTCTACAGTTGTACCCCCCCCCATGAAATCTTTATAGTCAATATTGTTCATTTTCAACCAATTCTCTGTTTTCTTTATATCTTCCATATCGTGTACATCAAAGCTTTCCTCAACGACAATCGGTTTTATCTTATTTCCCATGAATGTCCATGGCTGCTGCCCTTGCTCTGCAGATTGCACGCTTTTCTTTATATTCAGCGTCCAGAAATTATGACAAAGAATATAGTTTTTGGGCAAATCCTGACGATTTGTAGATATATTCTTTCCCGTAAAATCAAACCATGTAGCCAAGAAACCGTCTTCTGTCAGGCACTTCGAACGATAGGGATGATGATCCATTTCTTCCATGACAGGAACAGAGGCAGAGATTGACGAGTCTTTGATAATCGACTGTATCGATTCTTCAACCCACTCTTTTTTTGTAATTCCGTTATTTGCCAAAAGAACCACCAAAATGTCAGGAACACAACCGTCTTTTTTCATTACAGAAAGCGCATGTGTTATAGCATCGATATGCTGTGATGTCGGCAATGCGAGTTCCGCAGGACGGACTATCCTCTTATACCCAATTTTTTCTGCCTCATCCAAAATCGCAGAATCGTCACTGCTACAATAAAAATCGGTGATTAAAGTGCAAGATTTTGCGGCCATTGCAGGATAATATAACAACGGCTTTCCTAGTACTGGCAGAATATTTTTATTCTTTAGGGTATTATTTCCGCGCCCTGTCAATAAGGCTGCAATTTTTAAGTTTTTTACCATAACTATAAAAACTCCTATTTTAAAGTGTTAATGCCCAGTGGCACATTTCTTTGATTCCTTCATTCAGGGATATCTTTGGCTCCCAACCGAGATTCTGTTTTATTTTTGAATAGTCACAGTAGATGCCATACTGGTCGCCAGGTGTGCTTCCTGAATATTCAACAGACACATCAAAAGGCAAATAGTTTTTTATTGTAGCAATAAGTTCTTCACAAGTTGTTTTTATATTTGTAGCAACATTATAGCAGTTATATAATTCGGTTTCGTTTCCATTCGCCGCCATAATACATGCACGAACCGTATCATCAACATGAACAAAATCGCGGAAACGATTCTTGTCGCCTTTTACAACAATATGATGATTCTTCACCGCTTGCGCCAGAAATATGCTGACCATTCCCTGTTTTAAGTTCTCCATATTCTGACCAGAACCGTATGTATTATTAAATCGCAGTGCCGTTGAGCGAATCCCATATTGTGTATATATCCGCATGTAATGTTCACTTGCAATTTTCCCAACCGCATAAAAACTTTTGGGCTTTAATTCTGCTGTCAGCTCAGAAACAGAACCTTTATTTTCATCGCCATAGACTGACATAGATGAAGCATACACAAATCTTTTACAGCCAGTGCGTTTTGCATAATCTAATAACAACAGGGTTGAAGCCGCATTACAATTCAAATCATATATAGGATTCTCAAAACTGATTTCACCACTGCTTTGCCCTGCTATATGAAAAATCACATCAAATTTTTCATTGTTAAGCTTTGCTATGATTTCAGGGGAAAAATCATCACCATACAGTTGTACCCCCCCCCAGACAATATTTTTCTTGTTTCCCGTAGAGAGATTATCGATTATAGTTATTTCATGTCCTTCATCTGCAAGTTTTTTTGCAAGATGAGAACCGATAAAACCTGCGGCTCCTGTTACTAAATATTTCGCCATATAGCTTACTCCTCTATATCAAGCATTGCGTTATAGTTTCTAACCGCCGATGTATATTCTTCAATAAACGACAATGAGTGAAAGTTATCAAGCAAATCCCACAATTCTTGCACAGAGTTACAATGCGGGAAAGCTAAATCTGACACTGCCTGATAAAAATTCCGTCGGTTCGTTAAATTCACCGATGCAAACACTTTACCTTCAATAGCTCCTTCCACAAGTGAATAAGAGTATTCACTGATAATTAAATCTGCAGCATGAATATCTTCCAGAAGACTTGTATTTGAAAAAGTCAGTGAAAAATGTTGCATATCCTGACTAGGAACATTTGTTGACAAACGGAGATTTGGTAAATTTAGATATGAAAAATACTCTGCTATACGAGCGACTGTATGAACACCCGTATGCATAGGATGCACACAAGCAGGATGCGGTCGATAAATGAAAGTAATGTCAGAATATTTTCTTGCAGTCTGTGCAATGGCTTCGATAAGAATATCGTCATCAGATGGATTGATTAGTGCTGACCATGGACCTGCACATGTTGCCGATATCAAAACAGTCTTTAATTCTTTTGGAAATTGAGGTTCAGCCAAATACAACTTTTTCCTAAAAGGCAGAATTTCCACAGGAACAGATTGCGCATCGTATGCTTTTTTTCCGATTTTATCCCATGCATAATACTGAACATTTTTTGGCTTAAATTTTAAATTTAAAGCCGTATAATTTGGTGGCAAATACCCATCTTGCACAAATCTGACATCATATTCAGAAGAATCGGGAATTGGATTGCAGCCGCTCTCATGCATTGTCAAAAGATATTGAGCTTCATTTTTTTTATAGAATTCATTTCTATTTATTTTGTCTCTCTCAAAATTTGATTCCGCGAATTCAATTTCCAAATTTCTAGAAATTCTATTCATTTTTCCAATAAAAATGATTTTTCGCCCTAAATACTCGGCAACAGACACCCTATCAATGGTTATGCGTTTTTTCGGTGACTTTATAAATTTATAGAACTGATAAAGCAATGGTATTGATTTTAATATTTCTTTTAGTTTTGATTTTCCTTCCAAGTAATAATAATCGCCTTTGAGAGAATGAAAACCGTACCTTTTCCAAACTTTACAATCAACTCCTAAATCATCTGATAAAACAAATCCTCTGAAATCTTTTTTATTTAACACAATCTCTGATGCAATTCTTTGGTTCTTTAACGCAATCGCCCGTAAGCAAGATTTGAAAGAATCATTTTTTTCTTGCTGATATGCACGCTCATCAATTTCTTTACATTCCGCATCAGTCAAAAAATCTGCAAAAGTCTTAAAATCTGCATTTGGGAATAAGTCTATCAACGTTTTTTTTTCAAAATCGAAAAGCATATGCGTTGTTATGAATAGATTCAGGTCTTTTGGAGTCGATAAATGAGAAAATTTTCTAAAACTACTCAGTTTTACATTGCCAGTAAATATAAATATATTTGTCATTTTAAAGGTAACCTAAAAATACAAAAAATTTTTGCTTCCACTTATTTATACAGTCAATAAATATAAAACAGTTGGTCTTGTTCAATCTAAAAAGTTTATTATTTCTAAAAACTTTCTTTTCAAAGAACAGTTCCTTTACAAAGCGGACTTAATATCTTTCGTTTTTATAAACTATCGAAGTCAAGCAAATACCTAATTTGAGGCACAGAACAGCAAGATATATAATATCCGTATGAATTATGAGAATTACTTAATAAAAACTATCAGTCTTATTTCTAGTTCAGAACAATTATTTCTTTATATGGTCAGTAATTATTCCGACATAAACAAATTTATCGTCTTTCTTTAGGCTCTTAAAATATATACGACAGAATTTTCGAATCTTACCATTGTCATCTTTATTCATTTTTAAGTGCGGCTCACAAAGAACCTCTTGCTCTTCGCTGTCGATTGTAAATTTTTTTGTAAATTTCTGCTTTTCATTCTCGTTTTTATATGAGCCTTCAAACGAAGCATCTTCTATAATTTCTGAGTGCTGACTTTTAAAATACCGCAGAAATCCAACAAAATCATTTTCATACTCAGTTTTTCGCCTGAATTCATCAAGGATACAATCATTTAGACATATCAAGTATGAAACAATCTGTTTTAAATGTGTTCTATAAACTTTTCGCAACGAAACAACATTATCAGGATGAATAACTAAATTTTCAAAATAAAGTTTTGTCTCATCTATGAACATGTCCGTGGTGGCTGGTGGATTTTTGCACAAATAATTACGATGAAATTCATACCAACTTTTTTTATCAGAAAGGATTTGCTTCTCATTTGTTATGGGGTAGTTCGGTTGTTTATTTAGAACAACAAGCCCAGTGCATTTTGTGTCGTCATTCAATAACGCAACTATCTCTGAATCAGACAATTCAGTTGATTCACAACTCGATACAATAGTTCTTAATACTTCAATAGAATCCCTTAGAGTTCCATCATAACAAGCAATTTCTTCATCAATAAATAAAATATCGCTCAGGCATTTTCCATCATCAAAAAGCACAGTCTCATAAAAATTAGATTCATGTAAATAAAAAGTATCATCTTTTCTTGGGACAACAAAAGCTAGTAACTCGACAAAGGCAGCAAGTTTTAAAGCTATATCAGCTATAGAATCACATCCATTGTATGCAAATGTTTTATCATTTATATACAAATCAGCATTCATCGCCCAATTCCAAGTTTTATTATTTTTGCCAAATCAATTGACTGTTGGTCAAAAAAACCCGCAGGCCAATGTGGTATCTGTCCCTTTTTATTAATTTCCAAAGATTTTACTGAAAAATCTTTGTCAAAAAAATATATGCTTGCATCAGTATTCGTAATTGGGCATTCATCTAAAACAGAACATAAACGAACTGCATTTATTATATGCTCGCTATGTGTTTCAATAAAGATTTGAAGATTTTTCTGTTCCATAGCGGTCTTGCAAACCAATTGCATCAAGCGTGATTGTGCCAGCGGGTGTAAATGCGCTTCCGGATTTTCAATAAAAATAACGCCTTTATCTACATAATGCAACAAAAGAAGAATAGACAATATATAACTATAGCCAAATCCTGTATTTATAGATTTTACGGACCGAGTTGCATTAACAAAAGTCAGTCCCAAAACAGGAAAATTATTTTCAAGCCCTGTTATTTTTACATCATCTGAAAAATCCATAATCCATTGCAAATCTTTTGCAACTGTTTCTAACAGGCCTTTATTCTTATAGAGAACATTCAAGCGAAATTGTCCATTCTCACCAATAGGATTCAAAAACTCTAATTCAGATTTTTCTTCATACTTGGTTGACCCCAATCTGTCTGCTGAAATATAGTAAAAATTACTGAGAATAGATTTTATAGCAGTCAAATCATCATTAGAATATCGGAAATCTTTTACAACAGTTTCATCTGGAACAGAAGCGTTTATATATGCTCTTGTATCAGCCGAAGAATCATTACCATTCATTATAAGCTCACAAAGAGTTGCACTTCTATTATTCTCTTTATCTTTTTTGTAACCTAAAGTTAGCTCATTTAAAACTTCTGAATCCGTATGCAAACTAAATTCAACAGGCAAATTAGAAGAATTTACTATATCCTCATATAAATCAAGTTTTACAAAATCACCGTTTATACACAACTTCTTTATATCATTGTACCCGAGACTTTGGGAGAGCATAAGAAGAGCCTGAAATACGGAAGATTTTCCCCTTCCATTATATCCCGTAAGCAAATTCATCTTAGAAAAGGTAAAAACTTGCTTACCAGAAAAACACTTAAAATTCTTTAGGGAAAATTCAGTTATCATCAGATGTACCCTTCATAAGCCAATCAATTGTATTAGATGAAAGCCAGCCAGACATTAAGCCTTCATTAACTTTCGCAACAAGCAAGTGTCCGTTTCCATCTGCAAAAAAAGGCTGAAGTTTCTTGTAAATAACATCATTATCTTCATTAGTGCGTAAGAACCACCCAGATTTTACATAATTGCATGTATCGCCAAGATTCTTTAATGCAACAATAAAATCCTGTTCGTTATTATCGATATCATAGGAAATTGAATAAAGTTTCATTCTGTCAAAACACTAAAATTTCTATTGATGATAGCATTTTATGCTAACCTTCGTCTAGTTATATTTCGGCAATATCAGAATCAAACTTTAATTTCACTTCATCACCATCCATTTATACAGTCAATTACAAATTTCACTTGCTCGTTAGTCAAAGTTGGGCTCATCGGCAGGCTAAGTTCTTCTGCGTGGATTTTCTCCGTAACAGGGAAAGTCAAATTATTCCATTCCTTGTAGGCAGCCTGCTTGTGTGGCGGAATGGGATAATGAATGATTGTTCCAATTTCTTTTTCTTTAAGATAGTTCTGAAGTTCATCGCGCTTTTTTGTAAAAACAGGGAAGATATGGAACACATTGTTTTCTTTCGGCAGAACAGATGGCATTTTGATTGCAGAATTTTTGATTCCGTCGTAATACATTTTTGCAATTTCTTTACGGCGGTTGTTGTCGTCATCAAGATGGCGGAGCTTTACATCAAGAACCGCAGCCGACATTTCATCAAGACGGCTGTTTTCGCCAATGTAATCAAACACATATTTTTTTGATGAGCCGTAATTTCCAAGAACTCTTACCAACTTTGCAATTTCTTCATCATCGGTTGTAACAGCCCCCGCATCACCAAAGGCACCAAGATTCTTTCCTGGATAAAAGCTGTGAGCTGCTACAGTTCCAAAACTGCCGGTTTTCTTTCCCTTATATGCGCAACCGTGCGCCTGTGCATTATCTTCAAAAAGCTTTAGATTATGATTCTTACAAATCCCCGCAATCTTTTCGTTATAAAGGCAACGCCCATAAAGGTGTACAAGCATTACGCCACGAGTTTTTGAAGTGATTGCTTTTTCGATAGATTCCGGGTCAAGCTCCAAAGTTTCAGGATTTGGGTCAAGCAGAACAGGCTTTAAGTTGTTTTGTGATATAGAAAGTATTGTTGCAATGTATGTATTTGCCTGAACAATAACTTCGTCGCCGTCATTCCAGCCATACAATATTTTACACGCCCGAATCATCAGTTCCAGAGCCTGTAATCCGTTTGCCACGCCAACACAGTATTTAGTGCCAATGTATTTGGCATAGTTTTCTTCAAAAACTTTATTTTCGTTTCCCTGTAAATACCAACCGCTATCCGTAACGCGTAAAACGGCTTGGTGTAGTTCGCCTGCATATTTTGCAGTAATATCTCTTAAGCTTAAAAATGGAACTTGCATATTATCACCTTATTTTTTTATGTCCATGCTTTTCAGATACTCGTCATAATCGCGGATATATTCTTTTCCGTCATAATGCGTGTTTGCAAGAACCAGAAGGACAGAATCTGATGAAAAGTCATACATATCTTTCCAAATCATTTTTGGAATATAAATCGCCTGCATAGGCCTATTCAGCTCTACAATATGCTCGCCTACACCGTCAGTAACACGAACTTTTGATTTTCCAGCAACATTCACAAGGACAAATTCACTTTCTTTGTTTGCGTGTTGCCCGCGTACAACTTTTGAATCAGAACCATAAATATAAAAAACACGCTTGATTTCAAACGGGATGTCTTTAGCCCCTTCGATAACAACAAGTTTACCCCGTTCATCTCCAAGGTCTTTAAAGTCGAGAAGTCTACATAGTTCCATGATTGTACCCTAATTAGAAAACCACAACATCAGTATGCTGTGCCAAAAGCATGGCAAAGGACAGAACCGACATAGCCGGTTCCTGAAACTGCGATTTTTTGTACTGTTCTAACGATTGTAAAAAAGTAGGTAGGTTTTAGTAGAAAGTCACTATACCTGTTTAAACCAAAAAAGTGCCCCGCCTACACCTTCTCCCTTTCTGGCAGAGTTCATTTCACGAGCTTCCGAAACAAGTTCGGAATGACGAAACGAAGTCTCCATACACGCAGCACAAATTCTGCTGCCACAGGAAAAGAGAAATAGACGCTGCACTTATTTACGCACCAGACGTGCCTCATAAACAGTAAGCAACTGATATTTTTCTATATTACATTGCGGATTCGTTCCTGTCAAGATTTCAAAAAAACTGGTAAAAACATGATTTTTTTGAGAAATGAGCCTGAGCTAGTTGCTTTCGCCTGTTTTTTCGGCTTCTTCGTAGTTTAGGTCAAACATTTTGCCGTCTTTCGTGAGCAGAGAGCGCACTGTTATAATTTTTTTCTTTTTGTTTACCATAACAACGCTTCCTTCATAACCTTTTAGCGGGCCTGAAATCGCCTTTACATTCTGACCGGGAAGAAACTGCACTTTTGATATTCCCAGAACTTCACCGTTCTGAATCAAAAATTTCAGTTCCTCTAGCGCGCTTCCTTGAATTGAGAGGGGGGATTGGTTGTCGGGCAAGATACGGCAGAACCCCTTGATTTTTCGGAGTTTAAAAAAGAATTCCGCAGAGAAGTCTTCGACTCCAAAAAATAAGTATCCTGGAAAAAGAGAACCCAAAAACCATCCCCTTCTTTTTGTATGCAGTTTTCGCTCAAAATAATAAAACTGAGTTGCAGGAAATAATTCTTTTAATTCATGTATTGCCCGGTCTTTGAAGTTTTTTTCATCGCCCGTAAGCACCATTATGCAGTAATATTCCATAAATTGAGTCTCACGCGAGTACACACCACTCGTATCAATTTTAGTTGTTGAATAATAGTACAAAACGCCCTGAATGTCAAAGTTATGAAATCAAACCTACACGAGCCACGCGCCCCCGTCGCCTGTCTGACACTGGAAGAATCCACGGAAAAGCTGCGCTTTTCCTGACGAGTTTCTTACGAAACTCGCGCGACGCCATCTCCACTTTGGCATGCAAAAAAGCCGGCAGCATAGCCTACCTTTTTCGTATACTCTTTCTGCACAGCCTCGATGAACGAGTCAACTTTGTCGTTCCGCACGAGCGCAATCGCACATCCGCCGAATCCCGCACCCGTCATTCTTGCACCCAAGCAGCCGTCCTGCTTTTGAGACGTTTCTGCAAGCGTATCAAGTTCGATTCCCGTGACTTCATAGTCTTCTTTGAGCGATTTATGAGAAGCGTTCAAAAGCGAGCCGAGTTTTACTAAATCGCCCGCTTTGAGCGCAGAAACGGCATCCAACACGCGCTGATTCTCATACACGCAGTGCTTCGCCCGCTTCTGTAAGATTTCATCGCTCACAAAAGCTTTGACTTCTTCCCATTTTGCAGGTGTGAGTTCGCAGAGCGCATTTATCTTCACGCCGTTTTCCTGCAAAATCTTCAGCGCGCTTTCGCATTGGCTTCGGCGTTCGTTGTATTTTGAGTCGGAAAGTTTCCGCACCTTGTTCGTGTTCATGACGACGAAACGATAGTCGCCCAAATCAAGCGGCGCGTATTCGTATTCAAGCGTGGCACAGTCAAGCATTTCGGCGGTGTTTTTCTTTCCCGTCGCGATGATGAATTGGTCCATAATTCCGCAATTCACGCCCATAAAATTGTGCTCACTCATCTGTCCGAGTTTTGCAATTTCCACACGGTCGATGTTCAAGTTAAACGTGTCGCTCACTGCGTAGGCAAAGCCACATTCAAGCGCGGAAGACGAAGAAATGCCGCCACCCGCAGGCACATTGCTCACCATAAGGATTTCAAAGCCTGAGTCGAGTTTGTAGCCCTTCGCTTTAAGCTGGCTTAAAATGCCGTTCAAGTAGTTCGCGTAGTCATTTTTTTTGTCATAGGCAAAATCATCGCTGATGTCGAATTCGTATGTTCCAGGAAAACGCACATCGTTGTAGATGATTTTCGTGTCCGAACGCTTTCGGATTGCGACATAGAGATAGCGGTCAATCGCCGCAGGGAACACCTTTCCGCCGTTGTAGTCGATATGCTCACCGATAATGTTGATTCGCGCAGGAGACGCATACACGCGCACATCCCCCGCCTCTCCGCCGTACATGTTCACAAACGCCGGAACCAACTCCCGCACATCATATTCCTTTTCTGTTAAAGCCATAATGAACTCCTTTTAAATTTCTCACAGATAGGGAGCGTTAAAAAATTGCATAGCAATTTTAGCGACTCTCCGAAGCAACTATGTTGCACAGGACACAGAGTTCACAGAGATACTTTGTCATAATTCTTTCTCATTCAAAATACTCTCTGTGCGCTCTTTAGCTCTGTGAGGAATTTCTAATTTTCCGTTTTCAGTTTAAGCACCGTTTTGTGCCAGTATTCTTCTCCTGGTCGCAGGATGCAAGTCGGGAATTTTGGCACATTCACCGCGTTTGGGAATCGCTCGGTTTCAAAGCATACTCCGTCGTGCCGATTGTGTGTAACTCCACCTTTTCCTTTTACACCAGCGAGGAAATTTCCCGTGTAAATGTGGCAGCCACGCTGATTCGTGAAGATTTCCATTGAAATTCCCGATTTTTCAGAGCGGATTTTCCCGAATCTAACGAGTTTTTTTTCATCAGTTGTCCGTGTCAAAAAGCAGTGGTCGTAGCCGAACGGGTCATTTCCGCCTGTTAAAGAACGATTCGCACCATCTGCCGTGTCCGTGATGAGATTTTTGATGTCGCTCCCGATTGTTTTTTCCGTTCTGAAATCAAAGCTTGTTCCCGAAACGGAAACGACATCGCCCGTCGGGGTCAAATCTGCGTTTGCCTGTAAGAATTCGTCCGAATCAAGCTGCAAATGGTGATTCAAAATCGTTCCGCTTCCGTCAAGATTGAAATACGCGTGGTTCGTGAGATTTATGGGCGTGGCTTTGTCCGTTTTCGCCGTGTATTCAAGAACCAATTCGTTTTTACCCGTGAGTTTGTACACGACGGCAATTTCAAGATTTCCGCTCATCCCTTGCTCGCCGTCCGCACTCGTCCGAGTAAAGCGCACGCCCTCGCCCTCTGAATCAGAAAACGACTCGCCCTGCCAGAGCATTTTTTCGTAGCGTGTAAAGCCTCCGTGCAAGCAGTTTTTGCCATCGTTTTTGTCAAGTTCGTATGTTTTTCCGTCAAGCGTGAATCTCGCGCCCACGATTCTGTTTGCAAAACGCCCGACAATCGCATTGTGCGAGCAATTACCAACCTTCCATTCATCGACCGAATCAAATCCGAGCAAAATGTCAGTCGCATTTCCGTTTTTGTCAGGCACAAAAAAATTCGTAATCGTGCAGCCGTAGTTCATCGTGGAAAACGAAATTTTTCCGTTCGAGATTGTGTAAAGAGTGATTTCATCATCAAGCTGCTTCGCTTCTGTCATATAAGTATTGTGCAACCGATTGCGCAAATTGTCAAGAGATAAAAAATCGCCCCGCACAGCATTTCTTGCACTTCGGCAAGTCAAAAGAAAATGACAAATCAAAAATTGTATGATATAATTTTTGTATGGAAAAGCGACGGAAATTGCCGCTAGGCATTCAGGATTTTGCAGATTTGCGCGAAAATGGCTATCTGTATGTCGATAAAACTGAATTCATTTACAATCTCGTTTCTAATGGAAAGCCGTTTTTTCTGAGCCGCCCGCGCCGATTCGGAAAAAGCCTGTTGCTTTCCACAATTGAGGCATATTTTCTCGGCAAAAAAGAGCTGTTCACAGGGCTTGCTATTTCCAAAGAAGAAGAAAAATCTGAAAACCCGTGGCAGGTGTACCCCGTCCTCAAATTTTCGCTTGCGAGCGGGGAATTTACCAAAAAAGACGGACTTCGGGATATACTTCAATACACTCTCAGAAGATTTGAAGAAAAATACAACCTCGAATCAAAAGATACGCCCCTTCCCATTCGTTTTTCAAATGACTTAGAGCAAGCATACTCAAAAACTGGCAAAAAAGTCGTTGTTCTCATTGATGAATACGACAATCCGCTTCTTAAAAACATCGGTGTGAGCGAAGGGCAAGGCGAAGAAAACCGTATGCTCTACAAAGCATTTTTCGCCGTTCTCAAAGATTATGATGCCTACCTGCGTTTCGTGTTCTTTACGGGCGTCACCAAATTCAGCAAAGTTTCTATTTTCAGCGACTTGAATCAGCTTACCGACATCACGCTCGACAAAAACTTTGACGCGATTTGCGGAATCACGCAGGCAGAGCTGGAGGCAAATTTTGACCCCGAAATCGAGGCAATGGCGCAAGAATGGCAGATGTCAAAAGAAGAATGTTTGGCAGAACTCAAACGAATGTACGACGGCTACCATTTTTGCGGAAATGGCGAAGGAATATACAATCCGTACAGTTTGCTGAATGCATTTTATAAGAAAGATTTTGGCTCATACTGGTTTGAAACTGGAACGCCCTCATTTCTCATCAAAAAACTAGAAGAAATGAATTACGACATCAGAAATTTCGATGGCAATGTAAAACTGCGCGAAAGTGAGATAAAGGATTATCGCCCTGAAAATTCCGACCCCATGCCGCTTTTTTATCAGAGCGGGTATCTCACCATCAAGGCATTTAACCATAAGCAACGCTCATACAAACTCGGTTTTCCGAACGCGGAAGTTAAATACGGCTTTTTGGAGGCATTTGCCCCCACCTACCTTCATGTCGCCGACAAGCCCACCCCGTTCAATGTTGACATTCTCGATGACGCTGTTGAAGAAGGCGACGCCGACGGAATACGCAAGTGGTACACCGCCCTTTTTGCGCTTTTGCCCTACCCTGCGGGCAAAGATGCTCAGGCAGTCACCGAGCAGAATTTTCAGAATGTGATTTACATTTCGCTCCTCATTTTAGGAAAATATGTCCGCACCGAAGTCCATTCGGCAAACGGCAGGGCGGATTGTATCATTGAAACAGATGATTTTGTGTACATACTTGAATTCAAGCGCGACGGCTCGGCAGAAGATGCCTTACAGCAGATTGACGAGCAAGGCTATGCGCTTCCCTATACAGCAGACAAACGGAAATTTTTTAAAATCGGCGTGAATTTTGACTCAACAGAACGGAATATCACCGAGTGGCTCGTCGCTGAGTAAAAATAACCGCACTTCGTCTTTAAAAACAAAATCGTCAAGGATTCTCACAGATAAAATCACCCCGCAAGGCATTTCTTGCAGGGCGATTGTCACATTGACCGTAGTGGAGAGGTCTGTTATGTATCCATTTACATTTTTTACATCATCAGAAATAGAAATGAAATCTTTGAAAGGCAATTCTGCATTTTCAAGAACTTCTTTCAAAGTTTTATCAGTAGAAACAGCTGATTCCGAACCATTTTCAGTTTTCTTTACTCTTACGACAGTATCAAGCCAGTTTCCATTTTCCGTTAAATCAGCAGACAGGATTTTGTATTTGAGTGCCGTTGCATTCGTTCCTTTTACTTCAGCCTGAATCCACGGAGTTTTTGTGTCATAGTTATCTGAATCTTTTCCAAATTGAATATCAACCTGACTTTGGAAATTGCTTGAGTTAAAGTCCCCGTTAAGCGGGTCGCCTTTTGCATAGGCATTGATTCTTCGTTTTACTTTATTAGTACCATTTACATAATCGTCTGTATGCTGGAAAGTGTAGAACTGCCTTCCGTTGTAAGCGAGATTGTAGCGGTATCCGTCTTCATCAAATGTATAAACATATGAATTCCATTCTTTTTCACTTCCGCTGACAGTGACCTTCTGATAATCTTTTGAAATGTCAGTCTGTTCAAGATTTGCTTTTGTAAGCGCGACCTCACCGTTCTTGTCATATCCGTAGCGTTTTGAAATCAAGGTTTTGCTCGTCAAATTAGATGGATATGTAACAACTTTGAATTTGCTCGGCTCGTAATAAGTTCGCAAATCACTTTCAGAAATTGCATTGAAAGCCGTGTTCTTATCAGTACTAGTTCCATCTTTCTCGCTGTATTTAGAATCTGTATAGCCTTCAATACCGCGTTCATTTAAATTTTCGATAAGGTATCTTGAAACAAAAAACTGCTGGAATTCAGCGATTTTTTTCTTGTCGGCATCAAGAATCGGGAATTTGTCGGAAAACTCAACGGTTCAGTTTGCGCTTGTGGCATTGCTGTCCTTTTCTTTCTGAGCAGGATTCCACACCTGAATATACTTCGTGATTCCCACTTCTGCCAAGAATTTTCTGACATACACATTGCTTGCGAATTTTTCGATTGCCATATCAGTTTCTTCGTCGCCCGTGTCAACGAGACCTGTAACATCTTCGCTTTCTGCAGATTCAGTTTCTACCGCCGCTCGGCTCGCGTTTTTTGTAGAAGAAAGCTGATTTGAAATGACATAGTATTTTGTGCCGTCAATCGTGATTTCTGAACCAACGGCATTTTCTGAGTCTTTGTAGACTGTGACTTCATTATTTTTGATTGAAATGCTTGCCACTGAAATCGGGCTGTTTTCGATTCCTTCTTTTACGGCAAGTGCCTTGATTACCGTGTCTTCTGTGACAGGAATTGCCTCGCTGTATGTGGCACTTCCCGAAGTCGGTACGGCTCCAGTCGTAGTGTAGTGAATTACAGCACCCGCAGTTGCTGTGGCGAGCGTGACGGTTTTGCCTGTTCCCGCCGTATCGTCTGCAACAGTGAATGTAACTGCCGCTGCGTATGTCTTATCGACTTTGACTTCTTTTTCAACCTCTTTTTCGACTATTTTTTCTTCCGTGTCACCAGAACAAGAAGCAAAAATACCGCCGAAAGCCAATGCTGCACTTGCCAGCAAAGCAACTGTTTTGATTTTTTTCATTGAATCCTCCAAGATTTTTGAAAATTTGATTTTCATTCTAAGAGATTTCTCATTTTTCAGATATAGAGAAAAACTATACAAAATCTATCACCTCACTCGAAATGACAAATCGCAAAAAATGTGATATACTTCTACTATGAAGCGTTTCAACACGACCGGCACATGCTACGAATACAAGCACTATATGGTGAACATTGACGAGCGCGTGCAGCAAATCAAAAAGATGGTTGACCAGGGCGACTATTTTTGCATAAACCGCGGCCGCCAGTACGGAAAGACCACCACATTGCGTTTTCTCAAAAAGGCTCTCGATTCGGAATATACGGTGTTTTCGATTAGTTTTGAGGGTGGCTCAGACGAAGATTTTTCTTCACTGAGAAAAGTTACCCAAAAAATGTTTGCGGCTTTTAGCAGGGCTGTAAAATACCAAAAAGTCGAGAACATTTCGAAAAGTGTCTTGGATTTCTTAAACAAAGATATTGTGCTGGCTGAAGAAACTGAAAAACTTTCAGATACAATCTCAGATTTTTGCCAATTAAATGACAGACCAATCGTTGTCATAATCGATGAAGTTGACCAGGCAGGAAATTATGACTCGTTCATCAAATTCTTGGGGCTTTTGCGTGACAAATTCTTGAACCGAGAGGAAGAACCCACTTTTCACTCTGTGATTCTTGCGGGCGTGTACGATGTGAAGAACTTGAAGCTCAAAATCCGCCCTGAAGGTCAGCATCAGTACAATTCGCCGTGGAACATCGCTTCCCAGTTTGATGTGAGCATGGAGCTTTCTGAAAGCGGAATCAAAGGAATGCTTGAAGAATACGAAGGCGACCACCACACAGGAATGGACACGGCGCACATCGCAAAACTGATTTCTGATTACACATCGGGCTATCCGTTTTTGGTGAGCCGCCTCTGTCAGATTATCGACGAAAAATTGAATAAGAACTGGACGGAAGCGGGATTTTTGGAAGCGGTAAAATCGATTTTAAAAGAGAACAACACGCTTTTTGACGACATGCGGAAAAAACTCGACGATTTTCCGCCAATGCGAACTGTCATCACGGCAACGCTTTTTACAGGCGAACCGATTTCTTTCAATACTTATGACAGAGCCATTGATGTGGCGCGAATGTTCAATTTCATCAAGGACAACAACGGAAAAATCGCCGTCTCGAACCGCATTTTTGAGGTGTGGTTCTACAATCTTTTTGAATCAGAAGCCGAAACATCGGGGCTTGCGGAAAACACCGACATCATCAGCACCGGCTCAATCGACAAGCCTCTTTTCATAAAAAACGGTCACCTTGATATGAAGGTCGTGCTTGAACGATTCTGCGTACATTTTAACGAAATCTACGACAAAAACGATGAGAAATTCATCGAAAAACAGGGGCGGAAATTCTTCCTCTTCTTCCTAAAGCCGATTATCAACGGAACGGGCAATTTTTACGTGGAAGCCGAAACCCGCGACCAACGGCGAATGGACGTGGTTGTGGACTACGCTGGCGAACGATTTGTGATTGAGTTGAAAATCTGGCGCGGAGATTCGTATAACGAACAGGGCGAAGAGCAACTTTCTGAATATTTAGACTACTTCGGTCTTGAACGCGGCTACCTCGTCAGTTTCTGCTTTACCAAAGACAAAAAAGTCGGAGTGCGAGAAGTGAGCGTTGGCAGCCGCACGATTGTAGAAGCGGTGGTGTAACGCTACCGAACCGAAGTAAATCGGAAATAGTTCACGACAGGTATAGTGGAAGGCGTGTAAGTAGAGAAAAACTCTACAATTTTTTTTCGCAAACTGTGCTATACTATTCCCAATGAAAATCTCCCCACGCGTCAGGATTTTTCTCGCTTTCCTCCTTTTTTCGCTGCCCGTGTTTGCAGGTGAACCTCTCACACAGGGTGCGAATTTCGACGAGAAGATTTTTTCGTATGGGGCAGAATTTTCAAAGCAATACAACGATTTTCTCTACAAAAAAGATTTTTCGATTCTCCAGAATGCCGTTCAGAATGTCAAAACGCACGCTGATTCCTACACATCTTCCCGCGAATACAATAAAATTGCCGAGCAAAGCCGTGATTTCCGCTACCTGTTTGAGCGGATTGATGCCGACATTTCTTGGCTTACCACGAACATGCAGAGCGCAAACACGGAAGAAGTTCAGTTTTTCGCACACGACCTGCTTCAAACGCTCCTAAAACTGAACAATTACCGCACGCAAATCTTGAATCAGTATCAACAAGAGCGATTTTCAAAAACGATGCGGAACGGAATGATTGCCGTACTTTTGCTGATATTCGCCATTTTACTGCTTGTGAGTCGGACTGTTCTGCTCAAAAACAAGATTCTTTCAAAAGAATACGAAAAAAAGCAAAGTGAAGCGTTCGCGCAGGCGGTTTTTCAGGCACAGGAAGATGAGCGCAGTAAACATTCCTCTTGTTCTCAGCGCACATTACTCATCGTCGATGACCACGCAATCATCAGAAGCGGGCTTGAGAGTTATCTTTCTTCCCACTCAGACTGGCGCATTTGTGCGACTTGCGCAAATTCAAAAGAACCACTCGATTTTCTTTCAACATGCCCGCAAAACGCCCTTCCAGAAATCATCATATTTGACATTCAACTTTCAGGAGAAATGAGTTTTGACCTCATAAAAACAGTAAGCAACACCTACCCCGCTGTAAAATCAATCGCATTCACGATGTTCGACACGACGGGCTTTATTTTGGCGGCAAAAGAATGTGGCGTTAAAGGCTATGTCTCAAAAACGCAGAGTGAAACGGAACTCTTGGAAGCCTTAGAAAAAGTGGCAAACGGCTCGCCATTCACAAAGGCAGAAACCGTTTTTCCGTTCAGTTCAAGTCGAATGTTCATAACATCGCCATATTTGTATGGACACAACTTTATTTTTCCCGTAGGGTTTCTCGCCTCATAACTTTCGCGCAAGTCATATTCCTTCACTTTGAGATACAAAACCTTGTCCGTGCAGACTATATATGCGGGAACAGGATTCGGTGTTTGTGATGTTGCCGTAATTTTTACCACAGTGATAGAAGCACCTTTTGCAGGCGGATTCGTGATTTTTGCGCACCAGTCAAATGAAATCGCTTTTGGCGTGTCAAAATCGTAGAAAACACGGTTGTTCACCTGAGATTTCGCGTATTTTGAGGTTGCATTTATCCGCTCTTTTGCGCCACGGCTCGAAAGATGAATCCACTGCACGCCATTTAAATCTTCTTCAATCAAAAAATGGCGTTTTTTGTAGTCAAAATAACTGTTCAAGAAGAACGAATAGTATTCTTCGCTCGTAAGTGCTTCTTTTGTTCAGTCTCCATTTTCGATGATTTCACAAGCGGCATCAAATCGCTCTTCTACTGGCTCTACGGGCGGAAGCCAGTGGATTTCGATGCCTTTTTTTTCCATGCAGCGAAACCATGTTTCCTGCCGTTTGGCGAACTGACCGATGGCGAGGCACAAAAGGTTCTGCATTTCTTCTTTTGACTTGTATTTTCCTTGCAGATAGTCGCTCACGAAGCGGTATTCAAGACCGAGCGCTTCAAGACGGCTCCACTCTGCCCCGTTCTGGGCGGCATTATTGTGAAGGTTCTCCACTTCTTCGATTAAGCCCTCGTTCATGCGGTCGGAAAGTCGCTTGGCGATTCGCTCGCGCACGAGTTTTCTGTCTAAGGTTGTTCCAATGACGAGCGGATTGACCTCTGGGCGCGATGCACGGAGTTTTTCACGGGCGATTTTGCATTCCTCTGAAATATTGAAGCGGTTTATGAGAATCGATTTTATCATGCGCTCCTTGTCGCCGAATTCGGAAGTGTTATGGAGCTTTTCTTTTTCGCGCGTGAGGATTTCTTCAAGCTCTTTTTCGGTCTTTGTCTCAAGCTCTGCCCGCTCGCCCGGCTTTTCGACGAATGGAATCATGTCGTAGTGATGAAGGATTGCGTCTACATACATACCCGTTCCGCCCACGCAAATCGGGAGCTTTCCGCGAGATGTGATGTCGGAAAACGCCTTGTAGAAATCTTCCTGAAAGTCAAAAAGATTGTACTCGCGGTTTAAGTCGCACACATCGATGAGATGATAGGGAATCTGCCTTCCGTTAAGCGTGTAGTCGGCGAGGTCTTTTCCGCTTCCAATGTCCAAGCCCTTGTAGACTTGCCGAGAATCCGCGCTAATGATTTCGCCGTTAAACTTGTCGGCAAGGCGCACGCCGATTGCGGTTTTTCCCACGGCGGTGGGACCGATTACGAAGATACAATTATGCTGCTTCACGGGCAATTTCCTTTTCCTTTTTCTAGTTTACCCTGCACACCGCGCACTTCAAGTATTCTGACTTGGGATAGCCGAGCAAAACGGGATGGTCTGGCCCAGCACCGCGCTTTTCGAGAATCTGCACGCGTTTTTTGGAGTCTTCGGCGGCTTTCATGAGCATTCCGTAGAAATGTTCCGAGTCGAAGAAGTACGAGCACGAGCAGGTGACAAGAAGCCCGTTCGGATTCAAGAGACGCATTGCACGCAAGTTGATTTCTTTATAGCCGCCGTACGCTTTTTCGATGTTTTTTGCACTTTTGGTAAATGCGGGCGGGTCGAGGATGATGAGGTCGAATTTTTCGCCTGATTTTTCGTATTCTTTGAGCAAATCAAACACATCGGCGCAGACGGCCTTCATTTTTTTGCCCGCTTCGTTCAGTTCGATGTTTTTGTTCACGAGTTCAACGGCTTCGGGGGAAATGTCCACGGCAATGACTTCCTTTGCCCCGCCCTTCACGCAGTTCAAGCCGAATGCACCCGTGTGGGTGAAAGTGTCGAGCACGCGCTTTCCCTGTGCGAGCGAGCCTGCCACACGGCGGTTGTCTTTTTGGTCGAGGAAGTAGCCCGTTTTCTGACCGTTCACCAAGTCCACTTCGATTAAAACATCGTTTTCGCGGATGATGATTTTTTCATCACGAACCTCGCCGTCCCAGCATGAGCGCAATTTGAGACCTTCTTTTTCGCGGCTCGGCGCATCGCTTTTTTCGTAGATTCCGTACGGCTTGACGATTTTGCGAAGCGCGTGAAGAATCTCCTTTCGGAACACTTCGCAGCTCAGCGTGGAAAACTGCACCACGAGGTAGACATTTTTATTCACATCGACATACCGCTCGACAATCAAGCCAGGAATAAAATCAGCCTCGCCGTACACGAGACGGTAGGAATCTTTGATTGAATAGTGCAGTTTCCGTAAGTCGTATGCGGCTTGGATTTTTTCGTCATAAAACTTCTGCGCGTCCGCCATAATCTGGTCGGCATGTTCCGCTCCAATCATGCGCACGGTGATTTTTGACGCGCGGTTGATTACGCCAGTTCCCAAAAACGCCCCCGCGTTCGCAAAGACCTCGACTACGCTTCCGTCATCGACGACTGCCTCAGAAAGAAAGGTCTGCTTTACGCCTTCCGCAGAATCAAATTTAATGTGCGAAATCTCGTTGTCAAATATCCAGGGAAAGCCCTGCTTGATTTCTTCTTCTTCTTTTTTGTTCAAAAAAACTCGTGTGTACATAAAACCTCGATTGCAATTCATATCACCCTACCACAAATACTGATTTTTTTCAACGAACAACATTTTTCTGTTTATCGTTTATAAAAAATCGGGTATACTTTTTTTTATATTGTTTTAAAGAGGCATTGATATGAAAAAGTGTTTTGTGATTCTTACATCGCTTGTAAGCGTATTTTTACTCTCATGTAAAGAAAAATCCGTAATCGCTTCCGCCGCAGCAGAATCCAATTCATTGCCAGTCGCCACTATGTCAGAAAACGGAGACATGGTGTTCGATGCCGGCAATTTTTTTACGCCTGATTACACCCCGTGCGAACTAGAGCCAGAGAGTGTCGCAGGAACGGTACGCCTCACTTCCCCAAAATCAAACGGCGGAAAATCACAGAGCAGCATCCCTGCTGAACGCGCGCTTTCTGACTACAAAATAGCCTACAATTCCAAAAAATCTGCATTTACATACCCCGAAATAAAAAAAATGGAAGCCACGCCCCAGAACAGCGAGCCGTTTACCATTTCTGACTGGGGACCGCAAGGCACAATTCCCAGTGAAGTCAAATTTCCGTCATTTTATGTGCTTTTTTCCGAGCCGGTTGTATCACTTTCTGCGCTCGGACAAGAATGTGATGCACGCGACTATGTTACGATTGAGCCAGAAATTCAGGGCATATACCGCTGGAACGGAACGAGCCTCCTTTCATTCGACACAACCGAATCTGTCAATCCGATGCAAGTCTACACAATCAAAGTAAACGAGTCAGTCAAATCTCTGAGCGGAAAAACGCTTGAAGGCAAAAAATCATTTTCTACAAAAGCCGCACCTCTCAAAATCATTTGGAGCGCACCGGGCTACTCAAAAAATAAATATGTCGACAGAAACGAAGTTCCACCAGCTTTCTCAAAGGAATTCCGCGTTCAGTTCAATTATCCAGTACAAGCCGATGAAATCAAAAAAATCTCCGAAATCAGCGTGAACTACCAAAAAATTCCCTTTACCGTAAAACAAGAGATGATAGACACGCTCACCTACGAATGGACTGAAGACATTCCATTTGATGCGCATGTGACCCTTACCGTCATTCAGGGAAATCTGTTCGCGAATTCAACCGAAGGTCAAAAATCCACCACAACGGCAAGTTTTCACACGCTCACGCCGTTCATCTATGAATACGAAACGGAAAGCCCCACCTACGGAAAATACACGAATCCCGTCAGGCTCTATTTTTCTCATCCCGTTGCAGCCGACTCAGTGCTTTCGGGCATTACGGCAAAAAATGACAAAGGCGAAAAAATGCCGTTCACAAAAGAAAATTTTGAGGTTTCAGGAAGTTCAGTCAGAATCTATGCGCTTCCCGTCTCATTCCATTCAAAATACACGCTCGAAATTGCACCGACTTTGCAAGACATATACAACCGAAAACTCTCCACTATCAATAATGAAGTCATAGAACTTGAAATCGAAGTACCTGGAGCTGAAAGCAAAGTGCAATTCACTGATTCAGGCACAAAAATGCTTGAGAGCCAGTTCCCGCACAAACTGGTCTTTGAGCATCAGAATATTGATGAAGGGGCATATACTTTAAACACAACGCTTACCCCGTTCTCACTTTCACGGCAGGCAAAGATTTCAGACTATGTGTTTGCTCCCGAAAATGAATCGATTCGCACCACGCTTTCAACCGAGCCACGCGATGAGCGCATTTTTGAAGTCGTCAATCTCGATGACAAACTGCTCGGAAAAGCGGGCTGGGTGAATTTTTATTCGGCAATCAAACTTCCCAAAGCACCGTCAAAATGGGATTCTTCGACATTCTATTGGCGAACAAATGCAACTTCTATTCAAGTCACCAATCTCGGCGTAACCGTGCGTTACGGCATGAACAGAATCGTAGCGATGGTCACCCGTCTTTCCGATGGAACGCCCGTGGAAGGCGCGAATGTCTGGGCTTGCAAATACGAAGAAACGCAATTGCAATCACCAGAAAGCATAAAACAATCGTCCCCACACGCACGGACTGACAAAAACGGCATGGCTGTCATCGCGCTCACAAAATGGAACAGAAAAAATGTGATTTCTGGAAAATACTGGGATTCACCGCTCGTGTATGTCGAAAAAGATGATGACAAACTTCTGTACCGCCCCGATGACCATTCACCGTGGCGAAACGGCGTCTATTCCTATGCAAGCGTTCCTTCAGAAATTACGGCAGAACCGCGCATTTTCATGTTCAGCGACCGCGGATTGTACAAACCAGGCGAAACCGTCTCATTCCGCGGAATTGACCGTGACCAAGTTCTGGGAAGTTTTATTCCCTACGAAGGCGATTATTCCGTCGTTTTAAAAGAGGACTCATGGCGAAATGCAAAAGAATTCGGCACAAGCGAAGGCAAAACAAGCGAATCGGGCGGATTTTACGGCTCATTTAAAATTCCAGAAGACATCCAAACAGGAATCTACAAGCTGCAGTACAAGCGTTCAGACGGAAAATCAAAAGAAATCACCATCAATGTCGCATTTTTTGAGCGGCTTAAATTCCAATCAAGTCTCTCCATGCCACAAACTCCCGTCATCGCAGGAGAAAAAATTCAGGCGAATTTAAACGCAAGCTACCTCGCGGGCGGCGCATTGGCGAGCGCAAAATACGAAGCGAACTGGTTCCGAGAGCCGTGGTATTTTACGAGCGATGCAGCGGAATTCAATCAGTACACATTCGGACCCTCAGACCGCTCTGAAAGCCGAAACCACATCAGCGAGAGCGAAGGCGCGCTTGACGCAAACGGAGGGGCACTTATTTCGTGCCAGACGGGCGTGGCTTCAATCAAGGGGGCTCCCTATCGGTACCGTGTAAGCGCAGATGTTACCGATGTCTCAAATCAGCAAATATCAAGCGTAGGAATCACCGTCGTTCACCCGGCTTCATTTTATGTGGGATTGTCAAAACCTCAGATGCAGTCATCGTTCGCCAAAAAAGGCGAAAAACTTACGTTCACATACAAACTCGCCTTGCCAGACGGTACGGCAGTCTCTGACGCAAAAACACTTTCAAGCGTGGCAGGAAAAGCAAAAAGAGCGACCGTCACGCTTTCCCGCGAAGAATGGAACATCGTGCAGCAGCAGGGAATCGATGACATCTACAGCCGCTACGAAAAATCTGATGTCACGGAAAGCAAAGATGAAGTCACACTCCAAGAAAGCGGAAAAATCACCGTTACTCCGCAGGAGCCAGGCTATCACAAAATTCAGATTGCCACGAGCGATAAAAATGGTCGGGATGTCATCACTGAATATGAATTCTTTGTCACGGGAAGCGGAAGAATCTCATGGTATCAAGACGATGCCACTTCTCTCAGGCTCACGCCAGACAAAAATCAATACCTTCCAGGCGAAACGGCTCATATCCTGCTTGAAAGCACGCTTCCAAAAGGAAATTATTTGATTACGGTTGAGCGGGAAGGAATTTTCACAGAAGAAGTCCGCTCATTTGACACCCCGATTCAAGTGATTGATATTCCAGTCGCACGAAATTATGTTCCCGTGTTCTATGTTTCAGTCTCATCATATTCTGTACGACAAGGATACCCAAAACATGAATACGGTACGCCAGACATCGACAAGCCAAAAGGATTTTACGGGGCAACGACACTTTTTGTAAATCCAAGAATAAAGGCATTCTCTGTCGCCATAGAAAACACCAAGCCATCGTATCGGCCTGGCGAAGAAGCCGAAGTCACGCTCGTCGCCACAAAAGGAGGAAAACCGCTTGCAAATGCAGAGCTTACCTTGCTTGCCGTTGACCGTGGCGTCCTCGATCTCATTAACTACCATATTCCAGACCCGCTTGATTTTTTCTACAACATAAGCAATTTCCCGCTCCGTGTAAAAGGCGGAGACTCACGCGCATATCTTATGGACCCGGTCACTTACGAAGTCAAAAATTTAATGGGCGGCGACAGTGACGAAAATGAAAAAATAAATGAGCGCAGTGATTTTAATCCAACGGCAGTTTTTGAGCCGATGCTAAAAACAGACGAAAACGGCCGCGTCACGGCAAAATTCAAACTTCCCGACACCCTCACCACCTACCGCATTACCGTATTCGGGGTAAACGGGGAGCTGCTCGCCTTGCAGGAAGATGAAATCGCCGTGCAAAACCCGATTAATGTACAGCAGGTTTTGCCACGCCAGCTGCGTGAACGAGATACCGCAGAACTCGGCGTGCTCCTCACCAATCTTGACGAAAAGGCGCACGACATTACCGTCAGCCTTGCGATACGAGAAAGCAATGGCGAACAAGAAGAAAACGGAATTACAGCCAAAGACGGCGCGGCATTCATTGACGGAAAAGCAGCGCATACCGTAAAAGTGGCAAGCGGAGCAAATTCAGTGGTCTACTTTGAGCTTGCAGCCCAAAAAGCAGGCGCAATTACGCTTGAATTCACGATTACAAGCGATATTTTGAACGAACGGCTTGTTACCCCGCTCAAAATCGAAAAACCGTATATTTTTGAGACCGTCACCACCACCGGCCAATTAGGCGAATCAGAAGATTCCGCACAAGAACGAATCGTTATTCCAAGTTTTACCGAAGACATGAACGGCTCGCTTTCCGTCACGCTTGATGCCACACGGCTTGGCTTACTCGGCGGCGCAGTCCAATACCTGTTTGAATATCCCTATGGCTGTATGGAGCAGCAGTCTGCCCGCGTCCTTCCGCTCGTGATTTTTGAGGATTATATCGATGTATTCAATCTTGAAAGCCGTGTCACGAATATTCATGCATGCGTAAGTTCTTATTTTAAAGAATGGAAAAAATGCCAGCATACTGACGGCGGATTTGGCTATTGGCCTTCTTCGCACTACTCGAATCTGTTCGTTTCAACAAGAATCGCACACATCTATGCGCTCGCGCGTGAACGCGGATACAAGGATACAGATTTGGCAATCGACATCGAAAAACTCATTTCATATATTGAAAGCGCTGCCAATTCAGCAAAAAATTCCATTTCTGATTACGAAAAAGCCTACATCTATTATGCCCTCGCTTTAAATGGGCGGACTATTTCCGAAACGAAACTCAAACTGCTCATCATAGAAGACAAGCAGGACACAGAAATCCTCGCACTCGCAGCCCTTGCTTCTATCAAAAATGTCGGCCCGTCTTCCCCCATTGCAAAAGAAGCAGCACGAAAAATCAGAAGCTATCTCAAACCAACTGCACGGGGAGTCGACATCACAAATCCGCTTGCCTCGCATCATTTCTTTGCCTACTATGGCGACAGTGCGGAAAACCTTGCGCTCACCTTGCAGCTTTTTACGCTTCTTAACAAAGATGATGAAATGAATACTCGGCTCATCTTCTCACTTTTGCAGAACCAACGCGCAGGCTATTGGAAGAACACGGCGACTACGGCACGCGTTTTGGAAGCAATCTACACCGTCATCAAAGAAAACAACCTTGACAAAACAAAACTGAACGCCAGCGTACTCCTTGCAGGAACTGAATTTGCCAACGGCAGTTTTTCGGGAGCCGGCGCAAAGCCAGTCACCATTACCGTTCCATTCACCGATGCAAAAATCAATCAGCTGGAAAAAAATGCAGAACTGCCCCTTTCATTCAACAAAAAAGGAACTGGCTCACTGTATTATACAACAACGATGAAATACGCAATCCCAGAAGAACTCCAGAATGTATGCGATGCAGGGCTTGGGCTTACCATGAAGCTATATGACAATGCGACAGGCGCAGAAATCACGATTGACAACGAAAATCCGTTTATTGAGCTGGAAAACGGCAAAACCTACAAAGTCATTCTCACGCTCTCGTCAAGCTATGACCGCAGCTTTGTGGCATTACGCGCACCAGTACCAAGCGGAGCCGAGATTTTAGATGCCACATTCGTCACTTCACCAGACACAGCAAGTTCTGCCAGCGGGCGCAGTCGCTATTCAAAAGATTACGACGACTATACCGGCTATTTCTACGGCGGTGACCACTACATGAGCAATCAGGCAATTTACAACTCAGAAATTCAATTCTTCTACGATTCATTTGGCAAAGGAAAAACAACGGCAGAGTTTAAATTCCGCGCAGTCAGACGAGGCGTGTATCCCACTCCACCCGCAACTGCAGAATGTATGTACGAAGACGAAATATACGGCAGAACAAGCGGAATTTTGTACAAAATAAAATAATGCCGATTCTGCCAAAAAAAATAGAGATTTTAGAGATTTCTTATCTTTTTCTATTGACACGCAAGCAGTATACATTTAAACTGTAGTGTCTTTGACAAGGAATCATTATGTTTATTGATGGTGAAGTGCTAAACGATGCTAAAATTATGGCTCTCGGTTTCTCCTACACAGACGAAATCGATGAATCTTTTGAAGAATCTGCCGAAGAAGACGATTTTGAATCTTTGGACGATTATTCACTCAACAAATTTGATGATGACATTTACGAGGATACCCTTGATGATGACGATGTAAATGTTTCGTACGATTCCGATGCCACAGAAAACTACAATGATGAACTTTCAGAAGACTACACAGAAGAAGAATAACAGCTACTAAATCTTTTTGCACATTTTATCTTTTCGCTTCCGCATACTGCCCAAATCGGCTATTTCTCCACGAAATACAAATTCATCTTCCCTTTTCCTTTGATTTCCTTTTCGCCACGGAAAGTGAAGTTGAATTTGTCCTTTTCGGCATTGTACACCGCTTCGCTCACGCAAAGTTTCATGCCCTCGCTCGAATTTTCCATGCGGCTCGCCACATTCACCGTGTCGCCAAAAATGTCGTAGATGTATTTTTTGATGCCGACGATTCCCGCAACGACCTCGCCCGTATGCACGCCGAGCCGAATCTGCCACTGATGCGCGGAATTTTTGTTCCGCTCAGTAAGATAGTCTCTGCACTCAAGCGCGGCGGAAACGATATTCTCCAAATGGGCGGGATTTTTTTCGGGAAGACCGCACACCGCCATGTACGCATCACCGATTGTCTTGATTCGCACACAGTCGTGAGACTCCATAATCTTGTCGAAATTCGTAAAAATGTCATTCAGTTCGCTAATCAAGATTTCTGGAGAAAGCGTTTTTGAAATGCTCGTGAAATTCACAATGTCGCTGAAAAAGACCGAAACATTCTTAAAATGCTCTGGCTCGGTGTGCCCCGTCTCGCGCAGATTCTCCACGATTTTTTTGGGCAGAATATTCTCCAAAAGAGCCTCGTTCTTTTCGTTCAGCTCTTCCATGCTGTGCTCAATGTAGCCGATAATCAGCTTGAAAATAATAATCATCGTGAAAATGACCGCCATGCTCGTGACGATGTTCACAAAACGCACCGTCCTCAGCACTTCCTCGCTCAAAACATACACGGGCGTACTTCGGGAAAAAATGAATTCGCAGGCAAAGAACACAGCGACCGAAATAAAAGACATGGGCACGCCCACATTGAAATTCTTCCGCTCAACGAGATACGGAAAAATTACCATAATCATGATGAGAAAATGAAAGCCCGCGTATCCGCCCAGAAAATAATCCGCGATAATCTGATGAATCAGCACCTCAAAAATGTTCAAGAAGAACGCGATGTTCATGTTTTTTAGACCGAACAGCACATAAAATCCGAAGCAAAAGCACACAACGCTGAATATATTGAAATAAAAGAGGGGCAAAATTCCCTGCACATAAAAGAAAACAAGGGCACAAGCGTGATAGACGAGCGCAAACACTTCGCCGAGCGTCGCGCAGATTATCCCGCGCTGATTTTTAGCGAAGCGTTTCCCCAGTTCATGCGAAAATTCACGAAAACTCATACACTGCCCCTATAAAAAAAATCCACAGATAGACACAGATTCACACCGATTCAATTTCTCACAGAGCGCACAGAGTTCACAGAGAAAAATAAAAAACCTCAATCAAATCATATCATTTAAAGACTTGATTGAGGTTTCAATTTTCATAGTATAAAAATCTCTCTGTGCTCTCTCAAGCTCTGTGAGGAATTTTATTTCTGAGCTTCAATTGCGTCAATGTAAGAAAGATTCAATCTTCCCTGCTTATCGACTTCAAGCAATTTTACCGGAATCTGCTGGCCTTCTTTGAGCACATCCGTAACCTTCTCGACGCGAGTGCGCGAGAGCTTAGAGATGTGGCACAAGCCTTCCTTACCCGGCAGAATCTCAACGAACGCGCCGAATTCCATGATTCGCTTGACCGTTCCGTTGTAAATAACGCCGACTTCGGGGTCTTCACAGATGCCTTTGACTGCGACTTTTGCTTCTTCGGCAGATTTGCCGGTTTTTCCGTAAATCTGAACCGTGCCGTCGTCCTCGGTGTTGATGGTAACGCCGTACTGAGCGCAGAGAGCCTTGATGTTCTTTCCGCCAGGACCGATGAGCGCGCCGATTTTATCGGGAGCAATCTTCATCGTGAGGATTTTCGGAGCAAAGGGGCTGATTGGCTGCGGCTTGTCGATGCATTTTTCCATAATCGAAAGAATATGCAAGCGGCCTGCCTTTGCCTGCGCGAGAGCGTTCTTCATGATTTCAGTCGTAACGCCCGCTATTTTGATGTCCATCTGGAAGCCAGTGATACCGTCTTTCGTGCCAGCGACCTTGAAGTCCATGTCGCCCAAGTGGTCTTCCTCACCAAGAATGTCGGAAAGAATCTTGTAGCGGCCATAAGGATTGTCGCCCTCAGCCTCGGTAATCAAGCCCATCGCGATACCAGCGACCATTTTCTTCATCGGGACGCCAGCGGCAAGCAATGAAAGACAGCCGCCACAGGTTGAAGCCTGTGAAGAAGAGCCGTTTGACTCCAAGATTTCAGAAACCACGCGGATTGTATACGGGAATTCTGACATCGGAGGAATCATCGGGGCAAGCGAGCGGCGAGCCAAGTTTCCGTGACCGATTTCGCGGCGACCAGTCGTCAAGCGACCAGTCTCACCGACAGAATAAGGCGGGAAGTTGTAGTGGAGAATGAAGTTTTCGCTTCGCTCTCCGTCGATGTCGTCAAGAACCTGCGCGTCAAGTGCCGTTCCGAGCGTGGTGACAGCGAGTGACTGCGTTTCGCCACGGGTGAACAAAGCCGAGCCGTGCGGTCGGGGCAAAACATTGACCTCGCAAGTAATCGGTCGGATTTCATCGCATTTTCGCCCGTCGATTCGCAAGCCCTTGTCAAGGATTGATTTTCGCAAGAGATTGTACTGAATGTCATCGAAGCACGCGTCAAAGAGCTTTTTCTGAATTTCGTCAGAAAGCTGCTCCGCGTGATTTGCGACGACCTGCTTTTTGACCTCAGAAATCGCCTTTCCGCGGTTCATTTTGCCGTCCTGAAAACAAGCCTTTTCCAAAAGCGGAGTTGCCTCTGCGATGATGGCGTCTTTGTTTTCAAGCTCGACATTGAGTGGAGCGAGCGGGAGTTTTTCTTTGCCGCATTTTGCGACAAGCTGCTCCTGCAACTCGCACATAGCCGTGATAAAGCCCTGCGCCTTTTCGAGTGCACCGAGCATGACATCTTCGCTCACCTCGTTTGCACCGCCCTCAACCATCGTAAAGCCGTCTTTCGTACCCGCGACGACGATTTCAAGCTGAGCCTTTTCCTGCTGCTGGAAAGTCGGGTTAATCACATATTCGCCGTTGATGTAAGCGACACGAGCCGCCGCGACAGGACCGTGGAAAGGAATGTCAGAAATTGAGACCGCCGCACTTGAAGCGATGACGGCGAGAATGTCAGGCGGATTGATTCCGTCTGATGAAACACAAGTGGGAACAATCTGGATTTCTCGCCCAAAGCTGACTTCAAAGAGCGGGCGCATTGGTCGGTCAATAAGGCGAGAAACCAAAATTTCTTTGTCTTTCGGTCGCCCCTCGCGCTTGATGAAACCGCCAGGAATTTTTCCCGCGGCATAGTATTTTTCGTTGTATTCAACAGTTACCGGAACGAAATCCAAGCCTTCTTTTACTTCAGAAGAAGCGCAGACAGTCGCCACGATAGCCGCGCCTGCATACTGTGCATACACACAGCCGTTCGCCTGCTTACCAAGCTTGCCTGCTTCGAGGATGAGTTCTTCGTTACCGATTTTGTATGTAACTCGATTGATTGCCATTATTCACCTCCGAAAACTATTTGCGGAGGCCGAGTTCTTTGATAAGTGCACGGTAGCCTTCGAGGTCTTTTCTCTGGAGATATTTGAGAAGAGAGCGGCGAGCACCGATGACTTTGAGCAAAGCGCGTTTGCAGTTCGTGTCTTTCGGGAAGTTCTGAGTGTGTGTGGTGAGCTGCTTGATTCGCTCAGTGAGAAGAGCAATCTGAACTCGTGTGTTACCTGTGTCGGCTTCGTTTGCGCCGAATTTGCTGATTACAGCAGCCGTTGTTTCTTTTGTAAGTGCCATTACTTACTCCTTAAAAAATATAAAATTATCTGGAATTAGGGTGTGGCTCATAAAAACACTTGTGGCGATTTTTCTGAGCCACACCGCCAATTTTCCTCAGTTTTACAAACTGCGGGAAAATTGCCACATCTAGGGTTAACAATTAAAAACTTCCATTCAAGTTTTTAATTGTTTCCATAGAACTGAACTGACCGTACAAAGCCGCTGATTAAATTATCAGAGAATGCGAGGCGAAGATTCCCATTCTCTAATGTACAATCAGACTTGGCTGCACGGTAATTTTGTGCTTCACCAGATTTATAGGTCTCTTCGAGACCTGACATCAAGCCTTCGCTTGATGCGATTTTAAATGTATAGAACAAAACCGAAACGCGGTAAGTTCCGTCGGGGGGCAGAAGCTGCCGCCCTGTTTTTTTTGCAGAAATGACTTTTTCACCCTCGCGCTTCCATAAAAAGCCCGTGCAATCAAGTTCAAAGGGCTTTAAAAGCATTTTTTGGACGAGCGCGAATTCCCGATTGAGAACGCACTTTCGGATTCTTGAAGAAGAGACCCGCTCGCCCTCAAAAATCACCGAGCCAATCGTATCGACCGAAAAGCCTGATTCCGCCGCGATTTTTTTGATTTCTTCCATGCCGCACGAGCCTTTGTATCCGCAGTGAAAATCGCTTCCCTCGGCAAGATACTTGAGCCCGCAGTTTTTGACGAGCAGATTCAGAAAATCGTGTCCTTCAATTCTACCGAATTCCGAAGAAAAGTCAACGACCACGGCAAAGGCAAAGCCCATCTCAGAAAGCGAGTCGATTTTCTGCGAGAGCGAGACCACATCGCCTTCATATTCGGTTGGATTTTTGTAGCCACGAAGCGAGCGCGTAAAAGTGAGCACGCCGGGAACAAGCCCCTGCTCTTTTTGCGAAAGCACCGCCGAAAAAAGCGAACGATGCCCCAAGTGCGAGCCGTCGAAACTTCCGATGGTGAGCGAAATGCCCTTTTCTTTGAATTCCGCACTGAATCTTCCGCCCGCAACCTGCTCCCACGAATAGATGTGCATTTTTTGCTTTTGCTGAATCACAAAGCCGTACGAAAGTTTTATGTGATTTTTAGAAAGCGAGCGCGTAATGACCCCGCCAAATTCCCCGTTCGGATAGAACACTGCGATTTCTTTTTTGGAAGCGTCGCTTGTAAAATCCTGCACGAACATTTTCGCGCTCAACGGGCGGCCATTACAAAAATCAGAAACAGAGCGAGTAGAAAGAATGGCAGAATCCATGCCACAAAGAGAAGCAAGTTCAGAAGTCATTGGAAAAAGCGAAGAAAAAGAAAGCGACTCCTCTGCCACCGCGTCCTTCAACTCAAACGGACCGACGCGCGTGCGGCGCAATTCTTTTAAGTGCGCGACCGTTCCACATTTTGCGGCAATATCCCGCGCGAGCGAGCGAATGTACGTTCCCTTTGAGCAAGACACTTCGATTCGCGCCCATTTGTCGCTAAAATCAAGCAACCTTATAGAAGAAATCGTGATTTTGCGCGCTCTTAGTTCAACCGACTTTCCCTCACGCGCCAAATCACTCGCCCGCTTTCCGTCAACATGGAGCGCGCTGAAAGCTGGCGGCACTTGCTCCGTCTCGCCCCAAAATTCGCCCAAAACGGACGCAACTTCTTCTTTTGTGGGAATTTTTCCTGTTTTTACGACCTGCCCCGTGGGGTCGAGCGTGTCAGTTTCCGTTCCGAATTCAATCAGGGCTTCATAAGTTTTGCTAAAATTGGTGATATGCGGAACTAAATGCGTGAGGTGACCGACCAAGACGACCAAAAGCCCTTCCGCAAATGAATCGAGCGTGCCCGTGTGCCCGACTTTCGTTGTGCCGAGCGCACGCTTTACGGAAGAAAGAGAAGAAAAACTTGTTTTCCCGGCTTGTTTTGCAAGCAAGACAATGCCGGAAACATCAGAATTCAGTTTTTTCATGTGCAAAAGAGAATCTCTTCAATATTATACAATTATCCATAAAAAGTAAACGATACAAATGATTGCCCCGCTTTTCTAAAACTTGAAAGTCTTTCGCTGAATTGGACTCATGCCGATTTTTCGGCACACGGCGATATGAGCGGCGGTTGGATAGCCTTTATGCTTTGCATACCCATATTCTGGATACAGTTTGTCAAATTCAATCATCATTTTATCACGCTCAACTTTTGCGATGATGCTCGCTGCCATAACTTCGGGATAAGTGCCATCAGCTTTTGGCTCGCATCGGCACGCACAAGGAACATTCGGACACGACGTACCATCGGTAATCGCAGAAATAACTGAATCAAGAGTATTTTCATCAAAAGCAATGTTCTGATTCTTGAGCCAATCAGGAAGTTTCGCCCGCATCATTTGGTACGCAATGCTCATGGCGTACATACTTGCCTGCAAAATGTTCATCTGATCGATTGTCTCATGGTCAACCACACCCAATCCCCAGCAGGCTTTTTCCATAATTACTTTTTCAGCAGAAATTCGTTTTTTTTCGGAAAGTTTTTTTGAGTCGTTAAGAATTTCCACAGGAAAATCCTTCGGCAAAATCACGCATCCTGCAGTAACAGGTCCCGCCAACGGTCCCCGCCCCGCTTCATCAAATCCACATACAAGCATCAAAATCCCTCTGTTGTGTTATTTTTATCTTCAATTACCAGAGCCTTTTCGTCTTTCCAGATTGGATTCACATTTCTTTGCTCACGGTCAAATTCACCAGTATACGTGTTGGATGAAAGCTTTAAATTCGCTCCCGATGCTTCCAAGATTCTGCCCAAATGTGCGATGACTTTGCAATTTGAATTTTTTAGCTCAAACGAACCGCCCTTCACGCTAAAATCCACCGCAGTGTCCGCAATCGAAGCAAAATGACTGTCTGAAATGGAAAAGCGCGAATTTATTCCTGAAATGGGGCATGCATAGGTAGAACTTTGTACGGTAAGCCCCGAATTCTTAAAGGTGATTATCGATGCATCTGAAGAAAGTGCAGTTCCCGAAGAAGGAAATTGAGCCGAAATCTCACAATCTTCAAATGAGGCGGCAGATTTTTCTATCACAAACAGCCGTTGCTCAAAAGCAGCCGAAGAATCCAATTCTTTTTGAATCACACAATTTTGCATTTCAAGGCTTGCATCTTGCACCATAATATATCCAGACGGGGGCAAAAGAAATTTCGCATCGCTCATGCCGGTAAACGAACAATTTGAAGAGATAAGGGAAACTCCTGCGGGAAGCTGAACCGTTCCGCTCACAAAAAAATGCACGAATTTGCCTTCATTTATGACACGAAGCACCTGCTCAAACGAATTATACGGATGCAAACGGCTTCCATCGGCAGAAAAATCACTCGCTGTTCCGTCTAAAAAATAATTGAACTCATCGATTATCACGGTATATGAAGAAATTTCACTCACATTTCCAGAAGAATCTTCGGCATACGCAAATGCCTTGTATCCGACTGATTTTTCTACCCCCGCCCTGAGTTCTATTGTTTGCGCGTTGTAAAGAAAATACCGCTCTGGTTTGATAAAATCAAGTTCTGAATTATTATCGAGATACGAATTTGAGTTTATATAGTGCGGTCCAGTAACAGAAAGATACACTTTTGCATCTTTTTCGCTCTGAACGGTGAGTTTGACATCTCTCCGCGCATACGAGCCTTTTTCGCTCGCAATAAATTGAGGGGGAAGCGGCGGCTGTCTGTCAATTCTGTATGGCACGGAAAAATTTCCCTGATACACGCCGTCACAATACAGGGCAAAGAGAACCGAAGAATCTATGCAATCTCCCTCAAATGTATCGAATGTGAGGGCCGTATACAGCCCCGTTGACTCATGCGTACCGCCTTCCGCTCCGTTGGCCAGAATAGACATTCGATAGCGCAAATCACCGTCAATACTGAACACGACCGCTTTTCCATAATTTTCTGTTTGAAGCACAGGTTTTTGCGGCAAGACAAAAGATTCTATTGGATTTCCAGCCTTATACGCAACATCCTGCCAATAGACGACATGCGTTTTTGAACGATCGATTTTTGTGAGTTCTTTTGAAGCAGACCAAATTCCATTATCGATGCACCAGATAAGATTTTTGCCAGTGAATGTAAAATTTTCCCAGTCGGAGATTTGAAACGGAACTGTTTTTTGAGAAAAACTGCCTGCTTCAAGCGATGCAAGATGAATTATAAACCGCCATGTTGATGTTCCGTCCGTAAGATTGCACGGAACATAGCGAGTAAGGCGATTATCAGCAGAAACAGCAAGAGCCGTACCAGGCAGAAAAGGCTTTTCACCATCGCCAATTGAAAACGAAAGCGACGGAGGAAGCGAAATAACGCTTTCGCCCGTGCACAACAGAATCCGCTCGTTTAATACACGGTCGATGAATGATTTTTCGGCAGTGCCCGTTGGAAACGGATTTGTTTCATCATCTGATGTATAATTGATTTCGTACTGCTCTTTTTTATTTCCACTGACCACAACGACACGAAGGCTCACCGCTCCAGAAGCATCAATCAAAACAGGGCCGTCGTAGGCAAAACCAGAATTGAGCGGATTGGTGTTGGAATAAGAATAATACGCCTCCTCGCCTTCCTGCAAATCCAATACTAAGCATTGTTTATTGGCGAAAGAACCTTCAACTGGAGAGATTACACGCTGTGCGAAAGCACCCTGAACGAGAAACAACAGGAAAAGTAAAAGCACGCCCCGCCGTGTAGCCCCGAAGTTGCGATAGCAATGAGCGTTAGCGAAGGGCGAAAGGGCGGACAGCCGAAAAAAGTGGCGCATAAAACTTATAGGAATTCCCCCAGAACAGAACGCAATTCATCGTCTTGCTTATAATAGTTTTCTTCGAGTTCGGCTTTTGTAAGCCCCACAAGCTCATGGCTGCAATAGTGAATCCAACGGTCTTCTGAAGGAGAAGCAATGTCAAATTTACGGCACCAGTAATCAGGCTTGATAGGAAGCGTTTCTTTGCATGTAAAATTTTTGTAATCATGGACAACGACTTTGATGTCCTCACGGGGAACGCCCTTTTCAAGAAGAACCTGAACGAGATAATTGAGCGTGCGCCCAGAATCGTAAATATCATCAACCAAAAGAATTTTATCGCCCTGTCGAAGATAATCAGGCGAATATGTCCAGCCATCGATTCGGATTGCATCATGAGAATGGACATCGGTGTATGAACGGGCAACAACAGCGGCATACAAAACAGGTTTTTTGCCTTTGAGGGCAAGTTTAAAATATTCACTGATAACATTTGCCATGTATGCCCCGCCCCGCAACGATGTATAAATGATGTCAGGAATAAAGCCGTCATGGTAAATTTTTGAAGCAAGTTTAAGCGCGTCATTCCGCACCGTCTCATAAGGAAGGAATTCTTTCATATAATACATAGTAAATCAAAATGATTGAATTTTCAACAAAAACACGCACTGAAATTCCTTGTCTTTTCAAGTAATTCTTATTACATTTATTTCATGAACATCGTTACACTTACTCCTGAATTTCTCTCGCTTTCTTCAGGACTTTCTCAAGATTCATTCGCAAAGACAAACACAGCTTCCCTTCTCTCTGAAAAATGCATGATAGTCCATATAAACGGCAAAGATTTTTCTTACGAGCCGTATTTTTTTGATTCAACAGAAGCCGATAAAAATAAAATCGTCTTTTTTAAGGGAAAGCCCGTTTCAGGCACGCTTCTTTCAGAAATTCTTGTAAAATCACACTTCCAGTATTCAGAGAATGACATTTTTTCACTCGTTTCTTTTTTTAAAGCGATTGATTTTATTTCCAATGGGGATTTTTTTACAGGCACAACAGGAGCTGGCGGAATCATAATCGATGCAGATTGCAGCAAAAACACAGCAACCATTCTTTTTATCGCAAGTACGCTGTTTGAAGAATGTGCCCGGCAGCACAAAGAACGCTATCCCGACTTGCAGGGAAAATTCATATACAAAGGCTTGGATTTTCCGTCATCACTGTATTTTTTGCGCTCGGTCGTCGCATACAAAGTTCTGACTTCACATTTTCCGTTTGAAAGTGCTGACACAACGAAGCGACAAGAAGATATTTTTGATGAAAATTTCATTCCGCTCACCTTGTGGAATCCACAAATCAGTAACGGCCTCGCACAAAGCATTGAATCAGCTTTTAAACTAAAACTCAATCAAAAGCTCACCGCTGGAAAGCGAGCGATTACCGATTCACGAACGGAGCGGAAAAAGCAGGAAATTCTAAAAAAACTGCACGATTTTGACTCTGATTGCATAAAAACCGAATTGGAACATATTTGCAAAACTGCGCAAAATAACGACCAACAATCCGAAACGGAAAAACGCCTTGAAACAGCACGAAATTCATTCATCAAAAAACAAACAGTCATTCTGGGCACAAAGCGATTTTTGAGAAGAAATAAGAATCGAATTTTAGCTTCAGCCGCCGCACTTTTAGTGCTCTCATGGTTTGCTTCGGGAATCATACGGCAAAATGCAAATCTCGTCACCACACGGGGATTGGATTCAACACAAACAACAGCCGTCATGTACACGATGATTCACCAGGCAGATATTCCCAATCTGCAAGAAATTCTAAAAGGCAAAGAAACAAAGGACCTGCTTGTCAAAATGAGCGGTCTGTATGTTTCTGCACGACAACGCCTTGAAACGAGTCCAGATAATGGCACGCTTTCCCCTGAAAAATGGTTCTTTTACAAAAAGGAATCAAAAAGCTGGATGTTCGGAATTACACAACTGCTGATTGATGGCAAGCCATTCCAAACCGAAAACACTTATGCACTCAAAAAGGAAAAACCTGCCGCGCTTTTACAAGAAAATGAAAAAACGCTCAAAAAAGGCGATGAAGTTACCCACTCTGCCCAGTATTATTTTGTCAGACAGCAGGAATCAGTATTCATCATAGAAAAAATGCGCGACACAGTAACTTTACGCTGGAACGGCAAGGAATGGCATGTGGTAAAGGTTGAAGGAAGCGCAAAAACAGAAAGAATTAAGGCAAAAGACTTTATCGATGAATATTACACACTCATTGAAGAAGAAAAAGAAAGCGAAAGCCAAGAAAAATCACAGAGTTCGGTACGAAACGCAATTAAAAAACTCAGCTCAAAATACAGTTGGCTTCCAACCGAAGAAGACCTACGCACTGCAGCGATATTTCTTCGTGACGAATATGGAAGCCGAGAGGCAGAAAAATTTCTCCAATGAGTGCGGGCATCAACTCTACAAGATATAGCGACTCAAATCCTGGTCTTTGACCACACCCGTGAGTTTTTCGTCGACATAGGCGGCGTCAACATTGAGCGTTTCACCTGCGTGCTCGTCGGCGTCAAAGCTGATTTCTTCGAGCACTTTTTCCATGATTGTGTGCAAACGACGCGCGCCGATGTTCTCGCTTCGGGAATTGAGTTCTTCGGCAAGCTCGCTCATGCGGTCGATTGAATCTTCGGTAAAGACAATCTTCACGCCCTCAGTTTCCAAAAGCGCCGAATACTGCTTGGTGAGCGCGTTCTTTGGCTCGGTGAGAATCCGCTTAAAGTCAGATTTTGAAAGCGACTCCAGTTCCACGCGGAGCGGGAATCGCCCTTGCAATTCGGGAATCAAATCACTCGGAGCAGCAAGACTGAACGCACCCGCCGCGATAAAGAGAATGTGCGTGGTATCGACAACACCGAATTTGGTGTTGACCTTAGAACCTTCCACAATCGGGAGAATGTCGCGCTGAACGCCCTCTCGGCTCACCTGCCCGCTTGAATTCGCGTTCTTGGTGGCGATTTTGTCGATTTCGTCGATGAAGATGATTCCGCTCTGCTCCACGCGCTCTTTCGCTTTATCAGCAACTTTGTCGGCATCAATCATCGAGTCCAAGACTTCTTCGGTGAGGATTTTTCGTGCCTCGCGTACCGTGACTTCCTTCTTTTTGTGCGTGCGACCTGAAAGCATGTTCTGAATTTCCATCATGCCGCTCTGTAAGTCGTCCATTGAGCCGCCCGCGATGATTTCCATGCTCGGCATTGAGTTCTGTCTTCGGACGGTAAGTTCCACCTCGCGGTCTTCGAGTTTTCCTTCACGGAGCATTTGGCGGAATTTCTCGCGCGTTGAGTTATCGGCTGGCTTTTCAATGAGGGCTGAGCCTGTCGAAGAGCCTCCCTCGCCCTTTTCATCGTCTTTTTTTTCACTCTTTTCGCCCGTTCCCGGAAGGAGCAAATCGAGCAATTTTTCTTCGACTTTGGGAACGCTCGCCTCGCGCATTGAGTCCTCGACTTCTTTTTTGACATTGTTGAAGCCCACAGCCATCAAATCGCGAACCATTGACTCAACGTCGCGCCCCACATAGCCGACTTCAGTGTACTTCGTTGCCTCAACTTTTATAAACGGCGCGTTCACGAGTTTTGCCAAGCGGCGGGCAATTTCGGTTTTGCCAACGCCCGTCGGTCCAATCATGAGAATATTTTTTGGCGCAACCTCATCGCGAATGTCGTCCGCCAAATGAATGCGGCGGATTCTGTTCCGCAATGCGACCGCAACCGCCTTTTTTGCCTTGTCCTGCCCAATGATGTAGGCATCCAGTTTTTCAACAATTTGTTTCGGTGTAAGCCCTTCAATAGCCATAATGTTTCCTTTTTCATTTTTATCCACAGATTAACACAGATTTTCACTGATTAGATGTTCCCCAAGCGAAAATCTTTCGCACATAAAGGAGAGACTTTCTTATAACAAAACATATAATCTGTGTTAATCTGTGAAAATCTGTGGACTATATCTCTTCTACTGTAATGTTCTGATTCGTATAAATACAAATATTGCCTGCGATTTTCAAGCTTCGCTCGGCGATTTCTTTTGCACTCAAATCGCTTGAATCGAGGTATGCGAGCGCGGCTGAGTAGGCGTAATTTCCGCCGCTTCCGATTGCAAGCACATCATTTTCAGGCTCGATTACATTTCCGTCACCGCTAATCAACAGAATCTTGCTTGAATCGGCAACGATGAGCATTGCCTCTAGCTTTTGGTACATTTTTTCGGTACGCCACATTTTCGCAAGCTCCACAGCGGCACGAGTCAAATCGCCGTTGAATTCCTTGATTTTTTCTTCAAATTTATCGAGCAATGTGAACGCATCGGCAACGCTTCCCGCAAATCCCGTGAGAATCTTTCCGTTGTAGATTTTGCGAACCTTTCGTGCGTTGCCCTTGCAGACCGTATTTCCGAGCGTCACCTGACCGTCGCCCGCCATCGCCACCTTTCCGTTCCGCTTGACCGCAATAACGGTGGTGCTTCTGATTTCAACCTTTTCCATACTATAAAGATAATGGAAAAAAACGCGGTCGGCAAGGGAAATTTAGCGTGCATGCGGGTGGGCTTTGTTGTACATCTCAATCATTTTTTCGGTGCTGATATGGGTGTAGCGTTGCGTGGTGGAAATGCTGGAGTGCCCCAAAAGTTCCTGAACCATGCGCACATCCGCGCCGTTCGTAATCATGGCGGTGGCAAAAGTATGGCGGAAGGCATGAGGCGAAACATGGTGCTTTGTGCCCTCGCTCCCCGAATAGCGCGAAATAATCAAACGAAGCCCGCCCGTGGTGAGTGCACCGCCCCGCTGATTTACGAAAATGTGCCGCTCCGTGTCAGCCTCGCCAAAACGGTTTTTGCGGTCTTCAAGGTAGGCTTTGAGCGCGTTTTGCGCATCCTTTTCAAAATACACGCGGCGGTCTTTGCTCCCTTTTCCCGTAACGATTGCCGAAGAATAGTCGCCGTTAAAATCATCGAGCGTGAGCGAAACGATTTCGCTTGCACGGCATCCCGAAGAATAGAGCATTTCAAAGAGAGCCTTGTCGCGTTTTTCCCACAAAAGCTCGTTCGTTTCAGGCTCTCGGCAGAGTTTGTCGATTTCAGCCCCCGTCATGAATCGCGGAAGTTTTTTGGGATTTTTAATCGTTTTAAGTTCAAGTGCGACATTCACGCTGAGATGACCGAATTTTCGGCAATAGGCAAAGAGCGAGCGAACCGAAGAAATGAAGCGGTTGATTGAGGCGGCGGAACGCTTTTTTTTGGAGAGAAAGCCCACGCACTGCTTTAAGTCTTCAAGCTCAATGTCACTGAGTTCCCGCGCAGAGCCGATAAAGGGCATTTCCTTAAACTGCGACAAATCGTTTTTGCACGCCGTGACCGTGTTCGCCGAGAGCGTGCGCACCGATTCAATATAAGAGAGAAATTCTTCAATTGCTTGTGATACCGTCATAGTTTTAGTATCGGCAGATTTTCATGTATTCGCCCGCCATTTCCATACTCAAAAATAAAGTTCTAGACTAATTACAATAATTAAATTATAATCTATCATTAGGAAAAAGTAATGAGCAAATCCTTAGATGCAAAAAAATTGCAAAAAGTTTTTGAAACAGAAAAACTACTCAATGAAATCCGTGATACAGATGTCCTCTTGGAACGCATTCTCACAGAAGCACGGGCCATTGCGAACGCAGATGCAGGCTCAATCTATGTAATCGAAGACAAACAGCCTTCAGCGGTTCCAGCAGTTGCTTTTGCGGACGAAGAACATGCATATAAAGACAAGCTTCTAAGAATCAAATATGCTCAAAACGACACGCAGCAATCTTCTAGGCAGAATTCAAAATCGCCATATGTCTACTTCACCGTGCCGATTACAAAAACTTCGATTTCCGGCTACTGCGCATGCACAGGTCAAACGCTCAATATTCCCGATGCCTATCACATTGAAGGCGGAACGCCATACAAATTCAACAGCAGCACAGACATTTCCACTGGCTACAAAACAGTTTCCATGCTTTCCGTTCCGCTCATCACAAGCAGTGGGCAAACATTGGGTGTCCTTCAAATTATCAATGCAAAAGATTCAAACAACAATATCATTCCGTTCAGCGATGAATCAGTTGAATTCATAAAGCAATTCGCGTCAAGCGTTACGCAAACACTTGAACATACCTACCTCACAAGTAACATGATCAAGCGCATGCAGCGAATGGCCGAATTCCGCGATCCCAAAGAAACAGGCATCCATGTCGAGCGCGTATCAGATTTTTCACTGGAAATTTATGACCAGTGGGCTGCTGATCACAAAGTTCCAAAAGAAGAGCAAATGAAATTCCGAGACATTCTCAAAATCGCAGCCAAGTGCCATGATTTGGGCAAAGTCGGTATTTCAGATGTAATCTTAAAAAAGCCGGGTCCAGGAAGATTCACCGAAGAAGAACGCGCAATCATGATGGGGCACACATGCGTCGGTGCGCAGCTCTTTACCGAACCAGAATCAGACATCGATGTTATGTCGCGCGATGTCGCCTTGCATCATCATGAGTGGTGGGACGGAAGCGAAAAGGGCTATCCAGGCAAAATCGACTACACTCATTACGAAATCGGTAAGCCCATCGAGAGATGCGAACCGCTCAAAGGCGAAGAAATTCCTCTTTCTGCCCGCATTGTTGCCATCGCCGATGTATTCGATGCGCTCTCTCACAGCCGTGTCTACAAAGAAGCATGGTCAATTGACGACGCATTCATGGAAATCCAGAGCCTTTCGGGCAAGCAGTTTGATCCTACCCTTGTCCTTGCATTTTTAGAAGTAAAAGAACGAATTCTCTCAATCAATGCGGCTTACGAACGCATGGAAAAGAAATAATAGCCCCATTTTCGCCAGCTATTTCTTTATATTATAGATGTCTGCAATAATGTGCTTTTGAAGTTCTTCAGCAAAGGCAACAGAAAACTTTTTAAATTCTTTGTCACCATAATAGTTTCCCTTTCCGCCACCCAAGCCAATTTCTGAGAGATTAAGGCTAAATTCACGCTCCCGCAATTTATCTGCAATACTTTCCCTTGTAAAAACTACGCCCCGATCGTTCATCACCGTGATTTTTTTTGAAACAAGCCGCTCTGCAAAGAGCAAGTCACGGGTCACAACAATATCATTCGCACCAGCATTTTCAAAAATGTAATTATCAGCGGAATCTTTTTCTTTTTGGCAGACAATCATCTGAACAGTTTTGTTATTGGTTTTAATGTCTCTATTCGCCACAAAAACAACGCGCACCGATTTTGAAACAGCAAGTTCAACAAGAAAATCTCTTGCACGGGCAGGAAATGAATCGGCATCAACCCAAACACAAAACCTGTACATTATTGCAATGCCTTTTCGATTTTTTCAATCATCATTTTGGTGAGTCGCTCGGCCTCATTGCTTTCTTCTTCATCAGCAAACATACCGGCAATTTCGCCCTCACCTTTTGCTTTTTGGATTTTTGATTTTTCTTTGTACAACTCATCACAGAGCATAATTCCAGCTAAAGCGGAAATCTGGACGGGATTGGTAAGAACGCCGTTTTTTTGTATGCGTTCAAGGATTTTTTTGTAATAGCCGAGAAGTTTTTGAAGATACTCGTCACTTTCATTTACCTGAATGACAAACGGCAAATTAAAGACATCAATCTGAAGGGAACCCATAGACTAGAAAATGTCAAAAAGTGGCTGAGAGTCAGGAGCAGAATCCTGATTTTGCTCTGGATTTTCTACAGTTGCATTTTCGCTCTGCGCAGAAACATCCGATTCGCCAAATTCAAAATCAATATCAGGCGTAAGGGATTCAGAAAACGGTGATTCTTGATTTTTGGGAAGTTCTGATTCTTCAGATTGCTGTGCCACTGGCTCTTGTGAATCAAGCGATGGCTCTACTTGTATTTCGATTTCGGAATCTGTAGCGGCGGAATCAACAGGCTCATCAGAAACAAGCACCTCGTTCTGAGCAGGCTCTTCCTCTTCTGAAACAACGGGAGTTTCTTCGGAATTTTGGACAGATTCTGTTGGATGGCTTGCCTGTGGTAAAGGCTGGGCCCCTGCTGATGCCTGAAAAACAACATTTTCCACAGCATTGAGGCGACTAAGGGCTTTGAGGATGCCTTCTTCGATTTTGCTTTGGTCAGACTGAAAAGACGAAAACTGCTCCGATTTTGCATTGAGCGCATTTGAAAGCTCTGCACATTTGCTACGCAAAGCAGCGTTCTCCGCATTAAGCTGTTCAATTTTTTTGACAGCGCTTTCTACCTTTTCTTCCAACAACAAGACTTGTTCAATCGAAATCATGGCACCCTCCTTTGCCCTTATAAAAACTTACGCTTCGAGAGCTTTTTTAGCAGTTTCTACAACAGCTTTGAAAGCTGCAGGATCTTCGATAGCGAGGTTTGAGAGAGCCTTGCGGTTCAAGGTAATACCTGCTTTGTTAAGACCATTGATGAAGCGTGAGTATGAAAGCCCTTCTTCACGAACTGCGGCGTTGATACGCGCAATCCACAACTGGCGGAAGTCGCCTTTGCGGTCACGGCGGTCAACATATGCGTGGCGAAGTGCCTTTACAACTGCGTCTTTTGCTGCCTTGTAGTTTGTTCCACGTCGTCCAGTAAAACCGCTCGCAAGCTTTAAAATCTTTGCACGGCGGTTATTGCGTTTTGTTCCATCTATTGCTCTAGACATTCTTTACTCCTTATAACCTTTAAAATTAATTACCGTACGGAAGCATTTGCTTGCGAAGCGCTTTTGTAGAATCCTCAGAGAGGATACCTGCGTGGCGAAGATGCATCTTGCGTTTTGCAGATTTCTTCGTCAAGATATGGCGAAGATTCATCTTCTTGTACTTAACTTTGCCTGTTCCAGTGAACGAAAATCGTTTCGCTGCGGCTTTCTTTGTCTTCATTTTTGGCATTTTGAGCCACCTCTTTTTGTAACTAAAGTACTTCCGAACGGGAAGATTTGAAACTTTAGGTTATTTGGCCTTGGCATTTAATGTCATTGACATAAATCGCCCTTCCATTGCGGCAGGCTTTTCGATGGTGTATGAGCCTTCGACGAGCCTTTTCAATACTTCCTTCAGAACATCGTAGCCGAGTTCGGTATGGGCAAGCTCACGACCGCGGAAACGAATCGTGACTTTGACCTTATCGCCTTCGTCTAAGAATTCCTGAACATGCTTTGCCTTAGTATCAAGGTCGCCTGCACCGATTTTGGGCTGCATGCGGATTTCCTTGAGCTTAAGGGCTTTTTGGGCCTTGCGGGAATCTCGGAGCCGTTTTTCCTGCTCGAACCGATACTTACCGTAGTTTAGGATTTTACAAACTGGTGGATTTGCGTTTGGCGAAACTTCCACGAGGTCCAAGTCTCTTTCCTTTGCTAATTCGAGAGCTTCGCGAGTGGGAACAATCCCGTTCTTTCCGCCCTCATCGTCAATCAACCTGACCTCTCGTACACGAATCTGTTCATTGATTCGCAACCCTTTTGAATCTGCCAACATTCCTCCTTGTGTCTATAAAAACACTACTGCAAATATATTGTTAAATTATATCAAAATAATGCCATGCATGTCTATAGATTTTATACTATAAAATCCAATTTTTGAATCCAAAACCAGAAGCAATTATCGCTTTCAGTTCCGATTTTGGGACAATTTCTTCGACAACAGGAATTTTTCCCCTCAATTTTTCTGGAATTTTCCAATCGGAGAAAATATCCGCAAGAGATTTGTATGTTCCATCAGCCGCCTTTATTTTGTCGCCCTGCTGACACGAGCGGACAAGGCAGGGGAAATGAATATTCTTTTCTAGCATGGCGAAGGATTGCTTCGAACATAAATGCTCTCGCAATGACAAGTTATCATCTATCAAAAAGCAAAAGCCTTCTTCTCTGCAGGATTTTTTGTCAGTATCGGTATTCAGCGATTTTTGATTCTGAATCACAAGATACTGCGAATCAAGCGAAATTTTCACATTCTCAAACGAAAGATTTTGCTCTTTTTTATCGCCCCACGAAGTGATTTTTTCAAAAAGCCGAAATGGAAACCTGCCACCAAAACCCGACTTATTCAGCGCAGAAAAAAACAGCCGCCTTTTTAAGGCATCATGAAGCGAATAAAACCGCACTCTATCAAATTGGACTGTGTTTAAGGAAGCTATATTTTGCGATGACGAACCTTCGAGCAACTGATAATTTTTTTGAGCCGTATCCAAGCACGAATCAAGGAAGGCTTCATCAGCTACAGCCTTTTTTACCCCCGAAAGAACAGCATTTTGCCAGCCTGTAAAATTTTCGTTCAAGACAGGAACAAGCACATTTCTGATTTTATTACGAAAATACGCACTGTCAGAATTGGTTGAATCCGTGCACCACGATTGATTTTTTTCAATCAAGTACGCTTCAATTTCAGCACGCGGAATATCAAGAAGCGGCCGCACATACTTTCCACGCACCCGCTCAATTCCGCCCATGCTTTCAATTCCGCTTCCCTGCAAAAAACGCATGAGCACTGTTTCACACTGGTCATTTTGATTATGAGCAAGACACAAGAAAGCAAGATGTTCTTCTTCGATAAATGATTCAAACGCCTCATAGCGAAACGCACGGGCCACTTCTTCTACGCTTTTTTTTTGGGATTTTGCAATTTTTAAGATTTTTCCTGATTGAATTTCAAAAGTTTTACACTCTACACCGAGTTTTTTGCACAAATCAGATACAAACGCCGCATCTCCCCCGCTCTCTTCTTTTGAGCGAATTCCATGATTCACGGTAATCACTCGGAGCAAATCAGACGAGAAAATAGCCGCAAGCGAAAGCAAGAGCGACACCGAATCAGCCCCACCAGAAACCGCGACCCCCAAGAGCGTTGATTCAGAAACAGACTTCTCAGTGACACCGCACGACACAAGACCTGAGAGAACTTTTTTTTCAAAAGGAAGAATATTCTGCATAAAAAAAATCCCCCGACAGGCGAGGGATTTGCACAAAAAGAGCGATTAGCGAGCTGGTGCTACGCTGACGAGTGAATCTTCGCCGTTGGTAAGAACAGTGACCTTATCACCCAAGCCCATGTCTTTTACACGGAAAACATCGCCGATGTTGATTGGAGAAACATCGATGACGATACGAACTGGCAAATCTTTTGGCAATGCCTTAACTTTAACTTCTGGAACATGCTTAACCATGAAGCCACCTTTAAGAACGCCAGCCGGAGTGCCAGAGTACTGGATTTTGTACGAGCGGACGACAGGCTTTTTGTTAGAAACCGCGAAGAAATCAGCATGAAGGACCTGATCCTTTATAATATTGTATTCCGTATCGCGGATGAACGCATCGTATTTTTTGCCTTCGACATCGAGAGTAACCAAAGTTGTGCTTGTGATTGAGCGCCACACCTTGTTGAACTGAACTGAATCAACGGTGATTGATGTTGCTTTTCCTGCCTCATCATACACAACTGCAGGAATACGACCTTGTGCACGAATTGTTCGTGCTGCTTTTTTGCCAGTTTCTGAGCGATTTTTTGCTTCGATAACCAACTGTTCCATTTTATATAACTCCTAAAAATTTTGGAAACAACGGATGAAGCAAAAACAGTGTTTTGACTTTTAAAATCTAACCCCATCGTTCGTCACGCCAGAGTTTCCAAAAAAATAACTGGGCCGACAGGATTCGAACCTGTGGAATGATGGCACCAAAAGCCATTGTCTTACCGCTTGACGACGGCCCAAAATATATCAATCTGCTCCACAAAAGAGCAGAAAAATACGCTAGTCTTCGACAGCACTTTCATCAAAGTGCCCCGCATTATACTCCGAAAGAATCTTTTCTTGCAAGGCATTTCTAAAATCTGCGCTGATAGGATGAGCGACATCCTTATAATCGCCGTTTGCAGTTTTTCGGCTTGGCATGGCAATAAAAAGCCCTGACTGATCTTCAATAACTTTTACATTATGAACGACGAAACAATTATCAAAAGTGACGGTAACATATGCCTTTAACTTTCCTTCGGCAGTTACCTTTCGGATTCTCAACTCTGTGACTTCCATAGTTTACAAATTCCTTTTTGAACTAAAAAAATTGTCAATGTGCCACGACACATTTCCATTTTTTTTGGCATTTTAAGTAGGCTTCGTTTGCAGCAACCGCTGACTCAAAAACACCAAAAACGGTAGCACCTGAACCAGACATATCTGCCCAGTCAGCTCCACATTTCAAAATATCCCGAAGAGCTTCGCCGATTACAGGATATTTATCGATAAGAACAGGAGTGAAGGAATTTGTAAATTTCCAAGCACCAGCAAGACCGTAGTATAAACGCTTCAACTCCGAAAAATCAGGATACGAAACCGTATATACAGAATCATACAAACCTGATTCATAGGCGTGATCCACCAAAGAATACGCCTCTTTTGTAGAAGAGTGAATTCCCGGAAAAATCAGCACAAAACTTAGGTCAGTTCGTGGTTCGATTGCCTCGACGACTTCGCCCCGACCTGAAACTAAGGCGCAGCCCCGGCCTTTTTGAAAAAAACCAGAGTGCAAGAAGAAGAATACATCGCTTCCGACTTTTTCTGCAACGGCATCAGCAAGAGAATCCGTCAGCTGAATCTCCGCTAGATCAGCGAGTCCTTTTAACAGAGAAGCTCCGTCAGAAGAACCGCCTCCCAAGCCTCCACCGGCAGGCAAAAATTTACCGAGCACTACTTCCACACCGAAATCGACATTCGTTTGGGCACGGAATGCTGAATAAGTTTTCGTCAGCGTATTTTCCAGAGGAAGCTGCATTTGAGCACAGTGAATGATGCATTCTTTTTGCGGAATACGCCGAATCTGTAGCTCATCGGAAAAGTCCAGTGTCTGAAAAACACTTTCGATATTGTGGTAACCATCCGCCCGTTTTTTCAGGACTTTAAGCCCGATATTCACTTTTGCGGGTGCTTTGACACAAATATCAAAAGACATAATATCAGTATTATACAAAAATTATCAGTAAAGTCAATATAAAAAAAGTACTTGTCAGAAAAAATAGGATTTCAGATTTTTTGAAAATAATTTTAAATTTCGACCTTCAATTTTCTGAAACCGTTGCAAATTGCGTTTGTTACTATTATAATAAGAATAGTATGCCCGAAAATGTCAAAATTATCGCACAGAACAAAAAGGCTCGTTTCAACTATTTCGTGGAAGAATCCTACGAGTGCGGACTGGAGCTTCAAGGAACCGAAGTCAAGTCCGTCAAGGCAGGGAATGTGTCCTTTGCAGATTCTTTTGCCGAAATTATAAATGGCGAAGTCTGGATGCGCAATTTTCACATTTCAGAGTATGCATATTCATCCGTGTTCAATCACAATCCTGACCGCAAAAAGCGGCTTTTGCTTCACAAAGAAGAAATCAAGAGAATCACGCGCAAAGTCGAAGAAAAAGGCTACACGCTCGTTCCGCTCGATTTCTATTTAAAGCATGGCAGGGTCAAGCTCACGCTCGGAGTCTGCAAGGGCAAAAAGCTCTACGACAAGCGCGAGACAATCAAGCAACGCGATTTGGACAGGGAAATGGCACGGGATTTCAGAAAAAATGTATAAGCTTCTGAAATCGCAATCGGAGAACTGAGATTTGAAGAATCTTACGGTAAAAAGCAGAATTTTCTGCCTCACATTTTTGATTCTTTCTCACCTATCGGCACTTCACGCAGAAGACTTGCTGATTGATTACTATGGTGTCGTCTCATCTTCTTCCGATACAAACATGCTCAAAATGGCTCAGGATGTTTTTTACACGCAGCTCAAATCAATCGATGGAATCAGCATCGATGACAAACGCCCCGATTTAAGCCGCGCTTCGGCATTTTTGCCTCAATTCGCCCGCACAAACGCAAAAGTCTACTTCTATGCCGAAATCACCGACGAAAAATCATCTTCCGGGCAAACAATCTGGAACTGCCGCTTCAACGCCGTCACCTCAGCCGACGGAATCACGCACACCGCCACCGAAAACTACGAGTCATACTACAAAATCTTGGTCGGAGCAAAATCGGCAATCGAAAAGGTGCTCTCTGAGCTAAAATCCCCTGCCCCCGAATTTGCCAGTGCCAATAAAGAAAACATCGCCGCAGACTTCAACACAGGGGTCGACATCGAATCTCTTGCAGGCACCTGGAGCGGAGAGCCGTTCGCAGACAAAATCATCATTCTTCGCGGAGGTCGTGGATTCGTCATCTTCAAGAACGGTGCCACAATGAATATCAAAATCTCGGTCAAAAAAGCCACTGTTGAAGGAATCAATACAAATCTCGAAATCACTCAGGTCGGAAAATCAAACGCTTCGTTCTTCCCTGAACTTCCGCGCGAACAGGCTTTGGCATGCGCAGCCACCGCCTCCCCCATCACATGGAATTTCTCGCTCACTTCGGCAGACACACTCGAAGGCGTAAAGCACACCGTCATATCCACAAACTCAGGCACCGAAAAAGGCACGGTCAACTCAAGCTGGAGCCGCAAATAGTGCTAACTGCTCACTTGAATGCCGCCTTCTCTTACGACTTTCACGGCACCCGTTTCATCGATGGCTACGATTGTGGAAGGAATTCCGCCTTTTTTGTCACCGTCATCGATTATCAGGTCGACTTCTTTTCCGAATTCGGCTTTTATCTGCTGGATATTGTCAAGAACAGGATTTCCGCTTCGATTCACGCTCGTTGAATAAATCGGAGCTCCGCACTGGGCAATCACTTTTCTGAGCCATTCGTCACCCGGACAGCGAAATGCCGTCGTCTCAAAATTGCCGTCTTCAGCAAAGGTATGCACGATAATCGTGAGCGGTCCCGGCCATTTTGCAAGCAATTCATCAGGAATCACATCGCGCGTATATTTTTTTACATCTTCTGGCTTTGCGATGAGCTGAATAAAATGCTTTCCTTCATCACGCTGTTTTATTGTACAGATTTTTTCATAGGTATGGAAAGAATAGTGCCGGCCGTCAACAAGACCAGAAAAACCATAGACCGTATCAGTGGGAAGCACGACAACCTTCCCCCTTCTCAAATAATCAACTGCAATCTGGGCAGACTCTTCATCACACTTGCGGCAAATCATAGACAGGTATTCCTTTGATTTTAATCTTATTTTTCTTTACAGAACTTTTTGGACCAAAATCCTTAACCATCAGATACAGATACGCCACAAAAAACATCAAAAGTCCCGCCACCTTGCAAAACCACTCTGGAAGTGAATACGGTTCGATTGATTTTATCGGCGTACCAGTCTCAAAATGGTATTCATCCATAGAAATAAGCCCGTTGATTTTCACAACTTTTTCGCCGTCACGGACATAGCCCATCTTTCGCGCAAAACCTGCGATTACATCAGGATCTTTTTCAAGGGCCGTGTATTCAAGAGCGAGAGAATCATTGATTTTTTGAATTTCATCCGCCCGTGCACTTAAAATTCTCTTTTGCTCACGAAGCTGTCCGGTCGCCCAAATTCCGTCCGTTCCACAAGTGAACGAAACGAGGACATAAATCAAAGTACCGAACAACGCCGCAACGAGAAGGCGAAACATTTTTGTCATATCTTAATTACTATCGGCCAAAAATTCAGATTTCTAAAACAAATTTTTTTCTTGGACATTTACGCACTATATGATATAATGAATAGAATAAACTGTGTTTTTTTTAGAAAAAAATGCCGATAATTAATCAAAGATTTTTTGGATGGCAAGTGCTTTCCTAAATTCACTTTGAAGGGGAACAATATGAGTGATTCAGATAAAACAAACGAACTTGACAACTATGGAGTTTGGGTTAAAAAACCGCCGCGTACCGTTTCGTCTGAAATAGAAGAACCAACATCTGACTTACCAGATTTTTCTGATATAGATGTCGTAGATAATTCCGCAGGCATTGCCGATGATGCAGGCGAAACAGAAATTTCGCTCGATGAGTTCATTGAAGGCGGTGTTTTTGAAGGGGACGAAGAAAATGCCGCTCCCGCAAGCACACCCGCAGAACCTGCCGTCAAAGAATCAGTCTCTACAGATGATTTCTTGGATTCTTCTAGCGACGTCACCGTTTCTGACTCACCAAGCGTTTCTGATTCTCCTTCTTTAAGTGATGACGGTCCTCTTGACATCGACCTTTCATTTGACGATGCGGACACTTCATCTTCTTCATCAAGCTCATCATCCGTTTCTTCCGCTCCTGTTGCCGAAGTGCCTGGTTCAGAAGAAGTCGATTTGAGCGACTTTGGAGTTGATTTTGGCGATGACTCATCTTCTTCATCTTCAGCAGAATCTGCTCCTTCAAGCGATGGAACAGAAGAAATCTCACTCGATGAATTTGGCGTAGATTTCTCTGGAAACGAAGACACCTCTGTTTCAGAAGATTCAGAGCCAAAAATCGATGAAGTGCATGTAAATGAGGACGGCACCGAAGATATTTCCCTTGATGAATTTGGCTTTGACATCAATGCCGAAGAGGGTACGCAATCAGATGCAGGCGATGCCACAGCCGAAGCAAGTGCTCCTGCCGAAGAAGAAGTTCCTTCCCTTTCAGATGAGCCAGCTTCACTACAAGAATCAGACGCTCCAGAAATGAACGTTAGTGCAGACGATGATGATGTAAGCGTCTCAATCGAATCAGACAAAAACGAAGAGCCGGTAGCTGCTCCTTCTCAAGATTACTCTGCCCCAGACGATGATGATTTTGACTTGGATTCTATCATGGATTCAATCGAAGACGAAAACGGCAACACCACATCCCTCAACGATGAACCTTCTGCAGCAAGCGAGGCAGTCTCAGAAGAGCCTGTCATTCAAGAAGAAAGCACGCAAGAAGAGCCACTCGTTACCGAAGCTTCAGAACCAGACGCTTCAATCGAAGTTGTTGACATGGAAGAGCCCGTCTTTGAAGAAACAGCGGTCGACATTTCAGAACCGGCCGAAGATAATCCGTTCTCATTGCCGCCAGACGATGCTTTTGCAGCCCCTGCGTCAGAAGAACCAACTATCATCGAAGAGCCTTCTTCGGAAGAACTTTCTCTTGACGAAGAAGAAGTTGCCCAAGAAGAGCCTGCAATTACGGAAGAACCTTCTCTCGAAGAGCCAGTTTCAGAACCTGTTGTTGAAGACTCTATTGTGCCATCGACCGTTGCAGAACCAGTCACTGAAACGATAGCAGAAGAATCTCCTGCCCCACAGACAGAACAGACGGCAAAAGATGCAGAAATTGCAAATGCAACAAACTCTATTTTGAGCCAGATTGCGGCAGAGCTTTCTTCTCTCAGAGGCGAGATTTCAACCCTTAAAACTGAATTTGAAGAACTCAAGAACAAAGATTCTCTTTCAGCAACCGAAGTTTCGCAGCCAGAAGAATCACTTAATCCAGAGGAAGAGCAGTTCCTTTCACAAGAAGCGGAAGAACCTCAATCAACGGGCGGTTTCTTTGATTCTGACGATGAAGATGATACCATCGCGCTTTCCCTCGACGAAATGGACGATATTTTAAACTCTGTCGAAATGGTTGAAGAAGACTCATCTTCAGAAACAGCGGACGAAGAATCAGTTTCTGAAGAGAGCACTCCAAGCGAAGAATCACTTGATTTTTCTGACGAAAGCATTGAAGAGCCTGTTCTTGACGAAATTGAAAATATCGAAGACAACTCAGAATCGGATCTTCCCGAAGAAATTCTTGTTCCAAAATCTGATGATGACATTCTCGTAGAATCAAGCGATGAAAATCTTATCGAAGAAGAATCAGAGCCAGAAATTGCAATAAGCGATGAAGCAGAGTTGGTTTCTGAAGAATCAGACAGCCTTGCAATCGATGAGCCCTTTGTTTTTGATGATGCAGAATCAACAGAAACGGCCGAAGAAAGCGATGCTGATGACACAACGCTTTCTGCCGATGAACTTGCCAATATCGCGGACAACATCGAAGAGCCTGTAAACGATGATGAAGACACCACGCTTTCCGCAGACGAGCTTGCAAATATCGCGGCTGATTCAACTGCGGAGCAAGTCGAAGAGCCGAGCGAAGAAGAATCAAGCGAAAGCACCGTGCCTTCTGTTGATGATATTCTTGGCGATGTTTCGTCATCAGGAACCGAAGATTCTGGAGTTGCGATTTCAGAGGGAGAACTTGATCATCTTCTCACTTCGGAAGCCGCAAAACCACAAGTTGTCGAAGAAGAGGAAGAAGATGCTTCTCCGATTCAGTCATCGATTCCGAACAACTTGCAAAAAGAAATCAAATCGGTACTTTCATATATGGATCAGCTTTTGGAAAATCTTCCCGAAGAAAAGATTGCTGAATTCGCACAGTCAGAACAGTTTGAAACATACAAAAAACTGTTCAAGGAACTGGGGCTCAACTAATGGAAAATGCAAACAAAAAGGGGCTTTTGCAACGCGCGCAAAATGTGCTTGCAGATGTCACCCCTACCTTCACAAATTGGTCAAAACGCTCTGGTTTCGTGCGGGCAGCAATTCTTTCCCCGTGCTCAACGGCTGACGGTGATTTTTACTATGTCACTGATGCATTCGGTCTTTCTGCCCGCGAAATGGCGTTGCTCACCGAAACTCAGGAATATTGGATGAAGACGCTCTCCCGCGCTTTTGAATGGCAGTGCTTTTCACGCGATTTTGGCGAGCTTGACCACTTTGACGGACTTTTTGACGACGATGTTTTCAATCAAATCAATAAAATTTTCTTCCTGCCTTTTAAAAGCAAAGAAAATCCGCTCATTTTTGTCCTTGTCGAGCTTGATGATGATGATGACATCAACCTTGCCCCCGCTTCGGAAACAGCGGTAACGCTCAAAAATATCGTTGAATTCAAAAATCAAGAAAGCAAAATCCTTGCGAAATTCGACAAAAATATCGATTCGGGCTTGGGAATTTCAGAAAGTCGCCTGTACATTCTTTCACTTAAACTCTGTATCGAAGAAGAACTGGCGGGTGTTGAGCTTCCTGGCGATGAACTTAAAAACAAGGTTATCGATTCAATCACGGACGCGGCTCAAAGTGTTGTCGCGCCATTGTTCCGCTCTCCAAACTGCTCTCGCACGGGCACAAACGGAGAAATCAAAGTCGTTCTTTTTGCAAAAGATGAAGAAGACGAGCAGCTTTTGGCGTATCATGCGGCCCGCACCTTAATCGGTCTCTTGGGCTTAAAGGCCACAAAGTCAGTCGCGTTGCTGGGAGCAGGTCTTTGCCCAAACAAAAAAGGAACCATTGCCTTTTTGTGTCAGGGCTAAACAGCGTTTTTGGGTGGGTATAATTGAACGATTCAGCATTTCACTTCGAAAAGAGCAAATCTGGTGAACACACCTGCTCTTTTGAGGGAAAATATTTACATTCAAAATACAATCCCAGAGCAGAGGGAGAAAAGTTCGCGCAAAATGTGCAGGCGGATTTTTCTCCTCTTTGTGTTTTTATCATTGAGCCTGCCCTATCATACTGCGTTTCGTTTTTACGGCAAAAATTTCCAACAGCAAAACTATATGCCATCCGCTTTTTTGATGATTTTTCAGACACGGACACGCTTTGGGATTTTGTCTTTTATCTCAAAAAATACGGAAAACATACAGAGCATGTTCCGTTATCTGAGCGACTTTTCAATTTTTTAGGTGAAGAATCATTAATTTCAAGCTGTTTTTTTGATTGGCATGCGACACAAATGCTTTTTCCGTCAGAATCAGCAGAAACATGGCAGGAAATCAAAAAAGCCATTCTCAAAGCCCGCGATGTGATTGGGACGCGCTCGTATTTTTCAAAACGCTGGTTTAAAAATGCATTGATTTTTACTGCTCACATTCAACATCCTGTTGTTTTAGAAAAAACAAGGCTTCCCATACTGATTGCCGCTTCTGGTCCAAGCCTGCACGCATCGATTCCGTACATTAAAAAATTTCGGTCATCGTTCTTTTTGATAGCACTCTCTTCGGCTTTTATGCCGCTTGCCGCGCATGAAATTACGCCCAATCTTGTAATGAGCAGCGATGGCGGATTTTGGGCAAAAAAGCATCTTGATTTTCATCCTCAGCCGTCCGATACGATTTTTGCGCTTGAAACAGAAAGTGCCGTTCCCAAAAGCATTCTTGAATCAAAAAAAATTCTTCCGCTCATTTATGAAGACTCGCTCGGAAAAGATTTTTTGGATTCGCTCTCAATTCCCTTTTTGATTTCAAAGCGAAATGGAACGGTGGCGGGCACAGCTTTAGAATTTGCGTTTGATTTTACGCACGAAAAAATTTATGTCTGTGGCTTAGATCAAGCACCTGCCCCCGCTTTTCAGCATACCCAACCGAATGCGCTCGAAATTGACAACGCCCAAACTGATTTTAAGCTCCGCACCAAAGAAAGCAGAATCACTTTTTCGCGCTTCCGCTCCGAGACATCCCTTGAAATCTACCGAAACTGGTTCATTTCAAATTCAGACTACTTCGCAAAGAGAGTTTTCCGTCTTTCAGACACGGGAACCTATCAATACCCGCTCGGGAAAATAAAAGACATAAGATGGACTGATTTTGAGCGTCTTAATGCCGAATTCATTCTGCGCGATTCAAGCCAACAAAGCAAAAAAACAGAAAGCAACGGCCACACTCCAGTGCAAGCGCACCTTCGCAAAGAAACGCTCCAAACAAAACTGAAAAGCATAGCACAGACAAAAAGATTCAGCGAAGAAGTATTTCCGATGGAAGCAATTCTGATACGGCGAGAACTTTCACAGGCAAAAAAACAAGAATTACAAGCACAACTAGAAGAAAAAATCGAAAAATTCATACATGAATGTGAGCGATTGTTTTAAAGAAAATGAATGATTGTATATATTCACACATAATTGAAGCAAAAGATAAAAATCTCATTCCAGTCTGCAAAAATGAAGCAAGCGGACAAGAAATGTGCCTGCACTCAAAATACAATCCCGTCCGCGAGGCAGAAAATTTTGCATCTCAGGTTGTAGAATCATCTTTTTTTGTCGTGTTAGGACTCGGAGCCGGCTATCACATTCAAAAACTGAGCGAGAAGTTTCCACAGGCAAAGATTCTCGTGGTGGAAATTTCAGACGATGCGATTGCTTTTTTGCAGCAAATTCCATGCGTTCGCTCCCTTTCTCAAAATCCTCAGATTCACCTTTCTGCCATTCAGAATCTTGAGACAAATCTGCTTTCAATTTATAAACCTGCCCTGCATGGCAATCTTTCGATTCTTTCACTCCGGGCATGGGAAACTCTTTTTGTTACAGAGGCCGCACATGCGCACGAAAAAATCAATTCCACCGTCAAATTGCTTTCTGGAGATTATTCTGTTCAAAGTCACTTCGGAAAAATCTGGCAAAAAAATATTCTTTCTAATCTAAAACTATCCGAAACCATTCCTCCGCTTTCACCCCGCCTGCAAGAGCGCATCACTGGTAAAATCGCCGCAGTGATTGCGGCAGGGCCAAGCCTTGACAAAGCTGTTTTTGAATTAGCGCACCACCGGGAAACATATTTTATCATCGCAACTGACACGGCATATGCTGCGCTTGCAAAACAAAATATCATAAGTGACGCGGTAGTCTCAATTGACGGGCAAATGATTTCTCATGAGCATTTTCTTGCCCCCTTTAGCGGCGATACTATTTTTGTTTTCGACTTATGCGCGCCTTCTTCCTCTGTCCGAAAAGCACTCCGTTTTTCAAAAAATGTGCTTCTGATAGAAACGGGGCATCCACTGTCACAATACGCATCTTTTTTTGACGGTTTTCCGCACTTTCCCCATCTAGCGGCAGGAAGCGGCACCGTTACGATTGCAGCGGCAAGCTTCGCACAATTTTTAGGCTTTCCAAACGATAAAATCATGTTTTTTGGCGCAGATTTTTCTTATATTGACGGAAAACCATACGCTCGTGGCACCTACCTTGAACGCGCATTTTATTCACAGGCAAACCGATTCGACACCGCAGAAAAATCATACACGAGGCTGATGTACCGAACGCCCGTGACAAAAATTTCAGAAAATAAAATCACAACGGACATTCTTGACTCTTACCGGCTTTCCCTGTCTGATTTCATGAAGAGGACGCCGATTACGAAAAACAAGATTCCGCCCAGTTATGCACACTTTGATTTTCAGAAATTTAAAACAATATACCGTAAAGAATTACAAGACGCTTTCCAAAACAAAACTGACTATAACGAAGACGCGCCCATCATTACGACGATGCTTCCTCTGCTGGCAAAAATCGGAAAAGGCTCGGCGTTTCTTGCATACCTTAAAATATTGGAGTATACTAAATGAATATGAAAAAACCAATCACCATCGTATCAAGTATCAGTTTTTTATTATTTTTGATTGCAATCATTTGGTTTGGAGCAGGTGTGTATACCGACAAAAAAAGTGGCATCGAAAAGGCAGACCAACGATTTTCTACACTGCTCGAAAACACGCAAAAAAATTTCCAAGAAAATCAATACGGAACCTATCAATTCTCAAATAATTTCATAAACGCGATTGGCACCATTGATGATTTTTCATCTCTCAAACTTGAAGTCAATGGCGAGCTGGTTTATTCATATCCACCTGAACTTTTTACACTTCCTTCGCCAGAACTTGTAAAATCGTATGCGCAAACAGTGTACTCAGGCGAAAAATCATTTACGCTCAAAGCATCGATCTATCTCGTAAAGCCAGGCTCAGTCTATAACCACTCGCGATTTGCATTCATACTTATTTTATTCGGTACCGTGATTGCGGGTGTGTTTATTTTGATTTTAAACGGAAGAGAATCAGACTCACTCACCTTCAAGCCCAAGTGCCATTCATACAAATCCTACTCCGACTACATAAAAACCGAAGATTCTAAAAAAAGCGATGAAGCCGAAGAAAAAGCAACAGAAGCACAAGAACCTAACTCTCAGATAGAACAAACTGAATCAAGTACTGCAGCAGAACCTTGTGAAAGTGCAGAGCCGATTTTCCAAGAGACTACAGAGCCAGAACAAACTGATTTGCAATCTGAAGAAATCAATATCAATTTTTCAGACGATGAGCCAACTGATTCAGCGGATTTTTCTCAGCACAATACAGTTGAGCCAAACGATGACCTTTTTTCCGACGCCGAAGACACAGAATTAGCAGATGACGAAGGCGGTTTGGACATCATTGATCAGATGGAGCAACTCAATGAGCAAGAATCTGCGTTTGATGAAGATGATTTTTCAGAATCCACCATTGATTTTGAAGATACGCCAGCAATTACCTTTGAAACTGACGAGCCGTTGACATCACCAGTCACAAGCCTACGGCTGCAAAATTCGCTTGGAGAATCGTTTGACAGCGTTATTCAGTCAGGAAAGACGCAGGCCACTGTCGCCCTCATAAAAATCAATGCCCTTGATCGAGGGAACGAAATTTCACAAAAAATCATTTCTATTCTTAAAGACGAAAACGAAGACGCCCAGATATTTGAATACAAGGCCGATTCGTATGCAGTGTTGCTTCCAGAAAGTGATTTACAGACCACCGTTGACAAATACGAGCAAATTTATAATAAAGTCACTGATTTTCTCAAAAACAGCAATGCCACAAACGAAGTTTCCGTAGGCATTTCATCGGCAAGCGGCAGAGATGTCAAAGCAGAGCGCGTCATACTTGAAGCAAACCAAGCGTTAGACTACGCGTCACAGGATCCAGACTCACCAATCGTCGCATTCAGAGTTAAGGCTTAGGCTCTTCTGATTTTTTATCATCTTCTGGCGGAGGCGGAAGTTCCACTTTTTTGTCAGCATCAAAGTTATCCACGATGTCGGCAAGTTGCTGCGCGAATGACGAAAGCTGCTTATTGTCTGGGAATTTTTCTTTTAAGACGAAGAATGATTCTTCTGCATCTTCTCCCCGCCCCGCATTTATCAAAAGCGACACAAACGACTCAAGAAGATTTTCATCATAGGGATTCTCTTTGAGCAAATCTCGGTATTGCACAATCGCATCGTCAACATCGCCACGCATTGCCGTAATATAGGCAAGCGAAGTTTTTAGAAGCGTGTTATCGCCGTCTCGCTCCAAAAGTTCGTTGTATGTTTTGACAGCCTCGTCCCAATTTTTTGCAAGCGCATACGAGCGGGCAAGTTTATAATACGCGGTGAGATACAAATCCTCATTACGCATGGCGAGTTTGTAATATTCGGCGGCTTTAGTGTAATTTTTGATTTCAAGATACCCTTCCGCCACCGTGTAATATTCCGTCGCAAGATTTTTTAGAATGATTTTTTCTTCTCCGGGAATACGAAGCCCAGTGGAAGCACAAGAAACAAATGAGAAAATAAGAAAAAGTAAAAAAATGTGCAAAATTCTTCGCATTTTATCGTATCATTGAAAGCAGCTGCTTTTGGCTGACTGGCAAATCGTTTATCGTGAGCTGACTTTGCCCCGTTTGTGCAATTTTAACAGCAATCGGGAAGAATGCGAGCTTCATTGCCGCTGCCGTTGCCTTGATAGTGCGTGAATCACTGAGATTCAAGACAAGTGTGACATTAAAGCCCCCCGAAGATTCTTCATATTTTGTAAGTTTGGCATACGCCGAAGAAACAGGAACGCCAACATTCACCCCGCTCATAAAATTTCGCAAAAAGGCTTGTGGATTCGGTGAATAGAGCATAATATCAGAAGCGATATTCTCATGAAGATACTTGAATTGAAATTCGCTCAATACTTCTGAAAGCAATTTTTGTTGATTTTCAGAATTTTGCGCGACTTCTGCCGGAACTTTTTCAGCAGGAAAATCGGCATAAGCGATTCTGTTGAATTTTTCAACCATCGGGGAAATGTCACGCGATAAAAATGCGTTCGATGAAGACGGCAAACACAGTTGAAATTGAGTTTGCTTATGCGTGTACGCAAGTTGTCCTTCGACCGTCCCTGCCTGCCAACCATTTTTTTCGCTCAGAGCCAAGCCGACAAAACTCGTGGGAATGTTTCCGTTTGCTGAAAGTTGCAATTCATTTTTTGAATCGATTGCAATGTACGCCGTGTCAAGCCGCTCAGCGATTTTTTTCGCATCTTCTTCGACTACATTCGCAATTTTTTGAATCGCTTTCGTAACAAATTCTTGATTTGCTTGCACGGGAATCGTCAGATACACAGCCGCATCTCCGTCCAAAAGCTCGAATGCGTCAACGGGGGCAAGATCGGGAGCAGATTTGCAGGAGAAAAAACTTGCGGCAATCAGCGAGAGAGCCACAAGTTTGAAAACATTACGCTTTTTCAATAGAAATGCTCCATGTTTTGTCGTCGGCTTCAACGGAAGTGGACTTGGTGAGTTTGTCCTTCCATTCCTGCACGGTGGAAAGCGTTTCGCCCGAAACAAATTCTTTAAATTTTGCGAACGCGTCCTTCAAGTCGCCGTCGCCTGAGACAAAGAGTTTGATTCGGTCGGTGACTTCAAATCCGCTCTCTTTGCGAAGGTTCTGGATTCCACGGATAAGATCACGCACATAGCCTTCTTTTTTGAGGTCATCGGTGACTTTGGTGTCCAAGCCGACCGTAAGCGTGCCGTCATTGACGACCTTAAGGTCTTCTTTTTCGATGCGCTCAACGATGATTTTTTCGGTGTCAAGGTCAACGCTCTGCCCGTCAACATCAACGGAAACTTTCTTTCCACCCAAAATGTCGGCGATAGACTGATTTTTAAGCTCCTGAATTTTTGCCGCGGCAGCCTTCATTTTTGCACCGAGCTCTTTTCCAAGCACCTTGAAGTTTGCCTTTGCCTTGTAGCTGACAAGTTCGTCCTCGCGCTCATGAAAGATGACTTCCTTAACATTCAACTCCTCGCGAATCGTGTCAATCATGCTTTCAAGCACTTTGCGCTCTTCGGCATTCCGTGTAACAAGCTGCGTTGAGGCTAAGGGCTGGCGGTTTTTCAAATTGAACTGATTGCGCAAAGACCGCCCCATTGAAACCGCTTTCTGAACCGTGTCCATGCGGAATTCTAATCTTTCGTCACGCAACGCGGCATTGTACACGGGGAAATCCGCTAAATGGACTGATTCTGCGTCTTTTTCGGTGCGCAAGTTCTGCCATATACTTTCGGTGATGAACGGAATGAACGGTGCTGCGGTAAGCGAGAATGATTTGAGTGCATAGTACAGAGATTCGTATGCCTCTTTCTTGTCGGTGTCGTTCTCGCTCTTCCAGAAGCGGCGGCGTGAACGGCGGATGTACCAGTTGTTGAGCTGGTCGATGAAGTTAATGAGCGGGTCAATTGCCGTGCTCAAATCGTAATCGTCAAGAGCCTGCGTGACATCTTTAATCATCTTCTGGGTGATTGAAACAATCCAAGCATCAAGCGGGTTTTTGGGCTTCATACCGTTAAACACATCGCCCTTTGCCGTGTAGCCGTCGATGTTCGCATAGGTGACGAAGAAAGAATAGCCCGACCAGAGCGGAATGAGAATGTTCTTTAAGACTTCGCGTACGCCGTTATCGCTGTAGCGCAAATCGTCAGCCTTAACGACCGCCGAGTGCGTGAGGAACAGACGGAGCGCGTCCGCACCGAACATATTGATTGCCTCAACTGGGTCGGTGTAGTTCTTCAAGGACTTGGACATTTTTCGTCCGTCTTCCGCCAAAACCAAGCCGTTTACGATACAGTTTTTGAACGCGGGCTTATCGAACAGTTCCGCCGCAAGAATCGTGAGCGTGTAGAACCAACCGCGCGTTTGGTCAAGACCTTCCGAAATAAAATCGGCAGGGAAATGCTTTTCAAAATGCTCCTTGTTCTCAAACGGATAGTGAAGCTGTGCGTACGGCATACTTCCCGACTCAAACCAGCAGTCAAAAACCTCCGGAATGCGGTGCATTGTCCCGCCGCACTTACATTTAATCGTGACCTTATCGACAAACTGCTTGTGCAAGTCGTCCAAGTCAACGCCGCTCTTTTCTTTAAGCTCGGCGCGGCTTCCGATACAGATTTTCTCACCGCAGTCGTCGCACCGCCAGATTGGAATCGGGTTTCCCCAGTAGCGGTTCCGGCTGATTGCCCAGTCGCGGCTACCCGCAAGCCACTTTCCGAAGCGGCCTTCCTTGATGTGCGCGGGCTGCCATTTTATCTGTGCGTTTGCGCGTAACAAGCGGTCGTGCTGGTCGGCTACTTTGACGAACCATGAGCCGATTCCGCGGTAGATGAGCGGAGAGCCACAACGCCAGCAGTGCGGGTACTGGTGATTCACCGTTTCGCGCTTTACGAGTTTGCCCTCTTTTTTGAGCCTGTCCATGATGTCTTTGTCGGCATCTTTTACAAACACGCCCGCGTAGTCAGACACTTCTTTGGTAAAGCGGCACTCTGCGTCAATCGGCTCAACGAACGGAACGCCGCTTCCTGCGAACACCTTGCTGTCGTCCTCACCGAATGCCGGGGCAATGTGGACAATGCCCGTACCGTCTTCGGTTGAAACATAATCCGCGTTGAGCAAACGGAACGCGCCCTTTTCGCACTTCTGACCGCTCACCTTTTCGCATTCTGCCGCGTCTTTAAGACCAGCAAAATATGGGAAAAGCGGCTCATATTCTGCGCCCAAGAATTCCGCACCCTTGTGGCGGTAGATGATTTCGTAGTCTTCAGCGTTCTTATAATACGAAGAAAGGCGGCTTTCAGCCAAAATGTAATAGTCGCCACTAGACTTGTCGAGAATCTTCACATAGTCGATTTCTGGTCCCATACAAAGACCGAGGTTTGAAGGAAGCGTCCACGGAGTTGTCGTCCAGGCAAGGAAATAGGTTTTTCCGTTCGTCATTTCATCGTCTTTGAAAGCAACGGGGGCTTTAGTGACCTTAAAGCGAATCGTAATCGCGGGGTCTTGCTTTTCCTTGTAGCCCTGCGCAAGCTCGTGCGTTGAAAGAACGGTGGCACAGCGCGGGCAGTACGGAAGAATGTACTTTCCCTCATAAATCATGCCCTTATCCCAAAGCGATTTTGCGACCCACCAGATTGTTTCCATAAAGTCGGGGTTCATGGTTTTGTAGTCGTTGTCAAAATCGACCCAGCGACCCATGCGCGTAATCGTCTTTCGCCACTCGCCCGTGTATTTGAGGACGGAAGCGCGGCACTTGTCGTTGAAATTCGCCACGCCGTAGGCTTCAATCTCGTGCTTTGAGTTGATGCCGAGTTCTTTTTCGATGAGGTTTTCGACAGGCAAGCCGTGGCAGTCCCAGCCGAATCTGCGGTCAACCTTTTTGCCCTTCATCGTCTGATAGCGCGGAATAATGTCCTTAATGGTAGAAGGAATAAAATGCCCGAAGTGTGGGAGACCTGTCGCAAACGGAGGACCGTCAAAGAAAACAAATTCCTCCGCTTTATCGCGCTGCTGAACCGACTTTTTGAATGTGTCGTTCTTTTTCCAAAACTCTAAGATTTCTTCTTCCTGTTTAGGGAAATCAACCTTTGCATCAACTGACTTATACAAAATGAGCCTCGTGTCAATAATTTTTTGGTAAATAGTTTATCAAATTTTATAAGAATAATCTATGCAAAAACCGCTAGTTTTTCCAAGATTTTCTGACCGACTTTCCAGTTATCGCCCGCCCCCATAGTGACGAACACATAGCCATCAGGAAATTTGTCTCCGCTCGGCTCGGAAAGAAAGTGCAAGCCAAGTTCTGCAGCCTCGTCAAATTCAGCTGCGTAAGAAACATCGCCGTGATACGCTCTTGTCCGATCGGCAAGGATTTCACCCGTCACATTCGCCGCGCTCGCATCTTCACGGGCACTTCCATAAATCTTATTGATGATAACCTTGTCCGCAGAGTCAAACGAAGAAGCAAATTCTTCGAGCAAAGCAGCAGTACGCGTATATGTGTGGCTCATAAAATCAACGATAATCTTGTGATTTTTATAGAAATCCTTAAATCCCTGTAATGTCGTTTTTATAGCCGTAGGATGATGCCCATAATCGTCAATAAAAATCACATCCTGTCCGAGCGAAGTTTTTGCACGCCCCACAATCTCGCTTCGGCGTTTTCCACCAGCAAAATTGCGAAGACCACGCGTTAAGTCGGCAGTGTAGTCATGCGGATTTTTTCCGCTCGTTTTTAGCAATTCTGCACAAAGCGCAACTGCAGCAGAAGCATTGCGGACATTGTGCGCCCCTGGCACGCAGACTGAAAATTCTCCGAATCCAGCAAGGGTAAAATACTGCACCCCGCCTGCAACTTTTCCAAACGAAAGCTTGTAATCGCCAGTCGCATGCTCCCCGTAGCCAATCGCGTTTATATCAGAGCGCGTTTTTTGGGCACGCGCAACCGCCTCGCACGCACCTTTGTCATCGGCACAATAAATGACCTGCCCGCCCGACGGCAATTTGCAGATGTAGTCCACAAATGCCTGTAAAATATCCTCATATGTGGGATAATAATCCTGATGATCGCTTTCAACGCTTGTCAAAATGATTTTTTGCGGACAGAACGACATAAAATGACGCTGATACTCGCAGGTTTCCGCAACAAAATACTCATGACCTTTTGTCATTACGCAGGAATCATCGAATGATTTTATGATTGAGCCTGCCAAAACCTGGCTTTTAAGCGGAAGCTCACGCAACAAAGTACCACAAAGACCTGTCGTTGTCGTTTTTCCATGAACGCCACAAACTCCGCAAGAATACGAAGCATGACTTACCGCCCCCAACGCCTCAGAATACAGCATGAGGGGAAGATTGCGTTTTTTCGCTTCGATAAGGTCAGGATTTTTTTCGACAGAATATGCGCTTGAATAAATGACGCACTGAACGCGCTCTGTAATGTTTTTTTCTGAAAACGGAAGTGCCGTGATTCCGCATTTTTCGAGAATTTCATCGGTATAGAACCGTTCAGAAACATCGCTTCCAGTGATTACAGCACCACGCGCATGCAAAATCTCGACCAAAGCGACCATTCCCGTTCCTTTGATTCCGACAAAATGAAAATGAACACCAGTAAAATCTGATGGAAAAGAAAAACTATTCATACTGTATCCTGTGCTATGCATCAAGTGCATAGTTATTTGCCAAAAATTTCGTTCCAAGCCTTTTGCGCAACATTTTGCTCGGCTTCTTTTTTACTTTTTCCCTTTTCGGGTCCATAGGTCGCGTCCTTTAAGTGAACGGACACCCAAAAAACTCTCTCATGGTCAGGCCCGCTTTCTTTTACAAGCTCATAGACTGGGCATATCTTATATTTTTTCTGATGAGCCTCTTGGAGCATCGTCTTATAATCTTTTGTGCCTTTATTCTCCAAAACAGCCGCAATCTCAGGAATCATAAAGGAAAGCACCAGTTTTTCCGCAGATTTATAGCCAGAATCAAGATAATATGCCCCGATGACCGCTTCCACAGCATCCGCCAAAATCGCACGCTTTTTCCGCCCCCCGCTCATCTCCTCGCCTTTTCCTAAAATCAGCATTTTATCGATTCCGATTTTGAGCGCAATGGGAGCCAAAGACTGCTCGCTTACGACCGTACTTTTGATTTTCGCTAAATCACCCTCAGGATTATCCATTAAATGCTCGTACAAATATGCCGCAGTCGCCATACCAAGCACACTGTCGCCCAAAAACTCAAGCCGCTCGTTGTTTTCATGCTTGTGAACCTTTCCTTCCTGCGAGCACGAGCGATGCGTAAAAGCAAGCTCAAGCAGACTGAGATTTGAAAACTTTATGGAAATATTTTTGCAAAATGAATTGAGTTCTTTGATTCGCTGTGGCGAAAGATTTTTTTTAAACAAAAGCATGAAGCTATTTTAATTGTTTTTTATGCGCAACTCAACTACCATACAGTTTAAAATAAAAAAAACACAGGCTGCTAAAAACCTGTGCTTTTATTTTGTGTATTAAAACTTATGCCTGAGCAGATTTGATGAAATCGTAAGCATCTTTGACTGTTTCAAATTCGTTTGCCTTTTCGTCTGGAATTGAAACGCCAAGTTCTTCTTCGATTGCATAAACAAGCTCGTATGTGTCGAGGCTGTCTGCACCAAGATCGCCACGGAAAGAAGCTTCCATTGTGACTTTGCTCTCATCGATTTCGAGTTTTTCCGCGATGAGTTTCTGGATTTTTACGAACAATTCGTCCATGATTTTCTCCTTTTTGCACTGTTCCAAAACTATGGAAGCAATGTTGGTTAAGGGATGCACGGTTTAGATTTTGCATCCCCGTTTTTTGTTAGCCGTTTACTTCAGGTGTGATAACCTGTCGTCCACGATAGAAGCCACATTTAGGACAAACATGGTGCGACAAAACAAGATTGCCACAGTTGCCACATTCAACAAGCTGTGGTGCTTCAAGATGCATGTTTACACCGCGTCGTCTGCGTGTGCGAGCTTTTGATGTTTTCGCTCTAGGTACTGCCATATTATAAACCTCACTAAAAAATTTTATGAATAACGGGATTTATACTACAACATTTTACCCGCGAATGTCAATTATTATTGCACAGAAAGTTTTAGATGTCAACTCCTATAGCGTTCCCGAATCGCTTCTTCGACGATTTTAGGAACCATCCCTGAAATATCGCCGCCAAACTGAGCCAGTTCTTTGATTGAGCTGGAGCGCACGATGACATATTTAGCCTCAGTCGGCAAAAAAAGCGTTTCGATTTTGGAATCCAGATTATGATTCATAAGCGAGAGGTCGAATTCATAGGAAAAATCATTTGAATTGCGGATTCCTCGCAGCAGAATATTCGCATTGTTTTTTTCTGCATATTCGACAATCAGCCTGTCCCACAAGTGAACCGTGACATTTTTTAGATGCGCCGTAAGTTTTTTGAGCATTTCAAGACGCTCATCCGGCGTAAAAAGACCTGATTTATTGGGATTGTACGCGACAACGACATCAAGCTTATCAAAAAGACGGCTCCCCCGTTCAATGACATTTAAATGTCCGTTCGTGGGCGGGTCGAATGTGCCCGGAAATACCGCAGAAGTCATAAAATCACTGTAACATATTTGACTGATTTCAACAAGTGATGTATTATGTGAGTATGAAAATCTCTAAAATTACCAATACCATATTATTTGCCATTGCACTTCTCACCTTTGCAGGATTCTTCTCTTCATGCGGAAGTTCTAAAGTCGCAGCCCCCACTTCGGAGCCCGCTGTCGAAGAAAAGCCTGCCCCCACACCAGAAGAACCGAAAGTCGAGGAGCCGAAGGTTGAAGAAGCAGCCCCTGCTATAGAAGAACCTGCTCCCATTCAAGAAGAGCCCGTTCCCGTTGTTGAAGAGCCTGTCGCAGAAGAGCCAAAAGCCGATGACGAATATTCGCGCTCAGTCGGTGACATTCAGATTTCCCGCGACACATTCATTGATGATAAAGAAAAAGTTTTACAAATAATCTCCGAACTTGCCACAATCATGAAAAACATGGATTATAATTCCTGGCTTGGCTATGTCGAGCCTGCATCCATCGACTACTGGAAACTCCGCAGAAATCTCCAGAAAGCAGAAAAGCGGCTCCCGGTAAAAGGCATCAAGCTCATGAATCTTCAGGATTATTTCAAGCAGGTGTTCGTTCCTGCCCGCAAAGGCCGCGAGGTCACCGAAATCCGCTACATTTCCGACACATACATCAAGGCAGTTCAGGTCCGCGAAAATCAGGGAGACATCGTTTACTACTATTTTAACAAAATCGGCAACAAATGGATGGTTCACCTTCCCACAAACGAAGAATTGAACTAAAATCCCAAGATTTTTTCAAATCGTTGTTGCTTTTTAATTCTTAATACTTTATAATCGATAAATGAGTGTAACTTCACTCAATTTTAGGAGGATTCGTTTAACATGAAATCTTTAAAGAAAGTTGCTTGCACCGCTTGTTGTGCTTTTCTTTTATCTTTTTCTCTCTCAGCAGAAGAAACATCTGCCGAGCAGGAGTATATGAGCACGGTAGAAGATGTCGTCATCACAGAACTTGCCAATTCAGATGAACGCGATAACAAACTCGTTGCTCTCCAATATCTCGAAAATGCAGTTGAAGAAGGTCGCGTATCTCCAGACATGATGATCGCACTTGATCATCTTGCAGGCGAAGGTATCAACACGCAGTCACGCCAGAGCGGTCGTCTCGTAAACAACTACCCTGACATCCGCGCAAAGGCTTGCGACATTCTTGCAAAAGTTCCTACAGAAGAGTCAAAAAACACGCTCAAAAATATCGCGCTCGCAGACAACGAGCCAATGGTTATCACAGCCGCGGTTCGCTCACTTGGCGAAATCGGCATGAACGACAATGATGATGTGGTCAACACAATCGCATGGGCAAACAAAAAGAATGCTGTTCTCAATCCTACAAGCTCACTCGCGCTTGAAGTTCTCATCGCATACGAAAAAATTGCAGACAAAGTTGAAGACAAAGGCGCAATGATTCAGTCTGTCGGTCAGATTGCCACAAACTACCACTATGTCAAACCAGTCCGCGACCGAGCACTTGCTCTTCTCAAAACGCTCCAGTCTGGCGGAAACAACAATTCTAACAAGAACAACAAAAACAAAGACGCAAAATAATTTTTGTCCTCTTTTCTTAAAAGCCATCTGTTCCATGCAGATGGTTTTTTTATTTAAAATCTCTATTTTGTATATTTTTCTTGAAACTTCCTTTAAAAATGAGTAAAATAACACCGTGATTTTCGGAGGACTCTTATGAAACCCATAATTCTCGCGTCTTCTTCTCCCCGTAGACAGGAAATTCTAAAATTACTGAACATTCCGTATCAGGTCAAAGTCTCAAATTTTGAGGAAGAATATCCAGATGATTTGCCATTGGAACAGGTTCCAGAATTCCTGGCAAACCGCAAAGTCGATGCAGTTGCACGCACCTACCCGCAAGGGCACGAGATTCCGTGGATTTTAGGCGCGGACACTATGGTTCTTCTTGACGGAAAGCTCTACGGAAAGCCCCTAGACAATGAAGAGGCCATCCGCTTTATGCAGGCATTTCAAGGCAAAACGCATGAAGTAATCACAGGTCTTGCACTCTTCAACGGCGATGTCATGTTTGCCACAAGCAGAACTGTCATCACAAAAGTCACATTCGCACCCATGTCACAGGAAGAAATCGAGTGGTATGTCGAAACAGGAGACTGGCACGGAGTGGCGGGCGGCTACCGAATTCAAGGGCTTGCCTCATGTTTTATCCAGAAAATCGAAGGCACGAATTCAAATGTGGTCGGCTTGCCTATTTTTGAGCTTTATGATATGTTAAAAGAACAAAATTATTCGATTCTTGAGTAATCGAAAATCAAATAATTCTGTCGGGTTTTATGAAAGGCTGGTGGCTGGAAGTAAAATTCGTAATTATCCGGTCTGAATTTCAGACACGAGAACAAGAGACGGTGGAAATCAGATATTTGGATTCTGAAATAAATTCAGAATGACGATTTGAATTTCCGGTGAAGGAGAAACTCAATGGCAGTTGTAACCATGAAGAGTTTGCTTGAATCTGGCGTACATTTCGGTCACCAGGTGAAACGGTGGGATCCGCGCATGAAGAAGTACATCTTCGCAGAGCGCAACGGTATCCATATCATTGACTTGCAGAAGACAATCGCTTCTATCAAAGACAGCTACGAGGCTGTTCGCAAGGTTGTTGCTTCTGGAAAATCAGTTTTGTTCGTCGGAACAAAAAAACAGGCTCAGCAGGCTATCGCAAAAGAAGCTGAACGCTGTGGCATGTACTATGTAAACAACCGCTGGCTTGGCGGTATGCTCACAAACTTCTCTACTATCAAAAAATCGCTTCAGCGGCTTAAGAAAATCGAAAAAATGGAAGTCGATGGCACATTCGACAACCTCACCAAAAAAGAAGTCGCTAACCTTCAGAAAGAAAAGGCTAAGCTCGAAAAGAACTTGGGCGGTATCAAAGACATGAAGGACCTTCCAGGAATCATCTTCATCATCGACACACATAAAGAGCAGATTGCTGTCGCAGAAGCTCGTCGCATGGGAATTCCTGTCGTTGCTGTCGTTGACACAAACTGTAACCCAGAGGGCATCACCTACCCGATTCCGGGCAACGATGACGCTATCCGCGCTATCAGTCTCTTCACTTCAATCATCGCAAACGCAGTTGTTGAAGCTAACAACGAAGAAGGTCTCAAAATCATCGAAACATTGGGCGATGAGGATGATGTTCAGACTGACGCATCAACCAAAAAAGATGATGAAGAAATCGTCGACTATTCAAACTACACTCCTACAGAAGAAGACATCAAAAAAGATGATATTGCTGAGGATGACGACGAAGACGACATCACTGATGTTGATGAGAGCAAAATCAAATAGAAAAAGATTGTCGGGTCTTGCCCGACAATGACACTTAAATTGGAGAAAAAAAATGGCAATTACCGCTGCTGATATTAAAACACTGCGCGAAAACACAGGCGCAGGTATGCTTGAGTGCAAAAAAGCTCTTGCAGAAGCAAACGGCGACCTTGCAGAAGCAGAAAAAATTCTCAAAGAAAAAGGATTGGCTGCAATGGAAAAACGCTCTGACCGAGCAACTGGCGAAGGCCGTATCGTAATCAAGCAGGAAGGCAATAAAATCGCTATCGCAGAAGTTACCTGCGAAACAGACTTTGTTGCGAACAACGAAGATTTTATCAAAGTTGCAGAAAAAGCTGCTGAAATCACACTCAAAAACGGAAAAAGCGAAGTTACTGACGAGCACAAGGCTCTCATTGACGAAATCGCAATCAAATTCCGCGAGAATATGGCTATCCGTCGCGTAGATTTCATCGAAGTGGGCGCAAATGCCAGTGCTGGAACCTATGTTCACTCTGACAACAAGACTGGCGCAGTTGTTGTAGTCGATGGAGCTTCATCAGAAGATGTAAAAGCGTTCGCTAAAGACTGCTGTCTTCACCTCGCTGCATTCACTCCTGCATACATTAAAAAAGAAGATGTTCCAGAGAGCTATGTCAACGAGCAGAAAGAGATTTTTCAGGCACAGATGGCCGCTGACGAAAAAATGGCTTCAAAACCAGAGAATGTCAAGGCTGGTATCTTGCAGGGCAAAATCAACAAGCACTTGGCAGAAATCTGCTTCGTAGACCAGGCTTTCGTAAAGGACGATAAAGTTACCGTTGCTAAAAAACTCGATGAAGTTTCAAAAGCAGCAGGAAACAAACTTTCATTCGGAAAAATCGTTCTCTACGTTCTCGGAAAATAATTTTTCTTAAAAATGGCGGTCAGATTTTTGTCTGGCCGCTTTTTGTGTTATTATAACGGAGGAATACAATGGCATTTGACGCAAAATCTAAGATGGACAAGACTATCGAAGGTCTCAAAAATGAAATGAACACAATCCGCACTGGGCGTGCATCGGCATCGCTTTTTGACAAGGTTCGAGTCGATTACTACGGAACGAAGTCTCCGCTCAATCAGGTCGCGCAGATTTCTATTCCAGAGGCCCGCACCGTCGTCATCTCTCCGTTCGACAAATCTCTTATTACTGAAATCGAAAAGGCAATTCTTGTCGCTGATTTGGGCTTGAATCCATCAAACGACGGAAAGGTTATCCGCATCGCCATTCCTGCCCTCACCGCTGACCGTCGAAAGGAACTGTGCAAGCAGGCAAAATCAGTCGGCGAGAACTACAAAACAACAATCCGAAATATCCGTCGTGACGGAAACGATGACCTCAAAAAGCAGCAAAAAGCTGGTGAAATCACAGAGGATCAGCTCAAAAAAGAGACTGACGACCTTCAGAAACTCACCGACAAATATATCGCAGACATTCAATCAATCTGCGACGCCAAAGAAAAGGAAATCATGGCATAATGAATGCCGAAGAAATAATTGCCCGCGGAGTTCCTGAGCATGTTGCGATAATCATGGACGGGAACGGCCGTTGGGCTAAAAAACGGGGATTGCCGAGAACGGCCGGCCACAAAGAAGGCTTAACGAGCGCAAAAAAAATTGTGGCGGCGGCGGCAAAACTCGGAATTAAATATGTCACTCTCTACACATTCTCAACAGAAAACTGGAAGCGTGCCCAAGAAGAAGTCGGCTATTTGATGGGCTTGATTAAAGGTCACTTGCGCGCTGAATTTGAATTCTACAAAAAGAATGGAATCCGCGTTGAGCATATCGGAGACTTGAGCGGGCTTCCTTCTGATGTTCAAACCGAAATCATAAACGCAAAAAAAGACACGGAGCATTTTACGGGCACGACCTGCGTGCTTGCGATAAACTACGGAAGCCGTGACGAAATCGTGCGTGGCATTAAAAAATTGATTTCAAACGGCGTTTCTGCCGATTCTATAACTGAAGACACTTTCGCAAAATCGCTTGACATTCCTTCCCTTCCCCCTGTTGATTTGATGATTCGCACGGGTGGCGAGGAGCGGCTTTCAAACTTCCTTTTGTGGCAGTGCGCGTACGCCGAGTTTGTCTTTACAGACACGCTCTGGCCGGATTATAATGAAGACGAATTCTGTGCGGATATTGAAAAATTCCAGCAGAGAAACAGACGGTTCGGCGGCGTACCGAATCAATAATGGGGATTTTATGAATAAAGTTGTACAGAGGCTTTTAGTTTTTTTTATTGGTTTACCGCTTGTTATTTGCCTCGTGTATTTTAATCAGTTTCATCATATTGCACTGAATTTGCTCGCGTTTATCGCATCAGTTCTTGCTTCAAATGAATTGTATCATCTGCTCAAACAGAAATTTGAGCTTCAGAGCCGTCCTTTAGTCATAATCACTTCGGCACTTCCTGTTTTTGTGGCGGCAATCTGTGCTTTTTTTGAGGCAAACACGGCATTCATCGACTATACATTCATTTTTTCTGTGCTGATTTGCATGGCTTTTGAAGTTCTTTCAACATCTTCTTTTGAAAACTCCGCTTCTCACTTAGTTTCTTCCACTTTTATCATTCTGTACACAGGATATTTGACAAGTTTTATCCCAAAAATGACTTTTTCCGAACATTCACGAGAATTCCTCGCCTTTTTCTTTTTGATGGTTTGCATGTGCGATTCTGTGGCGTGGTTTTTTGGCGTTTTGCTTGGTAAAAACAATAAAGGTATTATCAAGGCAAGCCCGAACAAATCTGTCGCGGGCTTTATCGGCGGATTTGCGGGAACAATGCTCACAGGGGCAATCGCCCACTTCGTTTTTCCAGAAGTATTCACAGGCTCGCTCGCAAAGATTCTTGTTTTGAGTTTCTTTATCGCGTTCGTGGCAATCATCGGGGATTTGGTTGAGTCGGTCATCAAGCGTTCGGTCGAAATCAAAGACTCTGGCACGATTATTCCTGGTCGCGGCGGTGTGCTGGATTCAATCGACAGCATTGTGTTTGTCGCGCCCGTGTATTATTTCGGAATCAACTTTTTATTTTAAGATTTTTTTAATTTTTCTTTGAAAATTCCGCAACACTGTGTTATAATATTCTAACCTAATGCGGAATACTTTTTCTTCACTTTTTTCAAATTTTTTCTCAAAACCACTTGACAAAGTGAACGCAAGTCATATAATTTCGCAGATTCGCAGATTCGCAGATTCGCAGATTCGCAGATTCGCAGATTCGCAGATTCGCAGTCGCTCGCTAGCACATCTCCATTTCACACACAAATTTATCCCATATTGGTAAGAACGGTTTCCTTGTCACAAATTCGGCAAGGGGAGCGTTCTTTTTTTCATAACATCATACAGGAGGAACATTGAACAAATTCAAAAAGATTTTCTTGCTTCCCGTGCTTTTTGGGGCGGTAGTGTTTGTAACAGGCTGCTCGCTTTTTGAAAAAGACGACTCAGCCTCACTCGCGTTCCGCATTGACAAGGCAATGGTAAGCAAAATCAGGGAAACGGCTTCCCTCACGGAGATTTCTTCTCGTTCGGCTTCCCGTGCGCTCACAGACGAAAACGATGAGTTTTTTCTCGATCTTTCGCTCAAAGGCGGCTATGAGGCGGAAAAAACACTCCCAGTCACTGAGGGGGCTACGGCAACTTTCAGCGACATTCCTGTGGGAACGAGTGTTTATGTGAGCGGTGTGGCGTATCGCTTGCAAACTGAGGGCGAAAAGGAAGTGAAGACGCTCTATTATGCAGGGGAAAGCGAAAAAATCACCATACATGCGGGCGATAATTCTGTAAGCCTGCGGCTCAAAAAAATGGGTTCGCTTTCAGTCCAGATTACGGTGGATTCTTCAGAAAACGACATCGCACTTTCCTACACGGTTGACGGCACAGACATTGTGTTCACGGCGACTGGCTCAGAAACACTGGCTTCCACATCAGTATATGCGTGGTATGTTGACGGAAACCGACAGGAAGAAAACACTTCGTCATTTACGCTCACTACTGAGGGAATGACGGCAGGAACATATGAAATTGGGGTTGCGTGCGGAACAAAGAGCGCATCTGCAACGATAAAAATCGAATAGAAAGAATAGAAGGAGACACACATGAAAAAGAATGTATTTTCCGTATTTGTTTTGGCAGGGCTTTTCCTGCTTTTTGGGTGCAACGGCATCATCAGCACGAACGAAGATGAGACAACGAATAAAGAGACTGCCACAAGCGTAACCGTTCCTGACGATGGAAAGGCGTATCTGTGCGTTACAAAGGTACAGACTACTTCTGCAAGGACGGCTCTCCCCTCGTTCTCACAAGATAGCATCGGAGATTTTGCGTTCACCCTCACAGGCACAAAGGTCGGTGGCACGGAGCAGACAATCGGCGAGTACGAGAGTCTTTCTGACCTCACAGAAAACGCAATCGCAGTCGAGGCGGGTACATGGAATCTTACACTCACGGCACACAAAGACGGTACGATTCTCAAAGGCGAAATTACCGAGAAAGAAATAACGGCGGGCGAGAACTCACTTTCATTCACGCTTGCTTGGGACGAAACGGCTCTTTCGGGAACAGGAAGCCTGAATTTTGTACTGGATTTCTCTGCGGCAAAAAATTTCAGTGCTGTCAAGGCGGCGACTGGCGAGCTTTTGAGCTACAATTCTGAAACTGCACAAGAAACGGCACTCGCCTCTTACGCTGAACAATCGCTTGAAATCACAAGCGGAAAAGCAACCTACACGCTTACAAATGTGGCGGCAGGAAACTACCGAATCAAAATCAGGCTGTATGCGGACACAGAAAAAACAAGCCTCATCAACATTTGGCGAGAACTTGCAATCGTTACGGGTGGGCAGGAAAGCACGGCGAGCCGCGCAATGACAAGCCTCAACACTGTGTATTCAATCACTTACAATGCTGACGGGGGAACTCCTGCAAGTGGCACGACATTGCCCGAAAGTTACACACGGCTGTCTGAAGAAATCACGCTCCCGTCTCTCTCAAAGACAGGCTATGCGTTCGGCGGCTGGTACAAAAACGCGGACTTCACGGGTGAGGCTGTCAGCAAAATCCCAAGCGGAAGCACGGGCGACATCACGCTTTACGCGAAGTGGAGTCAGGCAGCCGTAAGCGTGGAAATCACTGACCCATCGGCCTCTGACATTACGCTTTCATACGAGACGAGCGGCACACAAGTGACATTTACTGCCACAGGCGGAAGCGGCACATACTCATGGGTGGTTGACGATAGCGCACAGAGCGAAACGAGCAGCACATTTGTCCTTGAAACCAGTTCTCTTGGCTACGGCACATACACCGTCGAAGTTACAAGCGGAACGAAGAGTGCGACGAGCAGCATTAAGGTAACACCAACGCTCGCAACGGCTCTCGAAGACGGAGCGGTTATTGTGTGTGCATATAACCAGACGAAGTGGAGCGAGACAACCACAGAAACAATTACATTTAAATACGAAAGTGGAGCATATACAAAAACCGCTGGCTCATCAAGTTTTTCAAACGCAACATTGACATTCGATGAAGCTGAGAACACGCTTACACTTTATTTTACAGACGATGTTTATATTGACACTACAGTATTTTACTTAAATACTTCTCACTATAAGTATCAACGCAATTATGATGAGTCTGGATATGCTACCTCAGGCGCAACGGTGAGTTTCAAATCCATTTCAATCAACGGTGTGGACATCACGGACACACTGACACCAGAGTCTTAATGTAGAACTTTGTTATAACAAAGTGAGCAGCGGTGTGGTGAAATCTGGGATTTTGCCACACCGCTGCTTGACATTCTGAGGGAATGTGGTACAGTTAAAGACAAGGAGTACACCACGGCAGTGTGACTGAATCTCCGTAACGCTTTGTGAAAAGCCTACGCAGAAGTTTCAGGTCGCGTGGGCTTTCTCTTTCTAATTCTCTTTGTTATCTTTTTTTGCGAAGGTCTTGATTAGTTCATTTTTTAGCGCAAGGGATTGTAGCACCTGCGAAGCAGTTCCGAAGCGAACAAGGTGAGCGTAGGAATGGAGCGCGGTTAGCGCGGAAGTGCGGAAAGCCCGACCCGCGCTTGTCGCGGGATGCGCCCAAATTTACTTTTCTATTCAATTGAAAATTATGCAAAAATACGGTAGCATAAAGCAGTTGCTATGAAAAAAATCCTTGTTTTAGGCTGCACTGGCTCAATCGGAACGAGCACGCTCGACATCTTGCGGAATCAGCGCGACAGATTTGTCTGCTGTGGACTTACGGCGAATTCCAAAAAAGACGAATTGGAACGGCTCGCAAAAGAATTCGCCTGCCCTTCTTCGCTCACCAAAATCGAAGGAATTGACGGAATCAAGCGGCTTTTGGACGAAACGAAGCCCGACATCGTGGTGAACGGAATCGCTGGGAGCGCGGGGCTAAAACCAAGCATGGCGGTTCTTGAAGCGGGCGTGGATTTGGCGCTCGCAAACAAAGAAACCGTCGTTATGGCAGGACCGTTGATGTTTGAAGCAGCAAAAAAAAGCGGCTCGCGGATTTTGCCCGTGGATTCAGAACACTCGGCGATTTTTACGCTCGTCAATCAGTGTGGCAAAGAAAATATCGATAAAATTGTGATTACGGCAAGCGGCGGCCCATTCAGAACTTTTCCGCGCGAACGCTTAGCTACGGTCACGGTCGCTGACGCATTAAAGCACCCCACATGGGATATGGGAGTAAAAATCACGATTGATTCAGCGAGTCTTGCGAACAAGGGGCTTGAAGTGATTGAGGCGGTTCGGCTGTTTGATGTAAAAGCGAGCCAAGTGCAGGTCGTGGTTCATCCGCAGAGCGTGATTCACTCGCTCGTGCGCACAAAGGACGGAATCGTATACGGGCAGTTTTCTGAGCCTGACATGAAGCACCCGATTTTACAGGCATTGGATTGGCCTGAAATCTTGCCTTCGTTTATGAAGCCCTTTGATTTGACGGACACCGCTGACGGCTCTCGCACGCTCACTTTTGAAAAACCGCGAACCAGCGACTTTCCCATGCTTGCGCTCGCCTTTGAGTGCGCCGAAAAAAGCGGAAGCTACCCGATTGCTTTCAATGCGGCGAATGAAGTTGCGGTTCAGGCATTCATTGACGGAAAAATCGGCTTCTTAGAGATTGCAGAAAAGGTCGAAAAAGTGCTCCACGGCACGGATTGGAGCGAAAATCCGCGTGATTTAAGCGATGTGCTTGAGGCGGATAAACGGGCACGGGAAAAAATTCAAAATAATCTTTAACTTGCCGATAGCAATTCTTTTCAGTATATTTATAAATATGGCTAGAAAGAATAAAGATAATACTGAAAACGAATATATGAGCGAAGAATCAAAAGAGGCGTTCAAAGACTTCATGAAAGATACTTTCAATATTGATGTGAATGTCGATGAGCTGTCTGATGCTGACGCACTTCCACCTGAAGAAAAACCGGTTTCCGAAGAAGCTTCTTCTTCATCTTCTGAATCAGAAACCGCTGCCCCAACTGATGCTTCCAAGAAAAAAGGCAGACGAACGCGAAAAGTCGCTTTAAAAGACTTGGGCGAAGACGCGCAGATTTTGCCGATTGAGGATTTTCTTCCGCCCAAGCTGAGCATTATCCCTGTGGCGGGCAGGCCGATATTCCCTGGCATTTTTACGCCCGTAATGATAAATTCCAATGCGGACACGCGCACCATTGAGCAGGCATACGAGGGCGACGGCTTTATCGGGCTTGTTTTGCTCAAAGATGACGAGTCGAAGGACGGCGACAAAGCTCCGAATATCAAGGATTTGTACACGGTCGGAACGGTCGCGCGGATTATCAAAAAAATCAACTTGCCCGACGGCGGAATCAACATCTTCATTTCTACTATTAAAAGGTTCAAAATCCGAAAGGCTCTGAGCGCGTCGAACCCGATTGTGGCGGCGGTGGAGTATCTTGAAGACGAGGAATTCGACACTTTTGAGGTCAAGGCTTTAACCCGCGCCCTCATCAGCGAAATGAAGGAAATCAGCGAGAACAACCCGCTTTTCAGTGAGGAAATGCGCCTCAACATGGTCAACATCGACAATCCGGGGAAAATCGCGGACTTCGTGGCTTCCGTCTTGAACATCGAAAAAGCCGACCAGCAGAAAGTGCTTGAAGAAACGAATGTGCGCGCGCGCATGGAGCAGGTGTTGGTCTACATCAAAAAAGACCAGGATTTGCTCAGAATCCAAAAGAAAATTCAGAACGAACTCAACGAAAATTTTGAAAAGAATCAGCGCGAATACTTTCTCCGCGAAGAAATGAAGATGATTCAGGACGAACTGGGAGTGGGCGAGGATGGCTCGGACTACCAGAAGTTCAAGGCGCGAATCGCTGATTTTGAATTTGAGGGCGAAATCTTGGAGACTGTCGAAAACGAGCTTGAAAAGTTCAAGCTGATGGACCCCAGTTCCTCTGAATATTTCGTCTCGCGCAATTACTTGGAGCTTGTCTGCTCGCTTCCGTGGCGTGACGAGTCAAAAGAAAACTACGACTTGGTGAAGGCGGCGAAGATTCTGGAGCGCGATCACTACGGTCTTGACGATGTGAAAAAGAGAATCATGGAATACCTTGCCGTACGCAAGCTCAAAAATGACAACAAAGGCTCGATTATGATTCTCGTAGGCCCGCCCGGAGTCGGAAAAACTTCAATCGGTCACTCAATCGCCGAGGCGATGAATAAGCCGTTCTATCGCTTTTCTGTGGGCGGAATGCGCGACGAGGCTGAAATCAAAGGACACCGCCGCACTTATGTGGGTGCGTTGCCTGGTCGCATTCTTCAGGGCTTGAAAATCGCTAAAACGAAGTCGCCGGTCTTTTTGATTGACGAAGTTGACAAAATGGGCGCGAGTTATTCTGGCGGCGACCCCGCTTCGGCTCTGCTTGAAGTGCTTGACCCTGAGCAGAATGTCAGTTTCCGCGACTCGTACCTTGATTTGCCCTTCGATGTCTCGAATGTGTTCTTCATTCTCACGGCGAACACGCTCGACAAAATCCCTGAGCCGCTTTTGGACAGGGCGGAAATCATCTCGCTTGCGGGCTACATCGATCAGGAAAAACTTGAAATCGCAAAAAAATACCTCGTGCCGAAGAATCTCGTGAAAAACGGGCTTTCAAAGCATCAGGTGAAGTACACGAAAGAGGCCCTTCTCAGAATCGCCGAGGAATATGCGCGGGAAGCGGGCGTGCGCCACTACGAAAAGTGCATCGACAAAATCCACCGAAAGCTCATCACCGAGATTCTTACGGGAATCTTACCCGAAAGCAAAAAACTTGGGGTCGTCACAAAATCAATCACCGACGAGGAAATTGGCTCGCTCAAAAAAGAGACTTTCACGATTGACGCTCCCGACTTGGACAAATATCTTGGAAAGCCTGTCTTCGACGAAAGCGAAATCAAGCGGGCGACGAACCCCGGAACGGCAATCGGCCTGGCATGGACGAGCATGGGCGGCGACACGCTCCTTATCGAAAGCATTTCTTTCCCAAGCGACAAGGGAGGTTTGCAGCTCACGGGGCAGATGGGCGATGTCATGAAAGAATCGGCTCAAATCGCGATGAACTGGGTAAAACAGTACGCAATCGAGCACAACATCAAAAAGCCGCAGTGGTTCGAGCGCAATACGATTCACCTGCACATTCCAGAGGGCGCGACTCCGAAAGATGGTCCTTCCGCGGGAATCACGATGGCAACCACGCTCATGTCGCTTCTGACAGCAAGGCCTATTAAGCCGAATGTGGCGATGACGGGCGAACTTGACCTAACGGGCGCGGTCATGCCAATCGGTGGCTTGCGTGAAAAGACAGTCGCGGCAAAGCGCAACGGAATCAAGACGATTTTCATTCCGAAAGCCAACGAGCGCGACCTTGACGACATCCCCGACCATGTGAAGAAAGGCATCACCTTCATCCCCGTCAAGCACGCGATGGAAGTGATGAAAACGATTTTCCAAGCCCCCGTGAAGAAGGAAGAAGATACTGGATACGGATTTTAGAATAAGACGCGGATGAACACAGATGCGCTAGCCGCGAGAGTGGCGAGTTAATAATTTCCACTCATGCAAACGACACGAAGTGGAGTATACACGCGGATAATAAATTTAAAAATCTGTGAAAATCTGTGTTAATCTGTGGATAGTTTTTTTTGAGGTTTTTATGAATCAGAACAGTGCTGAGCAGAATGAATATCAGGCGAATATTTTCTCGAATCGGCTTGCGAAAAAATACAAGATGCTCCGAAAATGGGCACGCCGCGAGCGCGTCACATGCTACCGCTTGTACGACCGTGACATTCCCGAAGTGCCGCTTGCCGTTGACATCTACGAATTTCTTCCTGACGGCATGGATTCAAAAATTGACGCTGCCCTCTTTTTGCATGCGGAAGACGAGAGAATTTCTGCAAATGACAGTAATGCCGCAAAAGAAAAAACGGCGCGAATCTTCGTGCATCTCTATTTATATGAACGCCCCTACGAAAAATCGGAGCATGATGAGCAGCTGTGGCTTACCGAAATGAAAAAAGCAGTTGCTCAGACGCTCGGAATTTCCGAAAACCAAGTGATTCAAAAACTTCGCAAAAAGCAAAAAGGCGAAAATCAATACGAAAAAATCAGCTCAGAACAGACGATCGAAGGCTATGTTCAGGAATGCGGGCAGCTTTTTAAAGTGAATTTGAGTGATTACCTCGATACAGGCCTGTTTTTTGACCATCGCCCGCTCCGCTCCCTTGTGCGCTCAGAATGCGCGGGAAAATCAGTTCTGAACCTTTTTTGCTACACGGGAAGTTTTTCAGTCTATGCCGCCGAAGGAAAGGCACGGCGCGTTGAGTCCGTTGATTTAAGCAACACCTACCTTGACTGGGCACGCTTTAATTTCGCGCTCAACGATTTTGACCCCGACGGAAAGAATTTTTACTTTACGCGTGGAGATGTGACGGGATTTTTAAATCAAAAGCTCGCAGAAGTACCGAATGCGGAAGGCAGTAATCGCTACGACATCATCATCCTTGACCCGCCGACGTTCTCAAATTCAAAGGCAACGCGCGCTCCGCTTGACATCAACCGCGATTGGAGCGAGCTTGTCAGCAAATGCCTGAACCTCTTGAACAAAGGCGGAACGCTCTACTTTTCCACGAATTCACACCGCCTTAAATTTGACGAAACCCTTGTTCCCAAAACAACGAATTCGGGCTCTGAAGTCTCCGTGTTTGACATGAGTGCAGAATCTCTTCCCGAAGATTTTAAGAGCACAAAAGCGCACCGATTGTGGAAAATTCAAATTGCTTAAAAAGTGATTTAAAAACAAAAAACTCCCCGATTTTGGGGAGTTCTGAAACAGACTTATTTGTCTGATTTGATGCCGAAACGTTTGTTGAATCGTTCGATTCGACCTGCAGTATCGACGAGCTTCTGCTTACCAGTGTAGAATGGGTGGCATGCAGAACAAATTTCAACATGGATGTTCTCGACCGTTGAGCGGGTCTCGATAACATTTCCGCACTGACAAGTGATTTTTGTCAGTTTGTAATCAGGGTGAATTCCCTTTTTCATAAAAATAACTCCTTGTACTCTTGCCCGACATTAAAGCAACCCCAGTCACCACTAGCTTGAAGCCGGAAAACGGCACCTTCTATCATTCCATCACTGTTAGGAAGCAAGTTAATGTCACAAGAATTGTTACTATAATATCAAAAATGAGCAGGACAAGTCAATAGGGAACGCATACAAATTCTCACTTCTCACATTTCGCTGCTTCTGATATAATGCTCAAAAATGACAATCATAATCGGAATCATCTTTCTTGGCGTTCTCGTTTTTCTCCATGAATTAGGTCATTTTCTCGCTTCTCGTGCCTGCGGCGTTACGGTCGAGGCATTTTCGATTGGCATGGGGCCTGTTTTGCTTCACAAAGAATGGCGCGGCACTGACTGGCGCATTTCGCTTCTTCCGTTTGGCGGCTACTGCGCGATGAAGGGCGAAAAAGATTTTGAAGAGGCATACAACGGAAACACAGAGATTGCAAAAGATTCATTTTACGGCGTGCGTGCTCTGTTCCGCGCGATTATCGGATTTGCGGGGCCGTTCGCAAACTTTTTGTTCTCGTGCTTTGCGTTTTTTGTGATTGCGCTCGTGGGCTACACCTATTATTCAGCGGGAAACACAATCCAAATTGCCACCGAAGTCTATCCAGAGCTTCACTCTGCCGCAGGGGATGCGGGGCTTTTAACAGGCGACAAAATCATCAAAATCAATAGCAAAGATATTTCTGATTTTTCTGAACTGTACACCGAAGTTGCCACGCACGGAGACGAAGACATTACGGTACTTGTTGAGAGAAACGGCGAAACGCTCACATTTACGGTTCATACGGATTTAAACAAAGACACGGGTGAAGGCAAAATCGGCGTGGTGAGCAATCCCGATTCCGTCCAGGCGCGGGAATCCAAACGCTACGGATTTTTTGGGGCGGCCGCTCAAGGAGTAAGTCAAACCGTTCGGATGATTTACCTTTCAGTCAAAGGAATTGCAACGCTTTTTAAGGGCGTGAATGTGTCTGAAAGCGTGGCAGGCCCTGCACGGATTACAAGCATGCTGGGCGACACAGCAAAATCAGGATTTTCGGCGGGATTCAAGAGCGGCATTGTATCCGTTTTGCAATTCATGGCTTTAATAAGTGTGTCGCTTTTCATTATGAACTTGCTTCCGATTCCGATTTTGGACGGATTTTTGGTGATAACCTCGCTCATCGAAGCACTTTTTGGCATAAAGGTTTCACCAAAAGTGCGAAATGGTGTACAATACATAGGAATTGCGCTCATTGCCCTGCTCTTTTTTATAGCAGTCAACGGCGACTTTCATTATTTCTGGGGACTCATACATGAAAAATAGATTAAAAAATTTCTCACACACGGCGCATTTTTCTTTTAAAGGAAAAATTGTCATTTTCGTATTCTCACTGCTCACTGCTCACTTCTCATTTCTCACTGCTCAGTCGCACATTTCCACGCAGTCACACAGCGGAGCGGTCACCACTGTTTCATTCCTCGAAAACGCTGACGGCTCTGTGTTTTCAAGCGGAAACGATGGATTTTTAATCAAATGGACAGAAGACGGCATGGGCGAGCACTATCAGATTTCTGACCTTCCGATTAAAATGATTGCCAGAAGCCCCAACGGAACTGAAATCGCCGTATACGAAACAGACGGCGCGTCTTTAAACAGGGTTTCGGTGTGGAACTGGAAAACGCTCACCCGAAAATTTGCCTTCCGATTCACTGATTCGCTTACCAGCCTTTCGTATTCGGCAAAAGGAACATACATTATCTGCGGAACGGCAAGCGTCAGCGGAGCTTTTTTCTTGAATTCATCAAACGGCTCAATCGCACGCAATAAAATCAAGGGAAACACAGGCGTCGTCAATTTCATTCATACATCAGATTCAGAAAAAACCGCGATTATGTACTCTCCAAAAGGAATCATTTCCTATTATGACATGATGACGGGAGACTATAAAAAATATAATGGCGAAAATGTAATCTATAATACCGAATATGATTTGAATCAGTTCTGCATGTTCAACAACGGACGTTTTATGGCGGGAGTGCGTGACTCAAATCTGTATGTCATTCTTGCGGTTGGGGGAAATACTATTGGCTCATTTCCGGCAAAAAATCCCATTCTCATCGGGTCAAACAATGCAAAAGACTTATATTACATTATAAACGAAAACCGCCAGTTCAAAGTCTACAAAATCGCGAACGACAGGAACAAGGCAGTCGTTGCCCCCGAATTGCAGCGAACATTTTCAGGATTAAAGTCAAATGAATCAATCGTGTGCGCCACGCTCGCAGGAAACGAAATCTACGCGGGCACAAATTTCGGAAATCTCTACAAATTTGACTATGCCCAGTCAGAGCGCGTTGATGTTCAGCAAAGTCTTACCGACAAAATGTACGATAAAATTTATGATGTTGCATCTGTCGGCGAAGATTTTTACTTTCTTACGCCCTCTTCAATCTTTAAATCATCCTATGATTCTTCAAACATCGACAAAAAGGCAAGCAACACTGGCTTTACGAACATCATTCCGTACGGTGAAAACATTATTCTCTGGTCAAAGGAATCCAAAAAGGCTCCCGTTCTTCTTGAACTAGCAAACGGCAGAATGACGCAGCTGTTTACCCCCGAAGGTACGATTCAGGTTTTAAAACTCTACGGAAATGAGCTTATCGATGTCGAATCTAATTCTTCAGTACATATTTTTGACATTCCAACTTTAAAAAAACGGGAATTGTACAAGGGGACGAGCATTCAAGACGCGATTTTGTACAACGAAAATGATTTATATGTCGCAAAATCAAGCGGAAGCACCCCGAATGCGCCGCTCATTTATGTCAATGTGAACACACAGGAAACTGTTCCGCTCAAAGTGAACGGAAATGTCGCCTATTCGCTCACCTACAATCCATCCGTAAGCAACGGTGAAATTTTCGGCCTTACGATTTATACAAATTCTCAGACAAAAAAACTCACTACCTCCGTTTTTGCCTACCGTCCGTCAACAAAAGCGTATCGCAATCTGCTTTCAATCTCTGATGAAGACTCAGAAGCATTCGCAAGTCTCTTTGAAAACACACTGTACACAAACATGGGAAAGAGCCAAATCCGAAGCGTAAACATCTCCACAAAGCGAGATTTATTGTACAGAAGGAGTGCTTCCATGCCGATAAAATCAGTACGGAATTCAAGCAAAATGGTCGTTTTAAACCGAGACGGCTCCATCAGCTGGTACAATCCCACGCTCAATACGGTTTTGGCAGACTGGTATCTTACAACTGACGGGAATTGGTTTGAATTTTAAAAAATATGGGTTATAATAAGAGATAATGAAGAAATTTTTTGCATTCTGCATACTTATTTTCTCATTTGCATTGCTCTTCGCAACTCCGTGGGGCGATAATCTCTTTGTACTCGTCGAAACGGACACTGCCAAAAATATCCAGCGCGCAATCGAAACAGACTATTCTTTTAAAGATTTTACGCGCACCAAAGAAAAAGAAAATCTGCTCATGGCGGCACTCAAAAATGCACGCGGCAATGATGTAATCGACCTGCTCCTTCACGAAGCACAGATTTCTCCCGACTCAAAAACAAAAAGCGGCGTTACGGCCTTTATGTACGCCTGCCAGTACGAGACAGATATTGAAGCAGTCAAAAACATGCTCTCAACCGAAGCCCGCAGCGACGCAAAAAAAGCAAAACGAATTTTAACCCGCGATAAAGAAGGCTTAACCAGTTTTGATTATGCACGCAAAAATGAGTCCATCAGTCTCGAAGTCCTTGAGCTTTTAAATATGTACGCTCAGGAGCCAGTTGCAGAAGTACAGGAAGAGATTCCAGAAGAACCTGTCGAAGAAGTGCAAGAAGTCGAAGAAACTCCAGAAGAAGAGCCACAAGAGGAAGTTGGGCTTGAAGACAGTGCAGAAATCGAAGAGGAAGAAGAAGTCGAAGAGCCTGCTGAAGTCACTCCCCCGCCGCCAGAAAAAAACGCCCTGCTTGATTTGGCGAGTCTTTCTTCCCCTGCACTCATTCCAGAAAGCATCTATCTGTATGACTATGCCGATGACAAGCACAAAAACATTGAAATTCCCGAAAGCCTGATTGCGGCAGAACAGGCTTCCAAAAACTATATTTCAGACGCAAACAAGCGCGACTCACAAGGAAAAACCAAGCTCATGATTGCCGCGCGAGACGGTGACATTCCCTTAATCGAAAATCTTCTCTATTCTGGTGCCGAAATCAACGCAAAAGACGAGGATGGCTGGACCGCGCTCATGTACGCAGCCCGTTTCCAAAAAGACGCGGATGTCACAAAACTCTTGCTGTACAAAGGCGCAGACCGAGCAATCAAAAACAAATACGGAATCACGGCCTTGCTTCTCTCAGCGGGCTATTCAGAAAATCCAGAAGTCGTTTCTACCCTTCTCGAAACATACAATCAGAATTCTGACGAAGCACGGGAAGCATTTGCATACGGCATTTCAAATCTCAACACGCCAGAAGTTTTGCAGGCATTCATAAACAAAAAAGTTCCATTGAACATTCCGTTCAACGGCAAAACACCGCTTATGCTTGCGTGCCAGACTGGCAAAAACACAGAATTAATCGAATGGCTTCTCAAAAGCGGCGCGTCAAAATATCAGATTGACTCTGCCACAGGCAAAACCGCGTTCGACTACGCAAAAGAAAATAAAAAATTACCTCACAATGTCACCTATTGGTCATTAAATCCAAATTCATAAAGGCTAAACATGCGAATCACTGGCGGAACATTAAAAGGAAGAGTCATAAAATGCCCAGACGGAATAATCAGGCCGGCAATGGACAGAATGAGAGAATCCGTGTTTGCGATTTTGGGTGATTTGGACGGAAAATCGTGGCTCGACCTGTTTTCTGGAAGCGGCACAATCGCCATTGAAGCAGTTTCGCGCGGCTCAAAAGAAGTCCAGCTCTGCGAAAAAGACAAAATCAAAGTCAAACAAGTGCTCGAAAATGTCTCAATCACCGAAAAAGAATTGGGCGTAAAAATCGATTGTCACTTTATGGCGGTCGAACTTTTCTTAAAGCGGTGCAAAGATACATTCGACTATATTTTTTTGGATCCCCCCTTTCCGTATAAATATAGGCTTGATTTACTCAAAACAATCGAAAAGCGCAATCTTCTCAAAGCAGGAGGATTCGTGATGATTCACTACCCCGAAGAAGACGCGCTTCCAGAAGAAATCGGCACGCTTGTGCTCAAAGACAAACGAATATACGGGCGTTCGATCGTCAATTTCTACGGATATCGCTGATTTTTCTTTGTTATTTTTTAAATAAAATTTGTATAATTTTAAAAAATCTGTTATAATACTCTGCGTAGAAACAAACTGAAATTTCAAAATTATAGAGGAGATTCTAATAATGAAAAAAGTTTCGTTAAAAACACTGTTTTTTACTGCTCTTATGGCATTAACAATTACAAGTGCTTGTGCAAAGCCAAACGGAATTGACCGCATCAAGCGAGCTGGCACGCTCACCGTTGGTGTAAAAGATGATGTTCCTGGCTTCGGTTACCAAAATCCAACCACAAAAGAATTTGAAGGCATTGAAATCGACATCGCGCGCGCTGTTGCCAAGCAGATTCTCGGAAGCGAGTCAAAAATCACATTCGTGCCGGTAAACGCAAAGAACCGCAGCGCATTCCTCAATCAGGATCGCGTTGATTTCGTCATTGCAACCTTTACCGTCACCGAAGAGCGCAAACAGAACTACGATTTTTCTGACGTCTACTACACTGATTCAGTCGGTCTTATGGTCAAAAAATCATCGGGCATCACTTCGTTCAAAAATCTTGAGAACAAAAAGGTCGGTGTCACACAAGGCTCAATGACCACAACAACAATTAAAAACGCGGCAATCAAAGAAGGCGTGTTCCTCAATGTCGTTACCTTCCCGTCAAATCAAACGCTCAAAGATGCGCTTGACCACGGCGAAATCGATGCGTTTGCAATCGACACATCAATTCTTCATGGCTATCTTGATGATTCTGTCACCATTTTGCCAGAGCACTATGACGAAATGATGTACGCGGTCGCAATCAAAAAGGACAACTCAGCCGTCACAAAAGTTGTCAACGATGTTATCCGAAACCTTGTCAAAACAGGCGAAATGGATAAAATCTTGGCAAAATACGGATTGAAATTCTAGTTCCTATACCATCGCTCCCTCTGGGGGGCGATTTTTTTTACAAAACTTGCCAAAATGCTTTTTTTTTTGTATAGTAATTCAAAAATCTATTTTTTGGAGAAAACAATGCAAAAAAAGAAATTGGTTTTGGCAGCAGGTATGCTTTTGGGCATTTTTGCTTTTTTTTCTGGCTGTGCTGGTGAGAGCGAAACCTCAAAAAACGATGAGTACGAATACAAATCGTACACCGTCACCTATGTTGATGAGGAAGGAAACTCGGTCGGTGCGGATACGGCAAGCGGCTACGGTTCAGCTTCCGTGTACTTGAACTACAAAAAAGAAGGCTACACGGTAACATATTATGACAGTGACGGAAACAAAATCACTGGATACTACTATTCCACAACGAAAGATTGCAAAATCACCGTAAAATGCACGCCGATTTCGTACACGATTCACTTTGAAAAATCATCTTATGACTACAGGACGGTTTCAGGCGCACTCCCAGATGACATTTCCTGCGTTTATGACACGGAATATACGCTCCCAGAAAACAATCTTTCGTGCTCATCTTACGGCACGACATACAAGGCGCGGGGATGGACAAAAGACAAGTCAAACTACAGCAAAGTCGGCGATTTGAAGAGCGGATCTACCGTCAAAAATCTTAGTGCTACGGACGGAGCGACAGTAACGCTTTATCCGTGCTTTTCAAACGATGACAGCTTTACGCTCAAATTCTACACAAGCACGGGAACATACGCAAGCACAACGACTGTCTACGCAGATGCAGGCGAAACACTTTCTGCTTCACAGATTCCCGCCGCAACAAAGACTGGCTACAAACACACGGGCTACTATCTTAGTGGTGACTCGACACAAACGGCAATCGACTTTTCGACCTACACTGTGGCGAGCGATGCAACATTCTATCCGATTTTCACGATCGGCACATACACGGCGACATTCGTAACCGAGCACGGAACTGCCCCCGCAGATGTGAGCTGGACATATTCGGACAGTTATTCAGAAAAAACGGATATTTCGAGTGGAAGTTATGTTCTCACCGCCACGGGCTACACATTCGATGGCTGGTACAAAGAAGGTGATTCTTACAAAACGACATACATTTACCACGACACATCAAAAGACATCACGCTTACTGCAAAATGGACTCCGTGGACGGCAACAATTTCTTACAACGCGAACCGACCGATCGGAGTTTCCTCATACGGCGGCACGATGTATGAAATGACGGTAAAATACGACACGGCAGAAAATCTCAAACCGAACGCATATTATGTTACAGGCTACACATTCACAGGCTGGAACACAAAAGCTGACGGAAGCGGAACTTCTTATGCAAACGAAGAAAGTTACACCTGGAGCGGAAGCGCAAACAACGAGACGGTCACGCTGTACGCTCAGTGGGAAAAAACGCAAACGGCTCTGAGCGTGGCAATCGTATCTCCAAGCACAAGCACGGACATCACGCTTTCATACAATTCCACAGCGAATAACTTCAAGGCAACACTCGCTGGCTCAAGCATATTCACGTGGTACATTGACGGAACGAAAGTCGAGAATGAGACGAATGCAACGATTTCAGCGTACAAACTGAGCGCAGGACAACACTCGGTTATGGTGACTTCTGAAATGAATGGAAGAACATACGGCACAACGATTGTCGTACAGGTAACGGTAAGCGAATAAGGGAGGACGATGATGAAACACATTTTTGGAAAACTAACGGCATTTTTCTTGATTACGGGGATTTTTCTTGCCTCTTGTTCGGATATTTCTGAAATCAGCGATGAAAAAGCGACGGTGGCGGGAACGGCAAAAATCAGCCTTTCTTTGGGCTTGCGTTCCCTTGATGACGAAAGCACTATAGCAAACGATAACGCTACTTCTCGAACCGTTGTCGCAAAGGCAGATGACAACAAGGTCGCAACGCTCACGGATATTGCTCTGTACGCAAAAACTTCTGCAAGTTCAGCCGTTCTTGGCTCTAGCGACACGCTCCTTGCCACTTGGGAGACCTACAGTGCCTTGCAGACTTCGCCCTACTCCGAGACCATCACGGCGGGAACATACGATTTTATGCTCACGGCGAAGAATTACGGTGCGATGATGACACAGACGCTGTCAAACAGAACGATTTCAAGCGGAAGCACGACCTCGCTCAATTTCACTTCGCTTTCTGCAAGCGAAACGGGCGAGCAGACGGGCGCGATTGATATTACACTGTCTTACAGCAGCACCTATATAAACACAAATTTTAAAAAATTTGTCACATCTACCTACGAAGACAGAACTTATACATATCCCGCGATTTCAATTTCTCTTGATGGAACGGTCATTGCAACGAAAGATTCAACAAAATCAAGTCTTTCATCTTCGACTTCATCTTACAGTTCTGAACTCACGCCAGATGAAAACGGAAACGCCTACTCAATTGGCTGGGCATCTGCAGAATTCTCAAAAAAATCGCTTTCGGCGGGATTCCACACGGTAACATTCACATTCACCGCGCCAGACTCAAGCGTGTTCGTCTATCCCGTTGCTGTGTATGTGGATGCGGGCTATCTGAGCAAGGAAACAATCTATCCGTTCAGCTCGACACAATCGGTTTCGCAAGACGCAAACGCTTCTTCACACACAGTAACCTACAACTCAAACACCACGAGCGCAACAACGGCAACGCAAACTTTCTACGACGGCTCTTCAATCGCAGACGCAGAGGCTCTCGGATTTTCTTCTGATTCAAGTTCAAAGCGATTTAAAGAATGGAACACGCTTGCAAACGGAAACGGAACAGCATACAAGGCGGGCGACACGCCAGCACTCACAGGAAATGTGACGCTCTACGCGCAGTGGGCGGAATTCACAAAAATCACCTATCTCATCAATTTGGAAACAAAGGACAGCTACAACCAAACAGTGGGACGAACGGAAAGCTATGTTCAGCAGTATGAAAGCGGAAACGCTCTCGTACCGGCGGCAACGGCATTTGCAGGTGCTGATTTGACATACTACAGCCAAACAAAAAGCAGTAAAGAGACTTACACATTCTGCGGATGGGACACACAGGCTGACGGCAGTGGAACTCGGTACGCGGCGGGCACAACACCAGCATTGAGCGAAGACACGATTTTGTACGCGCAGTGGTGTGGAGCGAAACTCACAAACACTAGTACCAGTTGGATTTACTATGGATATTACGAAGTGTGCGATGTAAAGCAGTGGAACGCATTGATGGGCTCATCGCTCGCAAAAGCAACGGACGGCACGATTTCGGTAAATATAGTCTTTGCCCCAGCCTCTTCAAGTTCAAATTCAGTCACAATTGCAAGCCCTGTGCTCAAACACACGAGCACAAAAACATTCTCAGGAAAAATAACCAACTACTCCTACTACGCAGCGACTTTCACAGGACTTTCGGGCGTTCTTTTCAATGAAATCGCTGACGGAGCAGAAATCAGTTCTATTAAGCTCGGCGGTCCCTTGTGCAACACGAACAAAGGCACGATTAAAAATGTGACCGTTTCGGGCGTTACAATGACGGGCTATGCGGCAATCGCAAAGGAAAATGTATTCACAGGCACGATTTCTTCTTGCACGGTGTCAAACTGCACGATTACGGGAACAAAATCTTCCGGCGATGTTGGCTATGTCGGGGCAGTCTGCAATGAAAATTATGGAACGATTTCGGATTGTAAGGTAACGAACTGCACGGTTGACGGCGAGGCAAACAACCTCATGTACACAGGCGGAATCTGCGGCTACAACGGTGAAAATGCAACAATCTCAGGCACAACCAATTTATTAGGCACTGGCAATACGCAAGTTTCTGGAACGGTAAAAGGAAAAAGTTCTGGTGAAAGTTACACGGGCGGCTACACAGGCTACAACGCAGGAACAATCTCTGGAACAGGCAGCGTTGACATAATTCTTTCCGGAAGCGACGACACAAACGGACACTACGGCTATGTGATTGGCTCGGAAAGCAGTAGTGCAACGACCAGCACGGAGATTACAACGAACGCAAGCGAAACGATTTTTGACACAGGAACGATTGAGGTTGATGATTACAGAATGTATACAATAGTTTTGGAAAGAACTTCACTTGTAAGCGCAACATTCACTGACACGAGTGCAAATGTGGCGGCACTCTACGGATATATCAGTTCAAAAACAACGAACAGCAATGGCACTCCAACATCTTATTATGTGTCATCTGGAAAAGTGGATGCAACCTCAGTTACAAAGAAAGTATATTTGCAAAAAGGAACATATTATGTTTTCCTTGATGAAGGATATGCGACTACTAACAAAGGCTGTTCCGCGACAGTCACAATAGACTAGCCTAAAATCTGCCATTGCCGTAGTTTTTACCCAATGGCAGATTTTTTTTGCATAATTTCCCAAACAAGAATGTTCATTTAAACACAAACATATGTTTTTATGGTATACTGCCTGCATAACTACACGATAGGAAAGGTCTATGTATATCGAAACGATTAATTCCCCCGCAGATGTAAAAAAATTGTCTGGAGATGAACTTGTCGCGCTTGCCGCAGAAATGCGTGAGCTTTTGATTAAAAAGCTGAGCATTCATGGCGGTCACTTTGGCCCGAATCTTGGATTTGTTGAAGGAACGATTGCGCTTCATTATGTGTTTGATTCTCCGCGTGATAAGATTGTCTACGATGTTTCGCATCAGACCTACCCGCATAAAATGCTCACGGGCAGAAAAGACGCGTGGCTTTTTGAAGAAAAATACGATGATGTGACGGGATTCACCAATCCTTCTGAAAGCGAGCATGACTTGTTCACGATTGGGCACACATCCACATCGGTAAGCCTTGCCTGTGGCTTGGCAAAATCGCGTGATTTGCAGGGCGAAAACTACAATGTCATAGCGCTGATAGGTGACGGCTCTTTGAGTGGCGGCGAGGCTTTGGAAGGACTGAATGTCGCAGGCGAGATGCATTCAAATTTCATCATCGTGGTGAACGACAACGATATGTCAATCGCAGAAAATCACGGCGGCATGTACAAAACGCTCAAAACCTTGCGCGATACGGACGGAAAGTCAGCGAACAATCTTTTTACGGCGATGGGCTTGGAGTACCGCTTTGTCAAAGACGGAAACGATGTCCACGCGCTTATTGAGGCATTCACATCAGTAAAAAACAGCAAAAAGCCAGTCGTTGTGCATATCGTCACGCAAAAGGGCAAGGGCTACAAAATTGCAGAAGAGAACCGCGAACCCTGGCATTTCTCACAGCCATTTGACATTGCGACGGGTGAGCCAAAACGAAAGCCGACTGGCTCAGAAAGTTACGGCTCTCTTTCCGCCCAGTTCTTGCTCAAAAAAATGAAGGCGGACAAGCGCGTTGCTGTCATTACCGCAGGAACGCCGACCATTCTCGGATTCACAAAAAATATGCGCGATGAGGCGGGAAGCCAATTCATCGATGTGGGAATTGCAGAAGAAACGGCAACGGCAATGGCGAGCGGCATGGCAAAAACGGGCGCAAAACCAGTGTTCGGCGTGTTCGGTACATTCTTCCAGCGGTGTTATGATCAGCTTCAGCAGGATGTGTGCGTAAACTCCACTGCGGCTACCTTTGTCGTGTGTGCATCAAGCGTATGGGGCATGAGCGATGTGACGCATATTGGCTACTACGATATTCAGATGATTTCGCATATTCCCAATTTGGTCTACCTTGCGCCCACGAGTGCAGAAGAATACTTTGCGATGCTCGACTGGGCAATTGAGCAGGACAGATTCCCGGTTGCGATTCGCCAGCCGTGCAACGGTGTCATTCACAGTGACCGAAAAGTAAAATCAGACTATTCCGCCCTCAACACATTCCAAATCGAAAAGCAGGGAAAAGATGTTGCCGTTCTTGCGCTCGGTGATTTTTACCAGCTTGGCGAAGAAGTGGTCTCAAAATTGCAGAGTACGCTTGGAATCAATGCGACGCTCGTAAATCCAGTGTATGCTTCTGGCATTGACGAAGCGTGCCTTTCAGAACTTGCAAAAACGCATCGACTTGTCGTTACGCTTGAAGACGGAATCCGTGAAGGCGGATGGGGACAGACGGTCGCAAGTTTCTTCGGAAATACGGAAACAAAAGTCTTAAACTACGGATTCAAGAAACTGTTCCTTGACCGATACAAGGCGAGCGATGTTCTCAAAAAAAATCGCCTTACACCAGAGCAGATTTGCGCCGATGTGCAGGCGAAAATGCGCCCATAACTCCATGCCAGCCTTGCGGATTACACGAGCGCGTCCAGCTTTTCACGGATAAATTCGCTTTTCTCCTTCAAGCCGACTTTGCCTGCTTCAAGCAGAATCATATTCGGCTTGGTGGGGTCTAGGCGAACTCGTCCCGCGCTTTCTTTAATCAGCTTTAACACGCGGTCGATTTTTATGTCTGAGACCTTACTAAACTCAATCTGAATCACTCCCTGCTTTTCTTTGAGAGACGAAATAAAGAGTTTTTTGGCAATCACGCGCACTTCGGCAAGGCTCAAAAGGCTGTACACTTCGTCTGGAATCGGGCCGAATCGGTCTTCAAGCTCCAAGTACATGCTTTCAAGCTCGTCCTTACTCTGCACGCCCGCGATTTTTTTGTAGACTTCCATTTTTGTCTGCAAATTCGGAATGTATGAGTCGGGGATAAAGCCTGAATATTCAAGCTCCATAAGCACTTCGTTCTGTGCCTCGTAATTTTCGCTGTTCATGAGCCGTTCGACAGCTTCGTTCAAGAGCTTCACATACAAATCAAAGCCCACGGAATAGACTTCGCCGCTCTGGTCTTTTCCGAGCAAGTTTCCCGCGCCACGGATTTCCATGTCCTTCATCGCGATTTTAAAGCCTGAACCAAGCTCGGTGAAGTCGGAAATGACTTGCAATCGCTTCATCGCGACTTCGGAAAGCACTTTGTTTTCTGGGTACAAAAGGTAGGCGTAGGCTTTCCGGTCACTGCGACCAACGCGCCCTCGGAGCTGGTAGAGTTGGCTCACGCCGTACATGTCCGCGCGGTCAATGATAATCGTGTTCACATTCGGAATGTCGATGCCGTTTTCAATAATCGTGGTGGCAATGAGAATGTGGAAGCCGCCCATCTTGAAGCGGCGGAAAATGTCGTCAAGCTCTTCCGCGCTCATCTGACCATGCGCGACATCAATCATCATTTCGGGCACAATCTGCTGCAACTTTCGGCGGATTTCGTCAAGGCTTTCCACTCGGTTGTGCAGATAGAAGACCTGCCCGCCCCGCTCCACTTCCTGTCGAATCGCCTTTGCCACGCGCTCTTCGGTGTAGGCATCGACAATCGTTTCAATCGGCTTTCGCGTTTGCGGAGGAGTCGTGAGAAGAGACATATCGCGGATTTTCAAAAGGCTCATGTGGAGCGTTCGGGGAATCGGGGTCGCGCTCATGGCAAGGCAGTCGATGTTCGCCTTCATCGTCTTGAGTTTTTCCTTGTCCTTCACGCCGAACCGCTGTTCCTCGTCGATAATCATCAAGCCCAAGTCCTTGAAAATCACATCTTTCTGAATGATTCGGTGCGTTCCCACGAGAATGTCAACTTCACCCGTGGCAAGTTTGGCGATAATCTTTTTTTGCTCTGAGGGCGAAATAAACCGTGAAAGCTGGGCAATCTTAATCGGGAAGTTTTGGAATCGCTCCACGCACGTTTCATAGTGCTGCTCGGCGAGAATCGTCGTGGGGGCTAGGAACGCAACCTGCTTTCCGCCCATAACGGCTTTGAACGCGGCGCGCATGGCAATCTCGGTCTTTCCGTAGCCTACATCGCCGCAGACAAGGCGGTCCATCGGCACGGGCTTTTCCATGTCAGCCTTGATTTCTTTTGAGACCGTGAACTGGTCGGGCGTGTCCTCGTAAGGAAATGCGGCTTCAAAGGCAGTCTGCCACTCGCCGTCTTTTGGAAACGGGAAGCCACGGCTCGCTTTTCGGCGGCTGTAGAGCGAAATGAGTTTTTCCGCCAAGTCCTCGACGGCTTTTTTGACCTTGTTCTTGCGGTTTTCCCACGATTTTGAGCCGATTCGGTCTAGGTGCGGGTTTTCGCCCTCGCTTCCGATGTACCGCTGAACCAAATTCACCTGCTCAATCGGCACGAACGCAAATTCTTCATCGGCATATTCGAGTTTGATGTAATCGCGCTCGTTTCCCATCGCCTTTACGCGCTGAATTCCTCGGAAAATGCCGATGCCGTAGTTCACATGTACGACAAAATCCCCCTCGTTCAGCTCGACGAAAGTGTCAATCGCCTGTGATTTTGCGTGATGGAGCGACTTCGGAACATGCTTTCGCCGCCCGAAAATCTCGTTTTCCTGAATGACGAGCGTTTTTGTCTCGGAGATGCCGAATCCCGCCGTGATTGCCGTTGGAAACACGGTGAGCGGATAGTATGGAATGCCTTTCTTTGCGTTTTTAGTAAGGCGGTCTAAATACTCGCCCTCAGCAGGCTTACCGATAAAGTTTTTGAGGATTTCTTTGATTCTGAGCGACTGGTTTTCGTTGTCGGCAAACACGAAGATTTTCCAGCCCTCGCTCTGCGCGTCTTCAAGCTGTTCTTTTAGGTAATTGATGTTGCCGAAAAAACTTCGCGGCGGCTCGCACTCAATCTTAAAGAAATTCACATCATCGTTCGCGTTTTCTTCTTCGTCGGTCTCGGTGTGGAGCGTGCGGAACGAAATGCGTTTTTCGGCGATTTTGGAGACCGTCTCAAACGGAAGAAGCATTTCACTTGGCGGAAGGACAGGCAGTTTTTGGCGGGCAACGCGGTACATTCCCGCATACTCGCGGTCAAAATTCTCCTGCATGTTGTTCAAGCGGTCGTAATCGTAGAAGAACACGGTCGTGTCGCGCGAAAAATAATCGAAGAGCGTGAACTTTTTTTCCCAAATCGCGCCGTAAAACAGTTCCTCGCCCTCAGACTCGTGCGAATGCCGCAACTCGTCAAGCAATTTTTTCTTCGCCCTCTCGGCTTCCTCGGTGAGGGAAAGATATATTGTGTCATCAGAAGAATTTCTCACGGAGCGCACAGAGTTCACAGAGGAATTTATCAAATCCGCGTCATCTGCGTTATCCGCGTCCAATTTCTTTCCAAATTTCTCAAAAACTTGCTCCAGTCGCCCCACAAGTTCATCGTTCCAAATCACTTCCTTCATCGGGTAAATCAAGAGGCTTTCGCGGAGTTCAAGCGTGGACTGGCTTTCGGCGTTGAAGGACTTAATTGAGGCAACTTCGTCAAAATCAAAGAGAATGCGGCTCGGATTTTCTTCGCCCGGCGTGAACACATCAAGCACTTCGCCACGGAGTGTGAATTCGCCCGCCACACCGACCTTCGGCACGCGAATATAACCCAAAGAAGAAAGTTTTTCCGCCAAATCTGCGGGGTCAATCTGCGTACCCTTGCCGAGCGAAAACACGAGCGAGCGGATATAATCGGGAGACGGAAGCGGCGTCTGGAGCGAGCGTTGGTTCACGATGAACACGCGAGGCTTTGTGCTACCAGATAAGTTCCGCGCCTGATAGCAAAGCCGCGCCAAAACGCCCGACCGCTGACCGAACACCGCGCTTCCAACCGCACTCGCACGGTACGGAACTAAGCCCCACCACGGAAGCACATAGATTTCAACCGAATCAGAAAACGCGGTCTCAAAATCCTGCCGAATGTCGAGCGCGTCCTTGTCCGTGGGCGCGACAATCACAAAATCAAGGGCAGAAGCCGAAAGCGAGGAAACGCCGTCCTTCTGCTGATTCTGCGCATACCGCCCCGTCGCGTTGTACTGGAGCGATGAAAGAATTTTTGCACGCACCGAATCGATGTAATGCGCCGTAAGAAAAGATGCCGAAGTGAGCGAAACGCCCTCGATTTCCGCGGGAAAATACTCACCCGAAGCGAGTGTTTTTATATCAGAGAGAAAATCGCGCCAGCCTGAGGTGACGGCGGAGATGTACGGAGAAAGAAGAGAATTCATGTGTGGGTTCTATTATACTTGTTGGCTCAACTCGGTGCAAGATTCATCACCGTTCTTGCCAAAATGCTTTTTTTTGTATAGTAACTTAATTCAATCTTTAGGAGCATCATATGAAAAAAAAGAGATTCTTATTGCCGATTTTTGCTCTTTTGGCACTTTTCGGCACACTTTCACTCACCGGCTGTGGCTCTGACGGTGGCGATGAAGATAACATTCCACAAATCACCTACTACACCATCACCTTCAATGCGAATGACGGAAGCGCAACGCCTTCAACAACGACGCAAATCTTCACTTCAACCACGACAAAAACCACGCTCAAAACAAACACCTTCACGCGCGAAGGCTACCGATTCTGCGGATGGGCAAAATCAAACACTTCAGCATATGTGTATTATGATGACGGCGAAAGCGCAACTTTTACCGAAAACATCACGCTGTACGCAGTTTGGAGCGAAATCCGAACGGTCACATTCACGTTCCATGCAAATGACGGCTCGGAAACAGAAGCGACAAGCACGCAGAGCGTTGAATCTGTCGCATACGGAGACGAAGCAAAACTTACTGCAAGTTCGTTCACGCGCGATGGCTACGCATTTTTGGGCTGGGGAACTTATTCATCATCAACATATGTTTCATACTATGACGCAGCCTCATACAAAATCCCCGTTTCAGGCTCTTCCATCGACCTTTACGCAGTCTGGATTTCAGAAAGTTCAGCCGTAAAAATCATCTACAACGCAAACGACGGGTCAGAAACGCCAGAAACCGCGACACAGTACATCGACCCAAATTCTTACTCATACTATATCACGCTCAGAACGAACACATTTGAACGTGCGGGCTACAAATTCTTGGGCTGGGCAAAATCTTCTGATGCCACAAAAGCCGCCTACACCGACGGATATGCATCATTCTCAAAGCCGACTTCTGATGTAACGCTCTATGCGATTTGGAAGGACTCAACAAAATATGCAATCACTTTCCACGCGGGAAATTATTCAAGCGACGAGACAAAAATCCAGCTCGTCACGATTGACACGCTGGCAACCGACGGAAAAACAGCGGCAACACTGGAAGAAAACACATTCACGAAAGAATCAACTTCAAGTTGGGTGAGCGGTTACAATTTCTTGGGGTGGAACACAAGTTCTGCATACAACTCAAAATATGAAGTCACCTATGCTGATGGAGCAAACATTGAACTTACAGACGACATCGACAAGCGCAAGCTACGCAGACAAATACCCAAGCTACAAAACGACAAAAGATGTCACGCTCTACGCGCTCTGGAGAAAGGAAAGCATAACCATCACCTACAAGGCGAACGGCGGCACAGGAAGCGATGTGACAGAGACAGTAAAGTACGACAGCGCAAGCGGATACTACAAATATACGCTCAACACAAACACATTCACGCGCACAGGATGGACATTCGCAGGTTGGGGAACTACTTCTGAGACGGTCAGCGCATACAGTCTAAAGTCGGAAGGAGCAAACCAGACAACTTCAAGCGACAATGCAGTCACCTACTATGCGCAGTGGAAGCCGAGCAGTTTTACAATCGTCTACAACGCAAATGGCGGAAGTGGTGCGCCTTCAAGTCAGACGGTAGCAAATTCTGCTTCATATGCCTGGTACTATAATGTTTCAATCAGCGTTCCCTCAACAAAACCGACTTTGAGCGGTTACACATTCTTAGGATGGGCAAGTTCATATTATAAGGATACCATTTCGGACAAATCAAAATCATATTCAAGCGCAAAAAGCTATGTTGAATTTAAAAGCGGGGAAACAGGTACATATGAATGGGAGTCAGACGAGGAAACTTCAACAACAATCACAGTCTATGCCGTATGGACTCCAAATATCACAATCACATTTGACAGTGGCAATGACGGAAAAGTAAGCCATTCGTCAAAAACGCAAACGATTTCTCCAGGAGTCGCAACAAAACTCGATGCGAACACCTTTACAGGCGGAACATTTAAATCGTGGACATTCTTGGGCTGGAGCAAGACAAAATTAGACAGTGAAAAAGCAAATACAAGCGCACTGTGTGATTATCTTGACGGGGCAACCGTAACTTTTACCACAGACACCACGCTCTACGCAGTCTGGAACAATGAATAATCAGGCTTTTTCTTTCAAAGTCAGACGAGGAGGCAGCGACAGAGAAAAATATTTGTTGAATTTTTCTACGATACCATTTATAATACTTTTATCACATCAAATGGAGATGTTCGTAAATGCAGAAGAAAATTTACGTTGACGGTATGTTTGACCCAGATGTCGCTGCAAAGGTCGATGCGGCTGTAAAAGCGGTGGCTGGTGTCACAAGTTGCAATGCAAATCCTGATAAATCACAGGTTCTGGTAGATTTTGACGAAGGCGTTGGCGGTATCGAAGATGCCATCAATGCGGCAATCTCTTCTACGGGAATCGCGGTTTTGGGTTAGGCAGATGAAGCTAACGGTTCTTGACGGGCACGGACTTAATCCTGGAGATTTATCTTGGGATTGTATAAAGGCTCTCACAAGTGAATTTACAGTATATGATCGTACTCCTCAAGAACTTGTTATCAACAGAATCGGCAACAGTGAAGCAATTCTTCTGAATAAAATAAATATCACCAAAGAAATTGTAGACAGCTGCCCGGCTCTCCGATACATCGGAGTTCTGGCGACAGGCTACAATGTGGTCGATGTCAAAGCCTGCCGCGAAAAGGAAATCACGGTCACGAACATTCCTTCCTACAGCACAGAAGCGGTGGCTCAGCATGTGTTTTCTTTCATTCTCCATTTTACGAATCAAGTCGCGCTCCATTCACAGTCCGTGCATAACGGCAAGTGGATTTCAAATCCCGATTTCTGCTACTGGCTTTCTCCGCTCACCGAACTTTCAGGCAAAACGCTCGGCATTTTCGGCTTCGGGCATATCGGGCAAAAGGTTGCGGAGATTGCGCTTTCTTTCGGCATGAATGTGATTGTGTGCGCTCATTCAGAATCATCTTTTGAGAAGGCAAAGTCTGCGCTTTGTGTCGCGCCTGCAAAATTACATCAGCTAAAACTCGTCTCCAAACAGGAACTTTTTTCAGAATCAGATTTTCTTTCGCTTCACGCTCCCCTCACCCCTGAGACAACGGAGCTTGTGAACGAAAAAACGCTCGCGCTCATGAAGCCGTCTGCCGTTTTAATCAACACGGCTCGCGGCGGCATGATTTGTGAACAAGCGGTGCGAAACGCGCTTGATAACAAAAAAATTGCGGGCTACGCGGCGGATGTCCTTTTGGAAGAGCCGATGAGTGCTGAAAATCCGCTCTACAAAGCGCCTAACTGCGTGATTACGCCGCACTTGGCATGGGCACCACGCGAAACTCGGCTCAGGCTGCTTGACATTGAAGTGCAGAATATCAAGGCTTTTTTGGCAGGCAAGCCGATTAATGTAGTAAGTTAAACAGATTCCGAAAACCGTTCGGAATGACTTTTATAAAAGAGGTACGAAACCATGGGAAAAACAATCGCCCAAAAGATTTTTGAATCACATCTTGTTGACACGCCGTTTCCGGGAACCTATGTTCTCAAACTTGACCGCGTGTTCTGTCACGAAATCACAACTCCAGTCGCCATCAACGACTTGGTTGAGCGGGGCAAAGACCGCGTGTTTGACCCCACGAAGATTAAGGCTGTAATTGACCATGTTACTCCGTCAAAAGACAGCAAAACCGCAACCCAGTCAAAGATTTTGCGCGACTGGGCACGGCGTAACAATATCAAAGACTTCTTCGACATCGGTGCGAACGGCGTATGCCATGCGATTTTCCCAGAGAAAGGCTTTGTGCGACCTGGCTACACGGTCATCATGGGCGACAGCCACACGTGTACGCACGGCGCATTCGGTGCGTTTGCGGCGGGCGTTGGCACAACGGATTTGGAAGTCGGAATCTTGAAGGGCGTGTGCTCATTCCGCGAGCCGAAGTCAATTAAATTCGTCTTGAACGGAAAATTGAAGGAAGGCGTGTACGCAAAAGATGTCATCCTTCATTTAATCGGTAAAATCGGCGTAAATGGAGCGACAAACTGCGTCGTTGAATTCACGGGTCCTGTCGTTGACAACATGGACATGGAAGAGCGCATGACACTCTGCAATATGGCGGTCGAAGCCGGCGGCACGAGCGGAATCTGCTTCCCCGATGCAAAAACGGTCGATTATCTCTGGGAATTCATCAAAGATGAGTATAGGTCTAAAGAAGACGCAATCGCCGACTATGCGAAATGGCGTGACGATGACGACGCGGTGTACGAAAAGGTGATTACCGAAGATTTGAGCAATTTGGAGCCGGTCTGCACAATCAACTACAAGCCCGACCAAATCAAAAAGATTTCTGAAATGAAGGGCACGAAGGTTGACCAGATTTACATCGGCTCATGCACGAACGGTCGAATCTCTGACCTCAGAATCGCGGCAAAAGTCCTCAAAGGACACCACTTGGCAGACGGCGTGCGCGGAATCGTAAGCCCAGCAACGCCAAAAATCTACAAGATGGCGGTTGACGAGGGAATCATCGATACTTTCCTTGAAGCGGGATTCTGCGTTACCAACCCGACTTGCGGCGCATGCTTGGGTATGTCGAACGGCGTTCTTGCTGAGGGCGAAGTCTGTGCCTCAACCACAAACCGAAACTTCAACGGTCGAATGGGTAAAGGCGGCATGGTTCACCTGATGAGCCCCGCTTCTGCTGCTGCAACGGCAATCACGGGAACTATCACAAATTCAGAACTTTACAAAGGCTAAACAGCCGAACACATAAAAAGGAGTCAATTTTATGAAAGCTTTTGGTGGAGATGTACTTTTCTTGGATCGCTCAGACATTAACACTGACGAAATCATCCCTGCAAAATATCTTACGGAAGTCTCAAAGCAGGCGTTGAAGCCGTATTTACTCGAAGACCTCAAACTTGACGGATTCGACGCAAAACGCGATGTTCCGAACAAAAAGGTCATCATCACGCGCGAGAACTTCGGCTGCGGTTCAAGCCGTGAGCACGCGCCGTGGGCATTGGAAGTGAACGGAATCTACACCGTCATCGCTCCGAACTTTGCCCGCATTTTCTATCAGAATATGTACAACTGTGGCTTGCTCGCGCTCAACATGCCAAAGAAAGACATCGATGACATGTTCCGCACTTTCGGTACAAAGGACTGCGAATGCAAAATCGAGCAGAAAGAGGACGGCACTTGGAAAGTAAAGCTCATCGCAGGCTCGCTCTCAAAAAGCTATCCGTTCAAGCTCGAAGGATTTGAAAAAGCCTTAGTTGAAAACGAGGGCTGGATAGGTTTTGCGGATTCAAAGTATTAATCACCACAAAATGCCGAGTTTTACATTTTCGGTCTGACACAAAAACAAGCTCCTAGCGAGAACGCGCCACTAGAATCCACGGTTGCGCGTATAAGGAATCTGACTCGCTGACGCTCGCACGCGCAAAGTGGATTCGTGGCACAACCTCGCTTCCGCTTGTTTTTGCTCAACTCTGAAATAAAAACTCGGCATTTTTCTTTTTAAATATTTGAGCATAGGCTTGTCTTTTTGGGATTTTTCTGATGAAAAAGAATTTTCTGTTTTATCTTCTCTTTTTCTCTGTACTTCTCTTTTTTGTGATCCCGCCGATTGGTGCGCCTTTTTTTGTGGAGCGGCAGGAAGCGTTTGTGGCGCACTACCCTGTTTCGGTGTTTTTGAATGCGAGTATAGCATTTTTGATATATTATTTTTCGCAGAAGCGGGCGGTTTTGTTTTCTGAGATGCCGTTGTGTTCTGAAAAGAAGCCGTTTTTTGTGTATCTGAGTGCCGCATCGGTTTCGTTTGGGCTGCTGTGTCTTTCTTCGGTCGTTTTTGAAATTCTTTCGGTTGTGATGGGGAGCGAATCGGGGATTCATCAAGTGCTGTTTCCGAGCGGTGCGCTTGGAATGGTGAATTTTATTCTCGGTGTGTGCGCGGCGGCGTTCTTTGAGGAAGTAATCTATCGATTTTTCTTACCGAGCGCGTTTTTGGAAATTCTTACAAGAAGATTGCTTCGGAAGTCCGTATCTCGCACTGACGATAAAAGTGCAGAAAACCGAAAGCTTTGGATTTTTTGCGAGGGAATTTCGGGTCTGCTTTTTGCGGCGGGGCATTTATATCTTGGGGTGTTTGGATTTTTGAACGCGCTTGTGTGCGGAATTGCGCTCCGTGTGTGCATGATTCGCACACAAAGCATCTGGATTTCATGTGCAGTTCATGCCCTGTACAATTTTTTGACAATCGTTTTATTCAGCCTGATGAGCTAAAAAGTGGCGGCCACCATGCGCACACGATGACCGCCAGAAAAGGGGGGAAAGGAACTAGAAAAAAAATCTCCGTCAAAACAAAATGCTTTGACGGAGATTTGATAGGAGCTAAGAATTTTCTTATGCGGATTTATTCTCCAGATGAATCCTCTGCTGTAATGGTGATTTTTGCAGAAACAGATTTAGTTCCTGCAATATACAATCCATTAGTTGCAATCGTAGATGTATCAGTAACGATAACATTCGTAATACTTGGATTTTCTGAATATGCTGCATCAATAAATATACCTACCACATTTGCATTATCCGTGCCATAATCAGAATCTTTCAAAGCCTTTATCCATTGCCATGCATTATCAGACCCCAATCAATATTTGACAATGCAATTGTCAGAGATGGAGATGTCAAATTTCCAAGAACTTCTTCAACTTGTGCCGCTGTTAAAATCTGCTGAACATTACCATCAAGCGTAAATGTTTCAATTGTCGCCGTATTGTTGGATATAATTACGGAAACATCACCTGTTACTTTCTTTTTCAATGTGAGGGTTGCAGTTCCATCAGCAATAAATGTCACGCTTGCATTTTCTGTCGAGCCGTCTTCCCATGTTACATTAATGCTTGTATCAGCATCAGTTTTGACATCGCCAGCCCAAATACTAAATGCACTTGTTCCCGCATATTGGCTTGAAACCGTAAACGTCGCTGACAAGCCACCATCAGCAATTAACGGCGTGAAATTCCCACTCCATGAATCAGCACCATAATTTACCGATAGAGTTCCACCGTCACCAATTGTAAATCCATCGAAATTGAGCGTTACAGTCATAGTTTGATACGAAACTTCTTCCGTGCTATATGAAACTTTGATTGTGCCCTTTGAAGTTGGAACTTTGTCACCAAAATTCAAATACAGTCCGTTCGTTGCGATTCCCGAAATAAAATCTTCATCAGAAATTGTTATACTCTTACTTGTTACATCATCGGTTTCGGAATAGGCGGCATCGATAACAGCTTTTGAAGTTGCAGCAGTTCCCCATGCATCTTGTGCATGAGCCGACAAATAGCGATAACCTGTTGAACTCCATTCAATGTCGCTTGCAGCAATGGTCACGCTCGTAATGCCCAAATCGGTTTTGAACATATCTTTGCCCAAAATCTGATAGTATGTACCATCGCCGATATATGTTGCCGTGTAGTCCTTGTTACTTGACCATTTTTCTTCTGGGTTTACATAGATTTTGATGGTAGCCTCGTTGTTATTCGCATCTTCCAATACGACTGATGCTTCACCAACAGCAACAGCTTTGATTGTGAGAGTTTTGTCTGTCAGTGTCGCTTTTGCGTATGTTTCATCGCTTGCAGTCTTGATTGAAACTTCTGTGTCTGATGTAATGGTAACAGTCGCATCATCTTCGCCGACTTTAATAAGAACATAGTCGACATCAGTAGAAATTGCGGCAGGTTTTGCAAAATTAACCGTCACTGTACTATCTTTTTTATATTCCCAATAATAATGGTTTTTTCCATCGTTCGTTGCGTGACCAAAAGTTGAATCAGTTGAAGTTGCTTTCCATGCGCTAATTTCAGTGTCATCTGATTTGTACAAAGTGAATTTAGCGTTGTAGCCCCATGTAGTAGAATATTTGTTTGAAAGTGTAATGCTTGCCTTATTTTCAGATATTTCTTTAGTTTCAGTCTTTGCATTTGTTCCTTCAGCGATGTCAGCATAAACAGTATCAGCCTTGTAATACAAAACTTTTACTTTTGCGGCAGAAAGTGCTTCATCAAAAGTCATATTCAAAGTCATTGTTTCTTCGGCTTTTTCTTCGGCCTTTGTACAAGAGTTCGTAATAGTGGTATCTTTCGTAAACGCAAACCAGAATTTTTCATATGTTCCGCCAGCACCAGTGATAACAGCAGAATCATCGGTAGCAAATGAACCAAGTTCAATAGTATCGCTGATATCCGTTCCGTCAGAATTAAGAACTTTGATAAATGCATTGAATCCCCAACCACTAGAATATTCTTTTGAAAGCGTAAAGGTGACAGCATTTTCAGCAACATCGGCAGTTTCGGTTTTAGAACCGTTGAGTTTGTCATTGTCATCAGACTGCCAATAAACAAGCTCAACTTTATGTGCCCCAATTTCTTCCGCAAATGTCAGTTTGAGCGTCATTGTGTCATATTCAGCTACTGTTTCTGGGTCAACAGTAACAGCAATCGTAACAAACTTTGACTCATCTTCAGACAACTTTACCGTAACAGATTTTTCAGTTTTTTCGGTAATCGTATCCGAAGCCGAAATTTTGATTGTTTTTGCAGAGTTATCAATATCAACGGTAAGCCCCTCGATTGTAGAAGGTTTAACCATTGTACCAGTCGTAGTAACATTTATCGTTTTGCTTGCGCCTGGTGCGAGAGTAATGCTCTTATCGGCCTCAGCGACAGAAATTGAATATGTCGTCTTCTCATCTCCGCCGTCGTCTGAGCAAGACGCCAAAGTAAATACCCCCCCCCCTATTAAAAGCAGGACTGAGAGAAATCCAAACAATTTTTTTACATTTTTCATAAGAGCCTCCATTTTTTTATGTTTGCGCAACCGATTGCACAAACACGCAGTAAAAAAGCACAAGGTTCGTGCCATACCTTTATTGTGCAACCGATTGCGCAATTTGTCAAATAAAAAATCACTTTTTTTTGATTTTTTTTACATTTCTATGTGTTTTCTTATAAAAAAAGACTTCAGATTGCTCCGAAGTCTTTTAATCAGTGCGTTTTTACAGTGCCGCGCTTCCTGTGTTCATGTTCGTAAGGAAAGCTTCGTTATTTCGGCTCTTTTTCATCTGCTCAAGGATAAGCTCGGTGATTTCGGCATCTTCCATTGGGTTGATGACTTTTCGCAATACCCACAGTTTTTGTAAGGTCGCTTCGTCAAGCAAAAGCTCTTCTTTTCGCGTGCCGGATTTTTTGATGTTGATTGCAGGGAACAAGCGACGCTCGGCAAGTTTTCGGTCAAGGTCGATTTCTGAGTTGCCCGTTCCTTTGAATTCTTCAAAAATGACTTCATCCATGCGGCTTCCCGTGTCAATGAGTGCCGTAGAAATGATTGTGAGCGAGCCGCCTTCTTCGATGTTTCGTGCCGCACCAAAGAATCGCTTGGGCTTAAAGAGCGCGTTTGAATCAACACCACCAGAAAGGACTTTGCCCGATGTCTGAACGGTCTGGTTGTATGCGCGCGCAAGGCGGGTGATTGAGTCGAGCAAAATGACGACATCGCGTTTGTGCTCAACAAGGCGTTTTGCCTTTTCAAGCACCATCTCGGCGACCTGCACATGGCGAGTAGCCTGCTCATCGAATGTTGAAGAAATGACTTCGCCCTTGATTGCCCGCTCCATGTCGGTGACTTCCTCCGGGCGTTCGTCGATAAGAAGAACGATAAGGTAGACTTCGGGATTGTTCGCCGTGATTGCGTTCGCAACTTTCTGCAAAATGGTGGTTTTACCCGCTTTTGGAGGAGCGACGATAAGCAAACGCTGACCTTTTCCGATTGGCGCAAACAAATCGATGACGCGCGTACTGTATTCGGTGGAAGTTGTTTCAAGCGTGAGCTTTTCTTTTGGATAGAGCGGCGTTAAGTTCTCGAACGGAACGCGTGTCTGAGCAATACGCGGCTCGTCAAAGTTGACCGTCATAATGCGCAAGAGCGCGAAGAATCGCTCGCCTTCTTTGGGAGAACGGGTTTGACCGTAAATCGTGTCGCCTGTTTTAAGGTTGAACAAGCGGATTTGGCTTGGGGAAATGTAAATATCGTCAGGACCTGGAAGATATGAGTTCTGTGGTGAGCGCAAAAATCCGTAGCCATCGGGCAAGATTTCCAAAGAGCCAGAAGCAAAAATCAATCCGCCGCGCTCGGTATGTGACTTCAAAATGACGAAGATTAAGTCCTGCTTTTTCATGGCAGGAAGTTCTTCTTCGGGGTAGCCGTACTCAATCGCGAGATTGCGAAGCTCTGGCATGCTCATTTTGGTAAGGTCGTTGATTAAAAGCTTGGGCTTTGCTTCAAATTCTTCTGGATTTTCGATAATCTGAGCCTGTGCCGTCGCCTCGTCGCGGGCGGCGTTTCGGGCTGCGATTCGCTCACGGTAGCTCATGCGGCGGTCAAAACGGCCTCTATTTTGATTATTTCCGTCGCGGTTGGTATTATAATTATTGTTTCGGTAGTTTCGGTAATTTCTTTGATATGGGGCAGTTTGCTCGCCCTGTTCGCTTGATTCCTGAGATTCGCTACTTCCCTGCTCTTGTGGTGCTTCCTGGCTCTCAGCCGACTCATAGGAATTTTGCTGAGTTGTCTCTTCTTGGAAGGAAGCAGGCGTAGATTCATATGTTTCTGGCTGTTTTTCGCTATTTTCAGCTGAAGGAACATCGTCTGCAGACTCAGTTTTTACGGCAACTCTTCGCCGACGAACAACTTTTACAGGCTTTTCTTCTGTAGAATCTGAATTTTGCACGACAGTTTGAGCGGAATCGGCAGCCTGTACATCCAATTCAGTTTGAACAGTTTCTTGTGTCGCAGGATTTTCTTCTTTTGCGACGGAGCGGCGTCTTGAAATCAATGCCATTTTGAATTCTCCATGAGATTATATAAAAATGTAAAAAAATAATGACAAAAAATCATGAAATATGTATTTATTATTAAAAAATTTCTAAAAGGATTTTTCTAAATACAAAGATATTTATATTCTAAAAAATGATTGATATAACTATTAAACCATTACCGCTCAAAAAAGTCAATAGAATTATGCGGATTATCTTGGGTCATCTGATTTTAAAAGAAGCGCGTTTTTGTATTCTTGGGAAGCGACTTCAAACAGATTTGATTCAGGCTCTTTTTCAAGCATGGTAATCTGCCCTTCAAATTCAACATCTTCGGCAATCCTGATTCGGGCAGTTTTTACATCGCCACGAACAACGCTCCCCGTACACATTTCAACGCGTTCGCTCGCATCAATATCGCCGGTAACTGTTCCAGAAATGACGATTGAATTGGCAGTCATTTTTTTAACATCGCAGACAGCTCCCTTTTCAATTTCCAAATCGCCGGTAGCTTTAATTTCTCCAGAGAATTTTCCCGTGATTACAAGATTGTCGGTAAATTCAAGGGTGCCGTCAAATTCTGTTTCCTGACCAAAAACGGTAAGATTCTTTTTCTGCTTATCTTCTGCCATATCACTTAACTGTAACAAATCGAGCGGATAAAATCAACATCAAAACAAGAATAAAACCCAAAATCAAGAAGAGCGGAGCATCCCCAAAAAGCGCATATGGTGTCCGTGCATTTTTCGGAATCGCAATTTCACCGCATAAAAAGCCGTCGATTCCCCTTTCTAATGAAGAAACTATGCTTCCATTTGCATCGATGATGCAGGTTCGTCCGTCAATCGTGGAGCGAATCAGCGGCGCGTTACATTCAGCAGCACGAAAAGCACTCATCGACACATGAATGTTTTGAGCGGCAGCAGAGTGTGCCCATGCGTCATCAGTGATATTCACAAAAAACGCAGCCCCTGTTTGATTCATGCGCCGAAGAAGTGAAGAAAATGAATCCTCAAAACAAATAGGCGTACCGAATTTGACACCGTTGACGGCAAAGAGCGTGATATTCTGCGCTGGCGTAAAAAATTCACAATGGACAGCTTCTTTGATTCCATCAAACACCTTAAAATCGAGAGCGCGTGGCCAAAATTCAGTGAACGGAACAAGATGATTTTTTGAATACACCTGCACATCATCAGAATCGGGCGAAAAAAAGAGCGCGGCATTAAAAGTCTGCCTTTGCGCAATATGATTATTTCCAATCACAAAGGCACAGTTTTTTGAGCGAAAATACTCAATCAAATCCACAGCAAGCGCATGACGGCGGGAATCGCTGAGATTTTCTGCATGATACAAAACAGAAGGCACTACGGCAGTTTCAGGCCAAACGACAAGAGAAGTCTCTGGATTTTGCAGAAGTGCTTCATCGGTGCATTTTTTGAGCAGCCGAACATCAGCTTCAAAGTCAGAAATAGACGAAGACGAGGCAGAAGAAGCATTTTGAATCAAGGCAACAGAACAGTTTGCATATTCGCTCGATAAATGAGGAAGAAAAAAGAGCGCAAACGGAATGAGGAAAAACGACAGAATCACGATGAAAACCCATTTTTTTTGAATGCGAGCAACAGCACTGTGATTTTTTAAAATGCTATGGCGCACAACACCTTCATACAGAACGGAATTCACGGCATATATAAAAAAACTTACGCCGTTCACACCAAAAAATGAAGAAAATTTTAAAAACACGGGATTCTGCCACTGGCTGTACCCTATTATTCCGTACGAAAATCCCAAAATTCCGCGAGCACGCAAAAAATCAAACGAAACAAGAAGAAAAATCCTTAAAAGAAAGAAAAAGTACGGCCGTGAGCGCACGGATGTTTTGTTTATAAAAGCAAACACGGAAAATAACACGGCGTGATACAGGCCAAAAAGACTACAGACAAAAAACAATGCCACCAAACCGAACGCACTCAGATAGGGACAGAGGCAGGTATACAGTAAAAATCCGTACAAAAATCCAAAAATGGGCGAGCGTCTTAGCGGCAGCGTGTCTAAAAGCAGAAAAAACGGAATATAGGCAATCCATGCCAAAAAAGAAAGACCGTCCTCGCAAAAAAAGGACGGCTGACTTAGCGTACAAAGAACAACTGAAAGAAAAAGCATAAAAAAGCAAAGAATGCTAGTTCTTTTCAACAGGAATCTCCATAAGGGCACTGCGCAATTCATTGCCTGCCCGAAACGCCGCAACATAATGCGGAGCAACGGAAAGCACTTCCCCTGTTCGCGGATTGCGAGCCTTAGAGCGGCCATTGCGAAGACGCGGCTCAAGAGTACCGAAGCCACGAAGCTCAACAGTAGCACAATCTTTGAGCGCATCTTTAAATTCTTCGATGACACCCTCAAAAACTTCAAGAACTACCTTGCGCTCAATCTTTGACTTCGCATGAATACGGTCGACAATTTCATTTTTTGTTACTTTTTTGACAGCCATACAATTCCCCGCTTAAAAAAAATGCTACCTGACCTGCATAATCATACAATCAGATAGCGTTTTGCAAAAAGAAAACCTTAGAAAAATTATTTTGCTTCTGCTTTTGGCGCATTGAAAGTCGCATTGTACAGATTTGCCATGCGTGACTTTTTGCGTGAAACAGCATTGCGTTTAAGGACACCCTTGCTGCGAGCAGAATCAAGTTTAGAAGTCATGATTCTAAATTTTTCCTGAGCGAGAGCTGAATCTTTTGCCTGAACAGCTTCGATGAACTGTCGAACATATGTACGGCATTCGCTCTTGATAGCCTTATTGTGCAAACGGCGTACTTCGCTCTGGCGGAATCTTTTTTGTGCAGATGTTTGGTTTCTTGCCATGTTAGAAAATCTCCCAAAATAATCTAATCAAATATATTAAAAAAAAACCTTGCAAGAGATACGGTTGCAAGGCTCATATTCATCTCCTAGCAGAATTGAACTGCTGTTGTCGGGATGAAAACCCGATGTCCTAACCACTAGACGAAGGAGACATCTTTGCAACTCAGTAACGAGCTGACTTTGATATATTATCAAAACACGAAATTCTTGTCAACAGAAAAACGGGAAAAAAAGAAAAAAATTATTCCAGTTCAAATTCATCCAGTTTTCTGTGCAATGTTTTACGCCCGATTCCAAGCACTTCGGCGGTTTTGCTCTTGTTGCCCTTATTGAAGGCGAGCGTTTCTTTAATTATGATTTTTTCGGCTTCATCAAGCGTAATTCCAACAGGAACACTAATGCTTTCAACGGAAGAAGCACGGGTTACCGACGGAGGCAAATCTTCGAGCGTAATTTCATTTCCACTTGCCATAACCACAGAGCTTTCCACACAATGCTGAAGCTCACGGATATTTCCAGGCCAATCATATTTGTACAGTGCGTTTCGCGCATGGCTATCAAAGCCCGAAACAGACTTTCCGTTTTCTTCGTTGTACCGCTCAAGAAACGAATTTAAAAGAAGCGGCAAATCATCCTTTCGCTCACGAAGCGGCGGCACTTCAATATGAATTCCATTCAAACGAAAATACAAATCTTCACGGAAGCGGCCGGCTTTTACTTCCTCTTCAAGATTTTTATTTGTGGCAGCAATCACACGCACATCAACTTCGATAGGAACTTCGCCACCAACACGCTCAAACTTCCGTTCCTGCAAGACACGGAGCAATTTGACTTGAACGCTCGGATTGATTTCACCGATTTCATCCAAAAAAATAGTGCCTCCATGCGCAAGCTCAAATTTTCCTTTGTGAAGGCTTTCCGCATTGGTAAACGCGCCTTTTTCATGTCCAAAAAGCTCGCTTTCAAGCAATGTTTCGCTTAAAGAAGAGCACACAACGGGCACAAACGCCTTTTCGCTACGGCTCGACAGATTGTGAATCGCATTGGCGACAACTTCCTTACCAACACCCGTCTCACCCGTAATGAGCACGGAAATGCGCGCATCAGCAACTTTTTTGACAAGGGTCATCACCCGTTGCATTGCGCTGCTCTTTCCGATGATTGCGTCAGTCTTTTTTTGCGAAGAAACCTGCTTTAAAAGCTCCGCGTGCTGAATGGACAGTTCCCTGCCCTGCAAGGCCCGTTTTACGATAACCTCAAGCTGCTCCAAATTGAGTGGCTTTGTGAGAAAATCGTATGCACCATCCTGCATTGCTTTGACCGCCGCATCAATTGACCCATGCCCGGTAAGAACAATAACAGGAATTCCTGGCATTTTTGTGGTGACTTCACGCAACACCTGCTCGCCAGAAATAGAGCCAGGCATGCGTAAATCAGTGATTACAAGGTCAATGTCGCCTTTTGCAAGAAGTTCCAAGCCCTCTTTGCCATTTGCGGCGATTTTGACATTGTAACCGTCCATTTCAAAATCAGCGGCCAAACCTTCGCGAATGTTTTTTTCATCATCAATGATTAAGATGGTAAATTTCATTTTGAACGAAGAAAAATTTTTTATTTAAACACAATGCGAGAGAATTTCTTTTTGCCCGCTCGTAAGACAAGCTCGCCGTCTTTATCAAGATTCGCGCTTGTGACTTTAAGCGTGGGGTCAGAAAGAGCCGTGCCGTTCAGTGACGCACCGTTTCCTTGAATGAGCCGCCGCGCCTCGCCGTTTGAAGAAGCAAGTTTTGCGCTTACGAAGAGCGTGAGGATTCCGATTCCTTCTTCCAAGTCTGCCTTTGAAAGCTCCACCGTAGGCATTTGGGTCTTGTCGCCCTCACCGCTGAATGCCGCCTTAGCTCCCGCCAGCGCAGAATCAGCCTTTTCCTTTCCGTGTATTTCTTTGGTGACTTCATAAGCCAATCGTTCTTTTGCCGCATTGATGTCACCTGCGCAAATTTCTTTGATTTCGCTTATTTCAAGGAAGGTGAAGAGCTTGAAGAATTTTTCGACATCGGGGTCTGCGACATTGCGCCAATACTGGAAAAAGTCGTACACGCTCGTAAGAGACTCGTCGAGGAAGATTGCGCCCTTCTCGGTTTTGCCCATTTTTTTGCCGTCGCTTCGCGTGATGAGCGGGAAAGTAAGCCCGTAAACCGTGTGTTCCTCGTTGAGCTCTTCAGTTCCGCCCAATTTTCGGCGAATCAAGTCAACGCCCGCAGTGATGTTTCCCCACTGGTCGTCGCCGCCAATCTGCAATTTGACATTATGCTTTTCGTGAAGCCGCAAAAAATCGTAGCTCTGCAACAGCTGGTAGTTGAATTCGATGAAAGAAAGACCGCGCTCCAACCGCTGCTTGTATGCCTCATACGAAAGCATTTTGTTCACGCTAAAGCATGAGCCGATGTCGCGCAAAAAGTCGATGTAGTTCAAATCAGCGAGCCAGTCTTTGTTGTTGTCAGAAAAAGCCGTTTTGCCGTCGAAGCCGATGAAGCGGTCGAGCTGAGCCTTGATTGTCTCCACATTTTTGTCAATCTGCTCGTAAGAAATCATCTTTCGCATTTCGGTTTTGCCCGACGGGTCGCCGATTCGGGCAGTGCCGCCGCCAATCAGCGCGATTCCGATATGCCCCTGAGAGCGAAGATGACGAAGCGCGAAAAAGGGAACCATGTGTCCGATGTGAAGGCTCGGTCCTGTTGGGTCACAGCCGACATAAAAGGCGACTGGTCCTTTGTCCATTAAATCAGAAAGTCCCTGTTCGTCCGTACACTGCGCGAAGAATCCGCGTTCTTTTAATATTTCAAGTGCTTTGTTCATAAAATCTATCCTTTTTTATTTAAACCACAAATTACACAGATTTACACAGAGTATAATCATTTAAAATTAAAAATTTTTCTGTAAAAAGTCTGGTAGAGTTGTTTTATCATGATTCTATTTTACTTAAATTTTACATTCTGTTCAATCATACGCACATGAATCAAATGGTACACAAATGCGCGTGATGCAATTGACACGCAGAGTGCTTTTTGATAAGATAAACAAATAATCGATTATTTTTATAGGGAGGCTAGTAATGGCTGGTGCATCAAAAAACTCTCGTACTACAGTTGCAACACAGAAATTTAACTGCACTTGTGGCGGCGAAGTCGAAATGAAAACAAAGCTCGAAAATGGCAGACTCAAGAACTATGCTGAGTGCCAGAAATGCAAGCGCGTTGAACGACGCCCAAAAGATTTCAAATAATGTTTGAAAATCATGTATAAAATCCCCAAAATCAGCACGTGCACGCCGATTTTGGGGATTTTTTTTTATTTAGAATCAAGATATGTTTTTACGGTTATGACAGAAATAATCGCGGTAAGCGTTGTGGTGACAATCGGCGCATATTGATTGAAATAATGGAAAAAACTGTTTGTATTTGCCGTAATCGTGCATTCAGGCGTGATAAAGCCGTTTTTTGAAAGCTTCTTACCGTTTATATCGATTATCTTTACTGACTGATAGGAATTTCTGCTTTTATCAAAGCCCCCAGCCAATCCAATGTAATATTCCCATGTGCGGTCAGGAATATACGGGAATCTACCGGGATTTGCAACCGCTCCCGCCACCGTAACGAAATATTGCTTAAAAGGAATGACCAATGTATCGTTTGGCAAAATCTCGACCTTTGTGTAATAAGAAGAATCATACAGCATAGGATTAAGATTAAGCGGAATCGTCTGACTGTCACGAATCACATACGCATTCGCCAAATCAGAGCTTGCGGTAAACCAGTTTTTATTTCTGCGGGCAAAAAATGCATAATCTTCACCGGGAACAAATTCAACGGAGATTCGTGTACTCGCCTCCAAATCTGTCTCAACGGTTTTAATGATTGCGCCCTCGATAAAAACAACGGGTTTTAAATTGGTGAAGCTTTCAATCCGAATGTAATCATAATTTTCGATAGTATAGTTCGAATCAACATCAGCCTTTGAAAGATAGATTTTTTTGCCAGAACCAAGCTCAGAGCTGTCATTGCGCGTAAGCTCAATTCTTGATATGTCGGCAAGCGGTTCCAAGCCATTGCCATAAAGCTCAATGAGTTCCTTTAGATTTTCGCCGTCCAAAAGCTCGTATGAGCCAGGCCGTTCAACCGCGCCTTCAATCGTAACCGTGCGTTTGGTGCGATTTACGACAATTTTATCACCCGGCCGCAAGAATGGATCCTGAGACAAATCTCCCTTTCGCATTGCCAAGAACAAATCATAAGAGGTGACTTTTCCATCCGCATTTTCGATGGTAACATTCCGCGTTGATGAATACGAAGTAAAACTTTTCGTAATGAACGAAGAAAGCCGTGTGAGTGCCCATGCATTTCGCTCAACAGTAGTCTGCACTTCCCCAGTAACGCTGACCAAGAAAGTAGACGGAGCCGTAAGAACGAACTGAACGCCACCCATCGGATAGTTCCGCAAGACAAGTGCTTCGACCTGTGATTTTAACTGCAAATAGGTAAGCCCCGCGCAATTGACCACGCCCATATTCGCCACACGAATTTTATAGGTAGAATCAACAGGAATCGTATACGAAACAGGTGTGGAACCAGCCACAAATCCCAGCGTATACACATCACCTGCGGTAACAGGATAATACGATGCCGACATAGCGACCTGAGCGTTGGGAATCCCGCTTGAAGCTTCCAGCGCATCCGTGCTCGTCTTTAGTTTTTTATCAGAATCAGAATCTGAAGTTGCTTCCATCGTTTTTGATGCTGAAATTCGTGATTTTAAAGAAGTGGACTGAGAGAAAAGCGCGAACGATGAAAAAGAAAACAAAACAAGCGGTAAAAGCTTTTTAAAATGTACCATGAAAAATCCTTAGTCTTTCTTTTTGAGCTGAAGTTTTTCGATTGCTTCAGGATCATTTTTGATGTTTTTCCATGCATTCAAAGCGAACGCAAGGAAAACTGACAAAAAGAATGCCGCAAAAGTGACAATAATACACATTTTTCCACGACTCGGCCCTGATTTTAAATCAGGAACTTCGGGGCGTTCCAAAATCTGAAACACAGGCGTTTCGCTCTGCATCTGCACTTTTAAAAGCTCATACTGAGTTTTTAGCTGAGTGTACACCTGCCGTTGCGCCTCAAGCTCAAGCTGCAACTTGGCAGAACCAGTCGTAATAGAAGGAATATCCCACGCATTGTTGCCATAGCCGACGCTTGCGCCCAATTTTTTTACTTCGCGCTCGATTCGCAGGATTTCGTTGTAGCTGGACTGAATGTTTCGCTCAAGATTTTCTTTTTGGATTTTATTATTATCAAGGCCAAGCTCATCGAATTTATTGCTCATCCAATCGACGACAAAATTAACCACCGACTGTGCAAAGACAGGATCGATGTCGGTAAATGAGACAGTAAAAACACCCGTTTCGCTATCAACATCAGCCTTTAAGGTCTTTTGCAACGCTTTGCGGCTTGAAGCACGCACCGCTTTTTCGATTTTATATTTTTCGATGATTTTAAATTCGTCAGTAACGGCATCAAGCAGTGCATTTGATGAAACAAGATAATTCGCAAGATTTGCATTGGAAGAACCACCGCCCACCGAAACACCTGCAAGGCTGGCAAGACTTCCAAGCCCGCTTTGTGACAAGGCAGCAGAAAGCCCCCCGCCCGAAGAAGAATTTTCTTTTATGAGCATTTGTGCGCGCGGAGTGTAGACATTTGGCATGGGAGAGCGATCTGGAGCCATTTTGATTGAAACAATCGCAAAAATAACCGAAAAAAGAGCGGCAGCACCAGAAACAATAATAATCATCCATTTGTAGTGAAGAAGAACTGCGAACAAGTCTATTAACGAAATTTCATCTTCCTGCTGAATTTGTGTATTTTCTTCCATAAAAAAATAATACCCCGATTTAAAACTTTAATGAAGAGAATATGTTACTTTAACAAAAAATATGAGTAGTTGCAATAATCAATGTTCTTTTTGGGGCGCGTCTGCCAAATGCCCCACATGACGGATATTCACGCTTCGATTAATGTAATGAAGAAGAATAAAGAAACTCCACACTAGAAAAAGGCTGACACAGAGCATAATAATCGCATCGCGGGTTTTTGACATAAAAAGCGTGGAAAGCACCGCAAGACAAATGCACAACTGTATGAAAAGAAGCGTGAGCGCAGTCGCAAGTTTTGAAAAACCGATGTTGACAAGTTTATGGTGAATATGAGCCCGATCTGCGCTAAAGAAAGAACGATGCTCCCGTGTACGGCGCCAGACAGCGGCAATCACATCCGTGACAGGAATGGAAACCATGAGCATGGCGACAAGCACTTTTGTATGCTCAATTCCGCCCTGCATGGGAAAGAGCGGAACCATGGCAATAACGAACCCAAGCGACTGACTTCCGCCGTCACCCAAAAATATCTTTGCAGGAGGACGATTGTAGACAAGGAATCCAAGAATTGAAGCACACAGCAGGATGTAAATGTTCCCGACCGATTGCCCGCCTGCAAGCATAAAAACACCGGCCGTTCCCAGAGTGATAAGGGAAAGACCGCCGCACAGCAAATCAAGACCATCGATAAGGTTATACGCGTTTACCAAAAACAGAATCCAACAGAATGTAATACCCCTGCCTAAAAATACAGGAAGTTCCAAGCCTAAAACCGCTTTAAAATAGAGCGGGCTAAACGAAACCACCGTTGCAGAAACAATCTGAATCAAAAATTTGAGTTTTGCGCGCAAATTCATGAAATCATCAATTACGCCAAAGAGAAAAATGATTAGACCGCCAAAAAACGCAGGCACCGCATAATGCAAATCGACCGAAGAAAAAAAAGCAAGATATATGAACATCGATACCAAGAATGAGAAAAAAATTCCTACCCCACCAAGACGCGGAATTTGCCCTTGATGAACTTTTCTTGGATCAAGTTCATCATACCAGTTGAATTTTTTACAAAGGCTGATGATTAGGGGAGTAATTGCAACGCAGAGAACAAATGCAAGGAAGAAACTAAAAAGCATACCCCCCCCCGTATAAAACCTAATCATACTCACCTAAATTATAACAAACTGTTTTATGATTTTCAATCTATTTTTAAAGGTTTATCTGATTGAGTCGATGTTGAGGCTTCCGCCTTTTACGAACGGCAACACATTCTCACAGCGGGCGATTTTCACGCACACGAAGCACGGTCCTGTTTCTTCAAACGCCTTTTTCTGCCAGTTATCATCTGTGTCTGCGTCAACGGCTTTGATTCCGAATCCTTCGGCGATTTTTAAAAGGTCGGGATTTGACGGGAATGTGCTTGCCGAATACTGCTTGTTGAACAGATATTCCTGCTGCTGCCGCACCATGCCGAGCGCGCCGTTTTCAAGGACGATGACCGTGACATTGAGGTTATTTTCTGCCATTGTCGCAAGTTCCTGAATGTTCATTAAAATTGAGCCGTCGCCTGAAATACACACGATTTTTTTGTTTGGCTCGGCAAATGCCGCTCCAAGTGCGGTTGGTAAGCCAAAGCCCATCGTGCCGAGCGAGCCAGAAGTTAAAAACTGACGAGGCCGCTGAATATCAAAGAATTGCGCCGCCCACATCTGATGCTGACCGACATCAGTGGTGACGATGATGTTTTCGTTTGAAGGAAGAGATGCGATAAATTCACGCGGATTTTTGTATTCTGCCCCGCCCTTTTTGCCACAAGTTTTCGCACCACAGCAATCAGCGGCAGCGCAACTCATTTCAAGTTCGATTTTTTCTTGATTTTTAAGGTCGATGCATGTTTTTCGCCATGAATCGCGCTCAGAGTTAAATGCAGACAAATCAGCAGTTTTAAGTGCAGAATTGATTTTTTCAAATGCCGTTGCCGTATCGCTCACAAAACTGACATACGACGACAAAATTTTATTGATTTCCGCCGCGTCAATGTCGATGTGAATGATTTTTGCGTTCGGACAAAAGCCTTCGGGCACGCCCGCCGCCCTGTCATCAAAACGGCTTCCCGCCGCAATCACAAGGTCGCTCTCGTAGGCGGCTTTTCCGCTCGCGAAAGTGCCGTGCATACCGACCATGCCCAAAAAGGAAGGCATATTCTTAGGAACAACGCCCAAGCCCATCAAGCTTGAAATGACAGGAATATCATACACCTGTAAAAATGCGCGGATTTGCTCGCTCGCTTTTGGTGAATTACAGCCGCCGCCCACATACAAAATCGGCTTTTTTGCCTTTGCCAAAGAACCTACGATATTCTGAACAACAGCGGGCACATCTTCGTCTTTGGTTTTGTTACGAACAGCGTGAGAAACATAGTCATCATAAATGCGCTTAAAAGAAGTGCTAAAATCAGACGGAACTTCGCACAGTTCCGTTTGCACATTGCGCGGAACATCGATTAAGACAGGTCCCGGTCGCCCGCTTTCTGCGATTGCAAAGGCAAGCGGAACTGCCGTGAGCAATTCTTTTGCGCTCTTGACCATAATTGAATGTTTTGTAATCGGAAAAGAAAGCCCAAAGGTGTCTGCTTCTTGGAACGCATCAGTGCCGATAAGATTGGTGTTGACCTGTCCTGTGATTGCCACGAGCGGGATTGAATCGCTTCGCGCGTCAGCCACCGCAGTAAGAAGGTTCATCGCGCCAGGACCGCTTGTTGCCATGCAGACCGCCGCCTTTCCCGTAACGCGAGCAACGCCCTGAGCCATAAAGCCCGCCGCCTGCTCCTGCCGCACGAGCACATGCTTGAAATCGGAAACAAAAAGTTCGTTGTACAGCGGTAAAATCATGCCACCAGGAAGACCAAATACGACATCAATTCCGTTCTGCCGCAAGAGATTTATGATAATCTGAGAGCCGCTTAATTGTGCCATAAAAGCCTACCTTTGACTGATTGATTTTTGTGATTTACGATGCAAACTTTGATTTAAAATAAAAAAAGTTGGCAGCTGTCTACTTTCCCGCGGATTGCAGTATCATCGACGTAAAGGTGCTTGACTTCCGTGTTCGGAACGGGAACGGGTATTGCCACCTCACTATGACCACCAACGATGATTATATTACCAAACACAAAAAAAAGTGTCAATACATTTTAAAAAAAATTTTTAAAAAATTTGCAAAAAAAATTGAAAAAAAAATTCTACAGACAAACTTGTCCATTTGTGGCATATTTTTCATCTTTCTGCTATAGTGTTTTTTATGAAGTCATTTGAAGAAAATCTTTCTCGTCTTGAAGAACTCACTGCAAACATCCGAAAAAGCGACATTTCGCTTGAAGATGCCCTTGCAAATTTCGAGGAAGGAATCAAACTCGCAAAAACACTCGAAAAAGACATAGAAAAAATCGAAGGCAAAATTCAAATTCTCATGAATCAGCCCATAAAAGCGGACGAAAACGCAACGAGTCCGCAAATCAACATTGAGCCTCAGTTCGACTTATTTTCAGGCGCAGACGCTCTTACAGGAAGCGCAGGCTCCCCTGCTGAAGGATTGCGTCAATAATGAACGCTGATTCAAACGCTGCTCAAAAGCACAAACCTGTGCGGCAACTTTCCGTTGATGTCGCACGAAAAATTGCCGCAGGAGAAGTCATCGATCGCCCCGCTGCAATAGTGCGTGAATTACTCGACAATGCGGTAGACAGCGGTGCCGATTCAATTTCTGTCGAAATCACTGAGGGCGGTATCGAAAAAATACGCATTTCAGACAACGGTTCCGGCATGACAAAAGAAGACCTCGCCGCATGTGCCCGTCCCCATTGCACAAGCAAGATTTCCGTTTCAGATGATTTGCTTCATCTCACCACGCTCGGTTTCCGCGGTGAAGCTCTGTCATCAATTGCGGCAGTTGCACGACTCTCAATTTTAAGCGGAAAGTACCGCATGAAGGCAAGCATCACCGAAGATCACATCATTGAGCAAATTCCGCCCGTTCAAGATGGAAAAGGCACCATCGTAATGAGCGAAGGTCTCTTTGAGAGTTTTCCCGCCCGCCGTCACTTTTTAAAACGCCCCTCCTCAGAAACAATGATGTGCCGAGAAGTATTCATCGAAAAATCACTTCCCCGTCCCGATATTTCGTTTCGGCTCACCGTTGACGGCACAATTCGGCACGACCTACCCGGTGGGGTCAGTTTGAGCGAACGGTTTGCGAGAGCCTTAGAACTCAAAGAAAGCACACATCTATTCGCAGAAATCAAAAAATCAGGATTTGAGTCAGACGGAGTTTCAAAATGGAGTTTTTCCCTTGTAATGGGAGAAGCAAGCATCTTTAGAAATGACCGCAAGCACATGTTTATCTTCGTAAATGGTCGGCGTGTGCAAGAATTTTCGCTCATGCAGGCAATTGAGTACGGCTGTCAGGGATTTTTTCCCAACGGAACGCACCCAGTCGCCGCGCTGTTTTTGCAGGTCGATCCAAAGATGGTTGACTTTAACATTCATCCGGCAAAAAAAGAAGTACGATTCAAGGATATTTCTTCAGTTCATCATGGCGTAAGTTCAAGCGTCCACGAGTATTTTAGAAGCTACGGAATTAAGAACAGTTTTGAACGAGAACAGGAAATTCAAAAAGAAATCGAGAAAAACAAGCAGAACACGCTCTTTACGGCGATTATCGATAATGAGCTAGCACGCGAAGAAAAGAGCTATCATTTTTCATCAGTGGGCAGAGTGGCAAAGCCAAGTACCGAATTTTATATCGACCATGCACCACTGAGCCCTTCAAGTCTCGCCGCTTCCGCGCTCGAAGATTCTAATTTGGAAGCTGTCGCCGATAGCAGTACCCCTGCGGATACTTTCAATCATATCAGATTTCAAAACAAGCAGTCGGCAGAAGAAATGCGTTTTTCGATTCCTGGTTCTTCTGTCACGACCGCACAGCACAGTACAGAAGATTTTATCTATTACGGAACAATTTTCGGCACATTTTTGATGGTTCAAAAAAAAGGCATTTTTTATCTGATTGACCAGCACGCGGCCCATGAGCGGATTTTATTCAATAAACTTATGAGCGGAGGAAGCGAAACGCAAGAACTGCTGGTTCCCCTCGAAATTCAAACCGATTCAAAAGAAGAAGACACTTATTTAGCCTCGTTACAAACGGCACTTTCAACAGCAGGATTCAAGTGCGAAAAACGAGATTATGGGAAATGGCTCTTTACATCAACGCCTGCGCGATGGCATGGCACGCAACAAGATTTAAAAAACGCGATTTTTGAAAAGCATGTGAGCCCAGAAGAAATCATCTACCAAATCGCGGCAATGACGGCATGCAAGGCGGCGGTAAAAGACGGCACAATTTTAGGTCCGCAAGCAGCAGAAAACCTCGCACGCGAAGCTCTGCTACTCAAAGACCCTCACTGTCCGCATGGTCGCCCATGCTGGACAACGCTCACCAAAGAAGAACTCTTCGACCGCGTACGCCGAACACGATAGCTTAGCCAATCTCGCCGTTCAGGGCTTTTTCGGTCTTGATTTCTCTGCCGTCAGCGAGGAGTTTCTTTCCCGCAATCTGCACTACTCCGTCTTTCGCCTCAATCGCGACCGAGAAGAACTCGTCTCCTGTGATTTCGCTCTTTTTCACCGCGTTCACATTGCTTCCCTCAAGCACGACCTTTGTTCCGGGAGCTGCCCATGAAGCGTCAAGCACTTCCACGCACTCTTTGCCGTTTTCGTCGGTGTAGTCGCCGGCAAGGAGCATTCCGTAGCTCTCTACTCCGCGCATCTTTCGGGGAGCGAGGTTTGCGGCAATCACGACATGTTTTCCGAGCAAATCCGCCTCGGTAAGGTATTTTCGCAATCCCGACTGAATCGTTCGCGGCGTTCCGCTTCCGTCGTCCATTGTCTCAATGTAGAGCTTGTCGCCGTCAGGGTTCGGCTTGATGTCGGTGATTTTTGCGACTTTAAGCTCAATGTTCGCATTGAAGAAAGCAATCTGCTCTTCTGGAGTGAGGGCTGGCTTTTCCTCTTTTTGCTCAGCTTTCTTTTCCTGTTTTTTCTGCTGATTCTTTGCTTTTTCTTCTTTTTTCTCGCCCTGCTTACCGCTGAATTTTTCTCGGAACGCATCGGTTGCCTTGTTGTCGAGCGGCGTGAAGTACACGGCGGTTTCAGAAATCGTGTCCAAGCCTTCAAGTTTTCCCAAATCCGCCCAAGTGAGGCTTCCGTCTTTGCCTTCCGTTCCGAAGTGCGCGTCATAAATCGTGTGACCGAGATAGCCTGCCACGACCTGTGAATACTTCGGAAGATACGGCTGAATCATAATCATGAGGTCTTTAATCACATACGCGAGGTTGTACAGCACATTGTCGGCGACCTCTTTGTCCGTTTTGACCGCTTTCCACGGCTCTGCCGCTTGGAATGCCTTGTTGCAGAGGTCAGAAATCGCGAAAATCTCGTGGAACGCGTCTTTGAGCTCCGCCCATTCAAGGTATTCGGTCACTTTCGCTTCATGCGCCAAAACTTCGCTCCACAAAGCCTCGTCTTTCTTTCCCGCAGGAATTTTTCCGCCGTAGTTTTTGTTGATGAAAAGAAGCGTCCGGTTCACGAGGTTGCCCAAGTTTCCGATAAGCTCTTTGTTGTATTTTTCCTGAAAGTCCTTCCAAGTGAACTGATAGTCCTGGTTTTCGGGTCGGTTGTAGTAGATGTAGAACCGCCATGCGTCGCTCGGAATTCCGCTCTCTTTTGCATCGCTTCCGAACACGCCCACGCCCTTTGACTTTGAGAATTTTCCGTCCTCATAGTTCAAGAATTCGGTACTGCTCATGTGGAAGAGCTTTGTGTAATCGCGCCCCGTTCCGATTTCTGAGCACGGGAAAACGACCGTGTGGAACGGAATGTTGTCCTTTCCGATGAACTGGAAGAGCTTCAATTCGCCCGCGGTCTTTTCGGCACTTTCACTCGGAAGCCACCATTTTTTCCAGTCGAATGATTCTTTGCCCGCCGCCTTCATTTCGTCAGCGAGCTGCTTGGTGATTGACATGTAGCCGATTGGCGCATTGAACCACACATAGAAGACTTTGTTTTCGTAACCCGCTTTTGGAACGGGAATTCCCCACTTCAAGTCGCGGGTGATTGCGCGCTCGTTCAAGCCGTCGCGAATCCATGCCTTTGTCATCTGGATTGCGTTCTGCGCCCATTTTCCTTCCTTGCTCGCTTTCTCCATCCATTCTTCGAGCTTGGGAGCGATTGAAGGAAGGTCGATGTAGAGGTGTTTCGTTTCGCGCACTTCGGGAGTTGAACCGCAAGTGTGGCAGCGGGGCTTTAAAAGCTGAGTTGGGTCAAGGAGCGTTCCGCATGAATCGCACTGGTCGCCACGAGCGTCTGGGGCGTGGCACTTTGGGCACTCGCCGTCAACATAGCGGTCGGCAAGGAACATGTTGCACTTGGGGCAGAAAAGCTGCTTTGAAGTGTGCTCTTTGATGAAGCCGTTCTTGTCGAGGTCGTTGAACATCGACTGCGTGATTTCGGTGCATTCTTCGTTTGAGGTGCGGCCAAATTTGTCAAACGCGATGTCAAACCATTCGTAAATTTCCTTGTGAATCGCGTAGTAGTAATCGCACAGCTCGCGCGGAGTCTTTTTTTCTTGCAGGGCTTTTGTTTCGGTCGCCGTGCCGTATTCGTCAGTTCCGCAGACATACATCGTCTCGTAGCCGCGTGAACGGCAAAATCGGGCGAACACATCAGCGGAAAGCATCTGAATAAGGTTTCCGAGGTGCGGGATATTGTTTACATACGGCAGAGCCGAAGTGATAAGTCGTTTTTCAGTGAGTGTAATGTTCTTCATAATGGAAAATTATAGTGAAAATGAGGAAAAGTGAAAAGAGAAGAGAGAAAACAGAAAAATTTATATGCTACGGAATGTATCTTGCTCTGTTCGTGTCTGTCTCAAACACATCAACCGCCCACAAATATGCCTTAGTGCTGTCCTCAGTTTTTTTAAGAGCGGGAAGTTTTTCGATGATTTTGTTGTAAATAAAGAGCGCGATTCGTTCTGCACTCGGATTTTGCTCAAAAAAAGCAATATCGTTCAAGTTCGTGTGATCAAGCGTTTTGCACACTTCACGAAGCGCAGTCTTCAATTCGCCAAAATCCAAAAGCATTCCGCCCTCGTCAAGGGAAGAACCTTGCACATGGGCGAACACTTTGTAATTATGACCGTGAAGATTCTCGCATTTACCGTGGTAATCACGCAAAAAGTGAGCCGCAGCAAAATCTGTATTCACACGAACCTGAAACATAGCGGAAACTACATCTCGATGTAATCACGCAAGCCGCTTGCACGGCGCGGATGTCGAAGCCGACGCAAGGCCTTTGCCTCAATCTGACGGATTCGTTCACGGGTAACATTAAAGTACAAGCCAACTTCTTCAAGCGTAAGGCTGTAACCGTCTTCGAGACCGAAACGCATTTTGAGAACTTCCTGCTCACGCGTAGGCAATGTGTTAAGCACGGTACGCAATTGCTCCTGCAAAAGCGTGTATGCTGTCTGATTTGCGGGATTTTCAACTTCCTTATCTTCGATGAAATCTCCAAGCTGTGAATCTTCTTCTTCACCAATCGGAGTTTCAAGGGAAATAGGCTCTCGCTGAACGGTCTTGACCTGCTTAACTCTGGTAACGGGCCAGCCAAGCTGCTGTGCGATTTCTTCATCGGTAGGCTCACGCCCCAGTTTTTGCATAAGCTGGCGGCCTTCACGCACAACTTTATTAATCTGCTCAATCATATGAACAGGAACGCGGATAGTGCGCGCCTGATCAGAAATAGAGCGCGTGATTGCCTGACGAATCCACCAGGTTGCGTAGGTTGAGAATTTGTAGCCCTTTCGGTACTCAAATTTTTCGACAGCCTTAATAAGACCGATATTGCCCTCTTGAACTAAATCAAAGAACTGCAAGCCACGGTTTGTATATTTTTTTGCGATTGAGACAACGAGACGAAGGTTTGCATTGATAAGCTTGTTCTTTGCCTTTTCAAGCATTTTTCGCCCGCGCTCGATTTCGGCAGCCATCTCAAGGATTTCTTCGACATTGTTTTCAAAATCATATTCCATGAGACGAAGCCTGCGGTCAATCTTTTGAATCTGCGTGTACACATCGCGAATTTCATCGCTGTTAAGGCCAAGCTCTGCTTCAAGTTTTTTTGCCTCAGAATGAATCGCAAGACGGCGGCCAAGACTGCGAAGTTCTGCAGGGCTTGTGATATGAAGCTCGCGCATCTTCTTTTCCTGCTTGTGCCGATATTCATCAATTTTTTGAGTCGCATCGACAAATTTTGCGCTGAATTTTTCGATTTCTTCTGACTGGATTTCGATTTTTTGCAATTCAGGCAAGATTTTTGCACGAAGTTCCAGAATCTGTTCATTCTCAAAGATTTCACGAGACTGATTCGCTTCAAAGAGCTGTTTTTTGAGATTCATGTACAACTTCATGTTTTCTTTACATGCCCTCAAATTTTCGCCATAGAAACTTTTGAGACGACGCTTTTCTGCCTGAGCCTCGTTGATTTCTTTGCGTGCCTTTCCTGGCTCGTGCGGATCGATTTTTGCGAATGCTTTCTGACAGATTGCGAAGAATTCAGGAATCATCATGCCGGACTTTTTGATGACATCTTTAATGATGTTCTCGCCGTCTTCCATTTGCTTTGAGTAGGTAACTTCCTGCTCCGCCGTGAGCAATTTTTCTTTGCCGATTTCACGGAGATACAAGCGAATGGGGTCATCGACATTTGAATCTTTATCGCCATTTACCAATCGCGCGGCAACAAGTTCGTCATCACCTTCGCCCACACCTTCAACTTCATCGTCATCATCAAGCAAATCTTCATCGTCTGCGTCTGCTTCATCATCAAGCTCCGCATCCTCTTCGATTTCTTCCATGACCTGAATGTTATTTTGTGTTAAAAGCTGTAAGACTTCTTCCATTTTGGGAGAATTGACGAATTCTTGACCAAGCAGTTCGTTAATCTCGTCCCAGGAAACAACCTGTTTATCTTTGGCATATTCTAAAAGTTTTGCAACTTTAGGATCCAGTTCCTGATCCATATCCCAGTCCTTTTTTATTAATTTTTTCATCGATGAGCTTTTTTTGCTCAAATAATTTTGTCATCAACTCTTGATTTGACTGAATACTCAGCTGATTTTGAATGGAGTTCATTTGTTCGAGGATTGCAGCCCGTTTGCGTTTGAGGCTATTGACCTCAAGATTTTCTATACTATCAGCAATCGATTGCGAAGTAGCCTGAGAATATTCCCCGCGGGAAACAGACTCAGTGATTTTTTGCTTTATGCCATCATGATTGCAATGATTGAGCACAGAAACAAACGATAAATCTCCCGAATTGTAGCACTCCTTCAAGGTTGAAAACAAACTTCTTGCAAAAGGATTTTCAAAATCGTCTTCGGTCAAGCGGCTCTGCATCAGTTCAAACTGATTGGTATCGGACAAAACAGCCAGCACAGCCCTGAATTCAGCGTTCATAATAACTTCGCTTTGAACAGGTTCGGCCCTTTCCGTAGGTATGCGTTGAGCACGTTTTTTTAAGTCTTCGCGATTAGTAAAATCTCTTTTGACTGCTTCTAAGCCAATATTTAAAGTCCGTGCCAAGAGATCCAGACTTGATTCTTTCTGTATGTCAGTCTGTAACGCATCGATATACGGGAAAAATTCAAGCGCAAACTTGGATTTTCCCTCTGGTGTATCTTTTTGATACTTCTGCGACAGAAAATTCAACAGATAATCACTATCTAATATAGCGGAATTCACCTCATTCGTCAAGGTTTCCGCACCGAAATTCACCATAATTTCCGCAGGATCTTTCGCATTGTGCAGACGGATAATCTTTACCGTAAGCCCCTGCCTTCGGCACATGAGGATTGCCCGCTGAGTTGCCGCCTGCCCCGCCCCGTCAGAATCAAAGGAAAGCAGAATCGTGTCGGCAAACCCGCGTACGATTTTAATCTGGTCGTCGGTGAGTGCCGTTCCGAGCGGAGCGACCGCATACTGGATTCCGCACTGGTGGTAGGCGATGCAGTCCATGTAGCCCTCGCAGAAAATCACCTTTTTGTTTTCGCGGATTGCGTTCTTCGCAAAATTAAAGGCATAGAGCGTCTCGCCTTTCTGATACTGAATCAAATCGCCCGAATTCAAGTATTTGGGGGATTTTTCGGGATCCCCGCGCAGAAAACGCCCCCCGAACGCAACTGTCTGCCCACGACGGTCAAAAATCGGGAACATAAGACGGTCAGAAAAAAAGGCGATGTCGGGATATTTTTTGCTGAACAAACCCGATTTTGCAAGAAAATCATCGCTGAAATTCTTAGATTTGAGAAATTTTTTAAGCCACTGCCTGTCCGCAGGCGCATAGCCGAGCTTGAATTTTTCGATTGTTTCCATTGAGATTCCGCGCTTGGTGATGTAGTTGAGCGCGAATTTTCCCGCCTCTGTTTTGACAAGCCCGTAATGGAACATATCTGCGACACGATTGTACAAGTCGATGTAGAGTTCCTTTGAATTGTCGGCTTTTTGCGCGCTCGGAGTGTAATTGTTCGTATATTTGACTTCGATTCCGAATTTCTTTCCGAGCAATTTTAAGGCTTCTGGAAAACGGATTTTTTCCATTTCCATCACGAATTTTATTGCGTCTCCCCCTTCATGGCAGCCGAAGCAATAGTACATGTTTTTTTCGGGCGTAACGGAAAAGGAAGGCGTTTTTTCTTGATGAAACGGACAGCATCCCCACCACTGATTTCCCCGCTGCTCAAGCTGAACATAATCGCTTACCACGCTCACGATGTCGCTACTTTTGAGAATCGCATTTTTTGTCTCTGGAGAAATAAGCCCTTCCATTTTTAATTTTTCTTGGTCTTAAAACTGGTGCCTGCTTTTACATGAGCATTGAAAGATTTTGAGAAAGTATGGCTTCCGACGGTCGAATCTGTAAGCGTAAAGTAAAAATAATCGGTTTTGGGAGGATTTGCCGCCGCAGTAAGCGCAACAAGACCAGGATTTGATATTGGAGTAGGCGGCAATGCTGCCCATTTGTATGTGTTATACGGGCTATCGATTTTTAAATCATCATAGGTGATGACATCTGGATGCGGTTTTCCTTGAATTTCCGTGAGAATGTATTCGATAGTGGCACATGAATAGAGCCCTACCCCCGCCTCAATCCGATTTTTAAAGACGCTTGCAATCAGCGGAGCCTCATCAGCAACGCGATACTCACGCTCAATAATTGAAGCAAGCACGAGCGTCTCATAAAACTCGCTCGGAGATTTATGCTCAAAAGCAGGAATTTTTGAAACTTTATCAAAGAAAGAATCGACCATAAAAGTCAGAACACGCTCCGCACTCAGCTCCGGCGCAAAAAAATATGTATCGGGAAACAAAAAGCCCTCAAATGAATGTGACGGAATTTTGTATTTTTCGAGAAGATTCTGATCGTAGCAGACCGTAATAAAATCATCGGCAGAGCAAATACCGTTTTTTTCGAGCAAGGCGGCAATCTTACGGATGGTAAATCCCTCTGGAATCGAAACTTTTGTTTGCTCTTGCAAGCCCGCTTCAAGAATATCCATAATCTGCAGTGAATTCATTGAAGAATTGAGCAGGTAAAATCCTGACTGAAGGACTGGAGCCGACTCCCGCAAGCGAAGCTGTGGAAAACGCGCAGCAAGATAAAACGCGCGGTCAGAACGAATAAGCCCGTTTTGCACAAGAATTTCCGCAATTTTTGCCACGCTTGCGCCTACCGGTATTTCAAGACGCACTTCCTTTGCGTTTACCTGAGAATCGGGGGCAGACAGCGAGATTCTAAATGCAAGCGCACAGGCAAGAAATGCCAAAACAATGCACCCAACAGCGGTAATAAAGAATGAGAAAAATGTATTTTTGCGTTTTTTTGTTTTTTTGGTATCAGATTTCATGAATAGAAAGCCTGAGCCTCGTCGATTGACATGGAATTATAAATCGCCCGCTCAATTTTTGTGGAAAAATCAAGAAGGCCATCAGGAAGCTGCTCCTGATTCGTGCGGAAAAACCGTGCTAACAGTTTTATTTCATTTTCAGTAAAATGATAGTCAAGCGAAATTGAATTTGACTCATCGTTTATCATAATTCAAACACCGTTCCTTCGCATGCAATATCTATTTCGAGAGAATTTCCAGAGATATAGTTGGCGTACCACCGTGCCGATTCAAGAATAGTGTTTAATTTACGGTCGTCATAGGTGGGCTCATGATGGAACATGTACATTTTTTTAATTTTCCATGCCTCTGCAAAATCAATGGCATAGCAAAAAGCGGAATGTCCCCAATTTTCTTTACGAAGAGCTTCTTCGACCGTGTACTGCGAATCGATGAGCATAACATCCGCATTTTCAAACACCGCGCTTTTTTCTGAAGTTTGAACAAAATCTTTTGAGCTAAGCTCAATATCCGTTGCATAGGTGAATTTTTTGCCGTCCTCAACGACAGAATAGCTGTACGAGCCACCAGGATGAGACATTTTTGTACAGGTAATGACTGCAGAACCGATTTTTATTTTTTGCGCCGGGTCGATGGCATGAAATTTGAAATGACCTTCGATGGCAGAAAAATCAACCGGATAGAACGGAGCACGCATTTGCTCGGCAAGATATTCCTTCATATTTGGGAACGGTGAATATATTTCAAAAATAATGTTAGGATTGTAGGCAGAATCGAAAAAGGGCAAGCCTTGTATGTGATCCCAATGAAAATGCGACATAAAAAGGTGATAATGATTATCCTGCGGCTTATCACAGAATTTCCCCATGACACGCATGCCAGAGCCTGCATCGAAAATAATCTTAGACTGATTTTTTAATGTGACTTCAACACAAGGAGTATTGCCCCCCACCGTACCAGTAACCCACCACGGAAGAGAAGAGATGAATGAATCTTTTGCCTCGTCTGATTGAATATCGCTCGCCTTGATTCTTTGCAAGGCCGCAACGAGTTTGGCACGAATCTGCTGTGATGACAATGGAGTCGGAATTGATCCCCGCACCCCCCAAAAATGTATATTCAACGGTTAGACTCCATTTTTTAACTTACGAAAAGTATTCATATTATTATAATCTGTCAGAAGTCATTTGTCAAAAGATTTTCAGTGATTTTTATGAAAAAGCACAATCAAAGAGACCGAAAGAAAATGCCTTGCAGTCTCTTTGACGTGTTCGCCTTATCGTCCGAATTTTTTAAGCGCATTGCTTGCCGCGTTTGAAGCAGCCTTACCCGCAGTAGAGCTTCCGACCGCCTTCGCCGCCGCGTCTTTTGCAGCGTTCGTTGCCGCACCCGTAAGTTGTTTTTGCAATTCAGCCTTTTTCGCCTCAAGCTGCTTGTTCAATTCTTCGGTCGCAGATTTTGAATCTTTGAGTTTTGAAGCAATTTCGTTGAATTGTGCGAACTGCTCCTCATTCGCGCCCGTGTATTCGGCAATTTTTTCCTTGAGTTTTGACTCGGCTTCTTTCTGTACATTTCCAAGTTCCTGCTGAGCCGCCTGTTTGAGAGCCGCCGCAATCACTTTGTCCGCATCAGTTGAGATGTCCAAGTCGATGCCCGTTTTTTCGCTGAATCCCGCACTTGCCTTTACGTTCATTGATTTGACCGCCGCAAGCGCGTTTGAATAGATTCTGTTCGCAATTTCATTTGCAATCGGCTGAGCCGTAAGCGTAACAGGATTCATTGTCAGAGCACCGCCGACTTTAAAGCTAAAGTCTGAATCAGCAGAAAGATTTGCTGAAATAGAAGTAGTTCCGCTAAAGCTTGGCACACCCGCCGCATTCGTTTTTTCGGCAAGGTTCAAAGAAATCGGGAAGTTGTTGCCAGAATAATCGCCAGAAATGAGCGGAGCCGTACTCGCTGAGCGAGCGTCAATCGTAAAGCCCGCGTTGTGCGTGCGAGACTTTGCCTGATACACGCCCTTACCGACCATTGGCTTACCAACTTTGTCCATATCGCTTGAAATATTCGTGACTTTGATGTCCAATGCCGTGCCATCACCTGTTCCACTTCCGTGCATATTTTCGATTAAGAGTTTGGGAACGCGGTCAGCCCGCCAGTACACATTTCGGCCAGCGTAGCGTTTTGATTCTTTGCGTGCCTGTTTTTTTGCCTTTTTGACGGCTTCTTTTTTGGCAGCCTCGTCTTTTGAAGATGATGCTTTCATCGTGCCTGCATAAGAAATGGCCTGTTTTAAGTACGGATAGTATTTTCCAAGCATTGAATACGCGAATTCGTCAAATGTGCCCGTGATAAAGCCTTTTGCGCCATCGATTGAGAAATCAGGGAGCGTATTTTTGACCATTTCAGTGTCGGCTTTGACCGCATTTTCGAGTTTGGTCTTGAATCCTTCGAGTTTTTTGGCATCTCCTTCAAATGAATTGAGCGTGGTATCGACCGTTGACTTGACTTTTTGCCCGCTTTCAAGTGCTTTTTGAATGTCTTCGATTGCCTTTTTGATTTGGTCAGGCGTTTTGAGATTGTTCGCGTTGAGTTTCGTGAGCGTTTCCGCGCTTGCCTTGAAGTCGTTTACTGAAGTTTGCAATTCGGCGGGCTTCGCCTTCCATGACTCAATCAGTGCCTGTGTGTCATTTTTAACTTCTTCTGCGACCGTTTTTGTCTGAAGATTTTCGTTGATGTTCTTCATGATGGTCTCAGGATTGTATTCGGCAAGTTTTTCTACGATAGAATCTTTTGCATTGTCAATTGATTTGCCCGTTTTTGCCGCGAGCGCGTCATAGAATCCCGTTGAATCGTTCTTTTGCGCCTTTTCTTTTGCTGATTTTGGCTTAACAGGAAGTGCGCCGCTCGTTTTTCGGTCAGTGCCCACAGCGATTCCCGTGATTTCAAGATTCTGCGCGTTGAATCGGGCGCGGAGCAACTGAGTGAGGTTAAAATCCAAATCAAGTTTGTCGAATTGGAAGATATTTTTCATTGGCTCGTCAGCGTTTGCCTGAGCAAGGTTGCGGACGGTAATCTGTGCGCCAAAAATTTCGACATTTACGCTGCCGATGTCACACTTTGCGCCGAAAATGCCCTGCATTGCTGATTTTATTCCCCACTTTGCGACAGGATTTTTGAAGACCGTGACCGTAATTCCGATTGCCGCGATAAACGAAGCCACCGCGATAAACGGCACGAGTTTGATTCTGCCCTTGTTCGCCTTGACATTCTTTGCAAGTGCTTTGAGCTGTGCAAGTTCAGCCTTCGTGTATTCAGAATTTTGCGGAACGCGAATAAGTTCTTTGCCCTTCTTTTCAAATTTTTCTGAGAACATCGCCTGAATTTTTGCCTTGTCCTCAGGAATATAGATTTTTTTGAGCAGTTTGTCGAATTTCTTTTGCGTGTATGATTTTTTAAGCAAGCCCGGCAGTTTTTTCGCAGGGAATTTTTTTGCAGGCTTCTTTCTTTTTTTTGCTTTTGCGACTTCTTTATTTTCTGTTTTCAATTCGTTAGCCATTAGTTGCCCCCTACCATACCGGCGATTTTTGCGATGAGCGGAAGTTTTGCCACCGCTTTTGCAAGCTTAGTCTTTCTGACCCAATGCGTGATATGCTTTCGCCACAGAGAAACGAGCAGGCGACCGAGAAAATACATGGGAACATAGAGCACAAGACCGCACAAAAGCGAGCCCGTGACTACGGAATTGTTGATTTTAGTGAAGCCAACGAACGGCACTTCCAAGAGCCACCCGAAGAATCCAGAAAATGCAGGAATCGTAAGGAACGCGTAGCCCACCGTATCAAACAGACCGTCCATGACAGGTGCAAATGTGGAAGCGATGAGCGTCATAATGAGGTACATGGGCTTGTTGATTCTGACGAACAGAATGAAGACGAAGACTAGCCACCACAGGAGATTGTTTTTTGGCATGAGTCCCAAAAGAATGCCGCACGAAAAAGCATGCGCGATTTCACCAGGATTGACATTTGCGTTCAATGCAGTGAACAATTTTACGATTGATTTTAACATGCGACTATTATATCACAGAAAATCTGTATGGTACAAGAAAAAAAAACGAGCAAGAAAGAATTTTTCTACCACTAAAGAAAGTTTTTGATATTACATTGAAACACAATAGGATTTCATGCTATAATATAAAGTACATTTCAAAAAAAATGAGGTTTCCTTGTGTTTCTAAAAAGTCTTGACATATTCGGATTTAAATCGTTTGCCGACAAAACCCATGTCGAATTTGCCGATGGCATTACGGCACTCGTAGGCCCAAACGGATGCGGAAAGAGCAATGTCGTTGATGCGGTAAAATGGGTCTTGGCAGAAAACAAGGCAAAGAATCTCCGCGCAGACACAATGGAATCCGTCATTTTCAACGGCACAGAAACTCGCCCGCCTTTAAATATTGCCGAAGTTACACTCACGCTCGCAAACGAAAACGGATTGCTCAAATTTGATGATTCAGTCGCGCCCGCAGAAATCACGCTCAAACGCCGTTTGTACCGCTCAGGCGAAAACGAATACTATATCAACAACAAGCAAGTCGGTGCCACATCAGTCCGCCGCCTTTTTATGGACACGGGCGTTGGTAAGGCCGCCTATTCCGTCATGGAGCAGGGAAAAATCGACCAGATTCTTTCAAGCAAGCCCGAAGACCGCCGCTATCTTTTTGAAGAAGCCGCAGGAATCTCAAAAAGCAAGGCCGAAGTCACGCTTGCGCTCAGGGATTTGGAACGCGCAAACGAAAACATCGAAAAAATTGAAATTTCCCTTGCAGAAAACAAACGAAGCTATGAAACTTTAAAAACCCAGAGCGAAAAGACAATCAAGTACCGAGAGCTCAAAGAGAGCATTTTCAACTTTGAGCTTGACATACAGCTTTTAAAACTCAAGGATTTCGTTCAGAATCAGGCTCGTCAGACTCAGGCAAAAGAGGAAATCGCCGAAAAACGAAACGCTGTTCAGGCAGAAATCGACGAAATCATGAACACGCTCACCGAAAACAGCGACAAAATCAAAGAATTGCAGTCAAAAATGGGCGAGCACCAGATGGAGCTTGTGCGAATCCAAACCGAAAAAACGAACAAACTCGACCAGCAAAAGCTTTTAAATGACCAGGCTCGTACCATCCGCGAAAAAATAGGTACGCTTGAGCTAAAAAACCGCTCCATTCAAGAAAAAATCGATGAACTGGGCGAAGAAATTGCAAATCAAGACTCAGACCTTCATGCAAAAACCAAGCAAATCGAAGATGTCAAAACGAATATCGAATCATTCATTCAGAACATAGACGCATCTCAAAATCAAATCAACGCAAACGAACAGAAAGTAAACGAAAGCGAAGCAGAAATCAAAACGCTTCTTGACAAACGAGAAAGCTTCCAAAAGGAACTTGAAGCAATTACCGAAGATATTGTCACCGAACTGGACGCAAAGCTCAAAAGCTCAGGATTTTCTTCCGCATCAAGCAAAAAGGCAAAGGAAGAACTGGATGCATTGGTCGGAAAGCTCAAGATTTTCGCAGAAGGCCGCCGCACTATTTTCACTGATTTTGCTTCTTTAAAAGGCCACTCAGAAAGCGAGAACGAAAATTTTGCAAAAGATGCAATCACTGTTCTGGACGAAGTGGCGAATCTTGTCGCTCAGATTGAGGGCGCGATTCAGAATTACGCACAGACCGTGCCAGCTTTTATCGATGAATTTTTGTCGCCAGAAGGTATCATCACCAAAAAGCGCGCAATTGACCAGAGCATCCAAGAAAATGTGCAGCATGTCAACACAATCCGAGAACGCATCGATGTGTTCAAATCAGAAAATATTCTCCTTATCGGTAAAATCGGAGAATACAAGGATACGTTAAGCCAGCTCCGTATATCCGAAGCGCAGATGCAGCAGCAGATTTTCAACGCGAAGCAGACCGCCGAGCTTTTAAAGCGGAATCTTGTGGGCGAGCAGAACGCGCTCCGCCAGAACGAACAGGATTTGTACCTTGAGCAGAAAAATCAAGAAGACATGGACGAGCGGCTCTCAGACATCAGCGAAGCATTGGGCGACATCGAAAAACGCGGTCGGGAATGTGCCGAAATCATGGGGCAATTGGACGACGAAATCAAACGCTACAACTCAAACATGAGCGGAAAGCAGAACGCGCTCGAAAAAAAGCGCGAGGAGCAAAAAAAATACCAGTCGCAGTACGAAGATTTGACGGTCAAACTCGTTACGAGCGAAAACGACATCCGCAACATCAAGCAGAACTTTATCGAAACTCATTCCCGCGACCTCATGGAATTTGAAGAGCGCATGTATAAAATCAACACGCCTTCCGCCATTCTTCGCGAAAAACTTTCTGACTCAAAAAAGGCATTGGCAGATTTAGGCTCGGTCAACCTCATGGCTCCCGAAGAATTTGAGGAGCAGAAAGAGCGGTACGAGCGGTTAAAGGCAAACCTCGAAGACGAGACAAAAGCCCGCGACCAATTGTTGCGCGTTGCCGAAGAAATCAAAACGAAGTCTACGGAAATGTTCGTCACGACCTACAACAAAATCAAAAAGAATTTCCACAATATGTTCCGCCGTCTTTTTTCGGGCGGTCGGGCAGAGCTTCGTCTTACGGATCCTCAGAATGTCCTTACCTCCGGAATCGACATTTACGCTGAGCCGCCGGGAAAGAAATTGCAGAACATCGCGCTTCTTTCGGGCGGTGAAAAAACAATGACGGCCGTTGCCCTTCTCTTTGCGACATACCAAGTCCGCCCTTCTCCATTCTGTCTTCTTGACGAGATTGACGCGGCATTGGACGACAAAAATGTCACGAGTTTTGCGACGGCACTGCGCTCATTTGCCAAACTTTCACAGTACATCGTCATCACGCACAATAAAAAAACCGTCATGGCGGCAAGCTCAATGCTCGGCGTTACCATGCAGGAGTCAGGTGTCAGCAACATCTTTACCATCAGTCTTTCAAAGGACATCAAAACGGGCGAAGCGTATGACAAAACAGAAGACTTTATCGAAGAAGATGTTCCAGACGAAGAAGGCGTTGTTATTCCTCCCCGTCCAGAGCCACGAATCCACAATCCAGACGGTACAATCACCGATCCTGTGATTGAACGGCATATCGAAGAGCAAAAAGAAGCCGAAAAACGGGCAAAAGCAGAAGCAAAGGCTCAAAAACAGGCAGAAGAGCAACAACAGCAAGAAAACACGGAGCAAGAGAACTAATGCTAGATTTAGAAGACATCAAATACGAGATTTCAGATTTCGCGCATGAAAAGCCAGTTTTGACCGCTGTTATTGGGCTCGTCATATTCTTATTTATTGCAGGTCTCATAATTCTTATGATTCAGACCACACCGAGCAAAAAAACTGAGTTTCAAGAGGCAGAACCATTCGTCCAAGATGCATCGATTCTCATTCCAGATTCTCCTGACATTGAAAAAGACTATTACCCAAGCCGTGTTACCGAAAACCAGTGGCCAGAAGCAGAAGTCAAAAAATGGTTCACCTATCCAGAAGATGAGGTCATGGCAGAACTAGAAAAAGCAAACGACAAAATCACAAAGAATATTATTGAATCAGCCCCATAAAAGAGAGCATAGATATGAAGAAAATTTCTTTTTTTGCCATTTTAGGCTCAGTTTTTCTCATTTTAACATCTTGCGCCAGCACAGAAGCGGTTGCCCCTTCACCGTCAATTCCTCAGAGTGCAGAAGAAGCCGTCTCAAAAACGCATGAAGATGTCGCAGAACAAATCGCAAACGAACTGAATTCTGTTTCTCCCGCGCAATCAGAACAAAAAGAAATCCACGCCGAAGTACATACAGAGGAAGCTCAGCCAGAAGAAACGCACACAGAAACTCTAGAGGCTCCCGCCCTCCAGACAGAAATACCAGAAGTCACTGCGCCATCCGAAGAAGAGGAAGATTTTTCTGAAAAAGTCAGCGAAGAAGATTCCAACCTCGCCAAAGAGCGCGAAAATGCCCCCACCACCGATGAGCGAGGCAGAGTTTCAGAATACCCTATTTTTGAAGAACCAGAAGTCATCGTCCTTGATTTGCCAGAAGAAGAAGCGCAGCCCGCCACGACTACAGAGAGCGAGTCTCCAGCTTCTGAAGTCACCGACACGGTTCCCCCACCAGCACCAGAAGCAGAAAATCAGGAACAAGTAGCGAAGGAAGATGAAGTTCAAAAAACAGAAACTCCAGAGCCTGCGCCACAACTTGCAGAAGTTCAAACGCAAGCAGTTCCTTCACCTTCAGAACCAAAGGTCGAAGAAGCAAACGAGCCGCAAGAAGAGCAAAAAAACGAAGCAATTCCCGCAGAAGAATCGGAAACAATCACTCCGTCCCGCTCAGTCACTATTAAAATCAATCAATACCTTGACATAACTTATCCTGGCAAAGGGTGGACATACATTGGCGAAACCGAAAAAGACGGCCTGTTCAACTACTTTGGCCGCAAATTAGGCTCGAACAACACGACTTTTTCACTCAGGGCAAAAAAAGCTGGCAGCACCTTCCTTCACTTCTACAAAAATGATGCGCTCACTGGAGAATACATCGATGACTATCTTTCTGTCACCGTAGAAAACAAACGAAGCAGCGGCAGGGTCAAAGCACCTTCATACGCGGACATTGTTCCGGCAAAACCGCAGCGAAGAATCGAACGCGCACAAGAAAACGCGCAAGAAAGCACACAGGAGCAGATTCAAAGCACGGATTCAAAGCCGCTTCCTCTTCTCCAAAATCAAGAATCTACGCCTAAAAAAGAGCAAGATAACGCTAAGGGCACAAATTCTCAAACGAACGAAAAACAAGATGAGCAAAAGGCACCTTCTCGCGCAGTCCAACCTTCTCAAAATCAAGTGCAAAACACGGCGCAGACTGCCCCCACAGAAAGCGGTGTCAAAACGGTGATTCAAAACACAGATCCTGCTCTTACCAATGTAACCGTAACCGATCCCACTCCGCAGGTATCTTCTCAAAATCAGGATGAGGCACCTGAGCAAACAAAATCGATTGAATATACGCCTGTTTCTTCACAGAGCACACAAGCAGAAGAGGATTCCATTCAAAGCGAAGGAGAAGTTCAGTCTACGCAAGCAGAGCCCTGGAAAGCAAATAGAACGACCTCAGCGCACAGTTCCGATGAAAGCCTTCTTGAAAAGGCAAAAAAAGATTTCGTGGACGGAAAATTTGAAGACGCGCTCAAAGAAGCCCAAGAATACTACAACACGGCAAATACACGGCTCGATGAAGCATTGTTCTTGCTCGGTCAGATTTCAGAAAGCAACTCAAGCGTAAAGGACATTCGTTTTGCAGTAGATTCCTATGACATGCTCGTAAAACGCTTCCCCGCAAGCAAACTCTGGAAACAAGCCAAAAACCGCTCAATCTATTTGAAGCGATTCTATATTGATATTAGGTAAATTCCTCACAGAGCTAAAGAGCACACAGAGGTTATTCTCTCCGTGTACTCTGTGAGAAATTTTATAAAGAGGTTTTACAAATGAAAACGACATTCAAATTCATCACAATTACTCTTTTTATAGGATTTTTTTTCCTTGCTTCTTGCACGATTCAGCAGGACAATTATGCAAAGCGGACGGTGAGCGTTTCGGGAAGCGGCTCTGTTACGCTTGAGGCGGACAATGCCACGATTATTCTGTCTGTCGTAACACGGGGACCGGATGTCGCAAAAACATCCGAAGAAAATGCCGCAAAAATGACCGCAGTTCAAGAAGCCGTCATAACGGCAGGAATTGCGAAAGACTGTATTTCAACTCAGAATTATTCAGTGTATCAAGAAACCCGCTATGATCCAAAGACGGGCAAATCGATTCCAGAAGATTACCGCGTAACGAATCAAATCAAAATTCTCGTCAAAAAAATATCTATGGCAAGCGAAGTCATTGATTTGGCACTCAAAAACGGTGCGAACCAGCTTTCATCGCTCAGTTATGGCGTAACCGATACAGAAATTGCAAAAAAACAGGCGCGCACGCTTGCCATTCAGCAGGCACAGGAATCGGCAAATTTGCTTGCAGGCGCAAGCGGCTCACGATTGGGCAAAGTGCTCCAGATTTCTGAGCATGCTGATTATGCGTATCCGCGTGCCGTAATGATGAAAGCATCGGCAAATATGGACATGGTTGCAACGGAAGAAGCCGTCGCCACCCCCGTTTCCGGCGGAAGCACGACCGTTACCGTCAATGTGGACGCAGTATATCAGCTAAAGTAAGGGCGTGTGCATGATTTCCCGCCGCACGCTCGATATGTCGCGTGAAAGACGCTCAATCGCCGCAGCGGGGGAAACATTGAAAATCGAAACCGAATTGTAGCATTCTCGGCAAAATTCCACGACTTTCGTGCATGCTTCGCTTCTTTGGGCAGAAAAATCATGTTCTCGAACGCTTTCCATAATTCCCGTAAGAAAGATTTTGAACAAAAAGCGTGGCTCAAAACCGTTACATTCTTTTACGATTGTGTCAGAAAGCGGAATCTGAGAGTTCATCAAAAAATGAACATATGACGCGGCCGATTTTTTTATCTGCTCTGGCTTTACTGGCAAGAAAAGCTGCAAATAATCGTTAATCAACAGAGATTTTTCGTCTCCCTGCGCATGGAACACACGGCTCACGACTTCCTGCTGTTGGCTCAAACTTCGCTCGGTAAAGGTATATGTCCGCACCCGTGAAAGAATCGTGGGCATAACCGCTCCCCTGTTCGATGTGGTGAGGATAAAAACCATGTCGTCTGGAGGCTCTTCCAAGATTTTAAGCAAGGCATTCCGCACGCTCTCCAACATTCGCTCGGCATTTTCGATGATGAAGATTTTTTTGCCTGAGACCGACTTTAAATGCGCCCACACAGACGCCCGCCGAATCTGATTGATGGGCAGAGAATCATACATAAACCCACTTTCCAGTTTTTCGCAATTTTTTACGATGGAATCACAGATTTTTTCAAGTTTTTCTGATTCGGGAAGCTCTTTTTCTGGATTAAGTTTTTCCATTTCTTCGTCAATGCTTGCCACAAGAGGCGCAAGTTTTGAAAGTTTGTCATCCCCTTCCCACAGCACTTGAGAAAAACGCATGGTCAGTTTTCGCACAGAACGAATAAAAAGGTAGCGGGCAGCAATCAAATACCGCGCGTTGTCAAAAGAAGCCTGCAAGAATGCTTTTTTTGCCGCCAGAATTTCAAGCGAGCAGTCTCTGGGACCCGCCAAAAGCACATTCGTATTGGAAAGTTCTTTGTTTTTTTTGCAGGAAGAACATTCGCACAGCCAATGACCGCGCTGATTATACTGATTCTGGCCAGAGCACGAAAGGATTCGGGCAATCTCAAGGGCACAGGTAAGTTTTCCGCTTGAAGCAGGGCCTGAAAGCAAAATCGCACCAGGAAGGCGGTTGTTCAAAATATCCTGCTGCAAGAGAAAAGATGAATTCTGATACAAAAGATTGTCAAACATTATACGAGCATCCCCCGAATATAGGTGATTGGATATTCAAGAATCGGATGTAATATGCGGTAGATAGAACTTGTATCGGTAAGCGAGCTGAAATCAAACCAAATCTGAGCGCACAGAACAATCAAAATGCAACTGACGATTAAGATTCCTTCCAGAGCACCAAAGGCGAATCCCAAAACCCGATCCAAGCTTTTCATAATCTCGCCGCTGAATGCCCGTTCCAAAAGTATCTGTATTATTTTGACAATCAAAAATGCGGTGATAAAAATGAGAATAAAGGCAAGAACAATAGCAACTGCAGGAATATGTATGATTTTTCCGATAGAGGGCGCAAGCAGACCGCAAAAACAAAATCCTGCAAAAACGCCCGCAATTACCGCGATTTTTCCAAAAACTTCTTTGATGAAGCCGTGAATCGTCGCTATAAATGCAAACGCAAGAATGATAATCAAAAAGAAAATATCAATAAATGTAAAAGTCATTTAGTTGCTCCCATAATTCCACACAATTTCTGCAATTTTTTGTGCAGGTCGTTTTCCTTCGGACAAGTTTTTTGAAGCAGAAGCCGCTTCAGCACGAAACGAAGGCTCGCTCATTTTTTCCAGAGCAGATTTGAGATTTTGAGAATCAGCGTTTTCACCCAAGAGCACGAGAGCAGCCCCCTTTTCCGCAAAGAATTGTGCATTGTCAACCTGATCACCTCTTGTACCGCTTCCACACAACGGAATCAAAACCATCGGCTTTCCCAAAACAGAGCATTCCCAGATGGAATTCGCGCCGGCACGGCTTACAATGATGTCGCTGCACGCAATGACATCGCACATTTCCTTATAAATAAACGGATACAAAAAATAGCCGTTTTTATTCTGTGGCATTTCTGTAAAATCACGCGCACCGCACTGATGAACCACCGTAAATTTTTGGCAGAGCCAGTCAAGATTTTCCGCAACAAGTGTGTTTATCTGATGCGCGCCCAAACTACCGCCCAAAACAAGCAGAATTGGCTTTTCAGAATCATAATCGGAGCGATTTTCAAAGAGAAATGCTTTTCCGTTCTGAGGATTAGCCGAATAAAAAACAGGTCGCACAGGATTTCCAGTGACCTCAGTTTTTTTTGACTTTTCTTCACCCAAGAATTGTTTTGTTTCTTCGTAGGAAACAAGAATTTTTGACGCAAACCGTGAATTGATTTTTGTGGCAAGGCCAGGGGTAAAATCGCACTCATGCGTAATGACAGGAATCCGCAGGAATTTTGCCGCCATGCACGGAGGAACGCTCACGAACCCGCCTTTTGAAAAAAGAACGACAGGCTTTAGCTTACACAAAACAAAAAATGATTTTACAAGCCCCGCGAAAATCTTAAAGAAGTCCGTGAAATTTTTAAAAGAAAAATATCGGCGCAGTTTTCCACTCGGAATTCCAACAAATGTATCAACAGAACCAGACTTTTCTACCAGATTTTGGTCCATTCCGCTGGAATTTCCAAGCCATACAATGCGTATGGTTTGGTTTTGCTGTTGTGAAAGAGAGCGAAGTTCATCGCAGACGGCAAGGCCTGGATAAATGTGACCGCCCGTTCCACCGCCTGCAAAAACAAAAGTACGCTCATAAGATGCACTATGTTTCATTGAATCAGTATGGCACACTTTTCGATTTTAAACAATCATGTACTAGAGTTTAAAGCGAAGACTCACAGCCCCGCTCCACAGATTTGTGTCACCACCAATATGGCGCAAATCAGCAGAAATGCTTGCCGTAATCTGAATGACCACAAGATTGAATCCCAAACCTCCGTAAATCTGTGGCTGAATATCGGCAAATTCCCCGAAATGCCCTGAAGCCGTGCCTTTTCCAGATGTTGCAGGAACAGGAGAAAGCCCCGCGCTCTTTAAGAAATCAGTGACCTGCTCAACGCCGCTTCCTTTGAGCTTCCACGACCAATCGTTTGAGTAGTTTGAAAGCACACCGCGAATTCCGATAAAGGGCGTAAATCCAATTTTTACGACAGGAATATTGAGCGTTTTTGAAAGCTGAAGCTGTGCATACAATGTCTGAACATCATAATCAATAGCGACATCGGCATAATCGCTTGCAGCACCAAATGAGCCCCGATTAATAGAATATCCCACTCCAATCGAAAGCGCAGGAGACACAACACCATCTTTAAGAATCGCATAGCGGGCATCGACTGCAAATGTAAAAAAATCAGCCGTAAAGTCAGCACTCATGGAGTCAAGGCTAGACACATCGAGTTTCATAAAAGAAACGCCGATGTCAAACGGCAAGACAATACCACCGATACGAATATCAGCATTAAAAACAGGAAAATAGTAGCTTGTATCCACACCATCGATTCCAAGCGCATCTGCTGCCGAAGCAAGCCCTTCCGTATTGAGATGGGTAAGTCCCGCATTAACGCCGAACGAAAAATGAGGAGGAACCGAAGGGAAAATGGTGCCGATAAACGCTTCTGCATACACATTCTGCTGAACAGCCGCCTGAGGAACAGAAAAGCCAAGCTCCTCCGCAAAGTCAGAAAGGCCACCGTCAATTGTTTTTTGCAAAGTACCGTCATACAGCCCCTGTGCAATTGTCTGAAAATCTGCTGCAAAAGAAGCAAAAGCCGTACCTGCAAAAAGAAGTGCCGATACAGTCAATTTTCTTACCATATTCATATACATTCCCCCATAAAAAATACCCTGCAAGAAAAACTCGCAGGGTGGAAAAGCAATTTATTTTACAAAATTACCATTTCTTCTCGATCTCTGGTTCACAGATGTTGATTTCTGTTTCGAGGTCGAAGAATTTAGCGCGGCTCATGTCCGGCGTGAAGTTAATCGTATCGCCGAGCTGAACGACAACTTCTGGAGCAACTTTTGCTACGATGTTTGCGTCTTTGACCTGAACGAAGACATGAGTTTCAGCACCAAGCGGTTCTTTGTTGGTAACTTTAACCTGCATGTTGTTCTCGGCAGCTGGGCTTGCCTGATAGTGCAAATCCTCTGGGCGGATACCGAATGTAACTTCTTTTCCGACATATGCTTTGAGGTGTTTCTGCTGATCTTCTGTTGGAATGAGCGTGAATGAACCTTCGTTTGCAACGACTTTTCCGTCTTTTTCTTCGATTGCGAGCTTGAAGAAGTTCATTGGCGGAGTGCCGATAAAGCCTGCGACGAACTTGTTGATTGGATGGTTGTACAAGTACAACGGCTCACCAATCTGCTGGATTCGTTTTTCAGACATAACGACGATTTTTGTACCCATAGTCATAGCCTCAACCTGGTCGTGGGTAACATAAATCATAGTTGCCTGCAAGCGGTGATGGAGTGAAGAAATTTCACCACGCATTGTGACGCGGAGTTTTGCGTCGAGGTTAGAAAGCGGCTCGTCGAACAAGAAGACTTTTGGAGAACGAACGATTGCTCGTCCTACAGCAACACGCTGACGCTGACCACCAGAGAGTGCCTTCGGTTTGCGGTCGAGGTACTGGGTAAGGTCGAGCATTTTTGCTGCTTCTTCGACTTTGCGCTGAATTTCGATTTTTGGCTCTTTGCGGATTTTGAGACCGAACGCCATGTTGTCGAATACGGTCATGTGCGGGTAAAGAGCGTAGTTCTGGAATACCATTGCGATATTGCGGTCTTTTGGCGGAACATCGTTCATCAACTCGCCGTCGATGAGCAACTCACCTTCTGTGATGTCTTCAAGACCTGCAACCATGCGGAGTGTAGTTGATTTACCACATCCAGACGGACCTACGAATACACAGAATTCGCGGTCTTCGATGGTAACATTTGATTTTTCGACAGCAAGAACATTGCCATCATACACTTTTGTAACGCCTTTCAGCTCTACTTTTGCCATTTTTTCCTCCTAACGGCTCGGGATTATGATTATAAGACTATTCTAAACGAGATTCTAACTGAAATCAAGCGAATTTTTTGTTCTTTTTATCACTAATTTTAAAAATTTTGTAATTTTTCAGACATTTTTACAGTCCGAGCCAGCCTTTCACAAACGGCTCGCACAGCACAAAAATCATGCTGAATAGCACCGCGGGAAGGTAATTCGCAGTCTTCACCTTTTTTAAGCCCATCAAATTGATACCAATAAGGATAATGAGCGCACCGCCGCTTCCCGTAAGTTCCCCAATCATCTGCTCGCTCACGAATGGCGCAATCAGAACCGAAAGCAACGTGAGCGACCCTTGATACACAAAAATCGCGATAATGCTGAACGCCGTGCCAACTCCCATCGCCACCGCAAATCCAATCGAAATAAAGCCGTCAAGAATCGATTTGAGGAAAATAATCGAATAATCATGCTCGATTCCCGCCTTAAAACTCCCCACAATCGCCATCGCCCCCACGCAAAACAGCACCGAAGCATTCAAAAACGCATAAGCAAAGTTTTTCTGCGGACGACCAGAGGAAAATTCCGTGTCATTTCGAGCCTGTCGAGAAATCTGGGAGGGGGAAGTCTCCCCCTGCGCGCCCACTTCGTTGGTCGCTACCCTCTCTCCTAAGGGGCTTTGCCCCTTAAAATCCCCAGAAACGCGGGACGGCTCAGGCATAGCCTTCGCCGAGACTCGCTCAAAACTCACCTCGTGAGTTTTGCCGGCTTCGCCGTCGCTCCCTACCCGCAACGCCCCATTATCTTTCTTCACAAAAATCCGCTCTAAAAATTTGCCGAATTGCAAAATCTTTCCGTCGATGTCGAGGAGCGTGCCGATGATGCCACCGCAAATGAGCGCGAGCGCGAGGTACACGACATTCTGCTCCTTATAGTCAAGTGCCATCTGAATGCCCATAATGAACGAAACCAAACCGCACGCAAGCTGAATCGCATCCGTGACCCTCTGCGGAATTTTCTTCGCAAACAACAGCCCGATAATCGAGCCTGCAAGAATCGTAGCACAATTTACAAAAACAGCAATCATTTTAACTCCAACCTGACTTGACACAGTTTGCGCCACTAGCACAAACAGGATTCTATCTTCACAAATAAAAAAGGCTTCCAAACTGGAAGCCCTTATCGTGCGGAGAACCTGACTTGAACAGGCACAGCTTGCGCCACTAGCACCTCAAGCTAGCGTGTCTACCAATTCCACCATCCCCGCAGAACGATAAATATAATATCTAAAACAAAAAAAAGTGTCAATAGGAAAACAGCTTTTTTTGATTTTTTTATTTTATCGCTTTTACAATAATTCCGCCGCCGAGAATCACCGCATCTTTATACAGAACCGCACTCTGGCCCGGAGCCACCGCCCGCTGTTGCTCTGCGAATGTGATAAGCCACGGCTGACCCTTGTACGAAAATGTATCATCCTCACCCGGTATATAGCGAGTTATTTTTGCTTTTACAGGCTTGCTCGCCAAGCGGATTTTTACATCTGCCTCAAATTCTTCGTTTGGCTCAATATCAGCTGGCCACACAAAATCATCCGCAATAAGCGCACTTGAATTAAGGGCATCATTAGGAGCCAAAACTACGACATTATTTTTGGCGTCAATTGCCTGAACATACACGGGATAGCTTACCGCCACGCCCAGTCCGCGCCTCTGCCCAATCGTGTAATGTTCGATTCCCTTGTGTTTTCCGAGAACATGCCCATCCAAGTCGATGATGTCTCCCGGAACAGAAGGCTTGTCAGCAAACAGGAGATCGAAATATTCTTCACCAATAAAATCCTGGCTTTCTTCACGATTCGCGGCTTCCAAACCCGCCTTTTTTGCCAATTCAAAGACTTCACCCTTTTTAATAGAAGAAAGAGGAAATCGTACTTTTTCAAGGACTCGGCTGGGAATCCGATGGATAAAATAGGTTTGGTCCTTCGTAATATCTGCGGCGGTTGCAATCATGCATGGCCGCTCCTCGCTTCCAAAAATTCCGTGTGTGGGGCGCACAATCTTTGCGTAATGACCCGTACAAAAATAATCATACTGAAGCCCCAGATTTTCGATTCCGTCAAGCAATGCGCCAAATTTTATGTAGCGATTGCACTGAATACACGGATTTGGCGTTCTTCCTGACCGATATTCCGCCTTAAAATATTCCAGAACTTTTTGCCGGTACGCTTCTTTTACTTCGATAACATGATACTCAATATCGTGCTCAGCACAGAATTTTTTACATTCTTCGATATTTTCTTCTTCACCAGGACCGTAACAGGCTTCTTTTACTGGTTTTGCGCTTTTTATTTCGGGAATGTGACCATCCCAGAGCGACATGGTAACGCCAATCACATGGCAGCCTTTTTCTTTGAGCATAAGGGCGGTGAGCGTAGAATCCACTCCCCCGCTCATCCCGACGACAACCGTATCGCCACTTTTGGGTAAATCCAAAACTTCGTAATCCATATTTGCCTATTGTAGCAGAAGGTTGAATAAATTAAAAGAGAGCCGTTTTTCCGCAACCTTATAATTGCAAAATTCTCAACATTATCTTTCAAATATTTCTATTTACGCAATAATCATGAATAGATATAATTTAATCTAAAAAATGATTGTCACACGGATTCGAGATTCCTAACGGAATCTCTTTAAAACCTTGTTCAGATTTTGCGTTAGAAAAATCCAATCCGTGTGACATAACAGAGGTACACTATGAAAAAATCTGATAACGCAATTGTGGGAACGGCGCGCGCTCCGCACCGCTCGCTTTTTTATGCTTCGGGCTACACCGATGAAGAACTCGCTCAGCCGATGGTCGGAATTATCTGCGCGAAGAACGAGCTGATTCCGGGTCACATTGAGCTTGACCGAATCGCCGAGGCGGTAAAAGCAGGCGTTCGCTTGGCAGGCGGCACTCCAGTCGAGTTTCCTGCAATCGGCGTGTGCGACGGAATCGCGATGGGGCATGAGGGCATGAAATACTCGCTCGTCACGCGCGAACTGATTGCCGACAGCGTTGAGTGCGTGGCAAAAGCGCACCAGTTTGACGCGCTCGTTATGATTCCGAACTGCGACAAAATCGTTCCGGGAATGCTCATGGCGGCGGCCCGATTGGACTTGCCGACCGTGTTTGTGAGCGGAGGCCCTATGATGCCGGGTCACCTACCAGGAAATGACGCTTCAAACCCTTATTCTGGCAAAAATCTTTCTTTAACTGATATGTTTGAGGCGGTCGGCGGCTTGGCCGTGGGCAAAGTGACCGAAGAGCAGCTTCATGAAATGGAAAACTATGCGTGCCCGGGTTGTGGTGCGTGCTCAGGCATGTTCACCGCGAATTCAATGAACTGTCTCACCGAAGTTTTGGGATTGGGCTTGCCAGGAAACGGCACGATTCCCGCCGTCACAGGACGAAGAATTCAGCTTGCAAAACACGCGGGCATGGCGGTCATGGATTTGTACAAAAAAGGAATCACCGCGCGAAAAATGATGACCGCAGAGAACTTCAAGAACGCGCTCGCCGCTGATATGGCACTCGGCTGCTCTAGTAACACCATGCTCCATGTTCCTGCAATCATGCACGAGGCGGGGCTCGAATTAGATTTGCACGAAGTCAACGAAATCTCAAACCGCACTCCGAACCTCTGCCACCTCGCTCCCGCAGGTCACACCTTCATGTGCGAGCTTGACGATGCGGGCGGCGTTCAGGCAGTTCTCGCAGAGCTCGCAAAAAAGAATCTTATCAACACTTCTCTCATCACGGCGACAGGAAAAACAATTGCAGAGAACATCAAGGGCGTTCGCAACCGAAACCCAGAAATCTTGCGACCGATTGAAAACCCGTACTCAGACAACGGCGGAATCGCAATCCTCTTCGGCAATCTCGCTCCGAACGGCACAGTCGTAAAGCGAAGCGCGTGTGCAAAAGAGCTTATGCTTCACACTGGCCCTGCCCGCGTGTTCAACGACGAGAGCGAGGCGATGGAAGCCGTTCAAAAAGCGCAGATTCACCCCGGCGATGTCGTGGTTATCCGCTACGAAGGACCAAAAGGCGGCCCTGGTATGCGAGAAATGCTCGCCGTCACTGCCGCTCTTGCCGGTCAGGGCTTGGATAAGCAGGTCGCGCTCATCACGGACGGTCGCTTCTCTGGGGCAACACGCGGTGCTTCGCTCGGTCACTGCTCGCCAGAAGCGGCTGTGGGAGGTCCGATTGCGCTCGTCCAAGAAGGCGACAAAATCACGCTCGACATCAACAACTACAAGATTCACCTTGATGTAAGCGACGAAGAGCTTGCGAAACGAAAGGCAAAATGGGTCGCTCCAGAGCCGAAAGTCAAAACAGGCTACCTCGCACGATATGCGAAGTTGGTAAGTTCAGCGGATAAAGGGGCTATTTTGCAGTAAATAAATTCCTCACAGAGGGCACGGAGAACACAGAGGATTTTTAGATTTAAGAAAATCGTTCAGTTACACAAATCTCTCTGTGTACTCTTAAGCTCTGTGAGAAATTTAAACAGGAAAATTATGACAGAATCATTTGACACTTGGACGGCGTATGATAACTGGCTTGTCAAGAATTATGAGCAATATGCTATGACGAGCCTTAACGAAATCGACGGCAAAATCGTGGTTGAGTACATGGAAAAATCTCAGTGGGAAAAGGAACAGCGCGAAAAGGGCAATATATAGCCTAATGAGCCAGCTTCCATTTATCCGAATGATACCGCTTCAAGAACTGCACTCGGTATTCTTCAAAACGATTTTCTGAAATCGCCACTCGTATTTCCTTCATCATGTTGTGCAAGAAATATAAATTGTGATAGCTTGCAAGCGTACTGCTTAGGATTTCCTGCGCCTTAAAAAGATGGCGAAGATAGGCACGCGAATACGTTCGGCACACCTTGCAATTACATTCTGGATCAACAGGACCAAAATCGCGGGCAAAACGCTCCTGCTTTATTGGAAGATTTCCATCGCGGGTAAAGTAGCTTCCGTTGCGGGCATTTCGTGTGGGAAGAACGCAGTCAAACATATCGATTCCAGAATGGACTGCATCTAAAATATAATCTGGAGTACCGATTCCCATCACATACTTCGCTTTTTCTTTGCTCAAATGCTGCACGGTAAAATCAAGCATTGAGGCAAAAACTTCCGGTGGCTCCCCTACGCTCAAACCGCCTATCGCAATCGCCGGCAAGTCCATTTCATTCACAAACTCGGCAGACTTGATTCGTAAATCCTCAAAAAAATTTCCCTGCACGATGGGAAGCAGAATTCCTTTGTAGCCCGCATCGCATTTTTGAATCCATTCCTGCTTTGCGCGACGAAGCCAGTTTTTTGTGATTTCAAGGGCATGAACAGCTTCTTTTTTATCCACACCAAAGCCAGTGCACACATCAAGCTGCATCTGAATATCAGAATTGAACTGAGCCTGAATATCAACGACTTTCTCAGGCGTGAACATATGGCGGCTTCCGTCGATATTGGAAGAAAAAAGTGCGCCCTCTTCGGTGATTTTCCGCAATTTTGAAAGGCTCCACACTTGAAATCCGCCCGAATCCGTGAGAAAATTTTTTTTCCAGCCAGAAAACCCGTGCAATCCGCCGGCTTCTTCAATAATATCACTTCCCGGTCGTAAATAGAGATGGTATGTATTCGCAAGAATAATTTCAAAGCCAATTTCGTCCAAGTCATCTTTTGTGAGTGCCTTAACGGTGGCGTTTGTTCCGACCGGCATAAAAACAGGCGTCTGAACATCGCCATGCGGAAGATGAAGCGTGCCCGTACGCGCAGAACCGTCAGTAGATTCGTGGGTGATGTCAAAAATAGTCGTAATCATTAAAAAAAGTGTAGCAGAAAGCGATGAGAATTAAAAGACAGCCTACCCTTTTCTGAATTTCTCTTTTTTGCTATACTTCTCTCATTATGGCAGAACTTATTCAACCACGAGTCCTCAAAGGCTTTAGGGACATTTTACCTTCTTCAGAAATCGTTCGCAGTGACTTACAGGAAAAAATCACACGCGTGTACCGTTCATACGGATTCGTTCCGATTGACACGCCGGTGCTTGAATATTCAGAAATTTTGCTCCGAAAATCAAACGGCGAGACCGAAAAACAGGTTTTCCGCTTTATGGATAACGGCAAGCGAGATGTCGCGCTCCGTTTTGACCTCACCGTTCCCTTCGCACGCTTTACGGCAGAGCATGAATCAGAACTTTACTTCCCCTTCAAACGATACCATATCGCGAAAGTGTGGCGCGGCGAAAAACCGCAGGCAGGGCGTTACCGCGAGTTCGTGCAGTGCGACATCGACACGGTAGGAAGCGACAGTGCGGCGGCGGATTTTGAAATTCTTTCTATTATGAAAGCGGCTTTGGCAGAAATCGGCGTTACGGACATTACGATTCATGTAAACCACCGCGGCATTTTCAACCGATTCTTGGCGAAATTGGGCGTTGCCGAAAAATCAGAGGATATTTTGCGCTCAGTTGACAAGCTCGCAAAGGTCGGCGAAGAAGAAGTCAAAAAAGAACTCGTGGAATTCACTGGCTCCGAAGAAAAAGCGGCTGAAATTTTGAAATACATCGCGGGCGCGGGCGATTTTGAGTCAACGCTTAAAATGATTGAAGAAATGAGCGGCGGCGAAAGCGAAGACTCGCTCCGTATGCGCGAAATCTATGAAATGATGAAAGCGGCAGGAATCGAAGCAACTTATACGCTCGACCCGTCAATCACGCGCGGCTTGGACTATTACACGGGCGTTGTGTACGAAACATTCTTGAACGCACTCCCCTCAATCGGCTCGGTCTGTTCGGGTGGCCGCTACGACAACTTGGCAGGCTTGTACACAAAAACGCGGCTTCCGGGCGTAGGCGCTTCAATCGGGCTTGACCGCCTTATCGCAGGTCTCACAGAACTCGGAAAACTCGAATCAAAAGGAAGCTACCTTGACGCAGAAATCTTCTGCATGGATAAAAATCTCGTCGTGCTCTATCAGAAAGTCGCGGCAGAACTCCGTGCAAAAGGCGTAAAAGTCGAAGTGTTCCCTGAGCCAAAAAAGATGAACCAACAATACGCCGTCACTGACGCAAAAAAAATCAAGTGGGGAATTCTGATTGGCTCAAACGAAGCCGAGAAAAACGCCGTCACGCTCAAAAATTTGCAAACGCGCGAGCAGTTTGTGGAAATCAGCGTGGAAGAAGCGGCAAAAAATATTCTCAGCAATTCTTCATCAACCTATTGACATTTTTTTTCTATTTCTATAAAGTTATTTCTGCAAATGAGAGAAATCATTGCTAATAAAAAAACATTTGCGGAAATAGCGCAGTGGTAGCGCGTCACCTTGCCAAGGTGGATGTCGCGGGTTCGAATCCCGTTTTCCGCTCTAACTTGAGCGATTTAGATTTCATCTGAATCGCTTTTTTTATTTCATATTTTCAACAGTTTAAGGGGACAAGCGTGAAAGTTACCAAAGAAATCGAAAAATTGGAGCACTCAGCAGCAAAACTTACCGTCACAATCGCAAAAAAAGATGTGGCAGACAGCTATTCAGAAACATTGAGCAAATACACAAAGAATGTTCAGATTCCGGGCTTCCGAAAGGGACATGTTCCGGCGAGCGTTCTTGAGCGCAAATACGGCGAGCAAATTAAAATGGAAGCGGCGAGCGACCTCATCGACAAGTCATTGAACGAAATTTTCTCTGATGAAAAAGAATTGGAAAATCGCCCGCTTCCGTACGCACAGCCTGTTCTCGAAAACATGCCAGACTTCGATTCTTCAAAAGATTTCGTCTACACGGTCACTTACGATGTATTCCCGAAGGTTGATGTCGCTTCTTTTGATTTCAAGGGAATCTCTATCAAAGAGCCGCAGGTAACGGTGGGCGACGCAGAGCTTAACGAAGAACTCAAAGGCATTCAGGAGCGAAACGCGGTCGTCATCGACAAAAAGGACGATGAAAAAGCCGAAAAGGACAACATCATCACCATTTCTATCGTAGAAAAAGACGAAAAAGGCGAAGAAATTGCTTCAACAAAGCGCGAGGATTTCACTTTCACGATTGGCACTGCCGAAAATGTCTACAAAATCGATGATGATTTAATCGGTCTCAAAAAAGGCGACTCAAAAGAAATCACCAAAAAATACGGCAAGGACGAAAAGGACGAGTCTCTCAAAGGTCAGACAAAAAAATACGCTGTCACCGTCAAGCAGATTAAAGTCCGAAATCTCCCTGCCCTTGACGACGAGCTTGCACAGGATGTCAACGAGAAATTCAAGACGCTCGACGACCTCAAAAAAGACATCATGCGCAATCTTGAAAACGCAAAGAACAACAAACTCAACGAACTTAAAACAAATGATTTGCTCTCTCAGCTTATCGAAAAATATCCGTTCGAGATTCCTCAGAGCATGCTGAACGCAGAGCTTGACGGCCGCTGGCGAATGATGGCTCAGCAGTTCCAGACAAGCGTTGAAGAACTTGACCGCATGATTCAGGCTTCTGGTCAGAAAAAGGAAGACATGCTCAAAGAATGGACGGGCGACGCTGAAAAAATGCTCAAGAGCCGAATCATCGTTGATGCGCTCCTTAAAGAAAAGAACATTTCGGTCACCCCCGAAGAAATCGAAGCGGAATATCAGAAAATTGCTGACGGAAACGGCATTACGGTCGAAGAAGTCAAGCAGCACTACACTGACCCGCGCTCTAAGGAATACCTCATCGACGAGGCAAAAGAGCAGAAGTTGTACAAGGATCTTTTCGCACAGGTCAAACTTTCCAAAGGCGACAAGGTTGCCTTCAAAGACTTGTTCAACCGCTAATTTCCGAGCATAACGGGCGGAATGTTTCTAAAATATGCGGAAACATTCCGTTTTTTTTTGATTTTTTGCGTTAAATTCATTATATTTATAGAGATTCCGAAATACATTCGGAATAACAGACAAAGGATAATTTAATGAACGAACAGATGAACAATTACATGCCGAGCGTTATCGAACGAAGCGGAAACGGCGAGAGATTCTATGACATTTATTCACGGCTTTTAAAAGACCGAATTATTTTCGTTGACGGCGAAATCAACGACTTGAACGCGGATTTGGTCGTGGCGCAGATTCTTTTTTTGGAGTCAGAGAATCCCGACAAAGACATCAGCATTTACATCAACTCTCCGGGCGGAAGCGTTACGGCAGGGCTTGCGATTTATGATGCCATGCAGTATGTCAAATGCGACATTCAGACCATCTGTATCGGTCAGGCGGCTTCAATGGGCGCAATCTTACTCGCGGGCGGCACCAAAGGAAAGCGATTCGCCCTTCCCTCGTGCCGCGTGATGATTCATCAGCCGCGCGGCGGTGTGCAAGGTCAGGAAAGTGACATTGCGCTTCAGGCAAAGGAAATTCTTCGGCTCAAAAAACTTTCTATCAAATATCTTGCTGAAAAATGCAATCAAACCGAAGAAAAAATTGCAAGCGACATGGAGCGCGATTTCTTCATGAGTGCAGAAGAAGCACTTGCCTACGGAATCGTTGATAAAGTCATGCCGTCTCGTGTATCGGAGGTCAAATAATGCGTGGATTTCGAAGTGATGTTCAGTACTGCTCATTCTGCGGAAAGCCAGGTGACGACAAACGACATTTGGTAGCCGCTCCTACAAACGGAATTTTTATCTGCGACAAGTGTATCGCCGTCTGTGAAGGAATGTTAAGCCAGCAGGAACATGCCATTGATCCAATCGACATAACGGATGTTCCCACTCCCAAAGAATTCAAGGCGTATCTCGATGAATATGTCATCGGCCAAGATTATGCAAAAAAGGCTCTTTCGGTCGCTGTGTACAACCACTACAAGCGTATGTCAAAACTCGACACCATCAGAACAGATGATGATGTTAAAATCGAAAAATCGAATGTCCTTTTGATTGGGCCAACGGGCTCTGGAAAAACATTGCTTGCCCGCACACTGGCAGAAAAACTCAAAGTTCCGTTTGCAATCGCAGATGCCACCACCCTTACCGAAGCAGGCTATGTCGGTGAGGATGTCGAAAATGTGCTCCTCAAACTGATTAATGCGGCAGATGGAAACATTCAGGCGGCAGAACGCGGAATTATTTTCATTGACGAAATTGATAAAATCGGGCGCAAAAGCGAAAACACTTCAATTACGCGCGATGTTTCAGGCGAAGGCGTTCAGCAGGCACTTCTTAAAATTATCGAAGGCACGCAGGCTTCAGTTCCACCGCAGGGAGGAAGAAAGCACCCGAACCAGGAAATGCTTCAGATTGACACATCAAACATTCTCTTTATATTGGGCGGCGCATTCGTTGGGCTTGATAAAATCATCGAACAGCGAATTGCGGCTCACTCGCTCGGATTCGGCTCAAATGTGGGCACGATGGACGAAACGGCACGCATGGAACTTTTGAACCAGTGCACGCCAGACGATTTGGTCAAATTCGGAATCATTCCAGAGCTTATCGGTCGAATGCCGATTTCAGTCGCGCTCAAAGAACTCACCAAAGCAGACCTCACGCGCATTCTCACCGAACCAAAAAACGCAATCACCAAGCAGTTCAAGGCTTCGTTCGAGATGGACGACTTGGACTTGGACTTCACGGCAGACGCACTTGACGAAATCGCAGAAACGGCAATCAAGCAGAAAACGGGTGCACGAGGCCTGCGCTCAATCGTCGAAAAACTGCTCATGGATTTGATGTACGAAGCTCCGAGCATCAAGGGAAGAAAGCACCTTACCGTCACGAAAGACATCGTAATCGGCAAAGTGAAGCCCGACTTAGAGCAGCTTTTGCTCACCCAGCAAACTGCCTAGAAACGAAATACAGAAGAAGTAAACCACAGATTACACAGATGGCACAGATTATATTTAAAATCTGTGTTAATCTGTGACATCTGAGGTTTATTTTTTGTTTGCAACTTTCAGTTTTCATTTTTCAACTTTCAATTACCTAAAGGTGTATCGGAACAGCTTTTCTTTCAACATTCTAAAATCGCCGGGCTTTATGAGGATGTTCGTGCCGTCTTTCATTTGGATTGCTTTTGCCGTAATCGTGCGGACGGCGGCGAGGTTTACGATGTAGCCGCGGTACGGCGAAATGAACTGTCCCATGCTCATTTCTTCCAGTTCCTTTAAAAACTGGGTGAGCGTGCGCTGGGTTTCAGAAAATTCGCCTTTGGGAGTATGCACAAAGCGTTTATAGCCGATGCTTTCAATGTAGGTGATTTCTGAAATGCTTATAATCGTGGCTGAGCCGCCCTTCCCGTTTATCGTGATTTCTTTCGGCTTTGAATTTGATGTGAACAAATCGATTGTCCGCTCCATTGCTTCATCAAACTGATTTTGCGTAAACGGCTTTACGAGGTAGTGGACGGCGTTCACCTCAAAGGCATCAAGGGCATATTCTTTTGAAGTAGTAAGAAAAATGATTTTTGCCGCCGAACTTTTCTCGCGAATCTTTTTTGCGATTTCAATTCCAGACACATACGGCATGCAGATATCAAGAAGGACAAGCTCAGGGCAGGGATTCTTTTCGATAGAGTCCAAGAATTCAAGCGAATCTGAAAATTCTTTGATTTGAGCACTCACCCCGCACTGACGCGAAACAAAATCTTCCACCGCCGCACGGATTTTTTGGAGTTCCGCTTCGTCATCATCGCAAATTGCTATAGTAAACATGATTCATTGTAACACAAGTTATGGAATTTTCGGTGATTTTTCATCGTGAAAGAATAGTGATTCATCAGATTTTATGAACGGCACGCACGGAATGTGCTAGAATAATCACAATGAATCTTTCGTATCTGAATCTGATTGTCGTGCATTTTCTCCACGCGATTGCGCTTTTCTTCCTTATGGACTGGCGGTTTTATACACGCACGGTCGTTTTGATTTTGGCGGCGGATTATCTTTTCAATGTCGCGCTCAGCATTGCCCTTCTTATATATGCGCCAATTGTGGTAACGGCTTCGCTGACTTTTATTGTCGTCGTGGGCGTGCATTTTTTGATTTCGGTGTGGGCGGGCGAAGGACAAACAGGGAAAAAGGTCTTTTTGGTGGCAAGCTATTATATTTTGTTTTATTGCGTGGTTATTCTTGCCGACTGGATTTCAATTCTCTTCGGAAAAAATGCCCCGCTCGCAGAAATTTTCTTGAAGCTCCCGATTTTTGCCGCCGCGATTCTGTTTTGGCTTTCAAAAGGAAAGAATTATATAGAAAAGATTTCGCACGGAATCACTTACGGCTGGCGGCTTCTCGCTTTTTTCGCGCTGTCGCTCATGCTCGGATTTGCCCTGCTTACGAACATCGTGTTTCCGCCGATGGGTGCGAATCTTGAAAAACTGGACATTCTCGGAACGCTTGCCATTATGATGATTGTGTTTTCAAGCTATGCCACGATTTTGCAGACGATTCGCGCGATGAACGAAAAATACGACGAGTCTCAGCTTCGGTCGATGCAGTGGCTTTTACAGTCCGAGCTTTCCGCAGAAAAAGTCTATGTCGCTCAGGCAAAGCAATACCGCCACGACATGCGCCACCACACGCAATTTTTGATTTCGCTCGCACAGGAAGGAAACATCGAAAAAATCCGCTCCTACCTTGCCGAATACGACGGCTCGATTGAAAAATCTGCCCTGCCATCGTTTTGTGCTCACAGCGTGGTGAACGCGCTTTTGTGCAATTTCGCCCGAAAATGCGATGAATCGGACATCTCGTACAAAATCCGCTGCCAAATTCCCGAAACGCTCCCGATTTCTGATGTCGAAGCCTGCTCCGTGTTCGGAAATCTGCTTGAAAACGCGCTCGATTCCCTGCAAAAATGCGCTCGATTCCCTGCAAAAATGCGCCGAAAAATCATTTTCGCTCACCGCGAATGTAACGGAAGTAAATCTCTACATTCAGACGCGAAATTCCGTGCAAGGAAAAGTGCGCTTTAAAGAAGGTCGCCCGCTTTCCACCAAGCGAAACGGCGGAATCGGAACGAAAAGCATTATAGACACGCTCGCTCTCCACGCAGGGCTTGTGGAATTCTCTCAAGACGGACAGGAATTCGTAGCGCAGATAATCCTGCCCTTGTGATTTTCATCGGAAATAAATAGCGATTCATCAGATTTCAATTTTTTCCCACCGTTTATCAGATAAAATACAGATTATGGTTTGGGGAAAGTCTCATTCTTTCTTTTGGGCAGGAATACTCTTTTTTCTCATCTGTAGCGTGCTTTTTTCGTGCGAGAATTTCATCGACGAGGAAGAAGCAAAAACGGAATGGTATGTTGCGCTTCCAACAGGTAACGGCGAGTCCAGCGCAACGGACTGGCAGACAAGCGATGTCGTCAAGTATGTGGTCACGCTCTCGCAAAACGGAACGGAAGTGCTGAGCAAAGAAGGCTACCCCGGAGAACGAGTGACGCTCAATCAGCTTGCTCCCGGCGTGTATGATGTTTTCGTGGAGGCATTCAACAAGGACGATGAAGTTATTGCTGACGGCGGCGGACAGGTAAATCTTGAAACAGGGAAAATGGCGAATATCTCAATCACGCTCACGATGAAGAAAAACCGCCATACCTATTCGCTTTCGTACAGTGCGAATTCAAATGATGAAAGTATTACGGGCGTGATTCCCACGAGCAAGCAATACGACTACCGCGAAGAAGTTCCCATCGAATTTCCCGACATAACGCGCACGGGCTACTATTTTGACGGCTGGAACACGGCTCCTGACGGGTCGGGGGATTCGTACCGAAAAAGTGACGGCGAGCCTAAAATCACCATCAGCACGAGTGAAATCACGCTGTACGCGCAGTGGGTCGCATACAATTACACGGTCGTTTTTGATAAGGTCGCACCGCTTGCGACGGGTGAAATGGAAGCAATGCAGTTCACATACGACCGCGAGCAGGCACTTCTTCCGTGTTTGTTCAAAAGAACGGGATATGTGTTTGTCGGCTGGGCATTTTCTGGCGAGCCTGAGGGAAACGAAACGAATCTTCCCGCGATTGATTTTGAGGACAGGGCATCGGTCATAAACCTTACGACACAGCAGAACGGAACGGTCACGCTCTCGGCAAAATGGATTGCCCGAAGCGATGTCGTGTACACGGTGGAGCATTATAAACAGAATCTCACGGGAGACACGATAAGCGATTATACGATTGTTTCTGAGGACACGGAGCAAAAAACGGGTATCGCGCTCATGCCAAGCGAGGCGGAGGCAAAAAACTATGTCGGCTTTACGGCAAAAACTTTCGACCAGCTTTCACTCAATCCCAACGGCAGCACGGTCGTAAAAATCTACTATGACCGAAATTTGTACAAAATCACCTATGTCGCTGGCGGCGAGGCGGTTTCATCACTTCCCTCAGAAGAAAACTACCGCTATCAGACGGAAGTTTTTGTTTATGAAAATGCCCCCACCCGCACGGATTACACATTCTATGGCTACAAACGCGAGGACGACGGAAAAATCTATCAAGCGGGCGAACGGCTCGAAGAATCAATCGACCACAATATCACGCTTACCGCCCAATGGGGGCAGGTCGGCGGCATTTCTGTGGAAATCGAAGAACTCCAAGACATTGCGCTTTCCTCGCTCAGAAACGGAAACACGGTCACGCTCACGGCGGCAAACGGATTCAGCGATTACATCTGGCAGATTGAGGAAACAACACTTCCGAGTGCACTCGTTCCCTGGGCTGCGGTTTCGGGAACGGGCGGCACAATCTTGCAGCTCGACACTTCATCGTGGCAGCCGGGCATTTATGAAGTGCTTCTTGTGGCGAACGACAGCGCGGGCGTAATTCACTCGGCGAGCGTTCAGGTAATCAAGCAGTAGGGAGAACGCAATGAAAGTGATGTGTGCGCATAAATCAAATGCTCTGCTCAGGATGGCTTTTTCTTTCGTGGCCTTGCTCTCACTCTTTTCCTGCGAATTGTTCAATACAATAGAAGATTCTGATGAAATTTCTCAAAAATCGTTCGGAAACGGCACGGCTTTTCTTTCTCTTTCGGTCAAAGAAAATTTAGAAAGCCGCACGGCACTTCCTTCGGTCAGCGATATAAATGATTTTACGAGTTTTAAACTGGCGGGAACGGGCGTTGACGAAAACAGCAATCCGCTTTCACTTTCAGAAGAAACATTCACCTCCTCAGGCGGAAAATCAGCATACGCCACAATGAATGAAGCGCGAATTCCGATTCAAAAAGGAAAATGGTCATTCACCCTCATCGCGATAAAGGGCGGAGCCAGCTACGGCGGAAGCATTTCTGACATCGACATTGCGGAAGGAACAAATTCGCTCGCATTCACGCTTTCGCTCACTTCATTTGACACAACGAGCGGCACAGGCGACATCAGCGTCACGCTTTCGTATCCCGCTGAATATGTCGCGCATGTGACGGCGGGATTGTACACCACGGGCGGGGTTCTCGTCTCAGGCTACACTGACGAGAGTGTTTCTGCGGACGGCACGGCAGTTTTTGAAAAATCAGGGGTAAGTTCGGGGCAGTACATCATCGTTTTTAAATTCTTTGCAGAAAATGATGTTCCGCTCTATGTGTTCCGGGAATACGCGCAGGTTGCAAAAGACCTTGTGAGTATCTCAAAGCGCATGATTGAGAATATGGAAAGCCCCTACTCCATCACTTACAACATGAATTCAGGAACTCTTGCGGGGGGAGCGACTGCGCCAGCCACTTATTCAAGAAGGAGCGGCGACATCACGCTTCCGATTCTGGTGAGAACGGGCTATCTGTTCGGTGGCTGGTACACGGATTCCCACTTTGCGGATTCTGCAAAAATCACGACGATTGCAAGCGGAAGCACGGGAAACTATGTTCTCTACGCAAAATGGATTCCCATCACCTACACGATAAAATTTGACGCGAACGCAAATGACGGCACGACGGGAACGCTTTCAGGCACAACAGCAGATTTGCTCGCCACTTACGACAAAACGGACGCGCTCACCACAAACGGCTACTCACGGAACGGATATGCATTCGTCAAATGGAATTCAAAAGAAGACGGAACTGGCAGGGATTTTTTGAACGCGGCAAGTGCGGTATGGAATCTTTCGAGCGAGCAAGGAGGTGAAGTCACGCTATACGCGCAATGGAAAGTGGCGGATGCCCGATACACCGTGCGGCATTTCTTGCAGAACATTTACGATGACAGTTACACCGAAGATGAAAGCGCGGCGCAAAATGAAGGCGGCGTAACGGACGAAGAAACGGCAGTCGCGGCAAAAACGACCTACACAGGTTTCACGCCGCAGGCAGTGACACAGCAGATAGTAAAAAGCGATGACAGCACGGTCGTAAATGTGTACTACGACCGAAATTCCTACACACTTAGCTTTGAGCCGAACGCCACGCTTTTGAGCGGGGCAGCAGACACGAGCGTTTCTTCGATTCCCGCATCAGAAACACGAAAATATCAGTCAGAAAAGGCGATTTCGGAAGCTATTCCCACGCGCACGGGATATGTGTTTGCCTCATGGAACACGCAGAGCAACGGAGGCGGAACTCGCTATGCGGCGGGCAGTTCGCTCACCATGGCAGAAGCGGGCGACACGACGCTCTATGCCGAATGGACGGCGAATCAGTACACGGTGAAGTTTGACGGAAACGGCGGAACAACAACAAGCGGAGAAGCCGAAACGATACAGGTAATGCGCTATGACCATGCGGCAATTCTTTCAGAAAACACATTCCGACTTACCGGCTACGCATTTGATGGCTGGGCGCAATATGCTGACGGCACCGGCTCTTCATGGCAAAATCACGCTGAGGTCGTAAATCTTACGGCTGAAAACGGCGGAACCGTCACGCTCTTCGCCAAATGGAAGGAAGCGGAGACAACATACACGGTGGAGCATTACAAGCAGAATGCAAGCGGCTCTGGTTATACAATCGTTACGGCTGACACCGAAACAAAGGGCGGAAAAACAGGCGAAGACACGGCGGCTGTTGCACGGACATACGAAGGCTTTACCGTTCAGACATTCGCCCAAAAGAAAATCGAGAATAACGGAAGCACGCTCGTAAAAATCTACTACGACCGTTCTGCCTACACGCTTTCATTCGATAAAACGGCGGGAAGCGGAACGATGGCAAGCCAAACCTTCTACAACGGCATTCTTCAGGCACTGAACGCAAATCAGTTCACGCGCACGGGCTACAGTTTTGACGGCTGGGCAACTGAAAGCAGCGGCGTATCAGTGTATCTTGACGGGGCAGATTATGCGATTGGCGCGGCAAATGCAACGCTCTATGCCAGCTGGAAGGCAAACAATTACACTGTCACACTCAGTGCGGCTGGCGCGACAACAGCGGGAACGGGAAGCGTCACGGTGGCTTTTGACAGTGCGCTGTCCGCGATTCCTACGCTCCCACGCAGAGAAGGATACAGTTTCGCGGGCTACTTCGCCGAAGCGAACGGCATGGGTTCCCAGTATTACTCGGCAGCAGGGGAAAGCATGCGCTCGTGGGATATTCCTGCAAACACAACGCTTTACGCACACTGGGTCGAATCAAACGACACAACATACACGGTAAAGCATTTCTGGCAGAACACCACGGGCAACAGCAATACAGACTACACGCTCCACGAAACGGAATCGCGTTCGGGAACAACGGGGCAGAGCACAGCGGCAACGGCAAAATCGTACACAGGATTCAACACGCCAACAGTCACACAAGCGACAATCGCCGCCGACGGAAGCGCGGTCGTTGAAATCCGCTATGAGCGCAAAACTTTCACCGTCACCTACACGGCGGGAAGCGGAATCACGAGCGGGGTTTCAGGCATTCCTGCCGCACAGACTTTCCGCTACGGGCAATCAGTCACGGTGGCAACTGCGACACCTGCACGAAGCGGCTACACCTTCAACGGCTGGACGCTCGGAAGCGACACGGCGAGCATCTATCACGCGGGCGACACTGTTTCAAACGGAATCGCGGCAAACCTCACGCTCACGGCGAATTGGACGAAAGCAGGGGCAATTTCAATCGGCATACAGAACGCTGACCTTGTTTCTGCGAGCAAGTCAACGAACGGAAAGACAGTCACGCTCACGCTCGAAGGAGCAAGCGCATTGTACGACACAGCCACGCTCATAGACGGAACTCAGGCAACGAGCAAAACGGGAGTCTCAATCAACGGAAACCAGCTTGTCTGCGACACGACGACTTGGGTGGCTGGCACCTACGAAGTGACGCTTTTCGGAGTTGTGAACGGAATTCCACAGGACGCAAAGGCAAGTATCACGGTGGAATAAGGAATGCCTATGAAGCGAAAGAATGAAAAATTCCGATTTCTCGCATTTTTCAGCACTTTTTTCGCCGCACTCTCTTTCATTGGTTGTCCTCTGCTTGACAGTTCAGACGATGAAGAAGTCATCACAAATGAAATTACGGTGGAAGTAAGTGATTCGCAAAATAATGGCGCTTCGGCAGACGAAACAGAAAACTCCGCACCGCTACAGGCAACTAGCCAACAAGGTGACATCACTCACATCGCCTATCTCTCGATTTCAGTAAAAGATGAGGACGGAAATCCGCTCACTGAAAGCACGGCTTCTGTTTCGAGCGAAAGTTCTTCGGCACGGGTCGCGCTCCCCCTTGTAAGCACGCTGACTGAATTCACCTCGTTCACTTTGAACGGAAGCACGGACGACGGCTTTAGCTGGCAGAATTTGTGGAAATCAGACGGCACATCTTCGGTCACTGCGCTTTCACAACTGAATTCGGCACTCATTCCCGTTTCGGAAGGATTTTGGACATTCAAACTCATCGCACAAAAAGGCGGAGTTGTCTACACGGCTCAGATTATGCGGCAAGAAATCGTCGCCTCGTTTTCAAACAACCTTTCCTTCTTGCTCACGCTCTCAAAAATCGGCGCGGACGAAGAAAATTCGACGGGCGGCGTAAAAGTGAGCGTTTCCTATCCCACGGCGGGCGTTTCAAAAGTGACGGCAGGATTGTATGCGCTTGACGGCACGGAAGTTTTTGCAGAAGAATCGGCGACTACAAGCAACGGAAAGGCGACTTACGAAAAATCGGGAATCACCGCGGGAACATACGCAGTCACATTCAGATTCTACACGACCGATTCGTCTTCGGGAGAAGAGATTCTTATCGGCACCTGGACTGAGTACGCGGGAATCGCATCGGGAGTCACAAGCACTTCAACCGACACGGGAAAAAACAGCATTTCCGCATTCGACCAGACTTATGCCATCACCTACAACTGGAACGGCGGCGGACTTGCGACAGGAAGCACCGCACAGGCGGCTTACACTCGGCACGGCGAGGCACATCTTCCCACGGGCGGAGAAACGGCAAAAAACGGCTACACATTCTCTGGCTGGTACGGCAATGCTTCTTTTTCAGGGGAAGAAATCACAGAAATTTCTTCGGACACGGCGGGCAACAAATCTTTTTGGGCAAAATGGAACGCAAATTCGTATACCATTCGCTATCACAAAAACACTTCCGCTTCCGACACAGCTTCTGCAAGCGAAGCCTTCACCTACGACAAAACGCAATCTCTTTCAACGCTCAGTTCTCTCGGCTGGACGCGCACGGACGCAAGTTTTGTCGGATGGGCGACTTCATCTTCGGGAACAGCGGTTTCTTCATCAAACGGAATAACGCTCACCGATGGTGCAAACGGAGTGCTGAATCTGACGGAAATCCCCGACGGCACGGTAGACTTGTACGCGGTCTGGAAATACACGGTCACTTTCGCTGGAAACAAAGGCGCGTCGCATACCACGGCGGTTACGGGAAGCGTTTCCTCTCAGAGCGTCACGGGCTACGGCACAAATCTTACGGTCGCCGCAAACGGATTTACGCACACTGGCTACACATTCTCAGGCTGGAACAGCAAGGCAGACGGCACGGGAACGACATACACTGCGGGCACGGCGTACACCTTCAGCGCGAACACCACGCTCTATGCTCAGTGGAATCTTAACACCTATACGATTACCTACAATCTCAACAGCGGAACAAACGCAAGCACGAACCCTGCCACCTACACGGCAGAAACGGCGACAATCACGCTCGCAAATCCGACCCGCATAGGCTACGCTTTCGCGGGCTGGTACACGGGAAGCAGTTTTGTCACACAGAAAACGCAGATTGCACGGGGAAGCGCGGGCAGTGTGACGCTTTACGCCAAGTGGACGGCAAAGACCTACACCGTCACCTTGAACGCAAACGGCGGCACGGGCGGCTCAACGAGCGTCACGGCGACTTATAACAGTGCGATGCCAGCGCTAACTTCCCCAACGCGCACTGGCTACACATTCCAAGGCTACTACGATACGAGCGCGGCAACAGGTGGCACGCAATACTACACCAAGGAAAAGATGAGCGCAACGACCTACACCACCGACGGCACAAAAACGCTCTATGCACGCTGGACGGCGAACACCTACACCGTCACGATTTCAACTGGCTGGGCAAAGGGCGAGACCACCACCACGACCGTCACGGCGACCTACGATAGCGCACTGCCAATGCTCACGACGACAAATCCGCCGTCAAATCACCCGGCAGCTCTCGGAAGTTTTGCGCGAAGCGGCTACACGCTGAACGGATTCTACGATGCGGCAAGCGGCGGCACCAAATACTACAACGCGGACGGCACGAGCGCAAAAACATGGAACAAGGCGACAGATACAACGCTCTACGCGCAGTGGTCGGCACTCGGCGTAGTGCTCACGGAAGGAAGCACATCTGGCATGGGCTTAGTGGACGCAATCTATGTGTTCAGTCAGGATTTGTCATTTACCACAAGCACGTCGGGCGACTCTGGCATTACGATTGGGGCAAGCAGCGTGTCGTTCTATATAGAAGAAGGCGTTACCGTCACGGCGACCGGAGCGGCAGGAAATGCTACGCTTGGCGGCGGCGCGGGAATCCATGTTCCGAACGGCCGAACACTGAATATTTATGGCTACGGCACGCTGAACGCCACGGGTGGAAAGGGCGGAAACGCGACCAACGGCGGAAACAACAAGAAAACCGCATACATCACCAAGCAGTCAAGTGGCGATGCGTCGCAGTCTGGCGGCGGTGGAGACGGAGGCACTGGAGCTGGTGGCGGAGGCGCGGGAATCGGCACACCGGGCGCAAACGGCGGCGGTGGCGGAACAGGCGGAACGCCCGCATACACAGGCGACATCAATGGTGATGCGTCCGGCGGAAGTGGCGCGACAGGTTCTGATGGCGGGTCTGGCGCGTCATGCGGTACGATAAAAAATCAATCTACGCTCACGGTGAACGCTACAGCTGGTGGCGGCGGAAGCGCAGGAAGCGGCGGCGTATTGCAGTCAGGCGAAACAGGCTGTCAAGGAAGCAATCCCACGCCTAATTATGGCGCAAGCGACTCAGGCTCTGGCTGGGGCAGCAACTTCTCTGCGGGATTCGGCGGAACTGGCGGTGGCGGTGGAGCTGGCACGGCGGGAGCTGCCATCGGCACGGGCGGTGCTGGTGGTGGCGGAGGAGGCGGTGGCGGTGCTGGCGGCATCGACAAAGCGAGCGGAAGCCGAAAGTGGCGCAACGGCTACGCGGGAAGCGGCGGCTCTTCGGGCGGTGGCGACGGCACCCACAAAGACGACAACGGAGACCTCGGCACCCAAGGTCGCGGCGGCGCGGGCGGCGCACAAGGCACCGGCGGCGTTGCGGCAAGCGTAGGCTCGCTGTAGGGGGGGTGATTCTTGTAAAGCGAATTCTCGCTTGACGGCAGGGGGAAAATGAGCTATATTATTTAAAGAGAGGAGCACCACGGCAGTGTGGCTGAACCTCCGTAGCTTTTAGGAAAAGCCTACAGCGAGATTGCTATTACCTGTAGGCTTTCTTTTTTATCTACTCGCTTTTATCGTCTTTTTTGTCGAGTGCCGTGCATACTGCAAGAACAAACGATGCAACCGTAACAATCGCTGTCACGACCGCACAAAGAAGCATAATGCTTTCGTATCCTGTCATAAGCAGGCCTCCTCGTTCTAATGAATTCGGAGGTTCAGCCTACCACCACCGTGGTACAGTTCTAACATACTATATTTATGTAGAATAATCAAGTCAAAATCCTAAACACATATTCTCTGTAAATCAATGCCCCCTCACCCCAGCGGCACAATCATCTGCGTGATGAATTCGTTTCCGTTTTGGGTAAAGCCTGCCATGCCGCCGCATTTTTCGAGCACGCCGAGCATACTGCTCACGCCGATTCCGCCGCCTTTTTTGTCGCTTTGGGGAATCTCGTTTTTAAAACGGACTGTGCCTGAGACGGAATTGCGCACGGAGACATACAGTTTTTGGTGGTGGACTTGCGCTTTTACAGTAAGAGCGGCATTCTCATTTTTCGCTTTCAGGCATGCGTGATAGGAATTTTCCAAAAGATTTCCGAACAGCACGGTCGTGTCGGTGAGCGAAAGCGGCAGATTCTCCGGAATGACGGCGGCGCAGGTAAAGGCAATCTTGTTTTCCGCACAACGGGCAGCGGTACGGCGAAGCAGCGCGTTCGCAATCGGGTTAGCGCAAAAATCAACGAAAATAGTCTCATCAAGTGATTTTTCGTACTGCTCAAGGTATGAGCGGATTCCTTCTGTGTCGTTCTTTTCAAGATAGTCCAAAAGCACGCGGTTGTGGTGTCGGAGGTCATGGCGGTTCTTCTTCGCAAGCTCGACAAACTGCTCTTCCGAGTCGAGTTCAAATTGCAAAAGCCCAATCCGCTCGTTCAAGATTCGCTGGTCGCTTTCAGAATTCAAAAATGCCATCATCTGAATGATAACAACATACGCGCTTATGACGATGATAAGAATGCTTGCGGAAATAAGATAATCCCACACGGTATCAGCGCGATTCAGCATGATAAGATGCGTCATCGAAAAAGTAACGCAGAAAATGACGGGAACTGAAAAAAAGCAAAGCTGAATCCACCGCTTGCTGGAAATATGCTCAGTCGCTTTTTCAAAAATCGCCCTTCCCTTTTTTACCCAGAACAGCATCAGAAGCGCGTACATCGTCATGCGAATCGGCGAATAGGGAATGTAACTGTAGGCGGCAGGGAGAAATTCAAAGCACGCGTCACAGGGAATCATCGTCACATAAAAATAGATGCCGTAGGCGGTCATCATGAATACTTTTTTCGCAAAAAATCCCGACGAGTCGAGCGCAAAAACGGCAATCATCAAAAGCGTGTCAAAATTCGTGATGAACCAATAGAGATTCTGCTGTTTGTGAGTCACCGCAAAAGCGCACAGCCCCACGCACACAAGCCAAAACGCTCCCATGCGCAGCGCAGAGACGAGCGAGCCGTTCTTTCGGTCAGAGATGATGAACATGCAGACGGCGTGACACAGATAGGTGCAGGCATTCGTCAAAAGAACAATTTTTCAAAGATTCATTTACCCCCCCGTACTTCACAAAAGAATAGTTAAATAACAGAGATTTGAGCTTCCGATAATCGCCCGTTTTGGTGATAATCTGCTTTCCGTTCTCCATGATGATTTTATTCGGCTCAATGGTGCGCACTTCGTCAAGATTGATGATATAGCCGCGGTACGGCGAAATGAACTGACCTGGCGCAAGTTCTTCCAGCTCTTCCGAAAAATGCAGGAGCGTCCGCTTCACCTCGACGAATTCTTTTTTCTGCGTGTAGACATAGCGTTTCCGCCCGATACTTTCGATGTAGATGATGTCGTCTATGCTGACAAAACTGACCGCGCCCATCTCGCCCGTTATGGCAAGTTTTTTTGAGGAATTCTTGAATGCGTCGAAGGCACGGTTTAACGCCTCGTTGAAAGCCGAATGAGAAAACGGCTTCACAAGATAATGCACCGCATTGACAGAAAACGCGTCTAGAGCGTGGTCGGTTGATGAAGTGAGAAAAATGATTTTGCTCGTATCAGTACGCGCTCGGAGCGTTTTTGCCGCCTCAATGCCGTTTATGCCGGGCATGTAGATGTCCAAAAACACGATGTCAAAAAGGGCGTTATTGTCAAGCGCGTCAAGGAAATCAAATGCCGATGAGAATTCGTGGATTTCTGCCGAAATGTCGGGATGCTCACGGAAATAGGAAGAAAGAGCGTCCTTCACACGGTTCCGCTCGGTGGATTCGTCATCGCAAATTGCAAGTTGAATCATACTCTATTATATGTCGGATTTTTTAGGGAACGCAATGATTTTTTTTCATCCGTTATAACTGCCGTTTCGTACGCCACCCGCTTTTCTGGCAAAAAATGACGATATACTTTCAAACTGTGGTAATTTTTCGCGGATTTTTTTATGATTATGCTGAAAAAACGCTCGAACAGCACGGAATTTTCTCTTTTCAGGCGGAAATCACTCTTTTTCTGCCTTGCGTTTCTGCTTCTTGCCGCTTTTTCCTGCAAACTTTTCAACGAAGACGATTCTGATTCTAGCGAAAGCACCGCCACAGAAATTTCCGTGCAATACGGAGAATCGAGCGAACCTTCCTCGGATTCCGCGCAAAGCCAAGGCTCTTCTGAAAATTCACTTGCATACATCACGCTTTCGCTAACAGACGAGAACGGCGTGAAGATTTCAGAAACTGCCGATTCATCGTCTTCCGCGAGAATCGCACTGCCATTGGTGAGCACGGCTTCTGAATTCACCTCGTTTTCTTTAAGCGGAAGCACGGACGGTGGCTTTGAGTGGCAGAGCCTTTGGAATTCAGATGATTCATCTTCCGCCACGGCTCTGTCTCAGCTGAATTCAGCGAGCATCGGCATAGCGCAAGGATTTTGGTCATTCCGCCTTACGGCAAAAAAAGGCGGCGTCACCTACTCAGGGCAGATTGCAAGGCAAGAAATAGTCGCGGGGCAAGCGAACAGCCTTTCTTTCACGCTCTCGCTCTCAAAACTCGGCGCGGACGAATCTGGGGCGACGGGCGGCGTGAATGTGAGCGTTTCCTTCCCTGCAAGCGGAATCTCGCTCGTAACGGCGACACTCTACGCGCTTGACGGCTCGTCTGTCGCGGGATTTTCAGAAGAAACGCTCTCTGCAAGCGGAGAAAGTGCCACCTACGCGAAAAACGGCATTCCCGCAGGAACATACGCACTCACATTCAGATTCTACACCACCGACGCATCATCGGGCGAGCGCGTCCTTGTCGGCATCTGGACGGAATACGCAGGAATCGCAAGCGGAGTGACAAGCACATCAACCTCCCCCGGCGGAAACTCGATTTCTGAATTCGACCAGATTTACCCAATCACCTACAGTTGGAACGGCGGAAGCCTTGCCACAGGCACGACCGCACAGGCAAGCTACACACGATACGACTCAGTCATGCTCCCAGAAAGCGCACAGGTGTCAAAAAACGGCTACACATTCAGCGGCTGGTACGAAAATGCCTCGCTCACAGGAACTGCGGTCACAGAGATTCCCGCTGACACAGCGGGCGCAAAATCATTCTACGCAAAGTGGACTGCAAATCCCTACACCGTGCGCTATCACAAGAACACGAGCGCAAGCGACACCGCTACAAAAACGCAGGGCTTCACCTACGACACGGCGCAAAGTTTGCAGACGCTTTCCGCCCTCGGCTGGACGCGCACGGACGCGACCTTTGTAGGCTGGGCAAAAAGCGCGAGCGCGACAACGGCTTTGTACGCGGACGGAAAAAGCGGCACGCTCAACCTGACCGCTGAGACAGGCGCAATCGTGGATTTGTACGCGGTGTGGCAATACACCGTCACCTACAGCGGAAACAAAGGCTCGTCTCACCCCACAGCCGTCACGGGAAGCACGGAAAGCCAGAGCGTCACAGGCTACACGACTACGCTCACGCTCCATGCAAACGGCTTTACCCACAGTGGCTACACATTCAGCGGCTGGAACGCAAATGCGAGCGGCACGGGAACGGCATACACGGCAGGAAGCGCATACACTTTCACGGCAAACACCACGCTCTACGCAAAGTGGACGCGCGACACCTACACGATTACCTTCACTGAAAACAGCGGAAACTGGGCAAGCAGCTACACAAAGCCCACCTCGTACACGGTCGAAAACAGCGCGGTCACGCTCCCTCTCGCAAGCAACATCACGCGTACGGGCTACACATTCGGCGGCTGGTACGAAAGCACCTCGCTATCAGGAAGCGCGGTCACGCAGATTGCAAGCGGAAGCACGGGAAACAAAAACTACTACGCAAAATGGACGGCAAGCACCTACACCGTCACCTTAAACGCAAACGGCGGCTCAGGCGGAACAGCGAGCGTGACAGCCACCTACAACAGTGCAATGCCCGCAATCACCGCCCCCACGCGCACGGGCTACACCTTCGCGGGCTACTACGACACGAGCGCAGAGAGTGGTGGCACGCAGTACTACGACAAAGACAGCGCGAGCGCAACCACCTACACCACGGCGGGAGCAAAGACACTCTACGCGCGGTGGGAAAAGATAAAATGCACTGTCACCATCAAGACAGGCTGGGCAAAGGGTGCTACCACGACCACCACCGTGACGGCGACCTACAGCGAAGCGATGCCAACGCTCACCACCACAAATCCGCCGTCAACCCACGGCTCAATCGGTGCGTTCACGCGAATCGGCTACACGCTTTCTGGCTTCTTTGACGCGGCAAGCGGCGGCACAAAATACTACAACGCGGACGGCACGAGCGCAAAGACAAGCGACTTGACGGCGGCGACCACGCTCTACGCGCAGTGGACGGCAAAGGGCACACAGCTCACGGGAAGCACGAGCGGCGGCTCAATAAGCGGAACGCGTGTAGTGAGCAGCGATGTTTCTTACACGAACGCAAGTGGAAGCGGTATGACCATAAGCGGCACGGTGAACATTTATATTGAAGAAGGCTGTACGCTCACCGCTACGGGAGCTGCGGGTAGCGCAGGCTCTGGCGGCTATGCAGGAATCAATGTGCCAAGTGGCGCAACGCTGAATCTCTACGGCGAAGGCTCTGTCGTTGCGACCGGCGGAAAAGGCGGCGACGCAGGAAATGGCTCGTCAAACGCTTCGGACGCTTGGATGCAGTACAATGGAAGCCATTCGGCGGCGTGCGGTGGCTCTGGCGGCGCGGGCGGAAAAGGCGCGGGCGGCGGTGGAGCCGGAATTGGAACGAACGGCGGGGCTGGCGGAGCCGGCGGAAGCAGTGGCAGTGGCATTTCGATTGCAGAAATCAGCACGACAGGAAGCGTCGCAGGAAACGCGGGCGGTAACGGTTCTGCGGGCTCAAGCAGTTCCTCATGCGGCTCTATCAAAAAAGAAAGCACGATAACAATCACGGCGACAGGCGGCGTGGGCGGAAGCGCGGGAAGCGGCGGTGCGCTCTATACTGCTACAAGCGGAAGCGGCAAGGACACAAGCGGAAACAAAGTATATAACTACCGCGTAAAAGATGAGAACACCGGCTATAACCGCGATTGGACTGCGGGCGCAGGAGGCTCAGGCGGCGGCGGCGGCGCGGGTGGCGCGGGTGCGAACATCGGCACGGGCGGTGCCGGTGGCGGAGGCGGCGGCGGTGGAGCCGGCGGCTCAATTACTGGTCATTCAGGCGGTCATGTCTATGCGGGCGGCGGAGCTGGCTCTGGCGGCAAAGGCGCAACCAACGGCGGCAACGGCTCACAGGATAACAGCGATTCCGTCACGAGCGGCATTGCAAGCGGCGGAAGCGGAGGGGCAGCCGGTAGCGGCGGCACAAGCACAACCGTAGGAAGCTTGTAATAAATTTTTCATCGGAAATAACTAGCGATTCATCGGATTGACCGCAAAAATCCCTTTCCGTGCGATATACTTTTGGCAAAATCTGACGGCAAAAAAGGAACAGTATGGCGCATCGCTCAGAATCAACAAAAGCAGAAGAACGCGAGTCGGCAAAAGCGACGAAAAAAGCCCAGAAAGAACGGCTCAAAATTGCACGGAATACTGAAAAACTTATCAAATCCGAGCAACGGCGCAGCGAAAAGGCGCAAAAACGCGAAGCCAAGCGAGCCAAGCGCGAAAAAGAAAATCAAAGCAAAAACAATGTCAGTTCCACAAGTTTTTCCGCCTCGTCAGCAGCAACGGTTGACAAAGTTCGTCGACCGATTGGGCGCACGCTCATGCTCATCATCACGCTGCTCATCGTCGTCTCGCTTGGGGGCGTTACCGCAGTCGTTTCCTATTTTGTCACAAAAGACATCAAAATCAATGCGCTCGAAAACAATCTTGCGATTAACGAACGAACCGCGCAAAGTTCCGAGCTGAGCATACGAACGGCGGTTGCCGCGACCGATTTTTTTCTCGACATCGCACAGAGCCGCGCCAAAGACACGGACGATTCAGAAAACGCAAGCGCAGAGCACTTTTCTTCCGCCGAGCAAAAATTTTTCGAACGGAACGAAGACATTCTTGCAATCTACGCGCGGGATTCGCTTTTCGTGAACAAATCCCTGCAACAGAGCCACGAAATCACGCCGAATGTGCTTGACGCGTGGCGGCTTTACTGCGAGCCTTCCGTAAACAAAGCCGCGACAGGCTCCTTCGTCCTCGAAAATGCCTCTCCCTTTTTCGGTTTCCCGCTCATGGCGATTATGTATCCGGGCGAAAACGGCGGCGTGTGCATTTTGTACGACACCGAGCGGCTCGGTGAAAGTTTTTCGGGCGGGAGCGTCAACCAGTCATTTTTTGTGAACGATGAGGGCGACATCTTAATTGACGCTGACCCGTCGCATGTCCTTATGCTCACGAACGAAGCGGAAAATCCCGTTTTCAAAGAAATGCGCCAAAGCAGCCAGTCCAACGCACAAATCACCTACCGAATCGGTGCAAAAAGCACTGCCGGGGGCGTTGCGGGGGATTCCCCCGCAGAGGGGGTAGCGGAAGACGGCTCTGACGGCTGGAGCGAGGGGGAGACTTCCCCCATTCTAAAACGCTTAACGACGCGATTTCTTTCCACAAAGCAGGCGGTCATGGGCTTCGTGCAGAAAAAACTTTCCGAGCGGGGCGAAGAATACATCGGAGCGTACAAAAAAAGCTCGTTCGGGAACGGCGGCGTCATCACAACGGTAAAAACCGCCATCATTCTTGAAGGAATCCGCTCCACCACGCGGCGAAACCTCTATATTATGGTCGCAATTCTCGCGCTCGCAATGCTCATCGTCTACTATTTCGCAAAATCCCTTTCCGTGCCGCTTTCTAGCCTTACCGCAGTGGCGAACGAAATCAACAGCGGAAACTTCAACACGGAACTCTTTGAAGAGCTAAAAACGCGCGGCAAAAATGAAATTGCCGTCCTTGCACGGAGCACGCAAAACGAGCGCAAAATCCTCAATATGGTCTCAAAGCTCACCAATCAGGGCGTCACAAAGGCGGTCATCACGAACAAAATCGACTTCGAGCCGCACTTAAAGGACATCACGATTTTCTTTTCGGACATCCGAGGCTTTACGGCGATTTCCGACGGCTTTAAAAACCGTTTCGGCGAAAAGAGCGCGGCTGAAATCATCGGATTCTTGAACGACTATATGAGCCGCATGGTCTCCTGCATTTCGGCAACGGGTGGTGTTGTCGATAAATTTGAGGGAGACGCGATTATGGCGGCATGGGGAGTGCTGCGAAACGAAAGCCTTGACTGGGAAAAACTCCCCGCATCTTCGATAGAACGGGCACGGAAACAGGCAGAGCACGACGCGTATATCCGAGAGGACGCACTGAGCGCAATCCGCGCATGCATCGCAATGCGTTACTCGCTCATGAAATACAACAAGGACGCGCTTGCGTTCACCAAGGCGCACGAAAAAGAGCCGATGGCAAAATACAAGCCTCATATCAGAATCGGCGCGGGCTTGAACAGCGGGCGGGCGACCGTGGGCTTTATGGGAAGCTACGACAAGCTGGAATTCACCTCAATCGGCGACGCAGTGAACTTCGCGAGCCGCACCGAAGCGAGCAACAAGCCCTGCGGCACGGACATTCTCATTACCGAAGACACGCTCGCGCTTTTAAAGCACGATTTTATCCGCTGCAAGGAAAACAACTTTACGCTTTCGCTTGAAAACGAAAAAAACGAGCTTGTCGTAGAGAAAATTCCCGTCGGGTTTGATGTAAAAGGAAAAGGCACACAGCATTTTTACGGCGTAGTGAACATGCCGCGCTTTAATATAGAAGAATTCTTTTCAGAATTTGAGGAAAATTTCGTGCTTGACACGGATTGCGCCCGCGCGGTAGGTGAAAAAGGACCGAAAACACTAAAAGAAATGAGAAAATTGCTCGGCATAGAAGAGCCGAATTTCGGACAGGTGGATTTAAATGCGGAAGAAAATAAAATTCAAGTCGCTGCTCAGTGATGTTTTTTTCACAGTGTTCTGTCTCGCGCTTGCCGTTTACGCATTCAGGCTCTTCTATCGTGATTTGAACGCATACACTTCACGAACCGATAAACCAGCCCTCGCCACCGTGACCTTCAAGCACAAAATCGCTCAGCGGAAATTCGATGACCGTGTGGTATGGGAGCGAATCGCGCAGAACGCACGGCTCTACGAAGGTGACACGATTTCCACGGCGGAAGGCGCAGAGGCGTCCGTTTTCTTTGACGACGGCACTTCATTAAATCTTTACGGAGACACCATGCTCCGCCTCGTGCGCGGAAGTGACGGCGGATTAAAACTTTCGATTTCAGGCGGCGACATTCAGGTGGACACCAAAGAAAGCGACGGCAGCGCAGCAATTTCAATTCAGCTTGACGGCGGCTCAGAAGTGAAGCTTCAAAAAGGAAGCGCGGTCGCCGTTGCCGCAAAAAATGACGGAAAGGGCGAGAGCAGCATTGACATTCTCGGCGGAAACGCACGGGTCGTGAGTGCAACGGGCGAAGAAAAATCGCTTGCCGTGGGAGAAGCCGTGAGCATTTCCGAAAACGGGGCAATTTCGCAAAAAGAAATCGCAGTGCTCTACCCGCCGAAAGATTTAAAACTCTTTCCCGAAACTGATGAGGACGCGGCGCAAGTGCGCATACAATGGAAAAGCAACGCTCCTTCTTCATCGGATTCAGCTCCCGTCAGGGTTCAAACATCGCTCACTAAAAATTTCTCTTCGATTCAGAGCGAAAAAATCGTCACAAAAAGCACCGAGGCTTCCGTTTTTGCACACGAAGGTTCGCTCTACTGGCGGCTTTTGTCCGACAATGAGGAAGTCGGAAGCGGAAAAATCACCGTCACGCATCAAAAACCGCTCGTTCTCGTTTCCCCAGCCGACAAAACCGTGTTCCGCACAAAAGACGAATCCCAGAAAGTAACGCTCCGCTGGGACGAGGCTGAATTCGCTTCTTCCTACCGATTGCAAGTTTCACGCATGCGGAATTTCTCATCGCCAGTTTTGGACAAAACAACCGACACGCCCTTCCTCTCGTTTGAAACGAGTGATGAGGGCGAATTTTTCTGGCAGGTCACGCCGATATACGCAAAAGAAACAAACGGCTATACCCAAAAAAGCAAAATCTGCTCGTTTACAACCGAAAAAATTGAAAACATCACCGAGCCGCTCATCATAAATCAAAAGGCTGAGGAAGAAGCCCGCCTTGCTGAAATCGCACGAAAGGAAGAAGAGGCTCGGCTCGCTGAAATTGCCCGTCTCGAAGAAGAAGCGCGTATCGCAGAGCAGGCAAGAATCGAGGCGGAGAAAAAACAACAGGAAGAAGAAAGAGCGCAGCTCGCCGCCATAAAAAAACAGAATGAGCAGGAAAAACTCCGCCTTGAAAAAGAAAAGCAAGCGCAGGAACAGGAACGACAGCGCATTGAAGCGCAGAAACGGGCGCAGAATCAAGAAAAGGCACGAATCGAAAACGAAAAGCGGCGGCAAGCCCAAGAATCCGAGAGAATCGCCGCCGTAAAAAAACAGAATGAACTATCTCGCTTGCAGGCCGAGGCAGAAAAACGCGCACAGGAACAAGAGCGGCTTCGTATTGCCGAAGAAAAACGGCTGGAAGAAGAAGCGGCTCGCATGGAAGAGGCGAAAAAACAGCAGGCTGCCGTGCTCGCCCAAACAAAATTCAAAGAAACACAGCCCTCGCTCATCGCGCCCGCCGCAAATCTTCTGATGAACAGCGACTACCTCAAAAAGAACCGCACGATTCAGTTCACATGGCGGGCAGTTTCAGGCGCAGACGGCTACATTTTCACGCTCACAAAAACCAACGGTGTAAATCGTACGGAAATTCTCTCGCAAAATCTTACGAAGCCAAATTTTGCGCTCACGAACCTTTCTCTTTTGAGCGCGGGAAATTTCGAATGGTCGGTGTCGGCATACAAAAACGCAAAAGGCGACTCCCCTGCCCTCCGTACAAAGAGGGCAACAGGCAGTTTTAAAATCGACATCACTTCCCCGCAAAAAATCGACGCAGAACTACCAGAGGGAATGTATGGCTCTTAGGCGTTTTTTAAAATCAATTTTCGCCGCGGCTTTCATTTTTTTCTCTTTGAACATGTCGTTTTCGGAAAATATCCGTTTCATTCAGCGGCTTTCCTGGACTTCTGTAGATTCGGCGCTTGAATATCGCGTTGAAGTGCAAAATCTTTCGAGCCAAAAAACGATTATTCAGAAAACAGAGCAGAATTGTGCGGAATTTTCCCTCGAGTCCGGAGAATACCGTTACCGAGTCAGCGCAATCGATGTCCTCGAAAAAAAATCAGCGGAAAGCGACTGGGTTTCGTTTTCAGTGCAGTCAAATCTGCTAGCAAAAAGCGATGACACACTTTCCCAAACGCTTTCATGGAAAAAAGATGAGAACGCCTGGTATTACCGTGTCGAATTGCAAAATCTTGCGTCAAACAAACTGGCGATTTTTGAAACCGAGTCGAATTCCGCCTCCCTTTCGCTCGTGCCGGGTAAATACCGCTACCGAGTTATGGCATACGATGTGCTCAAGAATTCCGGCGCAAAGGGAGAATGGCTTTCGTTTGAAGTGTTTCAGGCGAAAAAGCCCGAGATTAAAAACATCAACGAAAAACTCAAGAATCTCGGAAAAACGGGCAAAGTCGCGCTCAGCGTCGACATCAAAAATATTTCGGAAGGAAGCAAGGTCGAGTTAGTCAGAGAGACGCAAGAAGGAAGTTTTTCAAAAGACGGCGAAAACGCGGAAAACTCAGGCGGAAACGAAGACAAAGAAACGGGAACGGTCTATTTTGACACTGTTCCTGCGGGAAAATGGCGGCTCCGCATAACAAATCCGAGCGGACTTACCACGGAATCCGAGCCGTTTGAGGTAAAGGAAAAGAAGAAAAAAGGCGAGGAAATTCCGCGCGAATACAAGCATTTTACGATTTCGCTCGGGGGCGGCATTCTTTTCAATCCGTATGACGGAACGCTTTTGGAGCGCAACAATGTGAATTATTTCGGGCAAGAAATCATTCCTTCGCTTTCTGCAAAAGTTCAGTATTTGCCTTTCACAAAAAAACGCGACCATTTCGGATTCGCGCTTTCGTTTTTGGGAACGCAACTTTTTTACCGAAGCGACGCGTATAAGGAAACAACTATGCTCGGCTCGCTGAACCTAAAGGCGGTCTATCACCGGGCTGTCATAAGCGACACGATTTTCATTGCGCTAAAGGCGGGCGGCGGAGTCAGTCTTTTAAAAAGCGATATCAATTACAAGGACGGGTCGGGCGTAAACATCGACATCGGCTATAACAAAACGCCCGCATTTTTAACTGACATCTCGTCAGCCCGCTCGGTAAGCGACGGCGCAGGAAGCACAGGCTCGGCAATTTCTGAAAACAAAACTTCATTCTATCCCTGCGTGCAAGGCGGAATTTCGTTCGTGTGGATGCCGTTCACGCGCTTTTCGCTTGAAGCGGGCGCAGATTTTACCCATATTTTCATCTCAAACATGCCGACGGGCATCATCACGCCGTATGTGGCTCTCGGATTCAAATTCTAAATTTTCATCGGAAATAAATAGCGATTCATCGGAAGAAGTCTGAAAATTACTTAAAATCGTGCTAAAATACTGTGTGGAAATCATGGCGAATCGTAAGATTGTTGGTTGCGTTCCATGATAAACCCGTGTCATGATTTCCACTTTTTGCACAAATTCAAGGGGAGATTCATGAAAAACACGATTCTCAAGCAGATTCTTTTTCCGGTCGTCATTATTCTTGTGCTTCTTACGGCACTCATCGTCGGCACGGTCGTCAAAGTGTTCAGCTCATCGTACCAAGTCGAAATCAATCAGCAGAACAAAAACACGGCTTCCTACATTGCTGAGGCGGTCGGGCTGTTTTTGGACGGCGCATACAATGTGAGTGATGAATTTACGCGAAATCCCGATGTCATGAGCATGGAAACAAGCTTGCAGTCGCCCGTACTTGCCTCAGTCGTGGCGCGAAACCCGTACTTGGAGTTGATTTACATTCAGGACATGGAAGGCGTGCAGACGGGCAGATCTTCGGGAACGCTCGGAAACCGAAAAGACCGCTGGTGGTTCAAGCAAATGGTCGCGAATCCACAGTCCTTCATTTCAAAATCATACTATTCTGTGGCGACCAACATGCCCTGCGCTTCGATTTTTCTTCCGCAAAAAAGTGAAGATGGTGGAATCGTCGGCATCGTGGGCGTGGATTTAAAACTCGACTACATGCTTTCCCTCGTTGACAAATACACTGACGAGCAAAGCTCGCGCTATTCGTTCATCATTGACGGTGAGGGCGTGGTTGTGGCGCACCCAGACCGCCGTTTTATCGAAGAACTTTACAATTACAAGACGATGACACACACCGTTTCCGAAAAGAACGCGGACGGTTCGGTCAAAAAAGATGCGGCGGGGCAAGTCATTACGCGCGAAGAGCGATTTGAGGAAGATTCCGCCTTTATGAACGCAATCAACTCGCTTCTTTCGGGAAAGTCGGGCACGGCACAGGCGGTCGTTGACGGCGCGGATTCGTTTCTCGCCTACACTCCCGTCGCGCTCAAAGGAAAATCGGACTCGTGGGGAGTCATAACCGTTCAGCATGTGAGCGACGCGTTCAAGCTCCGAAACCGAATCTTGCTCTCAACAGAAATCATCGGGGCGATTGCACTTTTCGTGGCGATTCTTGTGATTATTTTTATCGTCCGAACCATCACGAATCCGATTCGTGGCATGGTTCCCGCGATTCAGCAGCTCGCAGAAGGTGATTTTTCGGGCGCAATCAAGCACAACAAATCCTGCGCGGAAATCAACGATGTCATGGAAAGTCTTTCGACCTTCTCCGACACGATGAAAGAAAGCCTTGCTTCCATGAAGAGCTCAAAAATCTCGCTCACAGAGGCGGGCGAAGAACTAAAGCGAGGCACAGCTGACACCGCAGAGGCGATTTCGGGAATCCTTGAAAACATAAAGAGCATGGACGGCAACTTGAATCATCAGAATGCGAGCGTAAGCTAGACGGCTTCGAGCATGAATCAGATTCTTTCAAACATTCACGCGCTTGAAACGCTCGTTGAAAAACAGGCGGAAGTCGTACAGCAGGCTTCGAGTGCGATTGAGCAGATGATTGGAAATATCGGCGAAGTAAACCGCTCTGTGGACAAAATGGCGGACTCATTCGGCGTGCTTGCGCAAAACGCAGAGTCGGGCGCGGCAACACAGACGGCTTTGCAGAATCAAATCGGCGAAATCGAAGAGCAGTCAAAGCTCTTGAACGAAGCGAACACGGTCATCGCGAGCATTGCAAGCCAGACGAACCTGCTCGCCATGAATGCGGCGATTGAGGCGGCACATGCGGGCGAGGCGGGAAAAGGGTTTGCCGTCGTTGCGGACGAAATCCGAAAACTCTCCGAGACTTCAACTTCCCAGTCAAAGACAATCGGCGACCAGTTAAAGCGAATCCAAGAGACAATCAACGCGGTCGTCATCTCAACACAAAAAGGCGTGAACGACTACACGCACTTGGCGAATGAAATCCACGAGACCGACACACTCGTCCGTCAGATTAAGGCGGCAATGACCGAACAGCAAAGCGGCTCAGCTCAGATTACGGGCGCACTTTCCCGCCTAAACGACAGTTCGGCAGAAGTGCAAAAAGCCTCGCAGGAAATGACACAGGGAAGCCGCGTGATTATGGACGAAGTCGCGACTCTCCAAGACGAAACACGCGCAATGAGAGCAGGCATGGACAAAATGAGCGAAAGCGCGTCAAAAATCAGCGAGACAGGAAACGCACTTTCGGGAATTTCCTCGCTTATGGAAAAATCCATCGAAGAAATCTCACGGCAGGTCGACCAGTTTGAGGTGTAATGCGCCTTCCGCACAAAAACAAGCATATCGTATGACAAAAATAAACAAATGAGTTATACTATAAGATGTGCGTGCGGAACACGAAGAAGAACACCATGAGTTACGACAGACGAGAAGACGGATTACGAAGCGACGGCTCAAAAGGTCATGTTTTGATTGCGGACGATGCACCTTTCATCACAAAACAACTTGAAAAGATTCTCACCGGCGAGGGCTATAAAATCGTTGGAACAGTGCATGACGGCGAAGCAGCAGTCGACACTTACAAAGAACAATATCCCGACATCGATTTAGTCACGCTCGATGTAACTATGCCCAAAATGGACGGAATCACTACGCTTGAACAAATTCTTGCTTTCGACAAGGATGCTCATGTCGTCATGATTACATCGTACAATTCATCAGGGATTATAAAACGCGCACTCATGCTGGGGGCAAAAAATGTCATCATAAAGCCGATTAAAACAGAAAAGGCCCTTCCCCGCATTATCAGTTCGGTGCGAAAATAGCTGATTCAATCACAATCCAAGAATTTCGGGCAGAAACCATATATTTCTGCCCGTTTTTTTGCATTTTTTATTCCAATGTCAAAAATGCTTTGTAGGCTTCGTACGCCTGAGAAATGTCTTCCTTCGCGGTGATTTCCCAGGGCGCGTGCATTGAAAGCACGGGAACGCCCGCGTCAAGCACATTCATGCCGTATTTTGCGGCGAGGTAGGCAATCGTGCCGCCACCGCCCTGATCGACTTTGCCAAGTTCTGCCATTTGATAGGTAACGCCCGCCTTGTCGAGAAGCCCCCGCAACCGTGCGATAAATTCTGGGTTTGCGTCGCTCGCCCCGCTCTTTCCGCGGCTTCCCGTGTATTTGTTAAAAACGATTCCGCCGTTCAAGAAACTTGCGTTTTCTTTGTCGAACAAATCCGCGTTCATCGGGTCAAAGGCGGCGTTCACATCGCTTGAAAGCATGTTGCAATTCGCCAAACAGCGGCGAAGCGAAAGCTCGGAATAGCCAAAAGGCAGGCGGGCAATCACTTCGGCAAGCGCGTTCTCAAAGAAATGGCTTCCCATGCCCGTCGCTCCCACCGAGCCGATTTCTTCTTTATCGACGCAGAGACAGCAGTTTGTGCGAGTGCCCGCGTTGCTCTCAATCAAGGCACGAGCAGAAGTGTAGGCACAGCTTCGGTCGTCCTGCCCGTAGGCAAGAATCAACGAGCGGTCAAAGCCCAAGTCACGCGCCTTTCCCGCAGGCACCACTTCAAGTTCAGCAGAGCCAAAATCAGCTTCTTCGATTCCGTATTTTTCTTTGAGAATCGCAAGAATCGCCTTTTTTGCGGTGATTTTGTCTTTCTTCGACTCGGAATTTTCGTCATCTTTTGAGGGAATTGAGCTTCCCGTAATCAAATCAAGGCTTTCACCCGGAATAAAATCGCTCGCAGTTTCCTTCATTTGCTTTTGCGCCAAATGCGGCAAGATGTCAGAAATGCAGAAAACTGGGTCAGTCTCGCTCTCACCCACGCACACCTGCACGCTCGTTCCGTCTTTTTTACAGACAACGCCGTGAATCGCGAGCGGAAGCGTGACCCACTGGTACTTTTTGATTCCGCCGTAATAGTGCGTGTTGAGGTAGACAAGGAAATTGTTTTCATACAGGGGATTTTGCTTTACATCGAGGCGCGGAGAATCGACATGCGCTCCGAGAATGTTCATGCCCTTTTCGATTGATTCCGAGCCGACCACGAAAAGCGCGACCGCCTTGTTCATCTTCTGCACATAGACTTTGTCGCCCGCTTTGAGAGAATCGGTTTTGTACACATCGCGGAATCCTGATTTTTCCGCCCAAGAAATAATCTGAGACACACATTCGCGCTCAGTCTTGCCGTTATCCAAAAATTTTTTGTAATCGGTAATGAGAGATTCGTTTTTCATGGAGAAATTATAGAGCAAATCCGCCCGTAAGTCCACAGCGAAAGTTCGTACACCGCATTCTGAGAATAGAAGGCGAAAGCAATTTCCTGCGTATCAAGTTGTGACGGAAGCACTGATTTTTTGTAAAAACAGGATTTTTCCTCTTCCCCACTTTCAGATTGCGTTGTATGTTCAAAAAAATCAATCTGAACAATTCTGCCGTTTCCATCAAATGCCGTGAGTCGAGAGATTCTTTTTGCACCAGCACGGTTTTCGTTGCGTTCAAGAAAATCACCATCAAAAAGAATACCGTGGCGCACCGAGCGCAACGCATCTATTTTTGACAAAAACTGTTCTGATTTTTCATCTAAAACCGTTTTTGCAGAATACGAGCCCGTGAAGTCTTCAAACACAAGCTGTACCGGCTGCTCTATCTCAGGCAAAATGGCACGCTCCGACCAATAATTTACATCCGTCGTAAGAAATTGATGAAAGTCATTTTGCGTCTCATAGATGTGAGGAGATACCGATGAAGAAAGATAAATTCTATCGGTAAGAGCCGTTTCATGCCCAAAATAGATTTCAGAAACAGCGTCTGCATCAGAAACAAAAAATGAAACGCGCATAAAAAAGTTATCAGTATTTGACTCGCCGCTAAAATCAGTGTTTTTGCTTGAAATTGCATAGAATTTTCGGATTTTTACAGCAGTTTCGATAAATGAATGAATAGATTTTTCGTTCGCACGGCTTATTATCGCTTGATTGGCATCTGAAACAGTCCATAGTTTTCCGTAGCTGGTGAGCGTTACGATTTCTGCTTGCTCTGTATCGCCCATTTGCTCGATTTCGATTTTTTTAATGTCTGTGGCATATTTTTTATTCAAAATCGAACTCTCAAGTGATTTCGGACTGTTTCTTTTTTCGGTCGAAAAGATGACAGAAAAGACAAACAGAATCAAAGAGAATACAAGGATTTTTAGCAGAATGACATCAATTTTTTTCATCACAGGCACATCGATTCAGCACTTGTCAAACAAAAGCTCGCTTATCACACGGTTTGCGTCCAATCCTTTTTGCTCGAATCTGGTTTCTGGCCGCCATTCCTGATGTGGCGCATATCCTTCATAGCGATTTTTAAGCCCCTCAGTTGCCAAAAGCTCTTCCATTCCGAATTCAGCATACGGAAGCCAATCCGTCACAAAATAGAGATACCCGCCTTTTATCAGTCTTTTTGCCATGAGATTGGTGCGGGGACGCTGAACAAGACGGCGTTTAAAATGGCGTTTTTTTTGCCACGGATCCGGGAAAAAAATGTGGAACGCAGAGACCGTTTCGTCCGCAATCTGATTTTTTAGCACTTCCATTGCATCGTGTTCAATAATGCGAAGATTCGTTAGATTTTTGTCGCGGATTTCTCCGAGTAGTTTGCCAACACCAGGCTTGTGCACTTCAATTCCAAGATAATTGATGTGCGGATTTGCCTGCGCAATGAGTGCGGTCGCCTTCCCCATGCCAAAGCCAATTTCGATAACGACAGGATTTTTATTGCCGAAAATGCACTCATAATTAAGCACTTGTTCTGTATACGGAACACAAAACGAATCGTGCAGTGCTTCGTATGCCGCCCGCTCGCTCGCAGTAAAATGCCCCTGCCGAAGCACGAACGTATGAATTTCACGATGGATTCCATCTGATTTTCTCGTGTTCAGTTCAGTTTCTGTATTCATTTTTTGTTCCATATTATTCACAATCCCTAAAAGTAAGTAATTTTTTTTCGGTCTGGGGAACAGGAAGTTCAATCGTAAATGTTGTTCCCTCGCCCAAACATGAGCTTACACTGATGTCGCCTGCAAATTCCTTGATAATTTTGTAGCTCATTGCCATTCCAAGCCCTGTTCCGTTTGATTTTGTGGTGAAATATGGCTCAAAGACTCTTGAAGCGGTACTTTCATCCATGCCGACTCCATCATCAGAAAAGGTAAGAATGTACCGCTCATTTTCGATTTTTGAGGTGATTTTGATTTTTCCGCTCACGAGCGTTGATTTTGAAGCATCTTCGTCCATACCAAATTTTTTTTCGATTGCAAAAATCGCGTTCTGCGAAAGATTTACGATTACTTCTCGGAACAGTTTTGCATCAAGCAACAGTCGTACATCGCATGAACACAGATTTGAATCAAGTTCAATGTGCTTTTCGGTGAATTCAGGATTAAAAAATGAGATGAATTCATGCAAGATTTTATTAGGATTCACAAGCTCAAGGTTAGCAGAAATAGGACGAACTGCCATGAGAAAATCAACGACGGTTTTGTTAAGCCGCTCAATTTCCTGCGTGACCACATCAAGATAGTCTTCAGCATATTTGGGTGGCGGTAAAAGCCCGTCATCATCCCGCTTTTTTTTGATAGCCTTTTGCATGAGCTGAATATGAATGGAAATAGCTCCAAGCGGATTTTTTATTTCGTGCGCAACGCTCGCAGCCACATTCGTAAGACCGGCCAGCGTTTCCATACGATGAAGAAGCACTTCTTGATTTCGCTTTGCGGTAACATCATCAATGCGAATAATCGAGCCAATCAGATTTTTTTCCTGTTCCTGATTTTGAACAAGCGGAGTAAGGTACACATCGATAAAACGGACAGAACCGCCTTTTGTGGTGACCGTGTATTCGCCTGAGATATTGGTTTTATCGTTTTCATGCGCATTCTGAAGGAATTTTGCGATTTCTTCATCATCAATCAGTTTCCACACACTCAGATTTTCAGACTTTGAATCTTCTGGATTAACTTTAAAAGGCAAAAATCGTTCCGCTGCTTTATTGATTTTTATGAGACAAAAATGCTCGTCTACAATCAAAAGCCCGGAAGGAAGGCTCTGAAAAATGGAATCAAACATTTCTGTCTGCGCGTAACAATCTTCTACGAGGTTTTGAATCTGAGACGGAGAAAGCTTATCGATTTTTTGTGAAACTCTGCGTGAAAATTCTTTCATAGCTTTTCTATATTATACATTTTCCGCCACTTCTGTGCTAGATAAAACTAAATTTCAGTTGAAGTAAGACACAAAAAAAAGTAAAATGGAATTCAGAGGAACAAAATGCTTGATTATCGATTCATTAAAGAACATCTTGACGAAGTAAAAAAGAATATTTCTGACCGAAACATGGTCGCGGACGCTGATTTGGTCGTGCGCCTTTTTGACGAACGCACTGCCCTCACCACAAAATTGCAGAATTTGCAGCAGAAGCGAAACGAAAATGCCGCTTCCATGAAGCAAAAACTCGACGCGGAAACTCGCGCAAAATACATCGAGGAAGGCAAAAAGATTAAGGACGATGTTGCCGCCGCCGAAAAGGAACTCGCCGAAGTTGAGGCAAAACTTGACGAGGCTGGCAGGCAGATTCCGAACATGCACCATCCAGACACGCCAATCGGAAAGCTCGACACCGAAAACCTTGAAGTCAAAAAGGTCGGCACTCCGCGCAAATTCGATTTCCAGCCGAAAGACCATGTTGCGTTGGGCGAGGACTTGGACATCATCGACTTTGAGCGCGGAACGAAGGTCTCTGGCCCTAAATTCTACTATTTGAAGAACGAAGCCGTGTTCTTGGAGCAGGCGTTGATTATGTACGCGCTCAATATCCTCCGTAAGCACGGATTTACGCACTTTATCACGCCTGATGTCGCAAAGCAGGAAATCTTGCAGGGCATCGGCTTTAATCCGCGCGGAAACGAATCGAATGTGTACTGTATCGAAGAAGAAGGCACTTGTCTTGTCGCCACGGCAGAAATCACGCTCGGAGGCTTCCACTCAGGCGAAATCTTGGACAAAGCTTCCCTTCCGCTCTTCTACTGCGGTCTTTCTCACTGCTTTAGGCGGGAAGCGGGTGGAGCGGGTCAGTTCTCAAAGGGCTTGTACCGCGTGCACCAGTTCGACAAGGTTGAGATGTTCGTTTATTCTCTCCCCGAAGACTCAGACAAAATCCATGAGCAGCTCCGCTTGATTGAAGAAGAAATCTTCACAGGCTTGGGATTGCCTTTCCATGTCGTTGACACTTGCACGGGAGACTTGGGAGCACCCGCGTACCGAAAATGGGATTTGGAAGCGTGGATGCCAGGTCGCGCAAACGAGGCACACCCCGAAGGCGACTACGGCGAAGTCACTTCAACTTCAAACTGCACGGACTATCAGGCACGCCGCCTCAATGTCAAATACCACGACGATGACGGAAAGAACAAGTATGTGCACATGCTGAACGGAACGGCAATCGCGGTGGGGCGGGCAATGCTCGCGATCTTGGAGAACTATCAGAACGCCGACGGCTCGGTAACAATTCCCGAAGTGCTCGTGCCCTACTGCGGCTTCGACAAAATCGTCCCCAAAGCCAAAAAAGACCCCGTGTATCACGCGGCAAAAAAATAAGGCATGGAAAACAACAGGTTTTTGAAAGGGATTTTCTATTTTCTCATCTTTATGAGCGTTGTGCTTGCGGGAACAATGCTCAAGGTGCTTGAAAGTTTCTTCAAACCTGTCGTGCTTGCGATTCTCTTGGCGGCGGTGTTTTATCCGCTCGTCAAAAAACTCAACGCAAAATGCAAAATTCCGTGGATGCTCGGAATCGTGATTGTGTATGTGGTCTTTCTCGTGATTTTCACGGGGATTTTCAACCTGCTTTCAACGAGCCTTATGACCATCGTTGAGACCTACCCCAAATACGAAGAGCGGTTCCGCACGATTTACCACACGCTCCAAAACGAATTCTCGGCGAATTCCAATTCGGGGGTTTTGAATTTCTTCTTTGACTTTAACCAAGACCAAACGCTGCTCGAAAATATTTCAAATCAGCTTAACATTCTGCCGTTTCTAAAGAATTTCGCGCTCAATTTCACAAACTCGCTCGTTACATTCTTAAAGAGCACTTTTTTGGTTCTTTTGCTTTCGATTTTTTTGATTTTGGAGATGAAATCATTCAAGGCAAAAATCTTGAACGCCTTTTCAAGCGAAAACAACCAAAAAATCAACGACATCATGCACCGAATCGCAAGCGACACCATGCACTACATCTCAATCAAGTTCCTCATTTCGCTCGCGACGGGCTTGCTCGTTTTTGTGTGCTGTCTTATCGCCCGAATCGACTTTCCGCTCGTATGGGGATTTTTGGCATTCGTCTTGAACTTCGTGCCCACTTTCGGTTCAATCATTTCATGGGCAGTCACCACGATTTTCGCGTTTTTGCAGTGCTACCCTCACCCCGCGCCCATCATTTTCATCGCAATCGCAGTGCTCGTCATCAATCTCGTTTTGGGAAATGTGGTCGAGCCACGCATTGAGGGCGAAAATTTGGGAATCTCGCCGTTCGTGATTTTGGTAAGTTTGTCTCTCTGGGGCTGGCTCTGGGGATTTATGGGGCTGATTCTCGCCGTTCCGCTCATGGTCATCATCAAGATTTTCTGCGAAAATATTTCCTACCTAAGACCAATTGGGATATTGCTGGGTAGCGAACGGCACGCGTAGCGGGCAAAAACCTGTGAGACAGGTTTTTAGTGAGTCTCCGAGCAGCTATGCTGCGAAGGCGGAAGTGCACATCACTCTTCAAACCAATAATTTGAGACGGGGTATATTTTCCGCCGTTGGAAATAGTCCACCGTGTCCTCATAGCCTTTTTGAATGAGCAAATTGATTCGTTTCTTTGAGAAATTCGCCGTGCCATCGAGAATGCTTTCAAAAATAGTATCGCCGTCTAAGTCGATGCTTGGAAAAAGCTCGATTATATTGATACTATCGTAATCTTTGGCTTGGATTCGGCGCGAAATATGTTTTTTGTCGGAAAGATACACTACGATGATGTTTTTGATTTCGCTCATATCTTTGACAATCGGTGCAATCGGGATATTATCGCCACCAACCAACTCTTCGCCGCCATCAGAATAGTAATGACCGCCCTCGTCATCGTACACAAAAACAGAATCGCAAATCATCGGAAAGGCAGAGGTTGCCAGCAGTTTGTTTTTTTTGTTTTCGATTGAATCAATGTCATCATCTAGGCGGAAATAGTAGGCATGGCTTCCGACTCCGCCACCCAAAATATTTGAATTGATGAATTTGAGCACTTTGAGTCTGTCACGAACTGCGGTCGCATACACACGGACAGCTGAATCATACAGATTTTCAAGCGGAACCCTGTCAATGAGTTCAGAAAGCCCCGCCTGCGAAATCAAATTACCGTCTTTTGTGAGTTTTGACGGAACAGACTCCACCCAGAGTTTTTCGGCTTTCTGATACGGAAGGCAGGCAAACAATGCCGCATTCAAACCGCCCACACTCGTTCCAGCAATTGCGGTCGTTTTTTGGGCAATGCCGTATTCGCACAGAGCTTTCCATACGCCCACTTCGTACGCGCCTTTTCCGCCACCGCCAGAAAGAACGAGACCGTATTCCTGACCGTAAGAAAAATGAACGAAAAGAAGAAAACAGACACTAAAAATAAGATTTCGCTTCATCGCTCCTGCTCCCCCATCTTAAAATAAAGGGCAGTATCTGCCTTTATGTCAGAAAAACGGTCAGAGGCGAGATAGAAAGTGCCGTTTTCACGCAAATACGAGCGTTTTTTGTTCACAAGGAAAAAGTCAAGGTTGATGGCGACCAGGCGTTCTGGAATCAAAATTTCCACGCGGGAAAAGATTTTTTCGTCCATAACAGAAAATTTTCTGCCAACTTGCGTGCCATTTTCATCAGCAACAGGAAATGACTCAATCGTGCCACTCTGATTTTGATAGACTGCGGAGGCTACAGCAAATCGTTTTTTCCAGACATCGCCCAAATCAAGCGAATGTGACTCAGCGTACGAAAACCATTTTGCCGTGTCATCAGTTTGGGGGAAGGCATAGCGAAGATATTTTTTGCCATCAATGACGAAGGGATATTCACACTCCCCCTGAGCAGATTTCCATGTTCCGTACAAATCTGAAAGATTCGACACCGCACGGAAATCAGAAGAAATTCCACCCGTTGAAGCACAAGAAGCGAGAATCAAAAGAATCAACAGCACCGAAAGGCGCAACGGATGAATGAATTTCATTTTTAGATTTTCGGCGTTTTTGCGAGTGACTTTGCGATTTCGTCATCAGTCGGAATGCAGTCGCTCATCGTGCCGTCGTTGAACGCTTTGTAAGCGTACATGTCGAAGTAGCCCGTTCCTGTAAGCCCGAACAAAATCGTCTTTTCTTCACCCGTTTCTTTGCACTTCAATGCCTCATCGATTGCAACACGGATTGCGTGGCTTGACTCAGGAGCTGGCAAAATGCCTTCAACGCGCGCAAATTCCTGTGCCGCAGCAAAAACGCTTGTCTGCTCGACGGAGCGTGCTTCCATCAGTTTGTCATCGTACAACTGAGAGAGAATTGAGCTCATGCCGTGATAGCGTAAGCCCCCCGCATGGTTCGGAGACGGCATAAATTCGCTTCCGAGCGTGTACATTTTTGAAAGCGGACAGACATGGCCTGTGTCGCAGAAGTCGTACACGTATTTTCCGCGCGTAAGGCTTGGGCACGAAGCTGGCTCTACGGCGATAAACTGATAGTCCGCCTCGCCGCGCAACTTTCTGCCCATGAACGGAGAAATCAAGCCGCCCAAGTTTGAGCCGCCGCCCGCGCAGCCAATGATTACATCGGGTTTGATGCCGTATTTGTCCATCGCCGTCATCGTTTCAAGACCGATAACCGTTTGATGTAAAAGAACCTGATTCAGCACACTTCCGAGCACATAACGGTAACCTTCCTGTTTAGTGGCTGCTTCCACTGCTTCAGAAATAGCGCAGCCCAAGCTTCCGCCCGTGCCGGGGAATTCGGCGAGAATCTTTCGCCCGACTTCGGTGGTCTCACTCGGCGACGGCGTGACCTGTGCGCCATAGGTTCGCATGACTTCGCGGCGGAACGGCTTTTGCTCGTACGAGACTTTGACCATGTAAACCTGACAATCCAAATCAAAGTACGAGCATGCCATTGAAAGTGCCGTGCCCCACTGCCCCGCTCCCGTTTCGGTCGTTACCCCGCATAAGCCCTGTTTTTTGGCATAGTAGGCCTGAGCAATCGCCGAATTGAGTTTGTGGCTTCCGCTCGTGTTGTTTCCTTCAAATTTGTAGTAGATTTTTGCGGGCGTGCCCAACTTTTTTTCAAGACAGTACGCACGGACAAGTGGAGCCGGTCGGTACATTTTGTAGAATTCGCGGATTTCATCGGGAATCGGAATGTACGCCGTCGTTTCGTCAAGTTCCTGTTTGATAAGCTCATCGCAGAATACGGCTCGCAAGTCCTCGAATTTCATTGGCTCGTGTGTGGCAGGATTTAAAAGCGGCGCGGGCTTATTCTTCATGTCGGCACGAACATTGTACCAGTTTGTGGGCAATTCATTTTCAGAGAGATAGATTTTATACGGGATTTTTTCAGACATTGGGTGCTCCGTTTCGTTTGATGTAAATGCTTAGTCAGAAGTAAGAATTTTGTACGCTTCCATCGCGTCCTTACAAGAAAGCAATGAATCGCGCACTTCTTTATCTTTGAGTTTTGAGCTAAAGAAGCTTAATGTCTGCAAATAATATGAATGCTGATTATACGCAGCCGCAATCATAATCAAAATGCGAACAGGTGTATCATCAATCGTCTGGAAATCCAAAAGCTCGTTATTGCAGATTCCAACACTCATCACCAAATCAGTAACAGAAGACAAGCGTACATGAGGAATCGCAATGCCACGACCGATAGCCGTAGACATAAGTTCTTCACGCTTTAAAATCTCTTCAACGAGTTCCTTTTCATTTTTGATTTGAGGAGCAGTCGCAAGATTCTGTGCCAGTTCCACGATTGCATCACGCTTTGTGGAATGATTGATAAATACGATTCGATCAGGAGAAAGAATATTTTTTGCTGAAACCATTTGCTTTGACTCCGCAGGCTTTTGTGATGAAGAAAGTCGTTCATTCACCCATTTTTCGATTTCTGATTTTTTGAAACGCCAGACCGTACCGATTTTTCCAGCTGGAATTTCGCCTTTTTGCGCCCAATCATACACCGTTCGTTCAGAAACACGAAGATATTTCGCAACTTCTTCTATAGTAAGAATGTCGTCTCCCACATTTTGCTCCTTATTTTACTTTTATTTGAAATTGAATGACATATTTTGCAATCTTTACGGTATTTTGTCAAGTCATACAATAAGGAAACAAAAAATGGAAAAAACGACAGCTATTTTTTGTAATTTTCAGACATTTTTTGCATTTTTCAGACTAATCTGCAAGTTCATGCAAACTGTCAAACGGATATAATTCTCCGAGCGTCGACTTTTTTGCATTTTCACAAGTATTTCCAAAAATCACGGGAACGGTATCATCGCCAAATTCTGTAAGCACTTGCCTGCACGCACCGCACGGTCCGACGGGATAGTCTGATTTGGGGGTTGCGATTGCGACCGCAGAGACCCGTTTCGCACCTTCGGATACAGCCTTAAAAATCGCAGTTCGCTCGGCACAATTCGTCAGCCCGAATGAGCGGTTTTCGACATTGCAACCAGTAAAAATGCGCCCGTCACTCATAAGAAGTGCCGCACCCACAGGAAATTTTGAATACGGTGAGTACGATGCATTTGCCGCTTTGCGCGCCATTGTGAACAATTCAGTCAATTTTTCTTCCGATACCATACAGTCCTCCTCTTTTTAGGCATTCGTAGTGCATAATTTTCGATTTTCAACTTTCAATTTTCAGTTATATCTTATATAATATCATACTATGAGTAAAAAGGTAAAAATTATTTTGCCAATTTTTTTAGTTTTGGCATTTTTTTATGTAATCATCGCGTCACGGCCACTTTCACCAGAAATCCAGTTTGTTCCCGTTTGGAGTATCGATTTAGAATCATTCACTAAAGGCGAAGTTGCCGAATCCACCGAAGAGGATTTTCTAAACGCAGTCTCCTTTAAAATGAATCAGAATTTAGGCTATTTTACCCCAGAGGGCAAAATTCTGAACTACATCACCTTTCCGTACAAAGCAACGATTTCAAACGATTCATACACGCTCTACGGAACCGCATCAACTGAAATGCAAATAAATTCTCCTTCTGGAAAAGAACTCGGAAAAATCTCAGTCACGGGCTTTCCCTACTACACCGCAGACCGCAAATTCATTTTCTTGCCGGGCGGCGCATCATTTTCAAAACTCAATGCAGACGGCTCTGTCGCATGGACATACGAAGGATTCTCACCAATCACGGCATTTTCGTCATCCTCAAGCGGAACTGTCGCAGGATTTGCGAACGGAAAAGTCATCGGGTTTGACAACGAAGGCAACATCACCCACAACTACGAGCCAGGCGGGAGCAACTACGAAGTCATTTTTGGAGCGGCTATCTCAGAAAGCTCCAAATACATCGCCACGCTTTCTGGTCAGGATGGGCAGCGATTCGTCATCGCAAAAAAGAGCGGCGAAACATACGGCGGACACACATCAATTATATTCTACAAATCAATGCAGCAAGAAATCAACCGCCAAGTTCTCATTAAATTCAGCAAAGACGAAAAAAAGGTCTTCTATAATAATGCCACAGGAATCGGCATCGTAAACTGCAAGAATTTCAAAAACACCGAGATTCCCATCAAAGGCAGGATTCTCTCAATTCTAGAATCAGAATCAGGCAAAGAAATTTTTGTCCTCAGCAAAGAAGGCTCTACTTACACGGTCTCAACAATCGAGTCATTTGATGCATTCGCAGGTTCCTTTTCGTTCGAGGCACAAACAGCCTGTATTGCAGTCAGTGGCAATTCACTTTTTGTCGGACGAGACGGAAAAATTTCCCGCTTAGACATAGTACATCGATAACAGAGGATTTCATATGAAAAAACTGATTTTTACATTGCTCGCGCTTTTAGCACTTTCCACGCTCTGTGCATTCAATTGGCCGCAAAATGAAATTCTTTCGGATTCATTCTTTTCATATTTCGCGCAGCTTCGCGGAGGCACAATCAGCACATCGCTCGTTTTTTCAGAAAGCAAAGAAGTAAAGGCTGCGGATAACGGCAGAGTGCTTGCTGTCATTTCTGAGCACAATGAAGACGAATTATTTGAGAGCACGCTTGGCAATGCCGTCATTCTTGCGCACAAAGATTCGCTTGCCACCGTGTATGCAAACCTTGATGAAGAAAATCTTGATGCGCTCTATGCAATGACCGACATTACAACGGGCACTTCGTTTGGTACCACAGGTCTTTCAGGCTGGCAAGAAGGCGAAGCCTGCCTTGAATTTCAAGTGCTTGATACCAAAAACAAAACATATATCAATCCGCGTATTCTAATGCCACGAGTCGGAAAGGAACTCCAGCTTTCTATCAAAGATGTTGTTGCAATCAGCAAAAAAGGTGTCACATATGATTTGGGTACGGTCAAAGCCATGCCATCTGGCGTTTACCAGCTTTACCGAGAACGGCAGGAAATCGCAATGCCGTATAAAACGACCGTATATGTAAACGGTGCCGTTGCAGAGACGCTCACCTATGACACACTCGCAGAAAAAAACGGAAGAATCACGGTAAACGGCAAAAAAAATTACGATGTTTCCACCGTGTACCATGACGCAGACAAACAGTTTCTGGGTGAAATCACGCTTCCAAAAGGCAAAACGCAGATTATGGTCGTAGTGGCGGACATTTTAGGAAAGGAACGGCAGATTATTTATACGGCGGAAGTACGATGAGTTTTGATTTTCTCCCACATGAACAGTCACTCTCACACATGGCAGAACTTGCATTCTCCCGTCTTTCATTTACTTTCACGCGCGAACATATAGAAAGCCTTATAACGGCGGCCCTTTCCCCAGAAGCAAGTGATAACGACCGCTATGTGTTGTCATGCATGCTCAAAAACGCCCAAGTCGCTTCAGAAGGCACATTTCCCATTTGCCAGGACACAGGAATCGCAAACATCTTTGGCTGGAAAAAGGGCACATTCGATTTGCACGATTCATATGCAAAACTCACCGAAGGCGTCAAAAAAGTCTATGATGAAAAGAAGCTCCGTTTTTCAACGACCGTTCCGTCATCTTTTTACGAAGAATTTGATCCCAAAACCAATCTTCCTGCTCAAATTTCAATTTTTGACGCAGATTGTGCGTTAGCTCCTGCACCTTCATTCGTAAAAGACGCGCCAAAAGACTCAGCAAGTTTTATTTTTTGCGCAAAAGGTGGCGGTTCTTCAAACAAAACAAGTTTTATTCAAGGAACAAAGGCATTTCTCACAAAAGAGCGTTTTTCAGAATTAATAAAAACAGAGCTTGCCCATTTTGGAACAAGTGCCTGCCCGCCATACACTATTGCCATCGTTGCCGGCGGATTAAGTCCAGAACAAAACCTGCTCACCCTAAAACTCGCTTCAATGGGAGCATATGACAAAATGACCTATGAAGCAAATGAACAGGGCTTCAGGGACAAAGAACTGGAAGATTTGGCACTCAAAATTGCGGGCACAACAGGCTTTGGTGCCCAATTTGGCGGTACACAATTTGCCCTTTCCGTGATTGTTGTTCGGCTTCCGCGTCACGGGGCAAGCTGTCCAATTTCGTTTGGCGTTTCATGCTCAGCACATCGCAATTTAAAAGCGATTCTTACAAAAGAAGGTCTGTATCTCGAACAAACCGTGCAGCATCCCAATGAAGTTGACGGATTTTCAAATGCCATACGCATGGCAGAAGGCGCAAAATCTTCTGAGCAGGGCGACTGCCGCCACATCACGAGCAACGGCGATATGGCTTTTGTTCTCGCTTCCCTTTCTTCCGCACAACCTGGCGAACGAATCATCCTAAACGGCAAAATACTCGTCGCTCGCGATGCGGCTCATGCCCGCTGGCAAAAACTGCTTGTCTCAGGTAAAAATCTGCCTGACTATTGCACGCGCTACCCCATTTGCTATGCAGGACCTGCCCGCACTCCCACTGGCAAAATCATCGGCAGTTTTGGTCCCACCACTGCAGGCAGAATGGATGTATACGCAGAAAGTTTGATGAGTCGTGGCGCGGCCCTCGTTACACTCGCAAAAGGAAACCGAAGCAAAAACTGGACTGATTCGTGCAAAAAATACGGCGCGTTTTATCTTGGAACGCCCGGAGGAATCGCGGCCTTAATCGCAAGTGAATATATCGTGAGCCAAGAAATTCTGGATTATGAAGATTTAGGCATGGAAGCGGTCAGACTCGTTGAAGTCAAAAACCTTCCCTGTTTCGTAATCACAAACAAAAACGGAGAAGATTTTTATGAGCGATAAGATTATTTTTGACAAAGAGACTGCCCTTGACTTGCTCGGCAGGGACGAAGATTTGCTTCAGATTTTGATTGATTCCTTTCTTGCCGAAAACAAATTTGAAACGGCTGTGCTCAAAAAACTCGTGTCTGACGGGAAATTAGGCGAAGCGGCAAGTTATGTTCACGCAACGAAAGGAGCTGCCCGCCAGCTTTGCATGGGAAAACTCAAAGATTCAGGGCAGGTGCTTGAAGATGTCCTGCGCGGAAAGACAACGGGCGACATTCCGGCTCTTATCGAAACAATGGTCGCTAATTATGCAGAAGCAGTCGCATTCTTAAAAGGCACGCTATAACGCCGCTTTAACTGTACTCCCACAAAAATCAACAGAATCACAATCGGCAACGCAACAAAATGACCGACAATCGTTTTTGTTTTCTGAGCCGAGAATTCTTCTTCGCTTACGAGTTTATGCAATGCCGTAATCGGAGCCGATTTTTGCATGAGTGAGGCAAGTGCTTCTTCTCCACGCAACATAAAAAGCTCTTTCACGAAATAATCATAGTTTCTGAAATCACCGCTCGATTCTCCCGAAATAAAGCCCGTCATCAAGCTCGAAAGGAAAAACTGGTCAGAAACAAGCGAAATATTTTTGCTTCGCCCCGCGACAATAAACTGTGCCACTTCAGAATCACTCGCTTGCGCAGTTTTTGGAATCAAAAATGGGTTCGTCAAAAACAAATCATCGTTTAATGAAGAATCTTTTGCAGGATTTTGAAGCCATGCCAAATTCGTCGTGTATAAAAGCGGCTCGACATTGCCATAAGGGAACAGCGGGCTTGCAAAAAAGACGGTTGCCCCCTGCTTTGCTTCTTTCTGACTTTGCAAAACCACCCAGAGCGGATAATTCACTGTTGCATATTCGGCAGTTGAGCCTTCACCACTTTCCATTGTGAGCGGATAGCATGAAATATCTTCAACAAGCGCATTTCCGAACGCAAATCCCTTGCCGTTTAAATACGAAATAAATGAATCGCTTTGATTTTTTGAGATTTTCCATTCGTCTTCGATTGTCGTATGAAACGGACTTGTCGCAACAAACAGTTTTGTTCCGCGTTCAACTGCATTCTGAAGTAAAAACGATTCCTCGTCCGTAAGATTTTTTGTTCCAAACAGCGCAATTTCATCATCAGCAGAAAGACCTTGAAGGACAGGCACAGCTGTAAAATCAGTAAGTTCTTCAACTTCAAATCCCCGCGAAGTGAGCCAGGGAGCGACATACAGATAACTTTCTGAAATATCACGGCCATTTCCACAGAGAAGATAGACTTTCCGAGTTTTTTGAGTAACGAACTGCTGGACTCGCTGGGTCAAATCATATTCAAGCGTATTCGTAGAAAGCGTAAACGGAATTACGGCAGATTCTTCAAGATATTGCAGAAGAATCGCAGAATACACCGTGACGAATTCAGTTTTGCTTCCGACTTCTCTTCTGATTTGCTGGCCTTGAATACCAAAATTTTTGAGTTTTTCAGGCTCCGCCTTTTTGAAGGCAAGTGTCACATTTTTTTCAGAGTGGGCGTAAGAAGAAAGAAACTGCGCTACATCCTCTGTCTGCGGATACAAATCCTTTAGTTCTTTTGAACGAAAATAGGTAATCCGAAGCGGATGTTCAAGTTCTGAAAGCACGAGTTTGCTCGTCTGAGAAACGGAAAACTGTTTTGCCTGTGAAAGATCCAGCCTGAAATACAAATTTTTGCTTGAAAGTGACAGAAAAATAAAAATCAGGGCAAAAAGAAGCGATGTAAACTTCGATGATTTTTTTCCAAGCCGCTTGTATTCAAAGAGAACCGACAGCAAAATCAACAGGAAAGAAAAAAGCACATAATACGCACAATTCCGTGAATCTAAAATTCCCTTGCCAAAAGAATCGAAATGCCAGGCAAACGAAAATTCCTGACACAAAAAGGTAAAAAATGAATTGGTTTTAAAATAGAGCGGCACAAGATGAAGAAAATTCACACAGGCAAGCACAACAACAGAAATGATGATTGGAAGAATAAACGAATGAAAAAAAACAGCAAAAAGAAGGCCAGTCAAACTTATGGAAAGGAACAAAAAGAAAAAAATACCAAAAAATCCGCTAAAACACTGACCGATGTCAACCGTTCCAAAAAATGAAACACAGAGGGGAACGGACACGAGCAGAATAACAGGAAGAAAAACCGCCGTACAGACAGCACAATTGAGCGAGAGAAAGCGATTGAATGGCGAAACCGGAATTGAATCATCAAGCAAAAGCGGACGAACTCGGAGCACAAGCAGAGGAATGGCGATAGTGCTTATATAGGGAATTGCATTAAAAAAAGGGCGAAGATTTGTTGAGCCGAATCCTGCAACAAAAAACTTACCCGCAAAGAAAAATCGGAACGAACAAAAAAGAATCGTCAGAATAGAAGTCACATAAAAAAGCGGATCAATGAGATACGAAAAAAGGGCGGTTTTATACAACACACGGAATTTTTTCATCATTCGCTCCCCTTTTGGCTTGTGATTTTAAAAAATGCCTCCTCAAGATTCGCGCAGTTATACTGCAACGCGATGTGGGAAGCAGAGCCAAAGGCAACACATTTTCCTTCATGAATAATGCATACCTTGTCACACAATGCCTCGACTTCCTGCATCAAATGAGTTGAAAGCAAAATCGTGTGCTCCGCTTTAAGTGATTTTATGAATTCCCGCACATGTATGATTTGCGCAGGATCCAACCCACTCGTACATTCATCCAAAACCAGAACGGGCGGATTATACAACAAACTTTGGGCAAAATTCACCCGCTGACGCTGGCCTTTTGAAAGCGTGCGAATTTTTTTGCATAGGATTTCGGACAGAAGGTCAGTCTGAAGGGTAAAATCTTTGACTCCATGCAAACGCGCGACCATGTTCAGATATTCAGAAACGGTATATTCGTCTGGAAGTTGTGGCTCTTCCTGAACAAATCCCGTAAGATTTCTGACAATTTCTGGGTGTTCACTTGCATTCACCCCATCCACCAAAACGGTTCCGCTTGTCGCAAAATGCCGCGCTGCAATTGCTTTTAAAATAGTTGTTTTTCCCGCACCGTTCAAGCCTAAAAGAGCCGTGATTTCACCATTTTGACAGGTAAAAGAAAAATTCTGAACGGCAAACGGCGCATTTCTTTGAGAAGAATATGATTTTGAGAATTCCCGAAGTTCAATCATTTCTCTAAAGACTGTACCGCAAATTTGCTATATTTTCAATTCTCCGCGTAATTTCTGAAATCGGCTTATAGACAATCTCGCACTTCGGAATGCTCTCTGTGAACATTCTCCCGTAGGATTTTTCGATAATCCGCCTGTCGAGGGCAACAACCGCGCCCTTGTCGTCTCCGCGCCGAATCAAACGCCCGAAGCCCTGACGGAATTTTATGATCGCCTGCGGAACGCTCAGCTCCATGAACGGAAAGCCGCCTTTTTTTGAAATCTGCTCGCTCCGCGCGGCAAACACGGGGTCGCTTGGCACGCCAAACGGAAGCTTCACGATAATCACGAGCGAAAGAGACTCGCCCGGCACATCCACGCCCTCCCAAAATGAATCGGTCGCAAAAAGACAGCTTGAAACATCGTCCTTAAATTGCGAAAGCAAGCGGAATCGGTCATCATCGCCCTGCTTTAGGACCGTGATGCCAGATGAGCGAAGCCGAGTTCGGGCAGTGTCGCATGCGTGACGAAGAGAATCGTACGCGGTAAACAGCACGAGCGTTTTTCCGCCCGCCGTCTCAATCAGATGAACGATTGCGTCTTCTATAAAATTCTGAAAATTCTCGTTGTCGGAGAACGGCGCGTCGCTCGGAACGGCAAAAAACATATTTTTTTCATACGGAAACGGAGAGGCAAATTCACCGCTCTTCACGCGCTCTTTTTCGATAAAATTGATTCCAACACGCTTTTTCCAAAAATCAAAGCTCTTGCTGATAGAAATCGTTGCCGAAGTACACACGATGCTTTTCATCGGCTCAAACACGCCCTTGTTCATGAGCGGGGCAATGTCAAGCGGCGTTTCGTTGAATTCATAGTACATCGGATTGTCAAGATTTTTCGTCATTGCAGGGGGAAGCCGCTTTGCACCAATCCAAAACACGCTCTCGGCATGCTCTTCCCACGAAACAAAGTTCTGGCAGACTTCAACCATTGTGTCGAGCCTTCGCAAAACCGCCTTCGATTCGTAAATCACCGAGTTGTCCAAATCGTCCTCGTCAATTCCGTCGATGATTTCACGCATGATTCCGCAGATTGTCGCAAGATTTTTCTGCAAAGCGATGATTTTTTTGATAAGCTCAGAAAATCGAGGGGCAGTTCCCTCAAAAAGCCTGATGTTGAATTCCCTGCCGAGCACCGCCGCCGCCGTTTCTTCAAGGCTCGCGATGGATTCTTTCGCGCGCTCGATTTCGTTTTTCACAAGGTCGGATTTGTCTTCGATTTTAGAAAGAGCCGAAAGCGTGAACACATAGCCCGTAGAACTCGCCTTCCGCTGACGGTAAATCAAATTCAGCTGCTTTAGGATTCTGAATCGGTTAAGTGAATTTGAAAAAAAACTCGTTGCCGCGTCCTCGATTCCGTGCGCCTCGTCAAAGACAATCCGCTTGTACGGGGGAAGCACCGCCGTGTCGTCATAGCCCGCGCCGTTCATGCGTGACTCAATGTCCGCAAATAGCATGTGATGGTTCACCACGAGAATGTTTGCGTCCGCCGCCTCTTTTCGCACCTTCATCACAAAACATTTTTCGCGGAACTTGCACCGCATTCCCATGCACGCGTCCGCCTCAGAATTGATTCGCTGCCACAGGTTTTCGGGCGGAAGGAAACTCAAATCGCTCTTGCTTCCCGTTTTGCTTTCTTTTGCCCACGACGCTATTTTGTCAAAAATCTCCGTTTCATCGCTGAATAAATCCCGCTCCGCGCCCACTTCAGAAAGCCGCCGCAAGCACACATAATTCTGTCGCCCTTTCACGAGAATCGACTTCACTTTCTTTCCGATGATTTTTTCTGCCTGCGGAATGTCCTTTTCTGAAAGCTGCTGCTGGAGATTGATTGTGCCCGTGGAAATAACAACGCGCTCGCGGTTCGCCAACGCCCAGAGCATAGACGGCACGAGATAGGCAAACGATTTTCCGACGCCCGTTCCCGCCTCAAACACGCCCACCGCCTCATCGTTGAAAGTGTGCGCGATTTCCTTGACAAGCTCAATCTGGCTCGGTCGCTCCTCAAAATACGGCGAGATTTTTGCAAGCGGACCTGATTTTGAAAGGTACACCGCCGTTTCATCAGAATCAAGTTTTTTGGTCACAGTCGGCTTTATCGGCTCCATGACCACATACACTTCGCTCACCGAATTATTGACAATGTAAAATCCCTGCGCCTTTTCAGAAGCGTCAGAAGCGACCATTAAATCCGCGCCAGAGGGCTGTAAATTACCAGAAGGGTGATTGTGAATTAAAACCGAAGCCTCGCGCGCAAAAGAAAAATTCACGGGAACTGTGTCCGCGTTCCCCCTAGAGCCCGCCACGACCGAGACAACAACGCCCTCAGCATCAATATTCCCCGCAAAAAAAACTTCATTCCCGCCCGCGCTCTCAATCTGCCGCCGCATCTCCTCGCGCACCAAAGGCGAAAAGCGTTTGTTGATTTCCATTCTGTTATTCTACATCTTCATTCCGAATTTTTCCATCAGTTTTGCGTGGAGATTTTCTGTTTCGGCATCGTTTAAGCCGAGCGATTGCGCGTCGGTCACATCTTTTAGCGCGTTGTCGAAATCGCCGAGCTTGTAGTATGAAACCGCCCGCCTAAAATGCGCGTGCGACTGATACTCATTGATTCGGATTGACTCGCTGTAAGCCGCAATCGCCTCTTCGTGCTTGTTCATAATGCTCAGAACAATTCCGATGTAATAGTACGAGCGGAACGCGTTCGGGTCGTAGACAACGCTTTTTTGGAAATCTTCGAGCGAGGCGGTGTAATTGTTCTGCGAGAAATACGCCATGCCGCGGTGCTTGTGAATGACGGCGAGGACGGGCGCGGCGGGAGTCGGCTCGGAATTGATGATGATTGAGTAGATTTCGACCGCTTTTTCCAAATCGCCGTGGTTGTGCGCCTGAATCGCTTCGAGAATCATGTCGTCAATCGTGCCGTGCACATACGGCGAAACTCGGCTAATGCTTTTTGGCTCTGGGTTTTCGATTTTTTTGCCGTTTGAAGAAAGTGTGAGCTCGTCTGCCTTTTCATAGAACGAAGCGCGGCGAGCCTCAACCTCTCCCTGCAATTTCTTTTGATAGTCGCGGATTTCTTGGAAGATAATATCTGCCAAAGTAAGGCTTGCGTTCATTGAAGCAAGTTTTCGGCGTAACGGCATGTCGAACGGCGTGAATTCAGACTTGTAGATAAGCTCATGCTCCACTTCCGCCCATGCGTCCTGCAAAATCGTGCGGATTTGAATTTCGCACACGAGCGTTTCAGGAAGCGGTAAATCGCATTTTTTTGGCATACAGTCTTTGGGAATTGAGACGAGCACATGCACCGACTCATAGCCGAATTCGCGGAAACTCTGCTGCGCGCCCTTGTACTCCACTTCTTTGACGACGAAATTGTCTTTGATTTGCTGCTCGACTTCGCTCAAATCTTCAAGGAAAGCGCAGATGACGCGGATTCCCATCATGTCAGTGAGCTCGACAAAATTATTTTTTTCAGCCTCCTCGCCTTTTAAGCGAAGCACCTTGCGATAGTAACTGTTGAATGATTTTACACGAGATTTATATGTTGGGTTTGAAGACAATTGAAGCGTTTTGCGCAGTTTGTTTTCTACATTGGTTACGATTTCTGAGAAAACAGGCTTGTATGACTCATAAGTGACTTTAATATTATTCTTGCTCGGAAGTGAATTTACGAAGTTTTCCATATCTAGAATTTTACCATAAAATCAGCGTAAATCAAGCAGAATATTTTAAAGACAAAAAACCGCCTGCAAAAGCAAGCGGTTTTAACCAGGAATCTAGTTACTTATTTTGCGTCAGCTGCCTGACCACCGTTAGACTGAGCACTTGAAGAGCTGTTCGGATCAACAGTTGGTGTGAAGTCTTCTTCGACAGCCATCTTCTGTTTTTCAACATAGCGGTTAACCTGCTTGTTGCCGAAGCGTGACATTTCAAGAGCCTGTCGAGCGTTTTCTTTCTTTGTGATGATACCCCAAATATCTTCGTCAGAGATATCGCGTTCTGTCTCAAGATTTGCTTTATCGTAGATGATTTTAACATCTTTGAAGTAACCGATGAAGTCATCGCCGATGTGAGCAGCGTCACGAGCAATCTGGAAGCCTTCGAATTTTACGAATGGCTCACCGCGTGGATAGATTGGGTAAACACGAATTTCGCGAGTGCGAACTTCTGAAATATATTCTGGGTTGTTCCATTCAAGTGTTTTCCAACCGTCGAAACCAAGATATCCCATGAAGTAGCGGCGTGTAACACCGTCATTGTCACTCAAGAGAGCATAGAGACCATGTGGGAAGTTCATACCCATTGTGGTAACAGCAATCTTTTTGAGAGTGCCAACATTCTTAACGAGACCATATGCTGGAGAAGCTTTGTCGCTTGGATTGTCTGACTCAAACTGCCATTTTGGACCAGAAGAATCACCATCGCTATTCTCTGCTTTCTGGCGAGTTCCGTTTTCGTCAAGCTCGCCATATGGTTCATAGGCCGGAATTGAGAACGGTGGAACGATTTTTGCGTTTGCATTGTAAGCACCGCTTGGGAAAACAACACGAACACCCATTACATGCTCAAAGGTCTTTGATTTTGCATCTCTTACCTGAGACAATGCCAAGCTTGTGACATTGCGTGCAGAACTGTTAAGAACGACTTCCCATTCTGTGAGAGCGAGAGAAGAACGCATGAGCTCTTTCTGATCTGAGCTTGCAGATGCACCAGCGGCCTTGCGGTAGTCCATCAAAGTACGGTGATTCTGATTGTTAGTTTTCTCTCCGTCGTAATCCTGTGGATAGACGGCCTCGTCCGCCGTAAGCAATGAAAAGTCGATAAGGGTTCTTTCTTCTGCAAAAGATGAAAGTCCTACGAGAGTAATCAATGCTGCCGATAAAACCAAAGTTTTCTTCATTTTGAAGCTCCTTTTTACTCAATATGATGTAGCCTTGTATATCTTACAGTATCTAACATATATCGATTTTTGTCAACGAAAAATTTATATAATTTTCAGTCTTTTAAATCTAAATCAATAAAATTTCCGTCAATAAAAATTTCTATATTTTTGATTCCTGTAAAATTCTTTTTGATATTTTTTTTGAGAAGCGCAACAGCCCGCGACATCTCACAAGAGCCGTCCTCCTGCAACACCGCATCTTCGGAAAGCCCGACATACAGCGTTTTATTTTTAAGGACGCAATATTCCCGTTTTGTTCCCGAAGTAAAAATCGGGCGGCTTCGATACACAGAAGGACCGAGCAAAAGTTCATCAATATAGCATTGGATTTTCCCCTGAACTGCTTCTGAATCAATATAACGGACTTCTTTCTGAAGTTTAGACGAGCCAGAAATCGGAAAATAAAACACGCGGCGGTCAGTGCCAAGATGAGACAGAATATGAAGCACAATGAGCAGAACGATGATTCCGCCTGCGATAAGAGCAATTTTGAATTTATTCTTTTTCAGAACCTGCACACAACTTTCAATTTTCATTTTTCATTTTCCGTTTTAGTGCCCTGTAAAGCCCCGTGAACGCTCGAAATGCGTGACGAACGCGGATAGACCATTATATATGCCGAGCGACATTTTTTGCAAGTATGAATTGTCGGCGAGGAGCGCGGCTTCTTTTTCGTTTGAAAGGAATCCGACTTCCACAAGGACGGCGGGCATGTTTGAATTCTTGACGACAAACCACTCCTCCGCCTTGATTCCACGCGGTGAAGAAAGATTTCCGACTTGTGCGGCGATTCCGTCCATGATGAATTTTGCGATTAAAATGCTTTCGGTAGTGTATTCTTCTTCCATCATGGAATTCATGACATTGAAGAGATTTTTATCGACATCGCCCGTTTTTTCGAGGACAGTGCGACGGTAGCCAGGAGAAAGATACCAGGTCTCGTAGCCGCTCGCTTTTTTGTCGAGGGAAGAATTGACATGCACGGAGACATACAGAATCGCTTCCTTTTCGCCGAGTTTTACGGAATTGGCGATTTCAGTGCGCTCGGAAAGAGAAAGAAAAACATCCGTGTTGCGCGTCATAAGGATTTTTTTGTCGGGATAAGCGGCTTTGAGGCGCGAATAGAGCATTTTTCCGACCGAGAGATTCACATCTTTTTCGCGGACGGTGAGTTTTTTTCCTTTGATTGTATGCGTCATCTGCGCGCCGGGGTCTTTTCCGCCGTGACCGGGGTCTATGAGAATCGCGCCGATTTTGTAGCCGCCAGATTCGGCTGTTTCTGTTTTAAAAAGTTTGTTTGCGCTGTCCAAGAAATTTTTAGTAACAAAAAGCACTCCATCCGTTATGATGGGCGCATCGGTAAGGGCAAGTTTTTTGAAATCCTGCAGCACGAATGAATCCCCTGCCCGAAAAGAAATCTGATGTCCGTTTTTTTCAAGCAGCCCCGCCCCGCTCAATGAATCCCAATACACCGTCGCGCCCAGTTTTTCGGACTCGGTGATGAGGTTGAGGTTCGCTGATTGGGCATATACCGTAAACAGAGAAAATAAAACTGTCAGAAATAAAAATATTCGTTTCATAGTGATTTTGTGAGCAGTGAGCAATGTGCAGTGAGCAATTTTAGATTGCTTCGCCTATGGCTCGCAATGACCAAATGATGTTACCTTCTCACTGCTAACTGCTCACTCCTAACTTTGATTATCGGCAACATACAACGCGCCCTGAATTCCTCCTCGGAGAACGGCTTGCCAAAAACGCTTTCCGTCGAGTTCGGCGTGGGTCGGGCAAAGTGCGTCGAATTGTTCGAGCGTTTTCCGCAACGTGCGGTGATTCCAGTCCTTCAGAGAATCGGCGAGCGGTATCAAAGTTTCGGGAAGATAGTCGATTGTCTTGGCGTTTTCGGGGATTTTAGTGCCCTCGCCCACCGTAAGCGAATTTGCGTTCTTTGGCGCGAAAGTGAACGCCGAGGGCGGGAATCCTTCTTCATCGATTTCGCACGAGCCAGAAAGGAATTTTTCGGTTTCTGCGTTGTTCGGCTCTAGGCGGAGCGTGATTGAGGAAACGGCTTCTTCGGCGGATTTATATGCCTGCTCGTGATTTATGCCGACTGCGATGATGTTCCCGCATTTTTCGACATTGTTCCGAGGGAATTCAACTTTGTCGCCCTCTTTTGCTCGGGGAAGCACATCGCGCATGCCGTAGATTTGCTTGACTTCATCAAGACCGTAGATTTTTGCGACTGTTCCGGGGATTGAAAGCCATGCCCGTTCTGCGCTCACCAGCGTGTTCGTAATTTCATACAACTCGAAGGGCTGTGTCTTTCCTTTGACGCTCTCATGCGGCTGCCACGGAAGCGAGACACGGTTTGAAAGCAGGTAATCGGGTTCTTTTCCCACGGCGATTTTGAGGGCTTCTTCAGTGAGGTTCATGCCGCTCGCATACGGAAAAGTCCAGCCCGACATGTAGCCGCCTGAAAGACGAGCCGCGATTTCTCCAATCATCGGACCGTTTTTTGTGTATTTGATGTCAGCCTTTGCCACTCCGCAGGTCAAGCCCAACGCTTTGATTCCGAGCGCGAATGTGGCGATGAGTTCATTTTTGATTTTTGGCTCACACTTTGAAGGGAGTGAGTGCCCCATCTCGATGAAATACGGCGGATAAAAGATGTGTCTGTCGGCAAAGCCCGTAATCGTGAGCGTGCCGTTATAGACGACTGAATCGATTGAAAACTCCGCGCCTTCCATGTAGTCCTCGAAGATTGCGCGGTGCGTGCGGGAATTTTCGATTGCGTGCGTAACGGCGGGGGCAAGTTCGCCTTCGGTGCGGATTAAGCGGCAACCGCGCCCGCCCATGTTGTCGCAGGGTTTTACGACTTTAGGGTAATCCACAGATTTGCACAGATTTGCACAGATTTTGGAAGATTCGTCATTCTGAGTTCGACCGCTTTCGTTGTTGCGGTCGCTTTGTCTCAGAATCTCGTTTTTTTTAGATTCCGAACTAAATTCGGAATGACAAGATTCGTCTAGTTCTTGGAATTTGGGGGATGGCACTCCGGCTTTTTCAAAACAGGCGCGCATTCGCACTTTGTCGCTTGCGTTCAATGCGGCTTCAAAACTGTGTGCGGGAAGACCGAGATTCTCGGCGACGAATGAAACGCTCGCGGAAAAATCGGTGCCGGCGGTGAAAACGCCTTTTAAGTCGCCTTTTTTGTTCAATTTTTTTGCGAGTTCTAAGAGACTTTCTCGGTCTTTTAAGTCAACGGGGTAAAATTCATCGGCCATGGGCACGGCGACGGCATTTTTGTTCGCGTCTACGACGATTGCTTTAAAGCCGAGATGCTTTGCGGCGAGAATGGCGGGCTTTTGCATGAGACCCGCGCCCAAAATCAAGATTTTATTCATGTGTATTTCCAAATTTTTCTTTAGTGTAGTATATTTTTAGCACAAAATAAAGTGTCGATTCTATCATTTTTTACACATCGGACATGCGCAAAAAAAGAGGCAAGAATTTTTCAAGCACGGCTTTTCCTTCGTTGCTTTCAGCGGAAAAACCTGTTTTTAATAGAAGAAGCTGCGTAAAAATCTCCTTATCATCAAGATTTTTTATTTCAGTACTGTCAAACTGCGCATATTCAGAACTGATAGAAAAATAATGCTCTGCATCCATGACCTTCCAGCTCACGACGCTCATATTTTTGGGAAGCGAGCGAATGGTATCTGACAAATACTCTTGGGCATTCACGCCAATTTCCCGTTTATAGCACAATTCAATATACAGCGGAGATTTTTCATCTAAGGTTTCGAGCTGTTCTTTTATCTGCGAGAGCGTGCCTGAAATCCGTTTGTAGCGGAATGTTTTTGGAGTCTCACATGTTTCGACTTCAATTGCGAATTTTTTTCCTTTTTGGCGTTCGCCCGTTTTTACGACATGAACAAAATGAGGACGCTCTGCTTCGTCAAAGCCCATCACAAACGGCGAGCCTGAATAGCAGACGCGGGGATTTTTTGCAACGGTCGTAGAATAATGAACATGACCGAGCGCGACATAATCAACATCAGGAAAAACAGAAGGCGGAACATTTCCGAGCGTGCCGAGCACATCAAGCACTTTCATGCCGTCATCGCTTTTTTCGTTGGATTTTTTTTGAGAAAGACGACCCTCTAAATCGGCGGCATACAAGTGACCAGTCGCAATCACGGGAAGAGGGCGTCCAGCACGCAGTTTTTCGGCTTCGGAAAAGACCAGCGCGTACAGTTTTTTGTAGGCCAGTGCATACAAATCACAATCGCTGGCAGTTTCAGACGAATCAGCAATAAGATTTCGCAGTTCAACTTCCCGCACAAAGGGAACAGCCATGCAAATTCCACAGACTGCGCCAGAAGCATCCGTCAGTTCAAAACACAAGTCTGCATACGAAGTATTGTTTATGGAGCCAACGACATGAATATGCAGGACATCGAGCAACTCTTTTGCACTGTCAAGCATGGCGGCAGAATCATGATTACCGGCAATCACAATCACATTCTTGCAACACGAATCAACCAGAGATGCCAAAAATGAATAATACAATTTTCTTGCTTCAATGCTCGGATTCGTTGTATCAAAAACATCGCCTGCAATCACAAGGGCTTCGGCATTTTTTTTGACGATACAGTCTTTTAAAAAGCGCAAAAACGCCCGTGCCTCTTCGCCCCTGTCGATTTCATGCATTTGATTTCCCAAATGCCAGTCAGCGGTATGTATGAAGGTCATATGTTACTGAAGAGGAGCAAAATAGCCCGTTTCATCACGCCCACTGCGATTCATGATGAACGCCTCGACTTCAACGGGAAGGAATTTCTGCCCAAAATCAGTCTGCAAAGCCGAATCATACGAAAGCAGATACACGCCTGACGGAATATCAATGATGTCAGCAACGATTCCAGACAAACCTTCATCACGATACACATAGTATTCACCGCCTTCGGTGTAATCGCAGATAAAGTTAAGCTCGTCGGACGCACTTCCCTTGTCAAGCAAAAGATTTACGAAACTAATGGAATTGTTATTGAGGTATGCCGTTAAATCAGAAAGCGAGTATTTCGAGAACGCATTCTGCGTGACTTTTCCGTCTCCAATATACATGATGGCAGATTTTTTTTCTGCGTTGATAAGATTGTTCGCGCACATTCGCACGGCAACATCAAGCGATACGACCTGCGAGACAGGATTTTTAAGATTCTGAGCCCTGAATTTAAATGCGTCAGAAGGATTTCCTTCAAATTCGATGAGCGGAACAGTGCCAGCCGAAACGATTCTGAGAGTGCCTTTTCCTTGCATTGACGCAGCAATTTCCTTGACGGCACTTTCGAGTGATTCATCATAGCGGGAAGAAGAAAGCGAACGGTCAATCAAAAGCGTGATGTCAGCAGTTTCATTTGCGTAAGCCGCACCTTCGAGTTTGTAATTTGCGACAGAGGCTTTATTTTCAGTGATAAGGAAATTGTTTTCTTTTAGACCGACCACGCTCTGACGCGAGCGGTTTTCGACTTTGACTTCAAGCGTGACGCGCGGGAAAGAATCAGAAATAACGCGCTCAATCTGAACGAAAAGCCCGCCAACAACTTCAGCAAGCTTTGACATGACGAAGACTTCATTTGAGGTAAAATCAGTCGCCAAAAGATTTCCGTTGATATCAGGAACGGCACTCGTAAGGCGGGAAGGCGCATTCCCCGAAGAAAGATTTTCAAAGAGTGAACCCGTGTCCGTATCAATTGAATAGACTTTGTTTTTGTCGCAGATGACAAGGTATCGCCCCCAGCGTTTCATTGACTCTGGCTTTTTAAAAGTTTTGTTTTTGCACAAGAGGCCGAGATAATTGCCTGAAACATCAAAGCGATACACCGCCCCTGTAAGACAATCAGCCACAAAAACAATATTTTCATAAATTGCGATTCCCGTGGGACCTTTAAGCCCCGCAAAATCATTTGACTTTCTGCCAAAGAAGAACAGCGGATTTCCTTCTGCATCAAACACATCGATTCGGGCATTTCCGAAGTCGCTCACATAGATGTTCCCGTCGGCATCTTCCGCCAAATACTGAGGTCCGACCACCCCGCCGACCTTTGAGCCCTTTTCGCCGAATGACTTGATGAACGCGCCTTTTGGTGTGAACATGCTGATTCGGTCGCCCGCAAATTCACTCACGAGCAAATTGCCGTTGTGAAGGCGAATCAAATCCATCGGGCGGTCAAAGCCGTTAAAGTAGCCGCCGTTTCGGTCAATGATAAGGCCGTTCATGTCCATTTTTAAAAGCTCGTTTGAGCCGTACGAAAGAATCCACATTGAGCCGTCATTGTTCGGCAACACAGAGACAGGCTGGCTGAACACGAGTTTGCCCTCGTCATTTTTGCCGTTGTAGCTGCCCGATTCCGTGTAGCGCACGGGCTTATCGATTGCCCCGCCCGCAAGCAAGCGACGGTCGCGCACGATTTCGATTCGGTTCTGCAGCAAAAGACCGCCGTAGCCTTCATTTGCCGCGTACGACCAATGCTCCAACGCCGCGCCCTCAACGCCTGAGCGGTAATATGCCTTTCCGAGCCAGTCAAGGATAATGTTCTCGCCGGGAAGATAGGAAAGAGCCTTCTCAAACTGCAAAATGGCATCGTTAAACGAGCCGCGATAATACGCCTGAACGCCACGACGGAATTCCTGTTCGGCAAGCCCCGAAGAAGCAGAACGCGCACCGATTGAAGAGCGTGCATTTGCCTCCTCGCTTTTGAACGCCCCACTCTGCTGGGAGAAAGATAATCCCGCAAGAGAAATGAGAAAAACCGTCAGTAGAATCTTCTTTTTTTCAATTTTCATTTTTTATTTTTCCATTTTCAGTTTTCATGCGCTATACGCAAATGCTCCGCAATCTCTTCGTTGTTCGGAAGTTTTTCCTGAGCTTGATCGAGATATTTGAACGCATCATCCATGAGACCGAGTTTGAGATAAATCCAGCCCACGCTGTCCATACAGGCGGCTGAATCAGGGTGCTTGCTCAACGCTTTTTTGCAGTAAGAAAGAGCCTTCGTTAAATCGCGGTTCTCGCATGCCAAGACATAGCCCATGCCGTTGAGCGCGGTGGCATTTTCCGGCTCAATCTCAATCGCCTTTTTGTAAAAATCAAGGGAACGCTCCACATCGTCCTGCTTCCATGCGACATACGCAAGCGAAGAATACACCGATGCCAGGCGATAATTTGACTCAAGCAGTTTGTTTAATTCAAATTCCGCCAGTTTTTTGCGCCCGCTGTTTGCATAAATGACGGCGAGCACATAGCGGCACTGCAAAACGCGGTCAAGTTCCGCACCGCCTGTAACCACCTGCTCCAAATACAAAAGCGCATCATCGTAGCGTTCCAACTTCGCGTAGCAAAGCCCCAGATAATACGCAAGATTCATGTTGTCGATTTGCTCAGCGGAATCTTCCGGCAAAGAAAGGAAAAACGCAAGGGCAGCCGAATAATCGCCCTTGTGATACAGAGAAATACCATTTTGAAGAATATCAGCCATATGCCCCCCCGCTCATAACTGATTAAAACGTAAAATTTGCACCGCCGTTCATTTTTTTGAGCACTGGCTCTGCGTAAATCAGAGAGACTGCGATTTTGCCGCTTCTGGCAATGTTATAGTCGCAATCACTTTCACCAGTAACTGAAATTTTATCAGTCGTGCAAAAACCTGTCAATTCAGGTTCTTCGCCCTCAAACTCCACCCTGTCGCCATAATCACGAACGCACCCTGAAGCAAAAACGGCCTCTGTATATGTATCGGCCGATGTGGCGTTGAGACTTACAAAAACTTCCCCCGTACAGAGAGAAATGAGCGCATCAAGGTTTTTTGCCGTAAAATCCGCAAGCGGCTTGAAGTTGTAGCCGTTGCGCGCATAATCAAAGAATTCCGACTCAAGGCTTACGGCGATTCCTGGCACTCCCATAAGAACGGCCTGACGGGCAGCCGCACAAGTACCAGAATAGATGACATCAGTTCCCATGTTTGGTCCCGCATTGATTCCAGAAACAACCGCATCAAACCTACAGCCAAAAAGCGGCGAAGTGAGCGCGGAAATCACGCAGTCAGCAGGCATTCCTGAGCAAGAATAGACACCATCGCCATGTCTGTGGTATGAGACACGCCGATCCATCGTAATTTTGCTTGAGACTGCGGAACGATTTGAGTCAGGGGCAAGGATGTAAACATCACACACCGTTTTGAGCGATTCGACGAGCACCCGTAAGCCTTCCCCGTCAATTCCATCGTCATTCGTGACAAGAATTTTTTTACGAAGCAAATCAGACAATGTGAACTCCCTGAGCAGGCTCTACCACATAGCTTGATGTTTTGAAGCCGAAAATTTTGGTGAATTCGGAAAGCTTTTTGTTGAATTCTTTGACATCTTTATCATCAAGAATGGCATACAGGCAGCGACCGAATCCCTTTCCCGTGATTCTGCCACAATTGAACGGATTACGCGAATCATCGTTATTCGGATTGATTTCTGCAAGCCGCTTTAAAATCCAATCGATTTCCGGGCAGGAAATTTCGTATTCACCACGCATATTCTCGTGGCTGTGGTTGACGGCGCGCGCAAAAGAGCCGAACGCATGCTTTTCAAGACCGTCCCACGCGTCAAGAACGAACTGATGCTCCATGATGATGCTGTGCAGTTTTTTATGAATCATCTCAGGCGCGATAGAAAGGACGAGATTGACTTCGTGCGGGTTTTCTTCGTATCGCCAGCCGCCACGCACATAGGATTTGCGGTCTTTGAGCTCACCGATGAGAAGCGCATATTCTGCCTCGCGAATAATATCTTCGTTCCAAATGCTGACACGCGGGACCTTTGCGTCGACAAGGATAATCCGTTTTTCTGGATAATCGAATGGAAGAAGCACATGGGATTTTGCGGCATGATCCGTAAGCACCAGCGATTTTTCGTCTGAATGGATTGCAGTAAGAATGTCAGCGATGTAATTGGTAGAATTGAGAAATTTTATGTTCCCCCGCGAGATTACCTGCAGAATCTGTGACTCATCGCACTTAAAATTGTGGATTTCGCGAATTGCATACGCCGCCCCGACTTTGATGGCGGTGTTTATGCCAAAGCCTGCGGAGGGAAGGATTTCGGAATAGATGGTAAAATTAAGGCCTTTGACATCATACCCACCCGAAGTGAAGCCATAAATCATCGCCTTGATGGAATTTGCCCATCGGTCTTCCTTGCGGAGCTTCATTGATGCCATTGAAATCTTTTTGCGGTCTTTAAGCTGCGGGAAATAAAAATGAAAGACACCCTCACTGTTGAAAGAGACTGCGACATACACGGGGAGATTGACTCCCATAGAAAGCGTTTTGTCGCGGAAAAACCAAGAATGTTCCCCAATCAAATGAAACCGACCCGGCGTGCATACGACAACGCTTGGGTTCTCACCATACTCAGACTTATGAATATCTTTTACAAGATCCATAGTATCCCCCACCGAACATTTTTTATAATTGCTTTTTTAAATGCAACTTTATAGAATAATAACATAATGCTTCAGTTTTTACAAATTTTTTGTACGCTGCTTTCCTCTTTTTTAATCGCACTTGCCATTCCCAACGAATTTTTGCATTTCGGCTCGCCGCTTATCGGGCTTTTTTCGCTGTTTCCGTTTTATATCGCGCTCTCGCGCTCTCAATCGCTCAAAGAATCATTCATTCTCTGCTTCGTTCACGGATTTTTTACCCATCTTTTTTCAAGTTTCTGGCTCGGCAATTTCGCGGGCTTTGCGATTTTTACGCTCGGAGCAAGCGACTTCGGCACGGCGTTTTTTGAGGGATTTTTTGCGCTCGGCTTTTACTTTCCCGTTCTTTTTGAATCAAAATACGAGCCTCTTTCACACCGTTCTGGAAAGAATCATTTTTCCGTTCCGTTTAAGATTTTTTGGTTCGCCTCAGTCTACACCGTCTGGGAGTACTGCAAGTCAACGGGATTTTTAGCCTATCCGTGGGGAACCATCTCCATGACCGCATACAAGTGGAACACGCTCACGCAGATTGCCGACATCACGGGCGTGTACGGAATCACATTTTTATTCGCTTCGTTTTCTGCCGTCTTGGGCGAAGGCACGCTCTTGCTTTCAGAAATTTCAAATTCGGATTCTGGAAAATCACTTTTCTCTTCATACACAAAAGCATGCCTTGCCATTCTCGTTTTAGTTTTCCTTTCTGTGTTTTACGGAATCGACCGACTTTCACAAGAACGCTATCCCACTAAAATCATGAACACGATTTTAGTCCAGCAGAACAGAAATCCCAACCGCCGCGAAGAAGAAGCAAATATTCTTGCAGCCCAAAAAATCACACAAGAAAAAATCGATGAAATCACACAAGATGACGAAAAACTTGATTTAATCGTCTGGAGCGAGGCAGTCCTTTCAAAAAGATTTCCCGCAGCCGAAACTTACTACAATTATTTTCCCGACGAAAACCCGCTCATCAAATTCATCAAAAAAAATCATACGCCTTTCGTAATCGGAGGTCCTGTCGTTTTCAATGACGAAAACCACGAATACGGAAACTCAGCCCTTCTCTTCGACAAAAACGGCAAATTTCATGGCTCGTACACAAAAATGCACTTAGTTCCGTTCGCCGAGCTTATTCCGCTCAGGCAATACGAGCGCGTGCGAAAAATCATAAAAAGCATGGTCGGGTTTTCTTACGGCTGGACTCCGGGTAAAAAGCCCGTCCTGTTTGAGATTCCGCTTGAGTCTAAAATTGAGCCAGAAAAGCCGTTCGACATCATCTCAATCCTTCCAGAAAAAGACAAAAAAAAGAAGGACGAGCCGGTAAAATCAGTTCTTATTTCAACGCCCATCTGCTTCGACGACTCGGCGCACGAAGTCTGCCACGCACTCTACAACGCAGGAAGCGAAGTGTTTGTGAACATCACGAATGATTCTTGGTCAAAAACCGAATCCGCCGAAATCCAGCACTTTGTCGTGGCTCACTACCGCTCAATCGAATACCGCACCACCACAATCAGAAGCGCAAACGCGGGCTACACCTGCGTAATCGACCCCACAGGCAAAATCCTTGCCGATTTGCCGCTTTTTGAGGAAGGTGCGCTTTCATACCATGTTCCGATTTACGAGCGAAAACTGACGGTGTATGCCCGATACGGCGACTGGCTTCCCTACACGCTCATTCTTCTTGTTTTCACATACATTTTCTTCGCTGTGCTCCAAAAGCAAAAAGAAGAGATTTCGCTCAAATCAATTCCGACCACGCTCTTACCGCATACAATCGAATGGTACGAACTTTTGGAGCGCGTTATGGCTCGTTACGAAGAAGACTTTGCTATTGACTGGAACCGCTGGAATATGTAAAATTGTAAACATATTTTTATAAAAGAGGTTTACAATTAAAATGAACACAAAGAAAGCCGTATTTACAGCCCTTTTCGCTGCCCTTATCTGTATCGGCTGCGTTATAGCCATACCGCTTCCGGGCGGAGTGCCGATTACCGTGCAGAACCTGTTCGCCATTCTTGCGGGCGGCATTTTAGGCTCGTTTTACGGCGGGGCTGCTGTCCTCATCTGGATGATTTTAGGAGCGGTGGGCATCCCCGTCTTTGCAAACGCGCATGGTGGGCTTGCGATTATTTTGGGACCGACCGGCGGCTATATGTGGGGCTACGCGCTCGGCTCGCTCTTTTTGGGTCTTACTTTGGGAAAGCCAAAACTCACCGAAAACAAAAAGGATGTACGCTTTATCCTAAAAATCGCGCTCCTTGCCCTTGTCGCATACGCGCTTGTCTATGTGCCTGGCATTCCGTGGTTTATGCATGTGATGGCAGGCAAAGGAAAGCCGCAGACCTTCCAGAGCGCGTTAAAGCTCACATTCATTCCGTTCATTCCGGGTGACTTGATTAAGTGGGTCATCACCATTCCCCTCACCGCCACCCTCCGCCCAATCGCCGCGAGATATTTGGAAAATGAGGAATAAAAATTCCTCACAGAGCATAAGAGCACACAGAGCATTTTTCTTACAAGCTATTTAAAACCTCTGTGAACTCTGTGCCCTCTGTGAGAAATTTAAAAACTATGGAACTTGCTGTAAAACTTGAACACATATCGAAACGCTTCTCTTCTACATCATTTTTGCTCAGCGACATTTCGTTTGAAATCGAAAAAGGCTCGCTTACGATTGTGGGGGGCGCGAACGGGAGCGGGAAGAGCGTCCTCATGATGCTGATTTCAGGACTGATGAAGCCGTCCGAAGGGAAACTTACGGTTTCATCAAAGCCAGGCCTTGTCTTTCAGGAAGCGTCCACGCAGATTTTGGGCGACACGCCACGCGAAGATGTCGCCGTTGGACCGAAAAACCTCAAATTCAGCAAAAAAGGAATTCCTGAAATTGTGGAAAATTCCCTAAAAAGCGTGCGGCTCCTCGAAAAAGCAGACTTACCCGCGGAATATCTTTCGGGCGGAGAAAAGCGGCGGCTTGCGGTGGCTTCGATTCTTGCGATGAAGCGCGACATCATCATCTTTGACGAGCCGTACGCAAACCTCGATTATCCCGCCGTCTGCGATGTGAACAATCTTTTGCAGCAGCTAAAATCAGAAGGCAAAACGGTGATTCTGCTCACGCACGAGCTGGAAAAATGCCTCGCCCTCGCCGACCATTTTCTGATTCTGCAAAAAGGAAAACTCGTCTTTGACGGCTCGGTCGAAGAAGCCATAAAACTTCCGCTAGAAAACTGGGGAATCAGAAACCCGCTCGTTTCGTACGGAAGCGTAAAAGATTTAATTTGGAGATAAATGGAAAACGCAACCTTCTTTCATTACAAAACAGAAATCACTTTTCTCCACAAAATTCCTGCGTGGCTCAAGATTCTGCTCATCATCTCGCTTGCTATCATCGCGTTTTATCTTCCCGTAAGAATCTGCCTTATCGCCTACCCGATTTTGATTCTCTTCTCCGCGATTTTTTTGAAATTCAGTCCAACCGAAATTTTTTCCGACCAGAAGCCAACGCTTGCCTATATTTTTTTGCTCTATATCGCGACAATTCTTTTAAATCTGACAAATCACTTATCGCACCTCAACTATCCAGTAGCTTCATGGAGCGAAGTGTACGAAAACATTTCAAAAATTTTCATTCCGAATCTCACTTATCTGCCATTGCTCGCCCATCTCGCGCTCTCACTTGAAATCACATCGATTTTTTACCGCACGACGAGTCACGGGCAATTTAAAGACGGATTTTCCACAATAGAAATGTTCGTCACGCGAAAAGACACCGCCCCGCTCTCAGACACGCTTGCGCTCGCCCTCTCGTTTATCCCGCGCATCTCGACCTTTTGGGCACGGCTCAACCGCGCGTGGCGCAGTCGAAGTGGCACGGACTCGCTATTCAAAGCATTCGCCCTTTTTCCGAAACTTTTCCATGTCGCGATGAGAGAAGGATACGAAAAATCACTTGCAATTCAGAATCGAAGTTTGTAGAATTCCAAGCGAGAGGAATGCAAGTATGAGATGCCCCTATTGCGGAAGCCTTGATGACAAAGTGCTTGAATCAAGAACAATGGCAAACGGTGAGTCAATCCGCCGCCGACGAGAATGTGTGAGCTGCGGCATGCGATTCACGAGCTATGAGCGGATCGAAGAAAAACCGTTCATGGTCATAAAGCGTGACGGTCGCCGCCAGCCGTTTGACCGTTCCAAAATCGAAAAAGGAATTGAGCGCGCGCTTGAAAAACGCCCCGTCTCTTCAAGCACAAAAGAAAACATCATAAACGACATCGAAGACTCGGCATTCATGAAAGGAAAGTCATCCAGAGAAATCTCCACCGCCGATTTGGGCGAAATCATCTTGGAGCGACTTCATGAAGTCGATAAGGTTGCATACATCAGATTCGCCTCAGTCTACCGAAATTTTGAGAACTTGGACGAATTTATCAGCGAAGTCAAAAAACTAAAGAAATCAAAAACAGCGGAAAATTCAAAAACCGAAAAAAAATAATTTTTTCAAAGAAATTCCCCGTTTTTCGGCTCTGCTCCCTTGACACGAAAGAGCAATATCTATATCATAGAATAATCACATGGGGGCATAGTCCAGCTGGTAGAACACCGGACTCATATTCCGTATGTCATAGGTTCAAGTCCTATTGCCCCTATCGCATAAGAACTCCAGGAATTTACTTTCTGGAGTTTTTTTTTAAGTGTAGAGATTTCACAAAAACATTCCGATAATAAAACCGAATATCTTTAAAAATTAAGGAGAAGCAGTTGAAACGCATTCTTTTTTCATTTATAGCAGCATTTTCACTTTTGTCACCGCTCGCTTTTTCGCAGAATATAAGCGAAAAGCAAGCCGATTACTCAAAGGCACAAGTCTCTATCAGATTTTACGACCGCACGATGTATTATCCTGGCAGCAAAGAGGATAATCCCATCTATGTTGATGTCGCAATCACAAACAAAGGAACGGACACGCTCAGATTCAAGCTTGCTGACGACCGTATGTTCTCGCTTGATTTTTATGCGTTCACCATCAAGAACACAACGTTGCCAGTCACAAAAGACTTGACCATCAAGCGTTCTACAAACCAGACCGTCTACTTCCGCGAGCTTGCGATTGAGCCGGGCGAAACATATTCTTTCGTTGAGAATGTAAAGGACTATATCCAGATTGACGAGCCATCAATCTACTACCTCGAAATGCGATTCTATCCAGAATTGTACAAATCAAAAGTGGTCGAAGTTGCATCAAACCGCCTGAGCCTTGACATTCGCCCCGCGCCATCTGCATCTTCTTCAAGCGTGCTTCCTGTCGAAAACAAAACGACCGCGCTTTTAAAACCAGAGGCAATTTCACCGGACAAAGTAATCGAACAGACAATCACGGCACGGCAGAAATCATTGTGGGATCAGTACTTCCTGTACATGGACATTGAGCAGATGATGGTACGCAACAGCGAAGTCAACCGCAGATACAAAAATGCGGCCGCAAACGAACGAAACCGCATGCTCCAGTCTTACAAGGCCGATTTAATGCAGAACAGAATCGACTACGACATCGTAAGCATTCCAGAGAAATTTGAGATTGAGAACACTTCATACTCTCAGACGGACGGCACTGTTTCTGTCCTCGAATGGTTCAAATATCCTAATTTCAGCCAGAAAAAACGCTACATCTACAAAGTCCGCCAGCGCGATGGAATCTGGCAGATTTACGATTATTCGGTCACCAATTTGGGTACGGAGTAACACATGAAGGCATTGCTCGTAGCCGACGATGAAAAGGCAATCGAAAACATCTCTCAAGTTCTCAAATCAGCAGGCTACGACACCATTGTCTACAAATGGCTTTTAAAAGCACTCGACAACATTGAAGAAATCGCGCCGCATCTCATCGTCATAAGCACAGGCGATTATCCACGCCATTGGAAAACGATGGCACAATACGCAAAAACAGGATTTGGCGACTACACTCCCCAAGTAATTCTGTATACGGACGAAAATTTTGACGAAGAAGAACAAAAAAAGGCAGAAATTCTGGGAGTACGGGGAACATTCAATTCAATCGGCGTAGACGGACTGGACGCACTGCGCGAAATTCTCTCAAAAGCCGATGATATTTTCTCAGGCTATCTGAACGAAGAAGAACAGGCAGAAATCACCGTCGATGATTTAGTTCCGAACGCGACTAAATTCGTTGAGGCAAAGATTGAAGAAGCTGAGCAGGCGGACGAGGTAGAGCAAGTAAAAGAATCAGAAACGCACGAGCAGTCTCCGCTTGAAGACACATTTGACGACCTTGTTACAAAATTTGAAGAGACTATCGATGATTCTGAAAGATTTGAACAGAGCGAGCCGACCTTAGAAGACATTGAAGAAGCGCAGATTGAAGCCGAAGACGATGAAAAAGCCGCCGATATGCTCACGCAAATTGTAGAAGACGAAAAAGCGGCGGACAAACTTGAAGAAATCACGGGCGACGAACTGGCCGCAGACAAACTCGAACGGATGAGCGGCAATGAAGAAATTCCGACGGTAAGCACGATACTGAGCGAAAGCACAACTGACGAAGAATCCACTTCCCTGCCCGGCGAAGAAGAACTTAAAAAACTGCTTTCTGAAAATGATTTTTTTGAAGAAAAACAGTTTGAAGAATCCGAAACTGATGATATAATTGAAGAACAGGAAGAATCTTTCCCCGATGGAGAACAAACTATGGCTGACGAACAGAGCATTGACGAAAAACTTGCAGCGATTATGAACGCAAACAAAGCAGATGCAAAAGAAAAGGCAGAAGCACTCAAACTTGACACCGGCACCAGCTCCGTTTCTTTCGTGTTCACAAATCCTATCACGCTCGCAATGGTCTCAGGAGTCGCACGCAATTATAACGGACTTATTCTTGAATTTACGCCCGATATTCCGTCATTCATTCTCAATCTTTCTCCAGGCACAAAAATCAGCATCGCATCCATGAAGATTGACGACAAAATTGAAAATGTATTCGCCGAAGTCATGTCAAACGATGCCAAAAAACTCGCGCTTGCAATCAAAAAATAAGTTTTACGCAAAAAAATGAAAAAACAATCGGCAAAATTTTTCTGTGAAAACTGCGGTGCGGAAGTTCCTCAAAACGCCCGCGTCTGTAAACATTGCGGAAAATTCTTTTCTTCTGTACGCTGCCCAGTCTGTGGTGAAACGGGAACTCCCGGAAAATTCACAAACGGCTGTCCCAAGTGCGGCTATGCAATCGGACAGGGGCATAAAATCGACGCCCCCAGCCAAAAAGAAGGCAAAGCAAGCCGTAAATCAAAGAAAGCACTCTTACAAGCAATCGATTCACGAAACCCACGCGCCACGCGCAGACGAAACGCAGACGGCACACTCCCCCTCTGGTCATTTTTTGTGATTGTAGTAATTTTAGCAGGAGCAGTTGCTGGCGCAATGAAATATCTGGGAACTATATAAAATAAAACAGCGAACGGAAGTTTAGAAAGTGATTATGCCCGAAAGGGGACTTGAACCCCTATGAAGTTGCCCTCACTAGGACCTGAACCTAGCGCGTCTGCCAATTCCGCCATTCGGGCTAAAAGGTTAGAATATACTATAGATAAATGCATAATTTGTCAATGAATACATTCTAACACACACGCATAAACGATGCGTAAAAATTACAAATCTTTTCCCGTGATTTTCTTCACGCACTCGTGGTAGAGTTCGCTCGTTTTTTTAACGACATCAGCGGGTACTTCCTTAATGTTCGGGTCACCGGCGAGGTTGTTCGCTTTGAGCCAGTCGCGGATAAACTGCTTGTCGTAGCTCGCGGGGCTTGTTCCCACTTTGTATTCACTTGCGTTCCAGAATCGGCTTGAATCGGGGGTTAAAACTTCGTCAGCCAGGACAAGCTCGCCGTTTTCGTCAAGACCGAACTCAAATTTGGTGTCGGCGATGATGATTCCGTTCTTTGCCGCGTGGTCGTAGCATTTTTTGTAGATTGCAAGCGCGGTCTGCTCGATTTTTGTGCCGAGTTCCGCTCCCAAGTCGTTTTTCATGTAGTCGAGCGTGACATTGATGTCGTGCCCTTCTGCCGCCTTTGTTGAGGGAGTTACAATCGGCTCGTCGAGTTTTTCTGCCTGCTCGTATTTTTTTGTGAACGAGTGCCCCAAGAACGGCTCGCCCTTTTTGTAGGCTTCATACATACTTCCGAACATGTAGCCGCGCACGATGACTTCATAAGGAATCATCTTGAGTTTTTTGACGAGAATTGTGCGACCCTCGTACTCAGGCTTTTGGAATTCAGCGGGCATGTCCTTCAAGTCAGAAGAAATCATGTGGTTCTTCGTGATGTCCTTTGTCAAATCGAACCAGAAATTTGAGAGTGCGTTCAAAACTTTGCCTTTGTCTGAAATCTCCGTTGGCAGAATGACATCGAACGCAGAGATTCGGTCGGTGGTGACGATGACCATGCGCCCGTCTTCCAAATCATACACTTCGCGGACTTTTCCGCTGATAATCTTTTTCATTTTAAACCTCGTTATCCACAGATTAACACAGATGTGCACAGATTACATGTTTATCCAAGTGAAAAACTTTCAGAAAATTGTGAAAGATTTTCGAATAACATAAATTCATAATCTGTGATAATCTTTCTAATCTGTGGATTATTTTATCTTTATTTTTCAAGTTGAACAAGATGAAAATAAATATTATAGTAAGGTATTGTGTTAATTCGTTATTCATCTGACAGTCGGGGACGACCGGTAAAAAAGGCCGTTATTTATACAAAAGAAGAACATAAAATACCAGTAAATCAAGTAGATCCAGACGCACTTTTTATTATCAGACATTTGCGTGAGTGCGGATATGACGCATATATTGTGGGCGGTGCTGTTCGGGACTTAATTGTCGGCAAAAAGCCCAAAGATTTTGACATCGTAACCGAGGCAACTCCTTCCAAAATCAAAAAACTCTTCCGCAACTCGCGCATCATCGGAAAGCGGTTTCGCCTTGTACATGTTTTTTTCGGTCAGAAGATTTTTGAAGTCTCGACCTTCCGCTCAATCTGCGATGGCTCTGTAGGAAATTCGTTCGGCACGATGGACGAGGACGTTCAGCGGCGCGATTTTACGCTCAACGCGCTCTACTACGACCCGCTCAAAGAACAGGTGATTGACTATGTAAACGGCGTTGAAGATATTAAAAAGAAAGTTATTCACCCGGTGATTCCGCTCGACCGCATTTTTGTAGAAGACCCCGTGCGAATGCTCCGTGCCGTAAAATACAGCGCGACCACAGGCTGCAAATTGCCCCACTCGCTCAAAACCAAAATCCGAAAGAGCGCGCATTTGCTTTCGCCTATCTCGCCTTCCCGCCTCACCGAAGAATTGCTTAAAATCATCAATTCAGGGCACTCCTACGAGATTGTTTCGGCGGCAATGGATGCTGACCTTTTTATGTATCTGCAACCCTCTGCCTGCGCCCTCATGTACGCAAACAAAGCATACGAGAAAAAATACATGCAGCACCTAAAAGACTTGGATTCGCTCGTAAAATCAGAGCCAGAGTCACGGCTTGGGAAACGGCTCACCTACATCGTCTACGATTTTATTTCTGCGCTCACTGACTGGCAGCAGGAAGTTTCCACAAAAACAGCGGCAGGCGAACTCTATACCAAAACATGGAATCAGTGCCGCCATTTCGTGCTTCCGATGAATCCCCAGCGCACGGAACTTGAATACGCGATTAAGAACACGCTCACCCAGCTCGGAGTCGGCGTAAGAATCAGTAAAAAACGCAAAATTGAAAAATGAAAGCTGAGCATTACTTTGACTGGGCGGCGACAGCCCTGTGTGACGAGCAGATTTTACGCGATTCTTTGGAAATTGCGATTCAATATGACGGAAACCCTTCTTCCACGCACAAAACGGGAAGCGAGGCTCGGAAAATTCTTGAAGCGGCGCGGGAAAACTGCGCAAACTCACTCGGCGTACGGGCAAATCAAGTGTTTTTTACCTCAGGCGGAACGGAAAGCGACCACATTCCCCTGCTCTCCGTTTTGAATTCGCCCGCACGAACAGGAAGAATTATCCTCAGCGCGATTGAGCACCCTGCCTTGCGCGAAGAATGTGCCCTGCTCAAAAAGCTCGGATTCGATGTGGTGAGCATAATGCCCGACAAAAACGGCTTTGTTTCGCCCCAAGCAATTGTTGAAAATCTCACAAGCGACACGCTTTTTGTGACGGTAATGGCGGTGAACAACGAGACGGGCTGTGTTCAGCCAATCTACGAAATTGCCGACGCGCTCACCAAAGCCACCAACGGCAAGCGAAAGCCTCACTTTCATGTGGACTGTGTGCAGGCGGCAGGAAAAATCCCGCTTGATTTGAGCCACGCGGGAATCGACTCGGCGGCACTGAGCGCACACAAGATTTCAGGTCCGCGCGGAATCGGCATTTTATATCTCGCACGAGCGCTCAACTCATTTTTGGTCGGCGGCGGGCAAGAACAGAACATCAGAAGCGGCACGGAAAATCTCTTCGGCGCGGTCGCTTTCTCAAAATGCTTGGAAAAATTTTATCTGAACAAAAAAAATGAAGCGGCGCAAAAACGATTTGAAGAACAAAAAGAATGGACGCGCGATTTTTTGAAAAAATTAAAAGAAATTGAGCGATGCCGCCTTGTGCCAGAACTGCGCGAAGATTTTTCGGAAAGCACGGAAGCGCGATTCAGCCCGTGGGTCGTGCAGGCGGCGTTTTTGGGAATTCCCGGAAATGTGATGGTGCGCGCGCTTGACGCAAAAGGATACTGCATTTCAACGGGAAGCGCGTGCTCCGCCAAAAAGCAGAGCCGCCCGATTCTTGCCGCCATGAACGCGAGCCGAGAAATCCAAGACAGCGCCCTTCGGTTCAGCTTCGGCGCATTCACGACCAAAAAAGCAATGGACGAACTGGCAGAAGCCGTGAAAGAAATTGTATCGGCATTTTAAATTTCTCACAGAGATACAGAGTTCACAGAGAGCTTATTACCTATAAAAACTTCTCTGTGCCCTCTTTTGCTCTGTGAGGATTTTTTATTCTTCTTTCTTAGACTTAATGTGAATCACTTTGCCTGTGCGTTTGATGCCGTCGTCTTTCTTTTCTTCACCTTTTTTGCGGTAGACTTTTTTGTCGCTTCCGCCGAGCGCGTATTTTGCTTCTTTTGCGGCTTTGATTTCAGCACGGCGTTTTGCGCGTTCTTTGCGCTCTTTTTCGATGAATTTGAGGGAGTCGTCGAGACCAGCGAGCACTTTCTGCATGTCTTCGGCGAAAATTGAAATTTGGTGGCGGTCAAAATCAGCACCGTCGCCCTTCTTGCTCTCTACAATCTGCAAAAATACATCACCAGCCCGATTTTCTTTGACATTGAAAAAATAAGAGCGGTTATCCAACAAAACCTGAGTAGTAAAAAGTTCTCCACGGATGCTCATGTGCCCCTTCCTTAAACATGTGATTTGATTTATTTACTCTTTTATAACATATTATGTACTTTTTTGCAATATATCACTAGAAAATCAAAAAAATCTGTGCTTAAATGAAGCGATGGATTTCACGCATTTTATCGCTGGAAAAGATGACGACGGAAGGCGATTGGACAAAATTTTACGCCGATTTTTACAAGAAGATCATCTTTCGGTCATATACAAATCTCTTCGCAACGGCTTAATCAAAGTCAACGGCAAAAAATGCGAGGGAAATTTCCGCGTTAGTGAGGGAACCGACATTCAGATTGCAAATGTGTTGCTGCAAAAAAATGACACGGCGAGCGATACGCGAGAGCAAAACAGCCCTCTCAAAGCGTTGCACGACTTTATTATTTTCAAAAACGATGCGATTCTGATTCTCAATAAGCCCTACGATATTCCCGTGCAACCGTCTTCGTCTTCTCATGGAAATTCGCTTTCAGAACTCGTGCAGGCAGAATACGAAGCAAATCACGAAAAGACATCACTTTCATTTAGGACGGGTCCGCTCCACCGCCTCGACCGAAAAACAACGGGATTAATCGCATTTTCGCAGAATCTTGAAGGAGCGCGGTGGTTTTCAGAGCACATACAGAGTCATGCGATTCAGAAAGTGTATATTGCCATTCTTGAAGGAAATCTCACCGAAAAGCAGGTGTGGGAAGAGAGGATAGAGAAATCAGGAGTGAGCAATGAGCAGTTAGCAGGGAGCCGTGCACAGAGGGGGAAGTTTCATACCGTTGAGGTAAATTCTACGAATGGGAAAATTGCGCATACGGAAGTTGAGCCTGTTTCGCACGGCGTTTTTTTGGGGAAAGATGTTACGCTCGCTTGCGTTTTGATTAAGACGGGGCGGACGCACCAGATTCGCGCACAGGCGGCGTTTCACGGCTTTCCGTTGCTCGGCGACACGGCATATGGCAGCACGCAGATTGACTCAAAGCGATTTAAGCAGGAATTTTTTCTTCATGCTGCGGAACTGCACTTTCCGCACGATAATCCACTGGGGCTTCCCGAAACGATAAAAGCACCGATTGGGAAAGAATTCTTAAAAATCATTGAAAATTCACATTTCTCGCCTTATAATTAAAACATACTGAAAAATATGAATCTCGAATCGCTCAAAGAATTGTTCGGGCTTGAAAAAAAGGGAACGACGGTGTACGCGTTTCACGGTCCGAGCGGCACAGGCAAAAGTTTCAGGGCAAAGCTCGTCGCCCAGCAGTATGGAATCAAGGCTATCATCGATGACGGTCTTCTTATCCATGACGATGAAATTTTGGCCGGAAAATCAGCGAAACTCGAAAGCACATACATGGGGGCAGTCCGCGCCGCGCTGTTTGACGACAAAGAGCACCGTGATTCTGTGGCCCGCGCGATTCAAAAAAACAAAATCAAAAAAATCCTCATTCTTGGCACGAGCGAAAAAATGGTGAATAAAATCGCTGTCCGATTGCAACTCCCGTTGCCAGAAAAATACATTAAAATCCAAGAAATTTCCACGCCGGAGCAAATGGAAGAAGCCCGTCGCAGCCGTCAAATCGAAGGAAAGCATGTCATTCCCGTGCGTGCCTACGAGGTCAAAAATCAGTCGTACTCAAAGATTTTCTATGATTCAATCCGCGTTTCTACGGCAAAAAATAAATTCGTCTACAAATTGCTCAGATCGCTCTTCGGAAAGCCGTCTGGTACGCCCTCTCAGAACACAAAACTTTTTGAAAAATCGCTCGTCCGCCCCGCGTTCTCACAGGCTGAGCGCAAGGAAGTCTCGCATGCCGTCCTCGCTCAAATGACGATGAGCTTTATCGGCGAATTCAACGCGCAAGTCAGAATCAAAAAACTTACGGTCAAAAACGAAAAGAACGGCTACACATTCATCATGACGGTCGATGTTCCGCTCGGAAAAGAACTCACCCAAATCAGCGAAGATTTAAAAGCCTTCGTCATCCGCATGATTGAGAAAAAACTCCGCCTCAGAATCGAAGATGTGTACATCGTGATTGATAAACTGCTGAAATCAGCATAGATAAGTGAGCAGGGAGCAGTGAGAAGTTAAAAAACTGCTAACTGCTCATTGCTAACTGCTAACTAAATTAGTGGCTCAGCGCGACCTTATTCCAGAGCGTCTGCATCATGCTGTCTTCGCTTTGGATTGTCTTTTGGCTTGCTTCGTAGGCGCGGTTTACTTCAATCATCTTGACCATTTCGTTCACCACATTCACATTGCTCGTTTCCATGTAGCCCTGAAGCATTTTCGGTCGCTCCATGCCCTCGGCGATGTAGGCTTCGCCAGAAATGTTGTTTGAAGACCAGAAAGAATTTCCCATTTTTTTGAGGTAGCGTTCGTTCTCAAAGCGCACGATTTTGATTCGGTCGATGACTTCATTGTCTTTCGTGGTGATAATGCCGTCCTCGTTCACGATGAATTTGTCGTCTTCAAGACGGATGATTCCGTTCTCGCCCATGAGCGGGTAGCCGTCCTTTGTGGTGAGGATGCCTTCTTTTCCGAGGATAAAGTTTCCGTTTCGGGTGTATCTCTCGCCATTCGGGGTGTCTACGGCAAAAAATCCCTCGCCTGCAAGAGCAAGGTCAGTGTTCGTGTTCGTTCCGCGGAAGGAGCCTTGCTCAAATTCTGTGAAATTTTCGTTGGTTTCAACTCCAAGACCGAGTTTTCCGATAATCGGCGCGGCATCGGCAGAGCCAAACGGAGTTTTGTACACGCCGTCAGCCTCAGTTCGCCGCAAAAGCAATTCTGGAAATGATTTTGAAACGCTCACATCGCGCTTGAATCCCGCCGTATCGACATTCGCGAGATTGTTAGAGATTGTGTCAAGACGATTTTGCTGTGCGTTCATTCCGCTCGAACCGATATACCAACCACGAATCATGTGTTACCCCCAAAGATTATCTGGGCAAGCCCGATAATGACATGCGTTACTTTATTATCGGAATTTTGAAATCGGAATTTAGTATTTGTTTTTTCTTGCATTATGTTTTAGAATAGAAGAAATGTTAGATTCGCGTTTTACGGCTGTTGATTTTATTCTTGGCTTTACCTGTGCATTTCTCTTTGTTTTTTCTATTGTCGGTGTTATTCTTATCAATCGGCACTACAAAAAAAAGCTTGATTACGACCACATCACGGGGCTTTTTTCGCTGGCAAAATTCCGCAGGGAAGCGCAAAAAATCTTGCTTTCGGCAAAGTCTGATGAATATTCATTCGTCTGCATCGACATTCAAAATTTCCAGTATCTGGTGGACACGCTCGGTCGCGACACGGCAAATGCGGTGCTCAAAGTGCTGGGCGAAAATTTCAAGAAATGCGCTCCCAAAGACGCGATTGTCTGCCGCCGCTACGCTGACAACTTCGTCATGCTCATTCATTCAACAGTGCTCCCCGTTATCGAAGATTATGTGCTTTCAATGATTGAAATCGTCTCAAAAATGGGTGCGCTTCTTCCCCTTCACTACACGCTTGAATTTTCATCGGGCGTGTATGCGGTCAAAAACACCGACGAAGACATTGAAGTGATGATTCACAAGGCAAATTCTGCGCGAAAAGAAGGCAAAGACAGCATTCACCCCGGCAGAATCAGCGTATACGATGACGAACTGAGCATCAACACAGAGCACGAAAAAGAAATCATCTTCGACATGAACCGTGCGTACGAGGCGGGAGAATTCATCGCCTGGTATCAGCCCAAATTCAACTTTACTGACGGCTCTATCATCGGCGCGGAAGCACTTGTTCGCTGGAATCACCACAAAAAAGGCATTCTCTTGCCCGGCTATTTTGTGCCCTTGTTTGAAAAGAACGGCTTTATTTCAAAAATCGACCAAAAAGTGTTTGAATCGGTCTGCAAATTTTTGGACAAATGGAACAAATCGGGCAAGGACGGCACATGCCCGCGCCCGCTTGCGATTTCGTGCAACATCTCGCGCTACCAGTTGTACAATCCGGGATTCGCGCAGGAATATTCAGAAATCGCAAAAAAATATCAGATTGCGCCGTCAAAAATTGAACTTGAACTTACCGAAAGCCTTATGATGGACAACAAAAAACGGCTTTTAAAGGCGATGAACGAAATCAAAGCAGCGGGATTTGACCTTTCTATCGACGATTTTGGCTCAGGATTTTCTTCGCTCAGCCTTTTAAAAGATATTCCTGCCCGCGTTTTAAAGCTCGACCGCGAATTCTTGGCGAATACGATTTCCGATACCGCCGATGACGCACCGACCCAAAATTCCGAAAAGCAAAAAGACCGAATCATCGTTTCGTCAGTGATTGACATGGCAAAAAAGCTCAAAATGACCACCGTTGCGGAAGGCGTTGAAGAAGAAACGCAGGCAAAATTCCTCAAAGAAACAGGCTGCGACATCGTGCAAGGCTTCTTGTACGCCAAGCCGATGAGCGAAGAGGAATTCACGGAGCTTTTAAAAAAGAAACTCTAGGTTTATCGCACGCCCCAGTTTTCGACTAAATCAAGTGCGTCATGCTTAAAACGGTATTTATTCTGCTCTACCCAGTCGCGCGCTTCATTAAATCGGTTGAGAGCCTCAAAAAATCCGCAGGAAGAACTTCCCCAGAACGCAAAAAATGATGAAAGCGGAATCAGGCCGTGATCGGCATGTTTTTTATCGATGCGCGGAACAAGATTTTTTAAATAGAATCTGTTTGAAAATTGGCTCGCAGATGTTTCCAGTATGGGAACCTCAGTCGTGTACGAAAGGCTGAATGCCGTCGAAAAAATAATCTTTTCGCCCCAGAGCCATGAGCGGAACGAAAAATCAAGGTTCTGCCAGTATGAATTTAAAATCGTGTAGTCAAATCCGCCCAAATCAATGAATTTTCTGCGGTTGTACAAACCGATGTAATCAAAACAAAAAAGATTCGGCACACCATCTGAAACCACGGAAGTCGAAAGCACATTGAGCGAAGCCCGTTTGATTGAAGGAGAAAAAAGCACGGGAAAGGCAAAATTCTCTTTTCCTAAAAGGCGCGGGGTGATGCAAAAAAATTTTTCTTCGGTGAGTTTTGCGGCGAGCGTCGGTGTAAGAATATCTTGCGAAAAATCAAGGGAATCGCGGAGGACAAGAACAAAATCCGCGCTGCTTTCTGAAATTCCGATGTTTATCAAATCGCCGTCCGTCGTTTTTTCAAGCGGAATAATAACCTTAACAAATGGAAATTTTCTTGAAAAATCCTCGATACTGTAGTTTTCGGAATCAGTTTCGATTGAAATGATTTCAGAAAAACCACAGCGCATAAGATTTTCGACCATTTTTGAGCGGTACGAAGACCAACCTTTGTTGAGAATAAGCGCCGAAATATTCATTTTGATATTCGGAACGCTTTCTTTTCCGCCGAGAATGGTCATGCTTATTTGATGTTCGTTAAAAATTGAAGGTATAGGATTCATCGCAGATACTACAATTATCGGAAGAAGCAGGCTTCTCCTGTACACGGCAATAGCGGTCAAGATGCGTTTCGAGCACACTGGCGAATTTTTTATATACCGCCTGAATTCCGTCCGAAAGAATATTGCCCGCAGTTTCCGCAAATGAGAGCTGGAAGCAGAACGGTACGGTTCCGTCGGATAAAATAGTCATGTCGCGGCGGAGATGCCAGCACGGAAGCCTGTTCACGGGGGAAAGGTCAGCAGATTTTAAATCGGGCAAAAGACCGCACGCCGCATTGTATTTTTGAATGATGAGCTTTCCGTTTGAGGGAGAAGATTTTTCGCTCCAAAAACGATAAAATGACTCCAAATGCGCTTCGTTTGTCTTCATTCGCATAAACTGAGGATACACATGATTTTCAAAGTGCTTTTCAAGGATTTGAACAGAACGCAACGCCTTTTCAAAATCATCTTCGTGGCAGTTATGAATTTTTGCGTATGAGGATTTTTCGACAGAATCAAGATAGACAATCCAGTTTACTTCCGCCTGTTTTGAAGTGGCGAGTTGTGAAAGGCGTGCGGCACATTCTTCGGTAACACCAATACCATCGGTTTCAATCAAGAGCGAAATGGCATGATTTTCGTCATTCTGCTGTATGACTTCGCTGGCAAAATCAAAGAAGTGTGGATGCAACAGCGGCTCCCCGAATGCAGAAAGCGAAATGACGGCATTTTCAGAAAAATCCTTAATTTGAGCAAGGATAGCCGTAAAATCTGAAAAGTCCATAAAATCCTTTGCGCACGGATTTTTTCCGACTTGCGCAAGAGAATAGCAATAGGGGTGATTGTACTTTGAAGAAATCTGGATAGTGTAAAAAGCGGGCACGGTCTGCATGACACAAGCCGTGCGCGACGCAAGATTTGAAAGCGCATAGGCATCGCGCAGGTCGATATTCTGGGATTTTGCTTCTTCAAAAAGATTTTTACACGCAAGGAAATTGATTTTGGAACTTGCCTCAAAGTTAAAGCGCAAAAGACGGTAATCTTCGTCAGCAATCAATGTTTCGATTTCAAATGAATTGATGTCACCGCGCAGTACAGAGAAAAGCGCTTCACGATCCATGCATTTTTCGCCTTCAGCTTTTAAATGTGATTTTGAAAGTTCCGCAAGAATTGAAGCCGTACCCGCTTCTATGATTTCTGGAGTAAGCCCGTATGGAAAGCCATCCGCAAACGAATACTCAGCGGCATATGTTTCGTGCATGTCAAGAAGGTCTGCCGTCAGTTTTTCGTTTAAAAACGGCGTGTCGACATAGGTGACGATTGCATTGCTGCACTGATTTTTTTTGAGTTCTTCTGAAATCGTTTCGATAAAAAGCGATTTTGTCCAAGAATCTTGCGAAACGACTTCAAGCTGTGACTCCGATGAAACATGAGCTGATAATTCAGCACAAACGGGAGACGATTTTTTTGTAAAAAGCACGATTTTGCTAGAAAAATGGGAAGCCCACGCACAGACACGCTCAAAAGCCGATGTGCCGTCAAAAATAGTTTCAAAAGCATGGTGCGTTAAATCCCCACCATAAAGAATCACCAGATTTTTCATTAACTCGTATTTTAACAAGTTTTTTTGATTATGGGAAGAACACTACATTTTTCTCAGAGTTTCGATAGGCTTTTCCCGCCCCGCTTTAACAGAAGGAATTACGCTCACCAAAATCGAAAGAATCAGTGTGCCGATTGCAATCAAAAGAATCTTGGGAACAGGCACAACAATCGAAAAATTCTGCAAATAAAACGCCTCGTCTAACAGATGCACTTCACCATAGCCAGATGCATTGCCCGTCACAAAATAAAAAATACGCGCACAGAAATTCACGATTTTTTCAATGCCAGACATAATTTCACTAAATCGCAGAGAACACAGCAGTCCGAGCGGAATCCCCACGCACACGCCAAAAAATCCCGTAACAAAAGCCGTGATAATAAAAGAGAGGGAAATTCCCCCAGCCGTTCCGCCAAGACTTTTTAAAATCGCAATTTCTTTTTTTCGCTCCATGACAAGCATGACAAGCGCACTCGAAATATTCACTGAGGCAACGAGAACAATCAGCATCATAATAAAAAGAAGCATAATCTGAGTGGAAGCAAAATTTTCGTATTGGGACGTGTTTAAGTCATTCCAGCGGTAGAGCCTTCCAAACGATGACAGAAACGGGGCAAGCAATTTGTATGATTTTTCAAGTTCATAAGAAAACGCATCGGGTGTTTCGATTCCAAAAACAGCCGTGCTTGAAGCGGAGGACAAAAGGCCAAAACCAGAATCCAATGACACAAAAATCCAAAGCGCGTCCAATTCCTGATAGCCACTCGACACGATTCCGCTCACATGCAGTGCAGTGATTTTGGGAACAGTTTTACCAGAAGCATTTTCTTTTGTTGTGATAAGCCTGACCGTTCCTCCCGCCGTGACGCCCAAATCTGAAGCCAGTTTTTTTCCAAGAACGCAAGAATTCTTTGCAGAAAGATCGGTATTTCCGTCCAGCACTTCAAAAAGAGTTTTAAAAGAGGCATTTCGTTCAAACATATCGCTTTGAACGGCGCGAATTTGCGAGCCAAACCTGCCGTTTGCGGATGCAGCCAAGCCGATTCCCTGAAGCTCTGGGTAGACATTCAGAACAGAAGCGTCATAATTCTGAATCGCACGGGAAAAATCCTGCATAATCTGCTCATTTTTTGCGTATTCGGAACCAGGATACAGGACAAGTTGCAAATGTGAAGACGAAAGACCAATCATTCGCTCGGTGATTCCTTTTATCATTCCTTCAGAAACCGTCAGCACCATAATCAGCGGAACCAACGAAACGCCGATGCACAAAAGCGAACCAAACAAACTCCGCCGTGCATTGGATTTTTTACCCGTTCGAGGAAACAGCAATCGCGAAGCAAATAACACAGAAGAAGAAAAAGTCATTTTATCTCCCCTTTCACTTCTTCAAGCGCACCATTTTTTATCGAATAGCAAATATCGCCTTTTTGAGCAAGATTTCTATCGTGCGTTACGAGCAGGAGCGTTTTCTGATATTTTTCGGTCATTGAAAAAAGCAGGTCGCCAATCATCGCCGCATTCTGAGGGTCAAGATTTCCCGTCGGCTCATCAGCAAGGATAAGCTCAGGATTATTGATTAATGCACGCGCCACCGCAACCCGCTGCCGCTCGCCGCCAGAAAGTTTGCTCGGAAGATGGGAAAGCCGGTCTTCAAGCGCAACATCACACAAAAGTTTTTTTGCCCGCTCCATCGCCGTTTTTTTCGGAACGCCTGCCATAATTGCCGGCAAGGCAACATTTTCCAAAGCGGTAAAATCTTTTAAAAGATAATGAAACTGAAAAATAAGGCCCAAAAAGTGCGTTCGGTATTTTGAAAGCGAAGATTCATCGAGTTTTGACAGATTAAACGAGCCGCATATCACTTCACCACTCGTTGCCTTATCCAAACCGCCGATTATATTCAAAAATGTGCTTTTTCCGCTTCCGCTTTCGCCTACAATCGTGATTTTTTTGCCTTTTTCGATGTCTACGCTTAAATCTTTGAGAATGGTAAGCGTCTCACCTTCGGATTTGTATGTTTTTTCAAGCGATGCTACGCGCACTATGATTTCACTCATCTCTCATCACCTCAATAACAGTCAGTTTAAGAATATTTCTGCTTGCAGCCCAACTTGCAACAAGCGAAGAACAAATGCCAAAAAGCGTAATCAACACGACCTCGCTTGCAAAAATCTTGGGCGGAATCGAAGCGTACAACATGAACATGGGATTTTCCCGCACAAACTGGGCATTTTCAGGATTCGCGATTTTCATAAAAATCAGCGTGGCATAATACGAAAGTTTTGAAAGCAGCATAAAAACAGTTTCCATGTTGATTGTAATGAAAATTCCCAGAATCATGCCGGGAACAGCCCCGAAAAATCCCGTAAGGAAGCCCTTCACCACAAAAATAGCCTTCACTTCCTTTTTTTTGCCACCGAATGCGCTCAGAACAGAAATTTCCTCGCGCCGTTCGTACACCATGCGCCGCATGCCGTTAAAGATGTTGACGGCAACGACCACAAAAATCAAAAACACAAGCACCATCAGCATATTTTTTTCAACTTGCAATGCCCCGAAAAACGAGCGGTTGTAGCTTTTCCATGATTCAGCCTTCGCAGTGGGAAATTCTTTCAAAATCCTCGCAATGACACGGGAATCATCCTGCTCATTGAACAGTTTTATGCCATAAATGCGCTTTGCGTTTTTTCCAAAATAGTGCTCGCCATTTTCAAGGCTTATGAATGCAAATGTCGCGTTGATGTCGGCATAGCCCGTGTGAAAAACACCTGTCACCGTGCATTTTCTGTCCGTTGAGAATAAGTCAACATCACTGCCACCCGAAAGAGCGTACAGATTGATTTCGCTTCCGAGCCGTGCCCCCGTGCGACGGGCAAGTTCCGAACCAATCACAATGCTGTTCGGCTCTGCAATATCAAAGGAACCTGCAATCATGGTCACTTGTTTTTTAAATCCCGCATCCGTAGCGTACACCGAAGCAGGTACAGCTTTTATCATCGCGGCTGATTCTTTGCCATAACTGCCGACAACAAGACTCTGAGCTTCATAAAACGGCGTTACCGAGCGAATTAATTTTTCTGAGCGGCAGAATTCTTCTAAGTCCTCACTGCTCAGTACCCTAATGTGATACGAAGAAATTTCCATAATCACATCGATAAAACTGTGTTGAAATCCGTTCATCACGCTGATAACGCAAATCAAAGTCATAACGCCAAAACCGATGCCAAGAGAAGACAGCGTTGTCGTAACGGCAGATGAACCTTTTCGGTCAACTTTTGCAAACCGCCGTGAGACAAAAAAAATCCATGCAAAAGAAATTTTTACTGAGGAAAAAAACTGTTTTACCGCAGACTTAATATTCAAATTCCCGTCTCCTGCTTTCAACGCCATTCAGATAAATAATTTCCGTTTTTCTCATATCATTTTCATAGAGCACTTCGACAGAAAATCCGCCCTCAAAATACATTCGCTCCGAGTAATGAGTTGCGTCCGTATATGTTCGCTCAAGATGAAGCTCACCGTTCTCAAAAAACTGCACATTCGGCAGAAGATTGTTGTCTTCGGTAACGGCGGAATAATCATACAGATTTTTTGTCTCATGCTGCTCGGTCATATTCCTTCCGAAGGAATTTGTTTTATAGGTCCAAGTGATTATGTCTTCTTCGATTGTGTGGCCCTTTTCGTCGTAGACACGCACGGTCTTTTTATCATCAAGCAAAACGGTCTCTGTTTCCGCCTTTTCGCCATCTTTCTTTTTCTTTTTTGATTTTATCTCGCGCTCTTCATAATGGCTTTCAAGCTTGGAAATCACGCGCCCGTTGTCATCAAAAAGATTCTCGACCTTTCTTTTGTCAGAAATCATATCCTCCACCGATTTTTTAAGAAGATTTGATTCACCGGCATAGGTATAGTCTATCTGACTTTCAAGATTCATGCTCTTTGCCGTAGAACCTGTTTTAAACCGTTCGTTTCTTACAAGCCGATAGAGTTCATCAAAATGCTTCCGAATCAATTTGTCGCCATAGTAATGCACGAGTACAGTCTGGTCATCTTTTTCAGAAAAGGAAAATTGCTCGCCATCATATGAAAAACGCCGCAACGAGCCGTCATTTTTCGTGTAGGAAAATTCTTTGGGAATATCAGTCTGCTCGTCTTTGCCTTCTTCAGCCTGCGACTCAATGCCACGGCTGTCGTTGTTTTCAAGCATTTGCAGGATTTTTTCGCCATCTAGAATTCCAAAAGTTTCTGATGACAGATTCTGATTTGAGGAAGGAGCGTACAATGTCTGAAAAACCTCGTCAATCCAATCAAATTCGGGCAGATTTTCTTCAAGTTCTTCGTCTTCGCCTTCTTCAACATGTTCGATTCCCGCAAAAAAATCTCCCGCAACATACAAATCTTCAGGGCAGAATGTTGAATCGATGATACCGATTTTTTCTGGATTATAAAACTCACAGAGGTACACGGGATTTTTGACCGAGTCAGCGATTTTTCGGTGCGCCATAAGAGCCGAACCAACTTTTGAAATTTCAGAAAGTCCCGCCGCCTCAGACATCGAAGAAAGCCCCGTAACATTGTAGCGCGTGACCTCAAAAGTAAGATTACGCACATACGAAAGTGCCCGCTCCTCATTCGACGAGGAAGCAAGTGAAGGAAAGAGAGGAAAAAGCGTAATAAAAAGAAAAAAAAATTTCTTAACCAACATAATTCCACAAAAAAAGACAGAAGACAGGAATCAGAAACACAGAAGGCGAAAACACAGCAGAGTCGTCACTGCTCACTGCTACCTGCTAATTGCTCACTCCTTATTCCTCATTTCTCACTTTCTATATATTCCTCAATGTACTTTTCTGGCTCGAACGGCTGAATGTTCTCGTATTTTTCGCCCGTGCATACAAAAAGGACGGGAAGGCCGAGCGTTTTTCCGATTGAAAACACACAGCCACCGCGCGCCGTTGAGTCGTATTTAGTGACCACGATTGCATCCACGCCCACGCTCTCGGAAAACACTTCCGCTTGGCGAAGCGCGTTCTGCCCCGTCGTGCCGTCAATCACGAGGATTTTTTTGTAACAGCCAGAATCAGCCTTTTGAGAAGCGATTCGGTCGATTTTCTGCAACTCGCGCACGAGATTTTCTTTATTGTGAAGCCGCCCCGCCGTGTCCGCGATAATCACACCGCCGCCCTGCGCCCTGCAACTTTCCGCCGCGTCAAACACAACGGAACTGGGGTCGCTTCCGTGCTGGTGGGAAATCACTCGGATTCCAAGCCGCTCGCCGTGAAGCTCAAGCTGCTCCTCTGCAGCCGCACGGAATGTGTCGCTTGCCGCCATGAGCACATTCTCGCCTTTTTGCTTGAACAAGCGGGCAACTTTGGCACAGGTGGTCGTTTTTCCCACGCCGTTTACGCCGAGCATCATGTAGATATTAACCTTGCCTTTTTCGGGCACAAATTCACATGACTTTGCGTAGGGGAGCAGCAAATTTTTTAGCTCATTTTTGATTTCGCTTTCTTCGGTGATTTTTTTGCTCTTGCATGTTTTTTCAAGTTCTTCGGCAAGTTCATATGCCATTTTTGCGCCCATATCGCCCTCGACAAGCGCGTCCGTCAAATCCTCAAAAAATTCCTCATCGATTTTTTTTGAAGAAAAGAGATTCTTAAACCGTTGTGCAAATGAAAGTTTTGCCATGATTACTCCACAATTATTTCAGCATTTTGTATTGTATCAGAATTCTCTGATTCTGTCGGCGATTTTTCTTCATTTTCGGGCATTTCAGAAGGGAATTCTGAGTTTTCGCTCGCCAAAGGAATCAATTCCTCGACCGCACTTTTATTCGCCCGTTTGTCGATTTTTGTCCGTGCAGGAAGAACGCGATCAGCAGCCCACAAATAGCGCACAAGCTCCACACCTACCCATACACCGCATACGGCAGAAATGACCGCGCACACATTACTGCGCGTCTGAAGGCTCGTAAGACGGTCATAATCACCCCGACCCTGCGAATATGCCGTATTTTCCGCAGTGAATTCACCTTTATAGTAAAAAGTAAATGGAAGCGAGCAAAGCAAGGCCGTGTATGCCGTGTACATCCATCGCCGCCGCTTATCGATATTCGCCTCACGGTCAAACGGTTTTGCGTTGACAACCAGATTCGCGCCGTCAAATGCCTGATTCTGAGGAATCCGAAAAAACGCGATATTGCTTGAAGCCGAATCATCTTCATTTTCTTTGGGAACGGTAAAAACACCGAGCACATTCTTAGAGTTGACCAGAAGTTCAGCCTTTTGATTTTCTTCGGTAATGGGAGCTTGCAGAAGCCCATATGTATGAAAAACGCCATCCCGATACTTTTTAAGCCTGATTTTCGCAACTCCGTGCACTTCGGGAACAAGGTTCGCATGAACAAAAAAGTGATTGTCATCGGTAAAGGAATAGGAGAAGGCAAGCGTCTCGTAATCGGGAGCAGAAACACTGATATGATGGATTCCAGAATCTTTGATGATTTTGTTGTCAAACGTTCCGTCTGTTTTCGTAAGCGAAAAAACAACGCCGTCAATCATGATTTTTGCATCTTTTGCGATTTCTTTTGGCTCAACTTCAAACTCTATCATCACAGGGAGCGCATTCGCGATTTTTGAATCAAGATTTCGCGCAATTGAAGAGGCAAGCGGCATCAAATCGCTCAGAAGCCCCACTTCCGTCACCGTTCCAAGAATCTGCGCACCCGGATAAATACGCAGGCTTGCCGAAACAGAGCAATAATCGCCATAGGTAGTGATTTCGCCAGTAATCAGCCCGTTGATTTTGGCAGATATGACTTCCTGCTCAAAATCCCATGAAGTAAATCCCGCCTCAAAAGCCTTGTCGGTCGGCTTAAAAAGTGCCGTCGAATCATTTTTGTACAGGACGACATTTTCTGTAACGATTTTGTTTTCTTCGGTCTGTCTGAAAAACGGAAACGGAAGCCTGAACGGAAAGCCGCGAGAGCTTTTTTTTTCGCTCTCCTTTTTTTCTCCGTCGGAAATCATTTTTTCACGGTCAATCTTGGAACGCGCCTCGTCCTTTGCCTTTTTGACTTCCTCAAGATTCTCATCGATTTTTATTTCGATGTCACGGATTTTTTCCATTTCTTCTTGGAGTGCTTTTTGCAATTTTTTTGAATTTGTCGTTGTAAGCACCAACGAGTCGCGCGTTTTGTATTCTTTTGAAAGCTGCAAGAAAAGTGAAAGCCGGGCCGTCTGAAGTTCCTTTAATGTGCGGTCAAGGCTTTCCTGCGCCGGAATCGTACGCACTTCCTCGCTTGAAAACTGCTCGATGATGAGCTGAGGCAAAACGGAAGCCGCCTTCGATGAACTTTCCCCCCGTTTCTGCGTCTGCTTAAAAGAAAATTCCATCACGCCCAGCGTCCAGTTGTCGGCATAGGCAAAGAATGAGAAAATCAAGAAACAGAAACACAAAAATTTTTTCATCGATGTTTTATTTTATTTGTTCGTAAAAAACAATTCTACCCCTTCCAGTAAGCCTTTCGCCCGCTTTTCGATTTCAGAAGTCTGTGTGAGCGTGCACTGATTTCCAAGTTCTATGTCCACCGTAGGAATCGTACTGAAACTGGTCTGGGTGAGGTCCGTCTCAATCTTTCCGTTGTCATATACGGGTACACTTTGAGACGCAAGTCCAGTTACCAGACACTCGCCCAATCGCTCGCTCTCTTTCCAGTGATTTTTCACATTCGGAAGCTGTTTGATTCCGTCTGGAACCGAGCAATAGAATGCCCCCTTGTCCTCTTTTTTGCCGTCAGAATCATAATGAAGTGCGATATGAACGGCCGCCGTGTTGTTCGCAATGACCGTCCGTGCGACATTATCAAGCTGTGTGTCAGCAGAATCACGAATCATAAGGACATCATAGCCCGCTTTTAAGAGCAGATTTTTAAAAATCCGAGCCGTTCTCAAGTTTATCTCCGCTTCGCTTTTTCCGTCATTGAAAATCATTCCGTCAGAAACAGCAATTGATACTATCGCACCCGCCGCTGTCGTCCCGCCAGTAACTTTGGGAGATTTATCAGGATGAGAGAATGTTTTTTGCGTGGCTCCGCCCTTTGTTCCGTGCCCAGCATTTACTGCGACAACACTATTTTTCCGATTTTTGGCCGATGACGCATAGAAAACCGAAAAGCCCGCCGTAATCTTTGAAAAATCCGCGAATTCCCATTTTTTGTTGAGAAACACACGATTATCTGAAAAAGTTCCGTCATCGGAAAGAATTTTTGCCTTTGAAAGCAAATCAAGCCATGTTTCTCCCGTTTTTCGCTTCATTTCAAGCGTATTTATGCTCACTGAATTCGCATCGACTTTGACATCATCAAAATAATATGCCCCAAGCGCACTGATAACATAGTGATTTCCGCCCACAGCACCAAGATACAGAAACACATGTCCGGGAAATCCCATGACACAGCCAGACTCAAGCGACGAAAGCAGCGAGCGTTTCTTGGAAAGCGTTTTTCCGTCAAAATCGATTGTTTTTCCGCTCATGCTCATCTGAGTACGGCTGTTTCGGGCAAAATTGAATCCAAAACAGCGGAAAATATCTTTTAAGTATTCAGAGCAATCCCGCGAATCATTCATTCCGCCCCAGCCATAATGCTTTCCGAGCGTCTTAAAAGCCAAATTCAGCGTATTTTCTGCCGTATAATCAACTAAGCCCTGCGTGCAGGCAGAAACAGGAAGCGAAGCGTAAGCCACCCCCAGCATTCCGTCAGATTTTCGGTACGGAATTTCCACCAAAAAATTAGCGAACGGAGTCCGCTGCAAAAGCGTTCCCTCAGATTCAGCCTCACTCCAATCAGCCGTAAAAAGATACGTTCCCATGAACAGCGGAATTTTTTCTTCAGAGGCAGACTGATTCAGAATGTATTCGGGTGGCAGAACAAAGCAATCTTCGGTAATCGTAACAAACTCGCTCTGATTTTTTTCAGCATAGTCGAACAGACGCGCAAATGCCTTATCAGAACAAAACGCAATGTCTTCGGAATGAATCCAGCCCGTGCAAAAAGATGTTTTTACATAGAAAAAATCTTTTTCCTTGCTTTCCCACAGCACAAGAACCGGCTCATTCATTAAAATCCCGGAATTCTGGGCAATATCATCGTACCAATAGTCTTTGTCGTCCGTGTAAAAACTGTCGTCAGGCACCAAGCGAAGATTTGAGCGGCGGACACAAACTGCCTTCCGCACAGGGTAATCTTTTTTTGCCAGTTCCTCGTCTTTTGCCCTTCCGCCCATAAAATAATTCATTGATTCAAGCGCGGAGTGATTCATCTTTTCAAAAAGTGCCCGCCATTCTTTTTGCGAGAGAGCTTTGATTTCTTCTCCAGACTTTCCTTTTACTTTTTTATACCACACGGAAGAAGATGGGTAGCGTTGCATTTGCGAGCGGATTTCAGCAGCCGTCATCACCGAATCATATTTTCGTAAGTCGCATACAATTGCAAAATCAGAAGAGGCAGGATACCGCACCGTTTCCATCGTTCTGTTCCATGCGGCAATACTCGGACGGGTCATTTTGATTTTCTGCGGATTTTTTGTCCGTGAAATCCAAAATGAAGGCGAGAGCATTTCTGCCGTAACATCGGGGGCAAGCCGAATCGAAGCAGGATTTGCGTCAGATTCAGAAGCAGAAGAGATATGTGACGAAGCACATGACACGAACAGAAACGGAATCAAAAAAAAGAAAAAAAGTTTCATTCCGTCTGCCCTTTTATAAGGAAGTCAGCGGTTTCTTTTAGATTTGAGAAGATTTTCCATGATTTTTCTTTCATTTCGTCATCAGGCTGAATCATATCAGGAACCATTATGCATTTGATTCCCGCAGCCGTTGCTGAACGAACACCATTCGGGCTGTCTTCAATTGCAACACATTCTTCCACAGAAACACCAAGTGATTCTGCCGCCGTTATGTAGATTTCTGGAGCAGGCTTTGACTGACTCACCATATCGCCCGTGATGATTTTCTCAAAATAGTCATGAATTTGTGCATTCGTAAGCTGCGGATGGACTTTTTCGCCACGAGTTGAACTTGCAACGGCAAAACGGAAGCCAGCTTTTTTGAGTAAATCGAGACAGTCTGTAACGAACGGCATTTTCTGCAAGCCTTCGGATTTTTCGATTTCTTCAAAAATTTCGCCCGTCCGAAGTCTAAAAGACTCAGATTTTTTCTGATCCCCATCAAAATACTTCGCAAGCGTTTTTATCGTATCAGCTCGTGTCCGCCCCACGCACTCATGAAACATCATTTCGACATCTTTTTCTTTATTATATTCAACGGCAGCCTTTTTCCAGCACACTTCGCAAACCGATTCAGTGTCCAAAAGCACGCCGTCCATATCAAAAATGACAGCCTTGATTTTTTTCATACGAACACTATACCAGAAAGACAAAATAAAAAAAATACCGCTCAATTTCGTATGGATACATTCTCCTTTTTCTGATAAAATAGTATATTCAAAAAATTTCTATGCTTGTGCATGGGAGTGACGAGGATACTATGTCAGAAGAATTAGAAACGAATGCAGATAAAATCTTGGCGTCGGCAATGAAGATGAGCGACAAAATTGAAGCCGACATCGCCGTGAACCCTCAGAAATACCGCGTGCTTACGGGCGACCGACCGACGGGACGGCTTCACATCGGGCACTATTTCGGTTCGCTCAAAAACCGCGTGCGCCTTTCAAAACTCGGTGTTCCCACGATGATTCTTATCGCCGACTATCAGGTGTTGACCGACCACGACGCGTACGACAAAATCAGCCAGAACACAAAGGAGCTCGTGATTGACTACCTTGCCGCGGGAATCGAGCCGGGCGAGCATGTGTGCATTTATCCGCACAGCCATGTGCCGGAGGCGAACCAGCTCATGGTGCCGTTCCTTGCCCTCGTCACCCGCGCGGAGCTTGACCGAAACCCAACCGTAAAAGACGAAATGGCGAAGTCTGCGATTCCGCTCAATGCGGGCATGTACACCTATCCCGTGCATCAGGCTGTGGACATTCTTTTCTGCAAGGGAAATGTCGTTCCAGTGGGCAAGGACCAGCTCCCGCACCTTGAAATCGCCCGCGTGATTGCCCGAAGATTCAACAACCAGTTCTGTAAGAATTCCGAGCCAGTTTTCCCTGAGCCGCATGCGCTCCTTTCAAAAACGCCGATGATTATGGGGCTTGATGGCAACGCAAAAATGTCGAAATCTCTCGGAAACACAATCATGCTTTCAGCCACCGAAGACGAAACGGCATTGCTGATTAAAAAGGCAAAGACCGACCAAGACCGACATATCACTTACGATCCAGAGCATCGAAAGGAAGTCGCGAACCTCTTGCGGATTATTTCGCTTTGTACCGACGAAGAGCCAGAGGCAATCGCAGAGAGAATCGGTGACGGCGGTGGCGGGGCACTCAAAGCCGAGCTCACAGAGGCCTTGAACGAGCATTTAAAGCCGCTCCGAGCCAAGCGCGCCGAACTTGAGCAGCAGCCAGAGCTTATCAAGCGCGTTCTCAATGAAGGCGTGGAAAAAGCGAGAGAAATAGCGAGCAAAACGCTCCTCGAAGTACGCCATGTCATGAATATGGAGATATAGTCTATGAACAGCATGACAGGGTACGGCTTTAAGGAAGCCGTCGTTGACGACACGCAAATCAGCGTTGAAATAAAGAGCGTGAACAACCGTTTTCTTGACTTGAACATAAATCTTCCGTATTTTTTGAATCCGCTTGAACAAAAAGTGCGAAAGCTCGTTTCAGAAAAAATCGTGCGCGGAAAGGTCGATGTCACCATCCGCGTGAAAGACATGAATTCCACTGCCCGCGTCACGGCGGACAGTCAGGCGGCAAAGATGTACGCCGATGCGATTGGTCAGATTGCCGAGGCGATTGGGCGAAAGACAGAGGACATTCCGCTTTCACTCATCGTTTCTCAGGAAGGCGTTTTGAACATCACGCACGACTACGACGCGGAAAGTTACTGGGCGAAAATCGAGGGCGTGTTTTCCGAGGTGTTCAGCCAATTCGTTTCTGATCGGGCGAGGGAAGGCGAGAATCTCAAAAAAGACCTGCTTTCAAAGCTCGATGTTTTGGACAAGTGCGCCGCGTTCTTCAAAGAATGGCAGCCAAAAATGGAAGAAAAGTTCCGCGAGCAGATTACAACCCGCTTCACTGAGCTTTTGGGCGACCATGTTGACGAAAACCGCATCATGACGGAAGTGGCGGCGATGATGGTAAAATACACGATTAACGAAGAAATCATCCGCCTGCACTCACACCTTGCCGCGCTCCGAAAGGAATTCAACGAGAATCCCGTTCCCGGTAAGCGAATCGACTTCATCTGCCAGGAAGCGAACCGCGAAATCAACACAATCGGAAGCAAAAACCAGTTCACGGAAGTCGGCGCAATGGTCATAAACGCCAAAGACGCACTGGAAAATATTAGAGAACAATCTAAGAATGTAGAGTAGAGGGGAAACTATGTCTGAATACAATTTGAAAAAAGAACTGCGCGTGGCGATTTCGGGAAAATCGGGCTGCGGGAACACCACGGTCTCAACCATGCTCGCAGAAAAACTCGGTGTCAAACTGATTAACTACACCTTCCGCCAGCTCGCCGCCGAAAAAGGCATGACGCTTGCAGAAGTCATTGAGAACGCAAAGACTGACGACAGCTACGATGTCGCCGTGGACACGCACCAAGTCGCGCTCGCCCAAAAAGAATCGTGCGTGCTCGGAAGCCGTCTTGCAATCTGGATGCTCAAAGAAGCCGATGTGAAAGTCTACCTTATCGCAAGCGATGACACCCGCGCCAAGCGAATCTTGAACCGTGAGGGCGGCGATTTGCAGCAAATCAAGGACTTCACCGCCATGCGCGACCGCGAGGATTCTGCCCGCTACATGAAGCTTTATCAAATCGACAACAGCGAGTACGAATTCGCCGACTTAAAGATTGACACCGCAACCCGCACGCCAGAGGCGATTGTCGAGCTGATTTTGGATTATCTTGAGAAACGTAATCTCATTGAGAAAAAATAAAAAAATAAAAACTTGACGGCAATATATTCCGATGTTAAAATATATAAATCTGTAAAAGAATCATAAAATTTTTTATGATTCTTCAAAGGGAGTCAAATGTTTACATCAGACGCAATTTCCTATGTACCTCTGTTTTGTACGGCGTTCGTTGCGATTGCAATCGCTGTGCTTCTTACAGTCATAAAAATACGAAAAACAGCAAAGGTCAGTTTTATCGCCTATTTTGCCCTTGCCGTAGTGATTTTTGCCTGTGTCTATACAGCCACACATCCTGGCATCATGTTGTTCTCGTTACTCATTCTTCTTACATCACTTCTTTTTATCCCGTATTGTGTCATGCTTGCTTTCGGTAAGCCACAGGAATATGTCACTGCAGAAGAAGTCGAAGAATTAGCTGAAGAAGTTGCCGCTCCAGAAGTCGTTGTCGAAGAAATTCAAGCCGAAAAAATTGAACTTGTCGAAAAGGGCAAGGCTTTCGTTGCACTGGCCTCAGATTCATTCTCAAACAAAGACGGCATGCAAACGCTTCTCGACGCAATCAATGCCACTTGTATCGAAGTCACCAAAGCAAACGGTGGCGCAATTCTCATGGTTGATGAATTTGAAGACTTAATCACAGTCAAGTCTTTCAACGGCGAATTTCCGCCGCCATACAAGCTCCCCGAAGACTTACCGCACAAGCCGCTTCGTGTTTCAACGAGCTTCAAATATGCACAATTTCCGCTCCGCGACAACATTTTCGGTGAAGTCGCTACGGCAGGCAAAGCAGAGCTCATTCCCGTTCCAAAAATGGACGAGCGAATCGTTGAAAACGAGCCAGAAGATTTCTTAAAGCTCGGAAGCTACATTTTCCTTCCGTTGCGCATGCCGGGAAAAGATGTCGTTATCGGCGTTCTCGCGCTTTCTCGCAATCCCGGCGTTGACCCGTTTGGTGACAGCGAATTCGATTGGGCGCAAACGCTCGCAGGTTTCGCAGAAGCCGCACTCAAAACAGCTCTTAACTTCAAGCAATATACAGAAAAACAGGAACTTACCAAAGAAGCCGACATTGCTTCTGGAATTCAAGTTTCTTTCCTTCCCAAAAAACTTCCGCCATTACAGGGGCTTAACATCGGCACTTACGCAGAGCACACATCGGGCGTTTGCTCAGACATTTTCGATGTTATTCCCGCGCGGCAAGATAGAATCGCCTTCGTCATGATGGATGTCGCAGGCAAAGGCATGAATTCATTGCTCGTCATGACGATGATTCGCGCTATGTTCCGTCTTATCGTAAACACCACGCAAACGGCAGGAACAATCTTGAGCTGGGCAAACAGGGGCATCTGTTCTGAGCCGAACGCCGACCATTTCGCTTCGGTCGCGCTCATCAACTACGACCCCACAAAAAAGAAGGTTCAGCTTTCAACGGGTGGAAGCGTTCCTGTTTATCGTTATAATGTAGCTAAGGGAGCTGTAGAAAAGGTCTCTGTCACTTGTGAGCCGCTTGGTATCGAAAAAACCACCGCTTACAAGGATATAGAGTTTACAGCAAGCACTGGAGACATTATAATATGTTATACTGATGGTTTGGTCGAGGCTCTCAATGCACAGGGGCAGCAGTATTCCCTTGCGAGCCTCGCTAATATCATAAAAGCGAATGCTAAACTGCCAGGGAAGGATATTGCCAACCTGGTAAAAACCGATATCAAGAAGTTCGTCGGAAACGAAACGCTGCGCGATGACCAGACACTTCTTGTGATTAAAATTCAGTAACTAAAGGAGTTAAAATTTATGGAACTGAAAATCAGAAAAAATGGAGAAGTTTATATCATAGATGTAAACGGCGAAATGGATCTTTACAACTCCTATAAATTAAAGGAACTCGTCATGAAAATGCTCGAGAAGAATGTAAAGAGTTTCATCATCAACCTTGAGCAAGTTGACTACATCGACTCGTCTGGAATCGGTGCGCTCATCTACATCTGCTCTACCATCAAAAAGATGAACCTTAAGCTCGCAATCTCAAACATTCATGGCTCTGTAAAAAAGGTCATTGAACTCACCAAACTCATGGGCTACTTCCCTATCGCCAACAGCGTTGAAGAAGCACTTCTCATGGTAAACGAATAAAAAAAGGAGAGTACAGAAATGGAACAGATTAAAGAACTTCGCTCAGACGACAACGATCCGTTGTTCGACACAACGAATATGCTCTACAAGGAATTCCCCTCAGATTTCCGCCAGATTCGCTATTTCACGCTTCTTATCGTGCAGTCAGCTCCGCTTGAAATCAAGGAAATCAACCTTCTTGAGCAGCAGATTTCGGAAGTCATCAAGAATGCCGTCAAGCACGGAAACAACTGCGACATCAACAAAAAAGTCAAAGTGTGGTATTCATTCAGCCCGTCACACGCGCACATCATCGTGCAGGACGAAGGCGAAGGCTTCAAAGATTTGGAAAAATGGAATGAATTCAACCGCAAGCGATTGCAGGCTTTGCATGACTCAAACTTTGAGGAACTCGCGAACTATGTCTCGTTCCGCACCAAAAAGTCAGACGATCAGGACGGCGGTAACGCTCTCTTCGCGGCTCTCGAATACTGGGACGGCGGCTATGTCTACAACGGCAAAAAGAACGGTGTAGCAATGCTCAAAAAATTCCAGAAAAAACACCTCGGCGTAGCAGTCGAGGATTAAATTTCTCACAGAGTTTAAGAGAACACAGAGAGTTCTTCATAAAAGCAATAAAAACACCATAGTTCTGTCATTTAAAAAACAGAATAGTGGTGTTTTTTATTTCATATACAAAATTTTCTCTGTGAACTCAGTGTTTTCTGTGAGGAATTTATTTTATCACTGTTTTTAGCACTTCAACTGTTTCTTGGGCGGTTGTTTCCCAGTCGAATTTCTTTGCCCAGTTAATTCCGTCTTTTATCATTTTTTTACGAAGATGTATATCCGTAACAATTTTTTCGATTGAATCTGCAATCTCTTCGATATGTGTACTATCAAACAAAATCGCTTTTTCACCAGAAATTTCTTGCAACGCACCAGCTTTGGAGCAGGCCACAGGAATTCCCGTTGCCATCGCCTCCAAAATCGGAAGCCCTACCCCTTCGATTTCTGACGGAAAAAGACAGCCTTCGCTCCCTGCATACAGCGCAGGAAAACTTTCATGCGGAAAATACCCCGTGATGAAAATATCTGAAGCAAACGCAGAATTCATAGCAGTTTTTTTGATATTTTCTGAACATGCACCTTCTCCACCAGCTAGAACAAGTCGATGCGGAAGGTTCGTCTTTTTTTTGAAGATTTCAAACGCCTTTATAAGTTCAACATGGCGTTTAAAAGGACTGGACATAGTTGAAGCGTATAAAAAATACGGTCGACGAATTGCAAATGGTTTTATCATTTCGGTTTCAGAAGTGATAATTTCACGCGGATAAAAGAGGGAATGATTAATTCCGTTGTGCACAACGGTGATTTTTTCCTGATTGATTCCGAGTCGCTTCAAGTCCTTTTTGACAAAATTGCTCGGCGCGATAATTTTATTGACTTTTTTAAGACTGTGTTTGATTCTTGATTTTTCTGCGAAAGATTTTGTAGCAAAAAGCTCAGAAACAATATCATTTACGACAGCAACTGAAGAAACGGAAAAATGAAATGGCAGCGCATAAGAAGACGCAGGAAATAACAGTGCATCATATTTTTGTCTTTTAGAAAATGAATTGCACAAAAAAAAGTGCCATGCCTTTTCGGCACGCTCTGTATCCGGCAGAATCACGCTCTCAAAACCAAGATTATTTTCCTGGCCAAAAGTATACCGATCAATTTCAGCCCCAAAAAGCTCAAACTGATTTTCTTCTGTATTTTTTAAATTCTGCGAAAGAGAAGTTAAATATGAGCCGATTCCAGACTTTCCATGATCACAACCAAAGGTGTCTATGCCGATTTTCATAATTATTCAAAAAAATTATAGCAAAATTTCTGATTTTCTGCTATAGTAAAACATGGATTTAGAAAACTTGAATACCAACAGCACAAACACATTTTCTTCACTCGCCATCAACAAAACATATATTGAAAAGCTCGCTGCCGCTCAAATTACGGAGCCAACGGCTGTTCAATCACAGGCAATTCCTGAGATTTTAAAGGGAACTTCACTTCTGTTTCAGAGTGAGACAGGAACAGGAAAGACACTTGCCTATCTTCTTCCATTGCTTCAAAATATTGAACAACAGGAAAATCCCAAGAAAGAAGTCAGAATCGTAATTATTTCGCCCACAATTGAACTTGCCTCACAGATAAAAACACAAGTACAACTTGTCACAGAGAGCAAAGTCGCCCTTCTCGTAGGCGGAGCACCGCTCAAACGGCAAATTGAACTTTTAAAAGAAAAACCTCTCATCGTTATCGGTGGCCCTGCCCGCCTTTTGGAGCTCTTCCACCTCAAAAAACTCAAACTTGATGGAGCGCAAGCGGTCGTTCTTGATGAAGTTGACCGTCTCACTGCAAAAGAAATGATTACAGAGACGGTTGAGCTTATCAAGGCAATGAAAAAGGATATTCAGCTTATCGCCGCGAGCGCAACGATTACAAAATCAACGCAGAAAATTTTACAGGACACACGCGTCAAGCTGAACGGCACAACTGAAAGCGATTTGAAAACGCTCTTTTTACCGCCCGAAGATGTTTTGCGAAAGAGAATCACACATTATGCACTTTTTGCAGAGACACGCGACAAAATTGACACATTACGGAAGCTTTTACTTGCAGAAAAGCCAGAAAAAGCACTTATTTTCACCTCAAAACTTGATCAAGTGGCAAACATTGTCTCAAAACTAAAATACAAAAATATCGAATGTTCTGCGCTTACAGCCAAAACCGAAAAAACAGAACGCAAAGCTACGATTGACCGATTCAGAAGCGGAAAAATTAAGATTCTGGTTACGAGTGATTTGGTAGCACGCGGTATGGACATTCCAAATATAAGCCATGTAATTCAGATGGATATGCCAAGTGACGATGATTTTTTTATTCACCGAGCGGGCAGAACGGCTCGTATGGGCAAAACAGGTATAAATATTGTTATCGGTGACGCCTTTGAAATGCGAAAATATGCCGCAATCGAAAAGAAACTCAAAATTACTGTCTATCCGCGTATTTTGTACAAAAATAAATTAATCGATCCAAACAACACAGAAGAATAAACTCATACTAAAACACAAATCTATGAAGCTCTCATACTTCTTACCAGACGGGGAGAAAAGCAGCGGCCCCCGCGGGAACGGGGACCACCCCGCATGCGCACATGCGGGCAGAGAGAAATATAAGAGGAGCCGGCGGCGGCCTACTTTCCCCCGGATGGGAGTATCATCGGCGCAGGGGTGCTTGACTTCC
>JAFUDX010000026.1 GCA_017464425.1 Treponema sp.
CACGCTGAAATCCATGAACATAATCTGGTAAACATGCGGGAGCAGCGCGTACTGGTCGCCCGAAGTAAGCGCATTGTGCGTGAGAGACGCCGCGTAATAAATCGAGCGTTTGATTTGGTCGTCCTGGTACATGGAATTCTGAATCTCCACATCGACTTCGCTCCCGTCGTCAAGCCTGCAGTGGATGTCGAGGCGCGGGAATTTGCCGTCCGTTCGGGTGGGCAGGATTTCGGGGTTGAGCACCTTTGTTTCCGTCACGGTGCGACCGATTACCGCCGAGAGCATCTTGCGCCTGCAATACGCGGATTCCTCGCACTCCTTTGAGAAGAACGACTTGAACACGATGTCATTTTTGAGATTAAGAATCCTGCCCTGCGCGACTGCCTCAGCCGCCATTTCTTTGATTTCCTCGTCGATGATAATCTGATACTTCATATTGCCTCCTGAATAAGTGAGTTTTCGGAACCTTATTTTTCCTCACCTATTTATAGGCAAAATTTTTGCAGTTTCGGCAACGCGCGGGGAATTTTTTTGAAAAAAATTTAAAACGCCACTTCGGTGGCAGCCGGAGACCAGACCGTGGATTTTTCCTCATGAAGCGGTCTGGTTATACCCATAGTACAGGTCCCCTGTTTTTACCTGTGCTATGGGGTTCCGGCTTTTTTTTATTCGGCATAATCATCAGAGAAAATAACTGAAATCTGAAATATTTGCCTTTTATGAATTCTCGTTTATAATTATAATAGAAGAAAAAGGAGAATCCGCTATGTCCGAAGAACTCAAACCGCCCGCAATTCATTTTTACCCCGCTGGCTGCTATTTCAAATCGATTGATGACATTGCAGGAAAGCGCGTCACCGTCATGGGCTTAGGCTTGAATGGCGGCGGAGAAGCAACTGTGCGTTTTTTGCTCTCACACGGCGCATTCGTAATCGCGACCGACATGAAAAGCGAAGCGGACTTGCAGACTACGGTTGATTCTTTGAACAACGACGAGACTTTGGACAAATCCCGCCTCACATACCGCTTGGGCGAGCACCGCATCGAAGATTTTGAAAGTGCGGACTGCGTAATCAAAAATCCCGGCGTAAAGTACGACGGAAACAAATTCCTCGCGGCGGCAAAAAACATCGAGACGGACATTTCGCTTTTCCTCAGCTTTTCAAAAGCCCCGATTATCGCCGTCACGGGGAGCAAAGGAAAGTCCTCAACCGTGAGCGCGATTTACTACGGACTCAGGCAATCGGGCTTCAACGCATTTTTAGGCGGAAACATCACGGTCTCGCCGCTCACTTTTTTAGACCAAACTGACGAAACAACGCCCGTCGTTCTGGAGCTTTCAAGCTGGCAGCTCGCCGATTTGCGCGGACGAAGGCTTTTAAAGCCGAAAGTCTCAATCATCACGAAAATCATTCCCGACCATCAGAATTTCTACCATTCAATGCTCGCCTATGTAAACGACAAAAAACTCATTTACGCTGACCAGAGCAAAAAAGACTTTGCGATTTTCGACTTTGACTCAGACCCTGCTGCAGACGGCGGAACGCTCATCGAAAACTGGGGCGATGTGTTCGCCAAAGAGTGCAAGGCAACGATTCTCCGTTACAGCAAAAAACCGCTCCCCGAAGGAGTGCTCGGCGTGTGGCAGGACAAAAAAGGGCGCGGACAGGCTCGCCTTTCCACAAAGATTTTGGACTCACTCCCACAAGATTACGAAAAAACGACTGAAACCGTGCTCAAAGATTTAATCGTTCCTGGAAAGCACATGCGGGCGAATGTGCTGAATGCCGCCCTCGTCCTCAGAATTATGGGCGTGTCACCAGAGCGAATCATCGAAGTTTTGGGAAGATGGAACGGAATCGAGCACCGCCTTGAATTCTTCCATGAGTGCAAAATCGGAAAGACGACTTACCGCTTCTACAACGACTCAGCCGCCACCGTGCCCGAAGCCGCCGCCGAAGCCACGCAAGCGTTCGGAAAGCCGGTCTATTTTCTCACGGGCGGCACGGACAAAGGCTTGGATTTGTCTCCGATTGCGGCGGGAATCTGTGAGAACGGCAAAAATATCGTTCCCCGCGCCGTGTACCTGCTCGAAGGAAGCGCGACCGACAAAATGATTGCCGACTTCAAAGCCGAAGGAATCCCGTACAAAGGCGTTTTTGCCTCGATTGACGACATGCTCGCCGCCCTCAAAAGCGATTTGGAAAATGCGGCTGATTCAAAAGACGCACAAATCGTGGTGTTCTCGCCCGGCGCAACGAGCTTCGGCATGTTCAAGAACGAATTCGACCGCGGAAACCAGTTCAAGTCGAAAGTAAAGCAGGTGTTCGCCTAAAATACTCCTAGACTTTTCGGCATTTTCGGCTTACAATTAGAGATAATAGAAAAAAGTTTTTTTCAGAGGATATTTTGTACACACGGGAAATCAAAACGCCGCCAGAAAAAATCATTCATAACGGCAAAATTGAATTCGGTACATTTCAAGGGCTTTTGCCTCGACTCGATATTCGCGGAGTTCGTGCTCCGTTTGCGGGCTTTCCGTTTCCCACGGTAATCACTAATTTTCGGATTCAAAGTTCCATCATGTTTTTGTTCAACATCGGCTCATTTATTGGTACGGTGGATTTCTTTGACCATAAGGTGTTTGGCTTTGCGGATGTTGTGTTTTGGAATAAAGAAACCGGGCGAAAATGCGCATACCGCTCGTTTATGGGGCCGCGCCGCCGATTTATTCCGCACAATATGAGTACGGGTTTCTGCGCAAGTTTCAACAAAAAACGCTACATCAGAATCAGCTGGGATCATCAGCGCGACAGACTTTCAATGATATTCAATTTAAAAGGTGATTCTTCTCGTCCGTCCGCACAAGCAGCCTTTATCGCCAGATATTCAGAGTCTCCTGTATGCGAGCTTGCCACTGTTGTTCCGGCTCCTTCAAAACGCCGTTGTTCTGCTACATATCTTGCTTCACCCAAAATTCACGGCACTATTTCACTCGAAAAAACAAAACTTTCCGAAGAATGTACTCAAGCGGATTTTGACGGTACGGCACTGTTACGAATCAACCGCGCCTATTATAATCTTCATTCAATTTCAGAATTTATCGTGGCAAGCGGTCAGATTGACGGGAAAAAGTTCAGCTTTCAGATGTTTACTACGCAAGAAAATGCCGTAGATTCCGACAATATAAATGGGAACATTCTCTGCGTCAATGGAATATGCACGCCTTTGCCACCCGTTACAATTACGCACCCGTTCGGTTTATCAAAAAAGTGGGTGATTCAAGATTTTGAAAATATGGTCGATTTGACTTTCACGCCTGTTTCTGATAATCGGCGTGACATTTCATTTTTTGTGATGAAAAGTCAACTTCGTACCGTTTTTGGAACTTTTGAAGGCGTAATCAAAACAAAAGACGGTGAGGACATTGTTCTTCATAATTTTGAGGGCATCGCAAAGAACCAGCTTTTGCGACTGTAGGAGACAACATGGCTGACAAACCTGAGGCAAAATGGGAACCAGGAACGCTTGACAATACGCGGCGCAATATCGGTCCTATTGATGAAGATGAAGCAAAAAAAATGATGAAAAAACTCGGTGGCGAGGTTTTTGCCGAAAAATCTGCTCCGATTGATTATTCTACGCTTCCGAAGGCACGCGAGTACTCAAAACGGGTCGTCGGGCGGTCTGCTTCAAGCGTGGCTTCGCAAACCGCAAAATCTTCACCATCTTCAATTCCTGCAGGTGGCAAAGTCGGATTCGCCACCAAAGAAAAGCCCATTCGCTACGGCACGCTTCCCGAACTCACTTCAAAAGAACGCGCTCAAATGGACCGAATCATGATGAGCGATGACTACAAAATCAAGACGAATCTCGGAATTTTCAATTTTGTCCGCAAATTCAAAAAGAATGGAAACGAACTTGTCAGAAAAGGCTTTGTCGAATACGATTTGCAAAAACATGTCGACCATTTGCAGGAATTCATCACGACGGTCAAATCAATCATTCAGATTTCTCCCGATACCTACAAGTCTAAAATCGTTACGGCAAGCGAGGACAAATTCCGATTTTTAAAAACGGTCGGCTCGTGGACAATGAAAGACATCAAACGCTATCTCTTCGAGTTGCAGGACGCAAGCGATGTCTCTGTAGCGATGATGATTCCGTTCGTCAAAGAAGTCTACAAAAACCTCATAAAAATCTACTATCTCGGCGAAACAAAAATTTCAAACTATTTTAAGGAAATTTACAACGATTTGGCGAAATATCCCAAATTCGACACAAAAAAGGCGCAGGTTCTCTCAAAGACGGGAATCACCGAGTGGTTTTATATTTACAGTCAGGTCATAAAAGGGCTGTATCCGCTTTTGATGCGCATGAGTTCTACAAAATTTGACTATTTCCAAGACTTTTTCTTGGTTCAGACTTCAAATATTCTCTCGTTCCTTGAACTGACTAAATTCGATTTGCTCTTGCCGAATAAAAAAGGCGAAAAATCACGCGAAGCGCACCCAGAGGAAAAGACCGAAGAAGAGGCAAAAAAAGAAGAGGAAGAAAAGGCTCAGAAAAAGGTTGAAGAAGAAAAAAAATCTGACCTTGTTGATGCCGGCCTCAAATTGCTGGACAATCTTTTCCCAGACGCGGGCTTTAACCGTCTCGATACAATGCCGGACATGTTCCCGTATTTCCAGCCGCTCTATCAATTCCGAGATGGCTACAATCTTTTGGCACCGCAAAATCCGTTGCAGGTTACCGTTACGCTTCTCCGCATAACTGAAGATATTTTTCAAGGATTGCGAAATGTGGTCTTTACCGATGACGGCGAAGAAGATACCTCTCAGAGTTCCGAAAAACTTTCAACGGTATTAAGCGAATGGTCTGTGTATCGCGAAGTGCTTTTTGAGCGAAATTATTCTGAGCAAATCACCGATTTCGTGAACAACGAATATTCTCAGGGCGATTATAAATCAACCTTGTTTGGCAAAAAAATGCTTACATCGATTTTGTGGCAGACGAAATACAACTTTTTGCCGTACTTTGAGTTTGAGCAGCTTCTTCTTGAAAAACCGAAGAACGACAGCCAATACCGCCCGATGTGTATCCGCGTGAGCTTCCTTCTCAGATTCTTTACTTCCCTTTCTCGCAATATTGATGCCGCAAAAGGCGAAGGCATGGTCATGGGAATCCAAAATCCGTGGGATAAATACAAATTCGACATTCCGAATGCGATTTCCAAACGAATGGATGTGCTTTTGGGAGCAAAAAAGACGGATGGGCACGCAACGAATGCCAATCTTATCAAATATGCGCTGCTCGTTATTGCCGTGCTTGACTGGTGGGTGAACAATCCGCAAAGTCCTGCTTATTCAACTGATTCTTCAAAAATCTACCGAATCAACGAAGAAGACGGGGCTCCGGCATTCAGCGTTCCCACTCGGAACGACCAGAACAAACTTTTTGCTGAGCGAGTTAAGGCAAAGTCATTGGCCGCAAAGCAGTAGCAGTTAAAAGTAAAAAAAATGGAACAGAAAGAAACCGATACCACGATAGAAGAAAAATTCATTGCGTTGGAAACAAAAATCGCGTATATGGACGATTTTATTGCAAAATTGCAAGAAGAAACGCTTGAAAACCAAAAAATGATTAGAATTTTGCGGGAAGAAAACCAGATTTTGGCGGGACGGGTCCAGGATTTATCAGAAAATCTAGAAATCCCGAACCGAAAACCGCCGCATTATTAAACAGAAAAGGGGAAGCAAAACGCTTCCCCTTTTTTATGCTGGTATTGGTTTACACTTTGAACAAGTCGATTTGGCTGCCAATCTTTCCGATTGCGTCTTGGACTTGGCTTGAAATGTTCGCGAGGCTTGCGCCCGTTTCGTTGATTTTGCGCGCACCGCTAGACATTTCGTCCATGCTGCCCTTCATTTCGAGCGTAGCCGACTGCAAATTCTGAACTTCTTCAAGAATCATCTTGTTACCGTTTGACATTTCAACGGAAGCCGATTTAACTTCCTGCGTGCTGTCGTTCATCGTTTTGAGCGCGTCGGTAATCTGCTGTGAACCTTGATTCTGCTCTTCCATAGCGGCTTTAATCTGCATAACGAGTTGGTCTGTTTCCTGAATTTTCTGAGAAACCACACCGAATGAACGGCTTGACTCGTTTGAAGCCGCAACGACTTCGCCGATAGAGGCTTTAATTTTGGTAAGCTGCTCGCCGATTGTCTTTGACTGTGCGCTTGAAGTTTCTGAAAGTTTTCGGATTTCGTCCGCAACGACCGCGAAGCCCTTTCCTGCTTCGCCCGCGTGCGCCGCTTCGATTGCCGCGTTCATAGCGAGCAAGTTCGTCTGCTCTGCGATACTTGAAATTGCCGTGTTCGCGTCTTGGAGCATTTCGCTCTGAGTTTCAATCTGCTGAATTCGTTCGTTGACATCATTCTGCATTTTGAATCCCATATTCGCATTTGATTCAAGTTCCTGGAATGATGAAGCCATTTTTTCGACCGAGTGATTGACCGAAGAAATATTTCCAATCATCTCTTCGACTGCCGCACTTGCCTGTGAAACGCCCGAAGACTGATGTTCAATCATTTGGTTCAAAGAATCGATGTTTGCTGAAATCTCATCGACCGCGCCCGCCGTCTGCTGAACGCTCTGGTTCTGCGTGGTAATCTGATGAGAAATGCTGTCGATGTTTGCGATAATCTGCGTGATTGCGCTTGCCGTGTCCTGTGTGCTTGCGCTCATGCTTTCGCCCGAAACTGCAAGCTCGTCTTTTGAGCGTTTTGTTTCGCCAATAATCGTTTGCAATTTATCACAGAATGCGTTGAAGTTGATGACCAAATCACCGATTTCGTCAAGAACACGCAAAGTAACGCGCTTGGTCAAATCTGCCTCGCCCGTTGCCATTTCGCGGAGTTGCTTAGTGACATTTTCGATTCGCCACATGAGCCAGTGGATGAATCGGAAGCTTATGAACATAAGGATAAGCGCGAGAACAACCGCCACAGGAACGACGATTTTGAGCGTGGTGTATTTAATCGCTTCGATTTTCTCAAGTGATTTTGCGATAAAGAGCATACCTGTAACTTTTCCGTCGTCATTTGAGAGTGGCGCGTAAACAGAGTAGTAATCTTTGCCCTTGATTTTATTTTCACCTTTGTATGTTCCGCCTTGATTTAAAACCAAGTCAAGAATAGTTTTGTTTGCAAGCGTTGTTCCAACCACACCTTCTAGAGAAGAGTCAATTCGGGTGTCGCCCTGAAAGATGGTACATTCAGTGTCGTATGCCGTTTTCATAAGGCTGACAAAATCGCCGTCTGTAAAATCGTAGGCAAAGAGCGTTGCTCCGACGACATCACCATCTTTTTTGATTGGATATGCGTAAACCTGACAGTAATTTGAGTTGTAGCTTTCGTATGCGTAGCCGATTGTTCCCGTAAGTGCTTTGCTTACGGCATGGCTTGAAGAAACATTCTGCCCGGCTCCAGGCCCGTTTTCGCCAGCTGCAAGGATAGTTCCGTTTGTATCGGTGAAAGCCATATACGCATAGTCTAATTCACCACCATAATAGGAAATAATTTGTTCAAGAGTATCGGTGTCATTTTCTGAAACCGCATCGATAACATCTTCACGGTTGGCAGTGGTTGCCGCATATCCTTTGAGCGTAAGAAGCCAATCGAGCATAACACGCAATGCCCCGTCCGCCGAATGCTGAAGCTGCACTTCCGTTGCCTCAATCTGATTCTTGTCAAAAACCGTAAGACTGACCGTTGCAACAAGGACGCTACTCACAACAATTACCGCACCAATCAATGCGATAAGTTTTGTCTGAATTTGAATGTCCCGTGCGTTTGGGTCAACAGGTCTGTTATTTTCGATTTTACTTGCCATGTAGTACCTCGAAGTTTGAATAAATTAATCTTACTTAAATTATCGTTGAAAATTACTAATTTGTAAAGGAAAAAGAATTATAGAATTATATGGAAAGAAATCAAAAATTTAAAAAAAATTCAAAATTTTTGAAAATTTTTCTTAAGTTTATTTTTCAATCTCCGAAACTATAACTGTAGGGCACAAATCCAATGGGTGGGCGCCCAAAAAAACAAAGGCAACAGGTTTCATCACTGAAGACCTGTCGTTAAAAACCAGATAGTTAATATAAGGAGATAAAACTATGGTTATTAATCACAACATGAGTGCAATGTTTGCACAGCGATCAACAGGTCTCACTGAGTTGTACAATCAGAAGAACATGGAAAAACTTTCTTCTGGTATGAAAATCAACCGTGCTGGTGACGACGCTTCTGGTCTCGCAGTTTCTGAGAAAATGCGTGCTCAGATTCGTGGTATGAACAAGGCTTCTGAGAACGCTCAGAACGCAATTTCGTTCATCCAGACAACTGAGGGCTACCTTCAAGAAACAACTGACATCGTTCAGCGAATCCGCGAACTTGCAGTTCAGTCATCTAACGGTATCTACACGGACGAAGACCGAATGCAAATTCAGGTTGAAGTTTCTGCTCTCGTTGCAGAAGTTGACCGAATCGCTTCACAGGCCCAGTTCAACGGTATGAACCTCTTGACTGGTCGCTTCGCTCGCTCAACTGGCGAGAACTCAGTCACCGCTTCTATGTGGTTCCATGTTGGTGCTAATATGGATCAGCGCGTTCAGGCTTTCATCGGCACAATGACTGCTGGTGCTCTCGGACTCCGCAATGTCGGAAACGAAGAGATTATGACTCTCGAAACTCCGGAAGATGCTAACCGCGCAATCGGAACTTTGGACGAAGCTCTCAAAAAGATTAACAAACAGCGCGCTGACTTGGGTGCTTACCAGAACCGCCTCGAGAAGACAATCGTCGGACTCGACATCGGTGCTGAGAACCTCCAGGCATCTGAATCACGAATCCGCGACACGGATATGGCTAAGGAAATGGTCGACTTCACGAAGAACCAGGTCCTCCAGCAGGCAGGAACAGCTATGATTGCTCAGGCAAACCAGCAGTCACAGTCAGTCCTGAGCTTGCTTCGATAAGCCAGAAGATGAAAGCCAGTCATTCTGAACTTGTTTCAGAATCTGGCAATAAAAAGCCGCTCTGCAATAAGGAGCGGCCTTTTTGTTTTTTAAACTGTTTTCTTATTTGTAAAATTTAATCCTAGGATTTTTTAACACAGTAAAAAAATTACCTTAAATTAAAGTATAATATTGAATATTATAACATCAAAATTCGAAAAATCAATATTTTAGTATATGAAATTTAATCCTACCTTTTATTTTCTTAATTCTTAAGGAGATTTCTTATGAAAAAAATTTTTGTTTTTTCGGTTTTGTTTGGATTCGTGCTCTCCTCGCCGTTTGCTTCCTCGTTCACGAATTTTGACACAGGTTTCTCAAAATTGGCATTGCGAGATATTTCCGAAAGTTCTAATTCAGACTTAGATGATGAATCTGAGGAGGCGGATTCTGCGACCTACAAAAGCACAAAACGCCTTCGCGGTTGGGCACATTCGCTTACGCTCGGTCTCTACATTCCAATCTCAGATTTCAAGATAGAGTATTCTGGATATAAACTCGATGCTGAACATACGGCTGTTGCCTTTTCGGTCGGCGGAATCTCAATGAATCTTGAGAATGGATTCACGCTCAAATATAACTATAACATCGGCGGAGGTCATACAGATGAAATTTGGCCAGATATGAAACAAAATGGTTTTGACATGAGCTTCAACTTCGCGCTAGGTTGGGCACCGTTACGAAAAGAGCATTTCAGAATGGCTCTCCTCGCTGGTTTAGGCTATCAGTTGGACTATATCTCAGGGGACGGACCGTATGAGGCTCAAAACGGAAAGTACTATACGGGGGAGTATTCAGACTTTCTTTGGGACTTAAACATCGGGGGAGAACTTTTGATGATAGCCCAATTCAACAAGCATTTCGGTCTTTACTTCGACTTGGGAATCAAAGGAATTCTGACGGGAAGTGATAAAGGTACCCTTACCGATTTGACTGGACATAAAACCAATTATGATGCTGGAAAACTTTCGGGAAGCCGCGTAATTCCGTCATTTGGTGCCGTCATTTCATTTTAGGAAAAACAAGGAAGCGTATTTATGAAGAAATTTTTGATTTTTGGCATTCCGCTGTTTTTTTTGCTGTTCTCTTGTTCTACTACAGGTGATTTGACGGCATTCTACGAGCCGTACCTTTCACCTGCTGATATTCCCTCATCGAGTCGGCTTGGCGAGGGAAAACCACAGATTTATGCCTCTAATGACATTGAAAATGATGTCCTTGCGTTCCGCTCTGACAATTACTATCGTGTCATGGGCTTGTGCAGTTTTACTGGTCCGAAATGGGACGAAGATGACTTGCGGGAAGGCATTGAAGATTTGTGTGAGGACACGGATTCAAAAATTGCGATTTATGGTCGGAGTTATCATTCGACACAAACTTCGACTTCAAGCTACACTTCAAGCCAGAGTCACTACAATTCGTTTACGAAGACCTATAACACGACAACGACATCAACGCCGATAACGCACACATATGACAGGTACTACTACAAGATTTACACGCTCGCTCCTTATACAAAAAAGGAAATTGCGAATTGGCATCTAGGACTTGGTGTGCGTGACTTGACTCCCGAAGAGCGCAAAGAGTTAAAGCGAAATACGGGTGCATTTGTTGCAATCGTATACAATAAATTCCCTGCGTTTTATGAGAATATGACATACGGGGATGTAATCATCAAGATAAACGGAACTACGGTGAATGATGCCTCTTCATTCCTCAAAATCGAGCGGGAACTTCAAAACGGCGATTCTGTTCAGCTCACCTATTTGAAAGACGGTGCAGAAAAAAACATTACGCTGACCGCCCAGTAAAAAGGCTTCAGTGCCTGCATAAAAATCCTCCAGATACACTGTGTATTCTGTGAGGATTTTTTTTATAAAGCGGTTGCCAGAATCAAATCGTATGGGGTCATTGCGTAGTCGCACTGAATTTTGTGGGAGGCGAGGGCGTGCGCGAGGCTGGCGGTGATTGCGGCATCAATTGATTTTCGGTGCTGGGCGAGCAATGCCGCGACCATTCCGCTCAAAACATCTCCGCTGCCCGCTTTTGCAAGGCACGGGCTGCCGAGCGGGTTTATGAAAAGTTTGAATTTGTAGCCGTCAAAATACGCGATAATCGGGTTTGCGCCCTTCAAAACGAGCGTTTTTTTGGGGAATTTGCGGCAGAATTTTTCGGCAAGCTCCAAGCGGTTTATGATGACTTCTTCAAGCGAAAATTCTCCAATATCACAGTTTTTAAGAATCGCTTGGAATTCTTTTGGATGCGGCGTGAGGACGACACCTTTTTCCTTTTTTTCGAGGAAGGTTTTAAGCCCGCTCGCATAGCACGCATCGGCATCAATGACACAGCGGATGTTCGCGTGCTCCAAAATGTAGTCAAAATAAGGCTGAATGTTTTCGTCTTTTGTGCCCAAGCCCATTCCGAAAGCGATTGCGTTTGTTTTTTCTGGAATTTCAGAAGAAACCATAAGCTCAGGAAACATATCCAAGCCTTTTTTGGAAGAGTGTTTGTGAACAAGCGTGACTAATCCTGCTCCAAATCGCAATGCCGCGCTGCCTGCGATTGCCGCCGCGCCTTGTTTTTCGCCAGAAGCCACAACCACATGCCCGAATGTGCCTTTGTTCACATTGTGGAGCGTTCGGTGCGGAAGAAGCAAATCACTTTCTTCGAGCAGCATGCCTTTTACGAGATTCGCGTTGCTGGAATTTTCGTAGAGACGGCGGTTTACGCCCAATTCAGCGCATCGGATATTGCCCACAAAATCTTTTGCGGCATCACTGTAGAGACTGATTTTGAGCGCACCCATTGTAATCGTTAAGTCGGCGATGAATGCACCTTCTGCGACCGTTCCGTCTTCATGCAAACCTGTAGGAACATCACATGCGATTTTAAAGCACTCGCATGCATTCATATCACCCAGTGTGGCCTGTGTTTTTTCGTCTAAATCGCCATGAAATCCGCTTCCAAAAATGCAATCAACGATGATATCAGTAAATCGTAAATCATAAAAAGACAAATCTTCGCGCTTTACAAACCGAACACCGCATTTTTCTGCCCGTTCGGCCTGTAGTTTGCACAAGGAACTTTTTGGCTCAAAAAACTGAATAATGCTTACATCATAATCAAAACGCAATTTGCGTGAAAGCGTATAGCCGTCCGCACCATTGTTGCCACCGCCACAGAGAATAAGAATTTTTTGCGGTTTGCGGCGTTCTTCGCTCAGCGGATAGGGATTTCGGATAGCGTTTTCAAGAGCCATTGCCGCATTTTCCATCATAATTTCTTCTGAAAGACCATATGACGCACGGCATGACGCATCTAACTTTTGGGTTTCTAAATATAGTTTTTGCATGATTGTTCTATTTTAGCACAGTTTCCCAATAATGCTAGTTTAAAATGAGAGATTTTAGAGATTTTTGCCCTGCTTATATCTTCTTGCTATCCTTTAAAATATCAATGACACCTTCGGGAGTTTTTGCCTGGAGCAGTGCCGTTCGTACTTCTTCGTGCAGTAAGGCTCCGGTAAAGGCGGACATTGCTCTCATGAGTGGGCCGGAATTCTCAATCGGCGAAACAAGCATTACGAAGATTTTTGAAAGTCCGCCGTCTAATGAATGGAAATCTACGCCGTCTTTTTTGATTCCGATGGCAACGCAGGTTTCCTTTACGCCGTTCGTTTTGGTGTGCGGAATTGCGATTCCTTTTTCAAGCCCCGTGCTCATTGATTTTTCGCGTTCTTTAAGCGCATTCAGAACTTCTGCTCGGTTTTCGACTACACCTGATTGGCACAAAAGCGTGACCATTTCGTTTAAAATGTCATCTTTTGAATTTCCCATGAGATTTGTTGAAATACAGGCCGGTTTGAGATAGCGTTTGATTGAGTCCGTAACGCGGTTCTCGGGGCTGGCAAATCCGTATTGAAGCGACTGAGTGTTTTTGAGTGCGGAAAGTGACTGCATTGACTTATTCAAACGGAGCATGATTTCGTAGAGTTCTCCCTTTACGAAGCCCATGTCTTTTTCGTCGGTCTCAATGATGAGGTTTGTTCCTTCCTCGCGGAGCGAAATTGCCGTGTCGCCGCGCCGCGCCGTGCAGATTCCGTCGGTAATGTTCATCATCTGCACATAAAAGCCTTCCGCACGCAAATCTCGGTGCAAAATGTCCATGACGAGGTGGGTGAGTTCCTGATTCTTAAAATCCCACTCAAACTGCTGGCTTTCAGAAGAAGCGACTTCTTTTTTTGTGCCGCGCCCTTTAATCGAAAGCGAAATGTTGAGAATCGGGGGAGCGACGAGCGTTGTCACGAGCGTCATCAGAATGACCACGCCGAACAAATCCTGGTTCACAATCGGAAGCCCCGCCGCGTCTTTTGCCGTGAGACCGATTCCCGCGATAATGAGCGCGACTTCGCCACGCGGAATCATGCCTGAGCCGATTCTAAAGCCGCCTTTGAGATTAAAGCCCAAGCCGAGCGCGGGTAAGCCACAGCCGAGTAATTTTGAAAGCACGGCAATGAGCGTGTAAATTCCGCCGCAAATGAGCACATTTTTGCTGAACAATTTGGTGATGTCCACGCTCATGCCCGTGACCGCAAAGAAAATCGGCACGAAAAATTTGTAGAGCGAGTGGATTTTTTCTTGAATCACGGGCGCGATGTCCGTTCCTGAGAGTGCAAGCCCCGTCGTGTATGCTCCGATAATCATTGCGATGCTTTCTTTTTCAAAAAATCCCGCGAGCAAAAAGGCGACACCGAGCGCGGCGATTGAAAAATCCGTTGCCCCGCCGAAAAGCCGCACGAATCGGGCGATTTTTTTGGAAAGAAGAATGAACACGACCGTCGCCACGAGCCAAATGCCGAACGCTTTGAGCGCGATTAAGCCGATTTTTCCGCCTGAGAGCGTTGCCCCCGTGCCGAGCGCGGAGACAATTCCCATCACGACGGCGAGAAGCACAATTCCGAGCACATCGTCAAAGACCGCCGCCGCCAAAATCGTAACGCCTTCGGGAGAATCCATTTTCTTTTTATCTGAAAGAATGCGTGCGGTGATTCCAACCGATGTTGCCGTGGACATGATTCCCAAGAAGAGGCACTTGATGTCAAACAAGCCCGAACAGTCGATTCCCAAAATCGGCAGAATGAACATGGCACAGCCCGCGCCGAAGAAAAACGACACCACAACGCCGCCCAAACCGATGATTCCGCCCGAAACCGAATATTTGATGAAAAGCGAAAGGTCGGTCTCCAAGCCGGAAGAAAAAAGCAATATAATAGAAGCAATCTGCGCAAACGCGTACAATTCGGGCGAGACCGCGCCCGCAAGCGATTCCGTAACGCCAAAAATCCCGTTTGGAAAGCCCGGAAGCACGATTCCGCCGAGCGCGAACGGCCCGATGATGATTCCCGAAATGAGTTCGCCCAAAACCGAGGGAATGCCCACGCGAGCCGCCAATTTTCCGAAAATCCGTGCGGCAAAAATGATGACTGCAAGTTGAAAAACAAGATTCGTGATGATTTCTGTGATGTCCATGAAAAAAGTAACTCCAAAAAATGATAGGCACGCAACATTTGTTGCTCTGTCCAATGGAGCATTATAGTATCAGAAAATTGAAAATGATGTAATACTTTTGCAAAAAATACAAATTTTTTGCGTATTTTGCGCTTTTGTGATGCTTGTTCCGCTGCATTTGTTTGGCATCTTTCTTATGCGTTTGCGTTTTTGTGATATTGTTAAAATTTGCCACACATGATACTATTTTAAGGTTATGAAGAAATCATTTTTTCTTTCTATTATTGTTTCTCTGATTCTGATTTGTGCCTCGTGTGCTGGTGGCAATTCTAAAGATGTGCTTCGCATGAATGTTTCTTCTGAGCCAGATTCGTTTTTTCCGTGGGAATCTGCTGCTGCTGATACTGCTGCCATTCTTTACAATATTTTTGACGGCCTCTTGTCTTTCGACACTCGTGGCAAACTTCATCCTGCCCTGTGCGAGTCTTATGAAATTTCAGACGATAAACTTACCTATACATTCCATCTTCGGCATGGCGTAAAATTCCACGATGGCAAGGATTTTACAAGCCGTGATTGTGTCTGGACATACGAAAATCTGGCCGGTCTGAACGGAAAATCTCCTAAAAATGATTTGATGGCTCGTTCTGTCGAAAGCATTTCTGCGCCCGATGGATTCACATTTGTCATTAAAACAAAAGAAAAACTTGGCGGATTCATTGCGCTCGCGATTGCGCCGATTTTGCCAGAAGGATATTTAAATCATGCGGAACAGCCTGTGGGAACGGGGGCATATAAATTTGTCGAATATCAGCTTCATCAAAAAGTCGTGCTTGAAAAAAACGAAAATTACTGGAATCAAGAAAATCAGCCTTCCATTCCTAAAATCGAAATTTATGTGATGTCCGATGAAAACGCAATTCTTTCGGCATTGCAGGCAAAGCAGCTCGATATTGGGCAAATGCTTTCTGCTGAAAATGCAAAAACACTGCAAAATAAATTCCAGCTTTTTTCTGCTCCTCAAAACATGGTTCAAGTTTTGGGCTTAAACAATTCTGTTAAACCGCTCGATAATCCGCTTGTCCGCCAGGCAATTACTATGGCAATCAATAAAGATGAAATCATTGAAGGTGCAATGGGGGGATTCGGTACAAAACTGTACAGCAATTTTTCTCCGATTCTTGGCACGTTCTATAATGACCGCCTTTCTGAAATCTATAAAAACGATGTGGTGGTGGCAAAGGCGATTTTAAATAGTGTGGGCTATCCAAACGGATTTAATCTTGAAATCACAGTTCCGGGAAACTATCGAACTCATGTTGATACAGCCCAGATTATCGCAAATCAGCTTTCAAAAATCGGAATCACCTGTAAAATCAAAACGGTTGAATGGACGACTTGGCTTGATTCGGTCTATACCAAATTTGACTATCAGGCGACGGTAATTGCCTTTGGTGGCAAACTGGATCCTTCCGAAGTTCTTCAGCGGTATTATTCTACCTACAAACGAAATTTTACCCGCTATAACAATCCTGTGTTTGACGAAACATTTGAAAAAGCAAATCTTGAGACCGATACGGCAAAACGAATCAAGTATTACAAATACTGTCAGGAATTGCTTACAAAATCTGCGCCTGCGGTGTTCATTGCCGACCCGAACAACACGGTCTTGCTCAGAAAAGATGTGCGGGGATATGAAGTGTATCCTGTGCTGTTCTATAATTTTGCGAAGATGAGCTTTGAGTAAGTGCTGAATTTTAAAAACTGAGAGATGTTTTATTTACGAAAAATTCTTAATTTCTTTACGACTCTCATTCTTATTTCACTCCTGACTTTTTTTGTGTTTCAATTGTTGCCTGGAAATGCGGCACTTGCCGTTTTGGGTGTGGATGCCGACCCTGGCCAAATTGCTTCCTTTGAAGAAAAAATGGGCTTGGATAAACCTGTGGCAGAACGCTATGCCTTGTGGATTTGTAATGCCGTGCGCGGTGATTTGGGAATTTCCTACCAATATAATCAGAGCGTTTCCCGTCTTATCGGTGGCAGTTTTTCCGTTACGCTCAGTCTGGCACTTCTTTCGCTCGTCTTTACGGTTTTCATCGGCTTTTCATTTGGATTTTTGTATGCGTATATCCGAAAAAGCGTGTTTTTTAGGCCGCTGATGGCATTTCATCAGGTGTGGTTTTCAATTCCATCGTTTTGTACGGCTCTTCTTTTGATTTTGATTTTTGCGGTTATGCTCGGAATTTTTCCGTCGATGGGATATTCACCGATTTCAAATGGATTTTTTCAGTGGCTTCATTCGCTCGTGCTTCCTGCATTTTCGCTTTCTTTGGGGTCTGGCGCGATTCTTGCCCGCTACATCACAACGAGTATTTTAAATCAAGAAAAACAGGATTATGTGCGTACGGCTCGCAGCAAGGGCATGGGTGAGGGCAGGGTGATTTTGATTCATATTTTACCGAATGCGCTTTTGCCGTCAATCACGACGCTCGGACTTATTATGACAGAAATTTTGGGCGGGAGCATTATCATTGAGAATGTGTTTTCCCTTCCTGGAATCGGGCGGCTCGTTGCTTCTTCAATTCTGACCCGCGATTTTCCGTTGATTCAGGGGCTTGTGCTGTATCTTGCTTTTATCACGCTTTTATGCAATACGCTTGTCGATTTTTTCTATTCGATTGTTGATCCCAGAATAAGAAATAAAAATTACGCTATTGAAAAATCATCAAATTAGACTTAAAATATACTATTAGTTTCTCTGCAAAAGGAGCGAATCATCTTATGGAAGAAAAATTTGATTTTACGGTAGAACAACTTGGTGAGTGCAAAGTTCCCTCGCCAATCGAATTGGAGCGGGAGCATGGAAAATTCCGAGCAAACTATGTTCAGGATACTTCATTTGTCCGCTACAAGGTTAATGTTTTTGATGCAAACTCAACGGTGAATGAGCGCACGACTGACAACCTCATGCAAAAAGCAGGTCCGCGTGAATTCATCTATTTCAATCCGGCTCATGTAAACGCGGGCATTTGTACCTGCGGCGGCTTGTGTCCGGGTCTTAATGATGTAATCCGTGCGGTGGTGCGCTGCTTGTGGTTCCGATACGGTGTCAAACGAATTCGCGGATTCCGCTATGGCTTTAAAGGCTTTTTTGCTGATTCTGGCTATGACACGGTTGAGCTCACTCCAAAAGTAGTCGACGACATTCACAAAAACGGCGGTTCTTTCTTGGGAACGAGCCGTGGTGGCGGAAACCGTGTTGCCGACATTGTTGATGCGGTTGAGTCTTTGAGCATCAACATGCTCTTTATCGTCGGTGGCGACGGCACTCAGCGCGGTGCACTTGATGTTGCCCGTGAAGTCGAAAAGCGCGGGCTTAAAGTTGCTGTGGTCGGTATTCCAAAAACCGTTGACAACGACCTTCTCTTCATTGACCGCTCATTCGGTTTTGAAACGGCTGTCGAAAAGGCACGCGAGGCAGTCGATGCTATCCACATGGAAGCAGAATCTCAGGTGAACGGTATTGGCGTGGTTAAGCTCATGGGGCGCGAATCAGGCTTCATCGCCACTTCTACGGCTCTCTCTAGCCACGAAACAAATTTCTGTCTTATCCCAGAAGTTCCGTTCGATTTGGACGGACCAAACGGCTTCCTCTCTCACCTTGAAAAACGCCTTGAAAAGCGTGGCCATGCGGTCGTTATCGTTGCCGAAGGCGCAGGTCAGGAGCACATGCAGGCTACCAACGAAAAAGACGCTTCGGGCAACAAACGCCTTTCTGACATCGGCGTGTTCCTCTGTAACAAAATCAACGAATATTTTGCGCAAAAGAACATTCATGTCAATCTTAAGTATGTTGACCCAAGCTATCAGGTTCGCTCGGCTGTCACTACGGCAAACGACTCAATCTATTGCGAACGATTGGGAAACAACGCGGTTCATGCGGCAATGGCAGGCAAAACAAAGTGTGTCGTCGGTTTGGTTCACGACAAATATGTCATCATTCCAACCGAAATGGTCACCCGCAAGCGAAACACTGTCGATCCCGAAGGTGCACTCTGGCGTGACGCGCTCGACGCAACGGGTCAGCCAATTCTCATGGTGAACAACATTCAGTCAGTCATTGAGCATATGAAGCGAAATGCAGAAGGCTCTGACAAAAAATCAGAAAGCAAATAAAACGAAGGGGCTGTTCAAACGAGCAGCCCCTGTTTTTTACAGTTTGTCGATAAGCATTGAACATTTGCCAGAAGGAATTGGCAGCGTTTTCTTTTTTTGATCCAAAATATTGATGGTGAAGTAGTACAATTTTTCGCTTTCCATTTGAATTCCCCAGCCGCGCGGCGTTTTGTGGCTCAAAATGGTGATGAGATTGCGTTTGAGCGAGAGCTTTTCGATTCCCATGATTTCGAGGTTCGGGATAATCCAGTCGACCGTTTTGCGCGGAAGCGAAATGGAAAGGCCGATGACATTTTCAATCATGAGCGCGATTGTGGAAAGCCCGATTGAAACCATGTAGTGTTTGTGGGCTGGCGTTTCACTATCAGCAAGCTTTGCAGGACCTTCTTTGTTTGGAAGGTATGCTTCGTACATATCGCCCTTGCTTCCGTCCGCTGGTTGTAAGCCTTCAAGAACAAAATACAAGTGGCGGATTGCACATTCGCGTGCCAAATCGTACCGCTGGTATTTTTCGAGCCCTTTTATGACCATAAAATTAAGTGCAGGATATACCGCTCCACAGAACGCGTTGCCATTTTCGCTGAATTCCGCGCTGTCCGCACTCAATGTGGGGAACGGATGCTCCGTGCCGAATGTGGCTGTGTTTGAAAGGTGAGCGACCAGAGAATCAGCTTTGTCTGCATTGGGGATTTCTGCAAGAAGCGGCCAGAAGCCTGCAATTGTTTTTTGCGGAAGCTGGGATTCGTCTTCTGCAAGATCGTGATAGAAGCCCGTTTCTGCGTTCCACATAAAAGAATTGATGCGGGTTTTGAGAGAAAAATACATGCGCTTGTATTGGAAACTGAGCTCTTTGTCGTTAAGAATATCGCCGAGTGCGCTCATGTTAAGCGCGTTGATTGCGATACACGCGTTAAAATCAACGGGGTAACAGACATTCGGGCGGGGAGAATTTTCCATACCGCATGCTTTTGCTGGAGCCGCGTACAAGCCATTGTCCCGCTTGAAATTTGCTTCGATCCAGTCCATGTATTTTTGCAGGACGGGCATAATTTCTTTGACGCGGCGTTTGTTTGCGAGTTTGTGATAGAGATTGAATTCTGCCCAAGCGAAGAGCGGCAGACCTACGCCTTCTGGATTTTCTGAATCGATAATGGGAACGCCTGTTTTAAGGTCGTATTTCCAGCGGATTGCGCCATTTTCTTCTTGTTTGCTGTAAAGAAAATCAAGATTTGTTTCGGCAGGGTAGTTCTTGTTTGAATAAACTAAAAAGAAAGTGGAGAAAATTGATTCTGCTTGATTGAGAACGACTTGTGATTCATTTGGATAAATAAAATATCCGTCAGATGAGACTGCAAGTGTTTTGGGATCAATCCACGAATCCGAGAGCCAGTTCCATGTTTTGTCGTAGATGTCAACAAAATCTTGATCGTAAAAATGAATTTTAGGAAAATCTTTCTTGCTCACAAAAACTCCAAATAGCTAAAATAAATTTACTTTAGTCATATAAAAAACATTATACCACATATTTTAAAAAATAGCGTAAAAATTTAGAAAAATTTGAGAATTTTTATTAGTAAGAAAGCCTGACGACTTCTGTTTCGTTTTTGTGGCGCGACTTTAAGAGCAGAGCCTTTTTTGCCGAGCGGTAGATGAAGCCTGAAGAATTGTATGATTCGAATCGCGGGTCAGAATGGAATGAAAGTCCGTAGATTTCGATTTCGGTGAAGGCTGGAATTCCGCAGACGATGGCATAGTTTGTTTCGCCTTTTGTGAATGTGACCGAAAGATTTCCGATATTGCCTTGCAGTGAATAAAAAACAGACGGTGCGCATGTCCATGCCCAAATCGTACCCGCCGCATTCCGTGAAAGCAGTTTGTAATGCGGGTAGTATGCATTGTTTACCAAAATGGGGTAAATATCCGCTAGAGTGATTGCATCGAGCGAATTTGTGGCGAGAATTGAATTGATAAGCGCGTATCCCGTTTGTGAATGTTGCTCCGAGTTGTTGAATTCACCCCATAAAACGAGGGCATTTCCGGTGGAAAGCGCAAGAAAGTGAGAGACAGGAACATCTTTTTCGAGCAGGCTGAGCGTAGAATCTGAAAGGACGCAGCTTGCTTCGATTATGGAAAGACATTCTTGTGCCGCAGAATAGAGCGAATCAGCATACACTGAATGAATGGAAGCAAGTTTGAGATATGTCCGCAAAATGCCGCTCGCTTGTGACAGTTTTACTTGCTCTGGCGCAGAGTCGCTTTCCAAAATTTTTGTAGGAATGGAAAGAAGATTTCGGACTATGGGGCTGTCGGGCAAGGTGTCGAGATAGTCTGCCAAATCTTCGACCGTAAAAACAGAAAGCGTCGCAGAATCTATCGCGTTTTGAATCATTTCTGCCAGATTTTCGTTGTGCATTTCAAGGCTCGGATACATTGCGTCGAGTGAATTGAAGAACGGGGCGGAAAGATAGGTGCGTTTGTTGCCTTTTTTGAAAGAGTCTGGAACATAATTGACGGCTTCTGAGTAACGGCCTTGAGAAGCAAGCTCCGCGACATATGCAATCACTGCCTTTTCCGAAAGATTCTGATTGTTTTTGATGGAGTCTGCCACTGAGGAAACAAGATTTTCACGCAGCGTTTTGATATTTGTATCATATGTTGCTTTTTGCGCGATGATTAAGTCAGAATCGAGGGATGCGAAGCTGAATTCGACAGAAGGATTGTAGGCAACATAGTATGAAACGAGATTTTTCGGAGTAAACAGAATTGATTTTTCGTCGATTTGTGATGCCGTGAATGCATAGGTAAGATTTTTTGAGTTAAGGACGAGCCGTGATTTTGTTTTTTCAGTAACTGAAAAGCCCGAAGTTGGTTTGTAATTTAAAGAAAGGTTTTGCGCATATTCGGGGAGCGATGCGGTGATAGAAAGCGCGGCATCTGAATCTGTGCCAGAAACAGCAAAGGTGAGCGAGACATTTTCTGAAAATCCGAATGTGTATGAAAGAGGTGTCGTTTGCTCGGCAGAAACAAGAGAGAGCGTTTGCGTTTTTGTGCCTTCTTCTGTCTGAATCAGAATTTTTGCAGGATTGACTTCATCGGCGGTAAACGAAATGCCTTTAAAAGAAACTTGCAGTGAATTTTTGAGGGAAATTTCGCCCGATTCGCTCTGGCTTTGTGCAAAAGAAATGGAAAGCAATCCGATAGTTTTAGAAACGACTGATTCATTTCTAAATTGAAGGACAAAAATTCCGATAATTATAATACTATAAAGGACGATAAGCCCGAATGATTTTCTGAAAGGATGTCTGTACATTTTGTTTAGTTTATCAAACGGAGCAGAAAATTAAAAGGAAAAAATATGAATTTTAATAAAAAAACAGCACATTCTTCTATTATTACTGTTTTTGCGTGTGTCATGGCATTGTTTTGCGCTAATCCGATTTTTGGTGCTACGGCGGCGGAAACTGCGTTCGTGCAAAAATTAAATTCTGTGCTTAACAACGGAACGATTGACGAAGCGATTGCACTTTTTTCAACGGTTCCGCCCGAACTTCAGGAAGATGTTGACTTGCAGGTTTTGCATTCATCTCTCTTGCTTTCTGCCGGGAAAACTGCCGATGCGGAAAAAATCGCTACGAATCTCCTTACGAAACAGCCCAAAAATATCGATGTGCTTCTTTTAAATGCGATGGTCGCAAAGCAGCGAAAGAATTCAGCGAAAAAATCACAATATCTCAAGCAAATTATCGCAATCGACCCGAATAATCCTGACGCGAATATTGAATTGGGAAACGAGCAGGCGGTAAAGCGAAATTACCGAAATGCACGGGATTTTTATCTCAAAGCACTCAAGGGCGACCCTAACAATCTCGAAGCCCTGTTTGGTCACGGAAAAATGTCGTATTACCTTCAGCGCGATGATGATTCAAAACGGAGTTTTAACAAAATTCTCCAGCTGGACCCGAATAATGCGCCCACGCTTTCATATCTTGCGAAATTTGAGGCGGAAGCACGGCATTTTAAAACGGCGGTAGAATATTTGTCAAAGGCGATTTCAATTGAGCCAGACAACAGTGATTATTACCTTGATTTGGGAAATTTCCACCGAAGCGCGGGAAAACTTGACGATGCGGAAAAAGCCTGGAAAAAGGCGGTAGAACTTGACTCTAGCTATTTTCTTGGTTTTGCCTACCTTGCGGGGCTTTACGATGAGCAGGATAAATTTGACGAAGCGTATGAGTATTACAAGCTGGTCGTTCAGAAAAATCCGAATTATTACTATGCCTATGAGTCGCTGGGAATGATTGCATGGCATAAAGAAAATTACGAAGAATCAAAAAAATTCTTTGAGGCGGCATACAAGGCTAATCCCAAAAATATTTCGTATGCGCTTATGGTTGCCGCAAACTGGCAAAAACTTAAAAAGCCTCAGGATTGCAAGCAGTTTACGGAAAAAGCGATGAAAGGCCTTGACCGAAATTCGTATGAATATCTGGCACTCAGACTTTTTCATGACATGACAGGGGATTCTGCACTCACGCTTAAAGTTCAGAATGAAGAAAGCAAAAAAAAGAAAGGAAAATATCTTTTCTATTTGGCGACTTACTGGGACATCAAAGGAAATCAAAGTCTCGCGCATAAATATTATGCTGAAGTCACTCAGGTTCAGGGCGCGGATTTCTTTGAGTATAGAATTGCAGAATGGGCCGAAAAAGGAATTTAATTAGTTAGCAGTGAGCAGTTAGAAGTTAGAAGTTGTCCCCTCGACCGTAGTGGAGGGACTAACATGGGAGAAAAAATTTTGTCGCAGATATATTTAAATTTGAATGGAAAAGAAATACTCTTGTTGGGGACAGCGCATGTTTCTCAGGCGAGTTGTGATGAAGTAAAGGCCACGATTATCGAAAAAAAGCCTGATTGCGTGGCGATTGAGCTTGATGAGCAGCGATTTGCGTCTCTCAATGATAAAGATAAATGGAAAAATCTTGATATAATCAAACTTCTCAGAGAAAAAAAAGGCTTCTTGCTTTTGGCGAATCTTGTGCTTTCAAGTTTTCAAAAGCGGATGGGGGCGAATGTCGGGGTGCAGCCAGGTGACGAAATGCGTGCGGGAATTGATGCCGCAAACGAACTCGGTATTCCCGCAGAAATGGTTGACCGCCCGATTCAGACAACGCTTCGCCGTGCATGGGCAAAAACATCAGGAATGGGAAAAGTCAAGCTGCTTTCTGCTCTGTTTGCGAGCGCGATGACAAAAGAAGAAGTTTCTGGTGAAGAAATTGAAAGCCTCAAAGAAAAAAGCGAAATGGACGGAATGATGGCAGAATTAGCGGAATTTATGCCTGCCGTGAAGGAAGTTCTGATTGACGAGCGTGATTTTTATCTTGCCGCGCATATTTGGGAAGCCGTTCAAAAAGAAAACAGAAAGAGCGTTATTGCCGTTTTGGGGGCAGGGCATTTGCCTGGCGTTCAGGCACATCTTGAAAAAATCGCCCAGAATGCTGAGTCAACCGATACACAGGAAATTGCTTCGCTGCCAAAAAAGAAAGCGAGTGCAAAAATAATCGGCTGGGCTATCCCGGTGCTTATCGTCGCGTTGATTGCGCTTGGATTTGTGTATGGCGGCATGAGTAAAGGCGTGGATTTGCTCAGTTCATGGGTGCTTTGGAACGCAGTTTTGGCAGGAATCGGTGCATTGATTGCAGGCGGTCATCCGCTTACGATTTTAATGGCGGCGGTGGGTGCCCCGTTTACTTCGCTTTGCCCGCTTGTGGGTGTTGGAATGTTTGCAGGAATTGTCCAAGCCTTTGTGTGCAAGCCAAAAGTAGCCGATATGGAAACGATGATGGATGATGTTTCGAGCGTCAAGGGATTCTATAAAAACCGCTTGCTCCGCGTACTGCTCGTGTTTTTCCTTTCAAGCGTGGGCAGTTCCATCGGTACATTCGTTGGCGGTTCTTCGATTGTCGTGAATGTGGCTGAATTTTTTAAAGGTTTGATTTCATAAAATTTTGGCGCGGTATAATCGCAAAAGTACAAAATCACATCAAAATCTTCGCTTGTTAAATCAAAAATCTCCAATATAATGGTACAATCTTAAAAAGTATAATGAGGAACGGCTATGACTGAACTTAAAATAACCGATTTCGGTGGAAAGGGCGACGGCGTTTTTGACAACACCAATTCTTTTAAAGCGGCTTTTGAAGAACTTGCAAAAAATGGTGGCGGAACGCTCGTCGTTGATTCTGGCACTTGGCTCACAGGCCCGATAGATTTAATCGAAAATTCAACTTTGGAACTTAAAGAAGGCGCGGAACTTTCTTTCATCACTGACCCGAACGCGTATCCACCTGCATTTACGCGCTGGGAAGGCGTTGAGTGCTACGCAATGCACGCGCTCCTTCGTGCCGCAGACTGCAAAAATGTAAAAGTTACGGGGCGAGGCACAATCAACGGAAACGGCAACGCTTGGTGGGAACTCAAAAAGGCAAAAAAAGCCGCTGGGCAGACACGCCCCGTTGAGCCATATGAGCTTGCGCTTGCAAAAATGAATCCCGGCTATGAAAATCAGGCGGGCGGCGGCGGCGGTCGCGAAACGCAATTCTTGCGCCCGTGCCTTGTTGAATTCATCAACTGCCAGCATGTCACGCTTGAAGGCGTTTCAATCAAAAATTCTCCGTTCTGGACGGTTCACCCGCTCTATGTTGACGACCTCACTTTGCAAAATCTCAAAATCGAAAATCCGTATTCCGCTCCGAACACCGACGGAATTGATGTCGATTCATGCACGAATGTCAAAATCATCAATTGTTTCGTTGCCGTTGGCGATGACGGAATCTGCCTTAAGTCTGGCTCAGGTCCTGACGGAATCCGCGTGAATAAGCCCACCGTAAATGTCACAATCAAAGACTGCACGGTTCGTTTTGCGCACGGCGGAATCGTCTTAGGCTCAGAAACTGCTGCTGGAATCCAGCATGTGCACGCCGAAAACTGCGATTTGAGCGGCACTGACCGCGGAATCCGAATCAAGAGCCGCCGTGGTCGTGGCGGAGATTTGTTCGACATCGAACTCAAAGATTTGGTCATGGACGACACGCTCTGCCCGATTGCAATGAACATGTACTACAAGTGCGGCATCACCGACACGCAGTCACCTCTCTTCTCTCTCGAAAAACAGCCCGTCACAAGCGAAACGCCGCGCATTCACGATGTCAAAATCATCGGCTGCACAGGCAAAAACTGCAAGGCGAGCGCAGGCTTTATCGTGGGTCTTCCCGAAATGCCAATCGACAACCTTGAAATCCGCGACTGCCACTTCACGACGGACGAATCTTCTGACCGCTCACCAATGGAAAGCGACATGTTCTATGGGCTTCCCGAAGTCAGCGTAAAGAGTTTCCGCGTGCGAAACGCTCCTGGCGCAAAATTCGAGAATGTGCGGATTGACGGCCCAAAAGAAACATTCATTTACGAGTAGATTTTTCATGAGAACCTGCCGATAATAAAAAAGAAGGCTCAGATTGTCATTGCCTGGCTTGACCAGGCAATCTTCGTTTTAGATTATGACACTGGGCTGTGGGGGCATCATGAAAAAATCATTTAAACGTTTTCTCTCTCTCTTTCTTTTGAATCTTGTTTTGATGGGCTCGGTTTTTGCCGAAGGCTACCATGTTTGTGTGGCTTCGTACCAAAAACTTGCAAACGCACAGGAAATGGTTCAAAAACTTGAAAAACAGAGCATTTCTGCAATCATCAGCGAAAGCAAGAGCAAAAATCAGACCTTGTACCGTGTTCTTCTCGCAAAAGAATTTAAAAAAATCGAAGACGCGCGAAAATACCGCGATGAAGTGCAAAAATATTCATTCGGAAAAACATTGAACTTAAAAGATTTTTGGGTTTGTAAGAGCGAAAAAATTGTTTCAAAAAGTTCTTCTGCTCCTGTCGCAAAGCCGGCTCCCGCTCCCAAAAAAGTCACGCAGCCAAAACCTGCTCCCAAAAAGGAAACGCCAAAGCCTCAGCCGAAGAAAGCCGAGCCAAAGCCAGAGCCGATTTCTGAACCAGCGGTAAAAAATGTTGAGGTGGAACCAGAACCGCTTCCTGAGCCAGAGCCGATTCCAGAAGTGCCTGCTCCTGCAAAAAATGTCGAGCCTGCGCCAGAGCCTGCTCCTGTTATCATCGTGCCAAAAGAAGAGCCGATTTCTCTTGAAAAGAACGAAAAAGCCGTTCTTTCAGAAAAAACACCCTATTCAGTACTCGTGCGCTCGTATAAATTCAATCAGTTTGCTGAAAATGACTGCAATCGCCTCAAAGAACTCGGATTTGACGCGTATCTTTTGAACACTTTTGATGAAAAATCATTCTTCGCCTTTAATATTCATGTGGGTGCATTTGAGACACGGGAAGAGGCGGAGATAGTAAAAAATCAGTTCGCTGATGCTGGAATTCCTGGTACGGAGGTTTCTGATTACAATGAAATCAAGCCGAGCATTGAAAAATACGATGAAATCATTTCGACAAAGAAGGTTACCTTTAATGATGGCCGCTCGGATTTGCCGTCAAGCATTCCGACTCCTGTCGAAAAACTTGTCAAACAGTTCCCCGTGAACAAAGATTTCCCGATTCAAGAAGTGACAATTTTGGATTATGACAATTATCTTGCCTGTGTAGAAAAGCCAGAGTTGAATTCATCGATTTTGAATGAAATCATCGGAAAAGAAAGCGTTTATTCGGCATTGCAGGCAACTTACCGCGATGAATTGTATCGAAAGCAAGTCAATGCGTTCCTTTTAAATGCGGAATCGTTTGCTTTTGAAGAAAATGGCAAAGAGCCAATCGAAAAATTACAGCTTGGCTCTGGAAACGGCACATTTGATTCAGAATTGTATCAGAACGGCACTGAATTCGTTCTGTGTGGTAAAAATGAAAGCGAAAAAGTGTTCGTCCGTTTGAGCACGAAAGATTTTTCAAAGGAAGAATTTGTCGAATTCTTGATTGATTCTTTCAACGATTCCGATTTGTCGTTGTATCCTCAGTTGCGCCGAACATTCTTTGTGCTCCCGAATGCCACTGGAACTCCGCGTGATTTTGTCTACTTCAACTTTAAAAAAGTCGGCGATGACTATGCGAGCGAGCGTGGCTATGTCGATTGGTCGCTTCCGATTGTTGGCCACTCGTTGGCAAAAACATTCTATACAGAAAAAAATTCTCTGCTCTGTTTTGGATTCTATGATTTGGACTATGATTTTAATGCGGAGACTGTTCATGCTCACTTCATGAATGCAAAAAATGCGACCGACGTTTCTGATTCAAATCAGCCTGTTTTGGTAAACGGCGTGGATGGCTGGTATCTGGTGAATTCAACGCAAAAAGAAATTTCATTCTCTACAAAATCATATGTCATTGCGATTGACACGGATCCTGCAAGCAGCTTGCTAAAAGATGATTTGGTTCGCTCTGCATTTGATTTGCGAATTTGGGACGGAAACAACATAATCGATGCGAAGTAAGGTTTTCTGTTCGGTTGCAGCGTTTTTCCTGTTGATTTTCTCGCTTCCCTGTCATTCTGAGCAACAAGAAGGTTTCCCGTTTGCACTTTCTCCGCTCAAAGATGGGATTTTGCTTGGGGCGGGGGTGGCTCTTTCTGGAAGCGATTTGATTCTTGACAATGTTCTGGAAGTAAATCGTCAGGAATACGATGGAAAAATCTACAGCAAAAACGATGTGAATTCATTTGACCGAATTTTCATGCATCAATACTCAAAATCTCGTGATACTGCGGCGGATGTCGTCCTTGTGGCAGCAATGGCAACGCCAGCCGTTCTTGCCGCTACCGAAAAGCGCGAATGGCTTACCTGTGGGGTGATGTATGCTGAAACGCTTTTGATTGCGAATGGAATCAAAGAACTGACCAAGCTTGCCGTAAACCGAACGCGACCGTACATGTATTACGATGCCGAAACGTTTCCCAAAGATGATGTAGATGAAGGGGACTGGGCGAATTCATTTCCTTCAGGACATTCAACGATGGCTTTTGCAGGCGCGACTTTTGCGAGCTACACATTTTGGAACTATTTCCCAGAGTCAAAGTGGCGGATTCCTGTGGTGGCAGGAAGTTACGGACTTGCGTGCACGGTTGCTGCGCTCAGACTTTCAAGCGGAAATCATTTTATGACAGATGTGCTCACGGGGGCGTGTATCGGAAGCGCGGTGGGATTTTTCGTGCCATTTTTGCATACTTTTAACGAGCAGCATGATGTAAATGTGAGCTTACTTGCGAATGGTGTTTCTGTTGCAGTAAAATTTTAATTGTTTTAAGACTATTTATATTCACAAATTCGCTAAATTCTGATTTAATTTTACCGACAATTAAGTATGGCTAATTCTTATGAAAAACCAGATTTTTGGTCGCAGAAGGCATTTTCCGAAGGCTATCCGGCTCGTTCGGTTTATAAACTTCAAGAAATTGACCAGAAATTCGGTATGATTAAGAAGAATTACAAAGTGCTTGATTTGGGAGCAGCTCCTGGCAGCTGGACCACTTTTCTTCTTCGTCAGATGGACGGCAGCGGAAAGGTAGTTTCTTGCGACCTCAATCCTCTTTCAAAGAGTGTGAAGGGGAGCAACCTCGTCTTTATTCAAGGCGATTTGCAGCAAAAGGAAATCTTTGACCAAATTAAAGCCGAAGGTCCGTTCGACCTCGTTGTATGTGATGCAGCACCGCTCACTACTGGTAACCGTGTCGTAGATACAGCCCGTTCTTCGGGACTGGTCAAAATGGCAATCTGGTATGCCGAAACGATGTTAAAAACGGGCGGTAATTTTGCCGTAAAAATCTTTCAGAATGGTGATCAGCAGGCTTTGCTCAAAAAAATGCGCGAAGTGTTTGCGAATGCCAAAGGCTTCAAACCGAAGGCATGCCGCTCTGAATCTTTTGAAACTTACTTAATTGGGCTAGGTAAAAAATGAAAAAATTGCACTTCAATTTCAAAAATAAATTTAAGAGTGTATCTGCAAAAAGTATGATTCAGTGTCTTTCCGTTACATTTGGCGTGTGTGCACTTGTGTTGACGGGCACCGTTGTCTTTGCAAATCATTCGTCTGCGGCAGAAAATAACGGACAGGGCGGTTTGGAAAGCCCTACGATTCTTGTAACGGATGAAGTTCTTGATGAAATTGCAGAAAATGCTTCATCAGAAGAAACCGTGACTCCTGTTGTTTTTGATGATTCATACAGTGTTTCATATGCAGCATATCGCGTCCGCTCTGGCGACATGATTGGAAGAATCGCAGAGGCGTTTGACATCACTTCGGACACAATCATTTCTGTTAATAATATCCGCAATTCTCGGCTTCTTCAGATTGGTGATTATCTTAAAATCCCCAACATGCCTGGAATTCTTTACAATGTTAAAAAAGACGGCGAAACGATTGAAACCATTGCTGAAAAATTCAAAATCGAAGCCGCAAAATGCTCAAATGTAAACAAAATCGAAACCACAGTGGCTTTAACAGCGGGTTCAACGCTTTTCCTTCCCGATGCAGAGCTTGATTGGGCAACGCGTGCCGAAATTAACGGCGACTTGTTCAGAAAGCCGATTCATGCGCGATGGTATAAATCTTCAAGCTTTGGCTGGCGTGCAAGTCCGTTTACGGGTGCCCGCTCATACCACTCAGGCGTTGATATGGCTTGTCCTACGGGTACGAGTATTTTTGCGGCCTTGCCTGGAACTGTTACGGCGACTGGCTACAATTCAACATACGGAAACTATGTCATCGTCGCGCATCATTCTGGCTATAAAACGCTCTATGGCCACATGAGCGCAATCACTTGTGTGCGAGGGCAGGTTGTCACTCAGGATACCCGAATCGGGCGCGTTGGTAGCACAGGCATGAGCACAGGCCCACACTTGCACTTCACGGTGTTCAAGAACAACAAGCAGGTTAATCCAGAAAATCTTTGGAACTAGCGGAATAGCCTGCTTGTTCCGCGATTATCGCGCCGCGTCGAAGATTTTTCGCATATCTTCTTCATACAGCACTTTTGCACTGCCCACTTTTCCCCCGACCGTAATCGCGCATTTTTTCGCAAGTTCGGTTATTTGCTCATCGGTCGGATTGATGCCGAGTTCCCGCAGATTCGTAGGCATTTTGATTTCACGGTAGAAATTTTCCATCGTTTCGATTCCTTTGAGCGCGATTTCTTCGTCAGTGCCTTTGTTTTCGACTTTCCACACTTCAAGCGCAAATTTCTTGAAACGATGCAGGCACTCTTTGTAGACATATCTCGCCCATGTTCCCCAGATTGCCGCCAAACCCGCGCCGTGAGCCACATCGAACATACCGCCGATTTCGTGCTCCAAGCGGTGGCTCGCAAAATCGTTTCCGCCGTTGCCCAAGCCCGTCAAATCGTTGTGGCTCAGACTTCCCGCCCACATGATTTCAGCCCGCGCATCGTAGTCGTTCGGATTTTTGAGCAAGATTCGCGTGTTTTCAATCACCGTTCGCATGAGACCTTCTGCAATCGCGTCCGTAATCTGCATGTTTCCGTTGCTCGTAAAATAGCGTTCCATCGTGTGCATGAGAATGTCCGTTGAGCCGCACATCGTCTGATATTCGGGAAGCGTCATCGTCAATTCTGGATTCATAATCGCAAATTTCGGGCGGCAAGTGTCAGAATTGCTCCCGCGTTTTTTCCAGCCGTCTTCGTTCGTGATGACCGCGCTGTTGCTCATCTCACTTCCGCTCGCCGCAATCGTAAGCACAACGCCAATCGGAAGGCACGCTGTGGGCGAATTCTTTTTTTCAAAAATATCCCAGACATCAAAATCGTTTGCCACGCCGTAGCCAATCGCCTTCGCACTGTCAATCACGCTTCCGCCACCGACCGCCAAGAGAAAATCCACGCCCTCTTTTTTGCAAAGCGCGATTCCTTCCCGCACGAGCGAAAGACGCGGATTTGGAACAACGCCGCCCAATTCCAAGTATGAAACGCCCGCCTCGTCAAGCGATTTTTTCACGCGGTCTAAAAGCCCCGTCTTTTTTACCGAGCCGCTTCCATAATGAATCAGAACTTTTGAGCAATTCTGAGCCAAAACGAGCGAGCCAACCTGAGATTCCGTGCCTTTGCCGAACACAACCTTTGTTGGCGCAAAATAAGTGAAATTGTTCATCGATTTCTCCCGTAAAAATACATGAAATACAATAAGAAGATTTTACATCATAATCGGCAAAAAGCAAGAGCCGCATTGTTTTGGGGTGGTTTTATTCAATGCGCTCATGTACCGCAATTTGACTTTTGCAAACTACTCCAGCACAAAATCCGTGCCCGCGTCATTGAATACCGCGCGGATGTGCTGCTGCTCAAAATACTGCTCGATAAACACCTGAATCTCTTTGTTCGGCACATCGAGCGAAAACGCCTGCGACGAGCAATAATCATGAAAATGCACATTCACGCCGAATTTCTCCTGCACGGCTTTTTTGAGGACAAGCACTTGGTCAAAGGTAAGGGATTTCATAAGGGAATTATAGCGGATGTGGGGGATTTTTGCAGTAAGTTTTGTAGTATTTCTTCTGCGCTCTTTGCGATTTCGTCCTTTGCTTGCGAAAGAAACGCATTCTTATCAAAATACACTTCTTTGTTTTTTTCCAACGGCTCTAAAAAACATTTTGGCTCAACATGCAAAATCTCGGCAATCTGCTCAATCATCGTAATCGGCGGGAGACTTTTTCCGCTTTCAATGATGGTGATGTAGTTGATATTTTTATCCAAAAGAGCGGAAAGTTTTTCCTGCGAGAGTTTTGCTTTCTGTCGATAAAATCTCAGATTTTCACGAAAAACCGTTTCTAAGGGCGTATCCATACACATATATAATGATGGAATTCTGATATTAAATTCATATTATTTTATAACAGGAATGTTGACGAATACCCTAACATAAAATATTATGATATATTGATAAAACCAAATATGAAATATGGGGGAAATTATGGAGAAATTTTCTAAAAAGAGAAACTTTTGGCAGTCTTTAAGTACGATTTTTATAGTTTTGGCGATATTATTTTTCGCGAGTTGCAGTTCAGATGATGATTCTGAACTGCAACTTATACCGTTTGGACTGATGTAAGCACATATTCAGAGTTTACCTCTACTTTTAACACAACATTAGATGATGGATATTATGTCCGTTTAGAATTAACTTCAAGCCAATGGTCACAAATTTCATCCGGCCTCACCAATGAAGGTCGCCATAATTGGGAAAAATCAAAAATAAAAGAATGGTTTATTGGTCGAGGCTTTGGAGATTCAGAAGCAACAAAAGAAGTTTCCTGGTTTATGACAATCTCTCATGGATTCATTGCGAGCAGAACAGGTTCAACTGTTTATTATATTTTAAAATAAATCAGCCGACATTCCCCGCAAAGGAAAGTCGGCTTTCATCTTTTACAGCGTAACGCCGTCTTTGAAAATCGCTATCTCGCGGTAGCCGTTCTTTTCGTTCTTGGTTACGGCGCGTCCTGAAACGATGTCGATAATCTGCTGCAAGAGGCGGTCGCGTACTTTGTCGCTTGGCTCATCAAGCAAATCTGCCGCGTCAAAGTCAATCCAGCCGTGCTTGTTCTGGGCAAGCGGATGGTTGGTGGCAATTTTGACAGTGGGAACAGGGGCTCCGAGCGGAGTTCCGCGGCCCGTTGAGAACAGAATGATGTTTGCGCCCGCCGCCGTCATGTCGGTGGTGGAAACGATGTCGTTGCCCGGTCCTTCAAGAAGCGTCAAGCCCGTTACATTCTGCGGAAGCCGCTCGCCGTACTTTAACACGCCAGTGACCGGGGCTTTTCCGCCTTTCTGCACACAGCCCAAAGATTTGTCTTCCAATGTTGTGATTCCGCCCGCTTTGTTTCCAGGGCTTGGGTTTTCGTAGCAGACTTGGTTGTGGCGTGCGTAGTAGCCTTTAAATCCGTTGATAAGGTTTACTGTTTTGTCAAATCGCGCTTTGTCCACACAGCGGTTCATAAGCATTTGCTCTGCGCCAAACATTTCCGGCACTTCGGTAAGCATAACGCGACCGCCCATGCCCGTCATTGCGTCACAAATGCGACCAATCAATGCGTTTGCGGTAATTCCGCTCATGCCGTCAGAACCGCCGCACTTCATGCCCAACACGATGTCGGTGAGCGGGGCTTCTTCGCGCTTGCATTTGCCCGCGTATTCGGCAAGCTCGGTGAGCAATTTCTTTCCTTCTGCAAGTTCGTCCTCAAACTGCTGAGTGACCATGAATTTTACGCGGTTTTCATCGTATTCGCCCAAAAATTCCTTGAAGTACGGCACATTGTTTTCTTCACAGCCGAGCGACACGACCAGCACGCCGCCCGCATTCGGGTGATGCACCAAATCAGCAAGAATCGTTGCCGTGGTTTCCTTGTCGCCGCCCATCTGAGAACAGCCGTAGGGGTGCGTCCAAGTGAAAAATCCTTCAAGCCCGCCTTTTTCACTCGGCTTTGGCTCTCCGCCGCAGAATTTGGCGTTTGCCCACATTGCAAGCGTTTCTGAAATCTTGTTTACACAGCCGACGAGCGGAACAATCCACACTTCGTTTCGGCTTCCCACGCGACCGTCTGCGCGTTTGTAGACATTGACTGTTGGCACATTCGCGCGGAGTTTTTCGGTATCTTTGTACCATGCATCGTATGCAGCTTTTGCTTTTGCTTCGTTGTAAGTGTAAGAAAGTTCGCCTTCAAGAAGCGTGTGAATATTGTGCGTGTGGACATGCTTTCCCACCGCAATATCTTCGGTCGCCGAGCCGATTGGATAGCCATATTTAATGACTGGCTCACCTTTTTTAATGTTTTTGATGGCGAATTTGTGCCCCGCAGTAATGTCTTCCTGCAAGGTGACGGTGACTTCGGGAACATCGTCCATTGCCTCAAGCGTGACTTGCGTGCCCTTTGAAAGCGGCTGGAGCGCAACGGCGACCACATCCGCCTGGTTTATTCTGATTGCGATTTTGCTCATCGTGTACCTCTGAACTAAAAAAATGTTCATTCATTATAACACGGAAACGAAAATTTGTATATTGAAAAAGAGAGCAAAAAAGCCGCCCTGATTTTGCATCAAAGCGGCCCTGTCATTTTGTATCAAATGTTTTCTTTGACTTTTTGCCTTATAATCGCGCCACTGCGTACAACGGCAGATTTAAAAGCCAGTCTTGCACGCACATCTTTGCAAGCGAAAATCGTACGGCGGTTTTATTACCGTATTTTTCGCGGAAGAACGCAAGGCTTTTTGAGCGCAGATTTTCACCCGCCTTTACTTCAATCGGCACAAGTTCCCCGTTCTTTTGAATCAAAAAATCAAGCTCGTAGGTCGCTTTTTCGCCTGAATAATAGTACGGAATGTTTTTTGTGTCCGAGACAATCTGCTGCAAAACATATTGCTCGGTGATTGCACCCTTGAATTCCACAAAAAGCTTGTTCCCATCAAGAATGGAAGATGCATCCAAGCCAGCGTGTGCACCGAGCAAGCCGACATCAACGAAATACAGTTTGAACGCCGTGAAGTCTGCGTAGGTTTTGAGCGGAACGGCAGGTTTTGACACCTTCTGGACTTTTGTAATGAGCCCACAGTCTTTTAAAAGCTCGATTGCTTCCTCAAAATCTTTTGCCCGCGCTCCTTCTTTTATCTTCCCGAAGAAAAATTTTTTGTTCTCCTTTGCAAGCTGGAGCGGAATTGAGTTCCACACAAGCCGAACTTTGGGCAGTTGCTCTTTGGGGATGTGCTTTCCGAAATCGTCTTCATAGTCTGCGAGAATCTGATTCTGCATGGCACGGACTTCTTCATAATTCTTGTGCTCGGAAAAATACTTGACGACTTCAGGCATTCCTCCGACATACATATAATTTTTGAGCCAGTACGAATATGTGCCGTGAAAATCGTTTATAAGCCCTGTGTCTGATTCCGTGAGAACGGCGGCAAGCTGATTTTCGCCCATTGCCATAAGAAATTCACGGAACGAAAGCGGGTACATGTTCATTGAGTCAACCTTGCCTACGGGAAAGGAAATGTCTTTGTGGAGCGCAAGCCCCAAAAGAGAGCCAGCCGCAGCTACGGCATATTCGGGAGCCTCTTCGCAGAAGTATTTGAGGGCTTCCAGTGCACGCGGGCATTCCTGGATTTCGTCAAAAATGATGAGCGTGTCTTCTGGCGTGACTTCGGTTTTGCACTCGATGTTGATATTTGTGAGGATTCGTTCAAGATTGTAATCGCCTTCAAAAACATCCTTCATGCGCTGATTTTTAAAAAAAGTGATGTACGCAGTTTTCTTGAAACAACGGCGACCAAATTCTTTAAGAGCCCAAGTCTTCCCGACCTGACGCGCCCCTTTTAAAATGAGCGGCTTACGACCTTCTTTTTTCTGCCATTCGGCGAGCCGTGAAATAATAGTTCTGTCCATGCACACCTTCCCTTTTACATTTTTTCGGGGATAATTTGATATATTTTACACACTTTTTCGGGGATAAACAAGTAGAATTTATACACTTTTTCGGGGATAAACGGGCGTATAATGCACATTTTTTCGGGGATAAAAAATCTTTGGCAATATGTGTATATCAATGAATTTTTCCTGTTTTCGTGTTATACTGTCTGTATGGCTGACCTTTTCGACACTTCCAAAAAGCATGAACCTCTCGCTGCCCGCATGAGACCGCGCAATCTTGACGAGTACATCGGGCAAGACCACATTGTGGGAAAGGGGCGGCTTTTGCGGCGGGCGATTGCGGCTGACCAGCTCACTTCTGTCATTTTTTACGGACCGCCTGGCACGGGAAAAACCACACTTGCTCGCGTGATTGCGAACCACACTTCTTCCAATTTTATCACGCTGAACGCAGTTCTTACGGGAGTCGCCGACATTCGTACGGCAATCAAAAACGCGGACGATTTTTTCAAGCTGTATAATAGAAGAACGATTCTTTTTGTTGACGAAGTGCACCGCTGGAACAAGGCTCAGCAGGACGCGCTTTTGCCCTGGGTCGAAAACGGCACGATTATTTTGATTGGCGCGACCACCGAAAATCCGTTTTTTGAAGTGAACAAGGCATTGGTGAGCCGAAGCCGCGTGTTTCAGCTCAAAGCACTCACCAAAGAAGATTTGATGAAAGCCGCGCACATGGCATTGAGCGATGTAGAACGAGGCTACGGTCACTGGAAGGTGGAATTTGAAAAGGGCGCGTTGGAACACCTCGTTGACACGGCGAACGGAGACGCGAGAAGCCTTTTGAATGCGCTGGAACTTGCCGTTGAGACCACGCCCGAAAAGTGGGAGCCAGAGGCACGGATTCCAGAACCCGCTTACGGAAGCACGATTTACATTTCCAAAGAAACGGCGGAAGAATCGATTCAGAAAAAAGTCGTGCTTTATGACCGTGACGGCGATTATCACTACGACATTATTTCCGCGTTCATCAAATCGCTCCGTGGGCGCGACCCCGATGCGGCGATGTACTGGCTTGCCCGCATGATTCGCGCAGGGGAAGACCCGCATTTCATTTTCCGACGAATGCTCATTTCCGCGTGCGAGGACACGGGCTTGGCTGACCCGTACGCGCTCGGCGTTGTCACGAGTTGCGCGGACGCTTTTGACCGCGTGGGATTGCCCGAAGGTCGCTATCACTTGGCTCATGCCGCGCTCTACCTTGCCACCGCGCCCAAATCAAATTCGAGCATGGCATTTTTTGACGCGCTTTCTTCTGTTGAAAAAGAAGATGCCGAAGTGCCGAACCATCTGAAGGACGGCAATCGAGATGCAGAGGGCTTCGGGCACGGTGACGGCTACCTGTACCCACACGCCTACCGAGACCATTGGGTAGCCCAGCAATATTTGCCCACCGAGCTTGTGGGGCGCGTTTTTTACACGCCCACGACGCAGGGCTACGAGGCAAAAATCCGCGATGAGGTTTTGAGCCGCCGAGAAATGCAGATTTCTTCGATTTTGGAGAATATTGCGCCCGAAAAGCCCGACGACATGGAAAACACGGGTATGCACCCGCTTCCTCATTTTGCGAGCGATTTTTCAAATCCGATTGGCGAATGGTGGATTAACAAAAATTTCGCGCAGAACAACACGGTCAAATCCGAGAATCTCACATTCAGCCCGAAAGACGAACGCAAGGAAACCGCGCTTGACCGAGCCGATAAATCATGGAGAAGCCGATTGGACTCAAACCGTGCGGAAGTGCTTCTTTCAATCCGCGACGCAATGACGAGCCTTGCCCAGCTCACACGGCACACGCGCTCGCTCGTGTGGAACGCAGACGACGGCTTATTGCTCTGGGATGTGAGCAGAAAAACGCCCGAAGGAATCACTTGCGGTATCTGTCGGAGCGAAAAAGGCAAAGAAATCATGGAGCAATACGGCAGGACGCTCGACGACCTTGACCGCCCGCTCCTTTCCGTGCGACCAGAGACGAGCGAAAATTATCTTTCAGGTGAGAGCTTCAAGCAGATTCTTATGGGCTTTGCCGAAAAAGACATCATCTTCGACCGAATCTTCTTCCGCGACCCGTTCACAAGCCAAGACTCCGCCGATGTTTTAGCATATGCGCTGAATGAGGGCAAGGCGGGCTTCCCTGCTGACTTCCGCGTTATCATCTCACAGCGGATTCCCTCGCACGGGCAGCGGATTTCTGACCTTGTGCGAAATCAAGTGCTTTCTGGGAAACTCGACGACTTGCCGCAAAAGTTCGAATACATATTGAAGAAAATGGAGCTTGCCGAAAACGAATTCTTCTCGGACGGCGAAAATCCGCTCTTCAACTGGAACGCTGATTCAATCGCCGAGAGCTTCAAAAAATACGGCTTTGAAGTGAAATCGGCTTCAAAGGTCGTTACGGAAAAACGGCGAATCAGCGATGGCGAAATCAATAAATGGTTTGACTCGGAAAATTCCTCGTACGGAAAAGTGCTCTCTTCTGCGGTGGGCAACGAGGACATGGAAAAAATCAAAAATCTGCTTGTCACCGCCGCCCAAAAAACGCTCTTCAACTGGAACACAGAGATAGAATTTATCACGGTTTCGGCAAAGTAATGTTACTTGCTCATTGAAAAAGCGCTTGCAAGTGCAGTCGTAAGCCCTGCAAACACGGTTAATCCAAGCATATGCACGGGCGGAAATGTCGAAAAGGTTAGCGCGCCAAAAGAAAGTGCCGTCGTTACAAATGAAAGCAGAATCGCGAACTTATTTAAAGATTCTTCGCCTGTTTGGGCATGCTCACCTTCGATTGCGTAAATTATGTAGTCCAATCCCAAGCCGAATACTAAAATCAGCGCGGTAATCGGGAAAAAACTGAGGTGAATCTTGCAGAGAATCAAAATTGCTGTCGTGACAAGCGTTACCAGCAGTGGTACGGATGCAATTTTAAAAACAAGACGCGGTTTGTAGCAGAAGAAAAGAATCACAATTACGAGCAAAAACGCACCGCACAGCATTTTAAGCATGGATTTTGAAAGAATGTCGAGCTGCTGTGAAATATCCTGAACTTTATTTACAAAATAAACGTCTTCGGTTTTTGCGCAATAGTCGCGGAAAAATGTTTCAGCTTCTTTTGTGGCATGGAGCGGAAGCACGCAAGAATAAAATGCGCCGTCAATTTCGCCAATCCACAGGTTTGAAATCGATTCTTTTATCGTGCGGGGAAGCTGAGAGTCAGACGGATGAACGAAATTCTGTGGATGTGAAGTTGTGAGCGTTTCAAAACTGTGCTGTGCAGAACCAATGCCGAGCGCGTTATATTGATTTTTTGCGAGCGGAAGAAGATTTTTTGCGGCGGTAAATGAATGCAACTGTTTTTTTTGAGATGGCACAAATTGTGTGACCGAAAGAAAACTTCCTAGTTTGCCGTCATGTACTGCTGAGTCTAGAAAATTACCCAATTCTTCATTTTTTTGCAGGAGCGATTCTTCACTGTCACCTTTTAAAATAAAATACCATCCGCTTGAACCTGTGTTTAAAACCTGTGCCGAAGTGATTTCATTTTGCAGCATCTGTGGCGACATCGAATACAGTTCCTGAATGTTGTTTTTTATTTTGAGTGATGTGGGCTGTATACCGATTACGATAAGAGAAAAACAAGCGAGAATGACGGGAACAAAGAGCTGTAACCGTGTATTTTTTTTGACAAAACTGACCGAAATCCGTCCGTTCTGACTTTGAGAAGCTGAATGAGTGCGCCTAGTCACTTTGGGCATTTTTAAGAGTGGGTACAGCGTGACTACAGAAAGATACGCTGTCGCAAGCCCAGTGAATAAAAATACGCTTACTTGTTTTAAAAGCGGGAATGGGGCAAAAAACAGGGCTAAAAAACAAATCTCTGTGGAAATAAAACCGAGCGAAATCCCCCTGAAAATATGATTCCTGACATCTTTACCGTTTTTACAATTCGTATTTCCACGCCAATTCACAAAATAATGAATTGAATAATCGAGACATGTTCCAATCAATGTCGTTCCAAAGACAAAGGTGAGCACATGAATTCCCCTGAAAAACAACAGCGTTGAAACAAAGCCAATTGCGCATGAAAACGCAACCGCCAGCGCAGAAACAATCGCCGGAACTGCCGAGCGGAAAATCCACAAAAAAACGGCCACAATCAGAACGAGTGCGACGGTCGAAATCACAGAAATCTGCCGTTGTGCGCTCGTTGCATTTTCGTAGCTATGGAACGGCACTCCTGAAAAAATAAATGCACTGTCATGCTGATTTTGGATTTTTTCACATTCTTCACGCACTGCTGTAACCGTGCTTTTTTTGCCTGTGAGGGAGCTTCCTTTTTCTGAAATAATGCCACGAATCAGAACATACCAATACCCGTCTTTTTCACATGCGAGCACATCATCTTTGAGCGACAGTGCGGTAGAAGAAATCGCCCCGTCTTCAAGCATTTTTTTTAAGTTGCGCTCAGTGAGTAAAAAGGGATCTTCCTCAATTTTTGACAATTCTGAAAGGGTGAACGCTCCGTAAACGCTGGCAACGGCTTCTTCTGCTATTTCCGATGCCCTGCCAGTTTCCAAAAGGGCGCATGTTTCATCATCAAGAAGAACAAAGCGATTTTCGTGGAGCCAGTCAGTAATTTCTGTGACCGAAGAAGAATCAATATACAGTGAAAGCGAATCAAAATAATCGGTATTCAGTGTGTTGGCAGAATCAACATATCGTGAATAAAACTGTTCTGCATCGGATTTAGCCGTTTCAAATGATGGTGATTTTACGAGGATTGTTATGGATTGCCCTGTTTTTGCCGCTAACGCAGAATCGGCTGCTTGAATTTCATGCAAACTTGATGAGGGAGGTAAAATTTCAAAAAGACTTGTGGCAAACTGAATTTTGGGCGAGGCAACAAGCGAAATCAAAAAGGAGAGAAGAATTGCGGCATGAAAAAAAATCCAGACGAAGACACCGCCGTTAGTCTTTGAAATGGCCAAAAATCGCTTTTTCATGCACTTATAATGACAGAAAACAAAAAAAAATTGAACTGTGTGATTTTTTTTATTATTTTTATTAGTATATAAGGCACAGATTATGAAGAAGCATATTGTATCGGTTTTATTTTTTCTTGTTGTTTCTTTTTCCTTTTTCCCCCAGTCGCAGTCAGTTGGCGTGCGGGAAACGGCCATCGCGTTTGGCGATGTTCTTCTTATCAATATGGCGTTTAACAATTCTGCCCGAATCATTTTGCAGGAATCGTATGCCGAAATAAATCTTTCAACCATGAAAGAAAACCTAACGAAAAGCTGGTGCTGGGATAAGGACGGATTTTTTATGAACCAGCTGGGGCATCCGTATCAAGGCTCGCTCTATTTTAATGCAGGCCGCTCAAACGGATTGAATTTCTGGCAGTCGTTCTTTTTGGCGGCAACCGGCTCTCTGATATGGGAAGAATTGTGCGAAACAACCACGCCGTCCGTTAATGATTTTATCACGACTCCGCTGTGCGGTACGGTTTTTGGCGAGTCAATGCACCGTTTGTATCTTGATGCCGCAGAAATTATTCCGCAGCTTGCTTGGCTTATCAGTCCAATCGAGGCATTTAATTATGCGATTCGGGGAAGGCAAAATTCTGTTGCGGGGCATACCGAAGAAATTGATTTTATTTTTCATGGCGGGCATGCATTTGCTCACACTGATTTTTCGGCGGATGAATCGGCAATCGGACTGAATAAACCGACTGTGGGTACAGGCGTTCATATTCAGTATGGCCTTCCTTCCGCACATGACACCGTTGAACCGTATGATTTGTTTACCGCTGATTTGGATTCAAATTTTTCTGCTCGCTATTATGACTTGGATTTCTGCATTGACGGATTTTTATTTTCACGGGCGTTGTATTTTGAGAATTCTGAAGGCACGCTCGGAGCTAACCTCATGTACGAAGGAAAAATTTCAAAAGAAACTGCTTTTTCAAATGCCGCGCTTGGCATAAAATTCTTTTCAGAAAAACAATTTTCCGAGTCTGATGGGCGGGCGAATGTGTATGTAACATTGGACGGCGTTTTTTTGGGAACACGGGGATTATATCGGCTTCAAAAACAGAAAAAATTGCGTTCTGGTGACTTGGGAAATCCGCTCCGCTACTACAATTTTGCTGTCGGACCGCTCGTAAAGGCGGGATTTTCTGCAGGAAATCGCAAACTTGGCACTTTTTATGGCGAAGCCGAAGCCAGTTTTTTGATTCCGTACATATATTCAAAGCTTAAAGAATCAAAAGCAGACAAGCATTTTATGGCTCAGACAAAAATTGGCTATGAGCATGCAATTTCCACGCATTTTTCGCTTGGGCTAAACGATTATGTGGCTTTCAAAAAAGACTGGTTTGTGAGCGAGGCAAATACCGTCCAAATTCTGAATACCCTGCAAATTTACGGAAAATGGGCATTTAAGCGATAAAAGCACGGCTTGCAAAACTATCACTCTGAAATGACGAATGGCGCGATAAGATTTGAAAGGCGCGGATTTTTTTTGAGTTCTCCGCCTTTGATTTTAATGTGAACGCCATCGTCAAGCCAGTTCTCTTCGGTTATGATTCCCAATTTTCTTGCGTCGTTCAGCAGATTTTGCTTTTCCATCGGGATAATGCATGAAATTTCCGCGCCCAAAAGCTCATCGCAGATGCGCTCAGAAAGTTCTTCAAATCCTTCATGTGTTTTTGCGCTCACTTTGATTCCGTCCGGGAACAGCGAGGTGATTTTTGCGAGCATGGTGGGATTTTCTTTGAGTTTGTCGATTTTGTTCAGCACGATGATTTTAGGAATGTGCTCTGCGCCGATTTCTTCAAGAACCTTTGTGACCGTGTTGTATTGCGTTTCTGCATTTTCATCGCTTGAATCCAAAACAAGAAGAATCAAATTTGCTCGCTGTGTTTCTTCCAATGTTGATTTAAAGGCATTTACGAGCGAGTGGGGCAGGTTTGAGATAAAACCAACGGTATCAGTGAGCAGGATATGCGTAGAAAATCCTTTTTTGGGTGCGTCTGAGTCGCCTTTTACTTCGGATTTTATCTGGAGTTTGCGCGTGGTGGGATCCAGTGTAGCAAACAGTTTGTCCTCAACAAAAACATCCGCTCCCGTAAGGGCATTTAAAAGCGAAGATTTTCCTACGTTTGTGTAGCCGGCTAACGCACAGGCTGGCAGAGGCACTTTTTCGCGTCGTTTTCGCTGTGTCTCACGGTCTCGGACGACTTGCGCGAGTTCTTTTTTTAGTTGCTGAATTTTTTCGCGGATTTTACGAATGTCGAGTTCAAGCTGCGTTTCACCGCTTCCCTTTGCACCAAAATTTCCGCCGCGCTGGCGAGCCATATCACCGTAAGAGTGGGCAAGGCGCGGACGGGCATATTCCAATTGTGCGAGCTGCACTTGCAGTACGGCTTCTTTTGTTTGCGCCCGGCTTGCAAAAATACGCAAAATAACTTCCTGTCGGTCAATCACGGGCAGTTTTGCAAGCGTTTCCCAGTTTCGTTGTTTGCGTGGTGAAATTTCAAAGTCAAAGATGATGATTTCTGCCTCAAGTTCCTTTGCGAGCGAGACAATTTCCTGTGCCTTGCCACTTCCGATGCCGTAGACAGGATTTTTTTCCATGCGATTTAAAATAACTGAGCGGCAGATTTCGTATCCGAGCGTGTCAACAAGCCCTTCCAGTTCCGAAATATCAGTTTTGGGGGCACCAACGAGCAACGCGCGAATTTTTCTTTCTTCTTCGGCAAAATCTATCACATCCATGACAGCTAGTATATCAAAGCGAAAAATATTTTTATAGACGGTGATTTTTCATCTTTTCATATTGAAAAAACTGACTTTTTTAGAGTACCCTATCGTAATGAAACTGTTTCTTGCTCCAATGGATGCAATCACTCATCAGGCATTTCGTAATCTTGTGGCGCGGTTTGGCGGTTGTGACGAATATTTTAACGAGATGATTAACGCTTCTTCGCTCTTGGCGGGCGGAGCATGGGAAAAATATTATCTCCTTGATGGGCCTGAACCAGAAAAATTAGTGTGGCAGCTTACCGACAAAGACGGCGGCAAAATGGCAGAAGCGGCACGGATTCTTGCAGAAAAAAACGGACTTGGAATCGACTTGAACATGGGCTGCTCGGCTCCGCAAATTGCAAAAACAGGCGCGGGAATCGCATGGATGACAAAACCGATTGAAGAAACGGCTCTTATGGTGCACAAAGTAAAATCCGCGCTTGAAAATGCGGCGAAGGATGGTCGCAAATCAAAACGGCTCTCGGTAAAAGTCCGCTTGGGCGATGAAAGCTACACCGAAGAAAAACTGCACGATTTTTGCGCAATGTTAATCGAAGAGGGCGTTCAGATGATTACGCTCCACGCGCGTACACAAAAACAAAAACACTCGCGCCCTTCAAACTGGCAGGCGGTTGAGCATCTTGCGCTCCGATTTCCAGAAATTCCCGTGATTTTAAACGGGGATGTCAAAGATACGGCGAGTTTTGAGCGAGCAAAAGAAATTGCGCCCCACGCACAGGGAATCATGATTGCGACGGCGGCGGCACAAAAGCCGTGGATTTTCGCGGAATTGAGAAAGATTGTCGGTGCTAAGCAAGGGCGACAACGATTGCCCTTGAGCCCGACAATGACAGCTGATTGTCATTCCCGTGCTTCGACACGGGAATCTTTTGATTGCGAACAGCTTGCGCTTGATTTCATCGACGATGTGGAACGCTTTCAGCCGAAGGAATTTTGGAAAACGCGGTTGCAGCGTTTTTTTGCGTATTATTGCCTCAATTTCAGTTTCGCTCATTATTTTCAGGCGCAAATGCTCAATGCATGCGACAATGATGACGCGCGTGCAAAAATCCTTGAGTATTTTAAAAAGTGCCCTGATGACAAACTTCTTTCTATCTAGTTGAATTTTTTCTTGTTTTTGTTAGAATGTTCTTAGAATATTTTTATGGAGCATACCATTATGAAAAAAGTTTTTTTCGTATTTTCATTTTTGCTTGCATCGTTAGTCCTTTCTGCAGAAACAGCAAATGATGTTATTAAAGTGTTTTGTGATTTGGACCGCGTTCCCGATTACAATTATTCTACTCTCATTTTGGAAAATATTGACCGTAACGGAAAATCAGAAGTAATTGAATTGAATCAGTATGGCAGTGGTGTCGATAACGGTCTTAAAAATGTTGCGTTTGATTTTAAAAATCCTGCCGGTGTAAAGGGCATGCGCGTTCTTCAGCTCGAAAAGATTAAAAAGGCAGATGACCGCTGGGTATACATGCCCAAACTTCGTCAGGCGCGCCGCATCCCTATGACTGAGCGTACAAAATCGTTTGGCGGCACGGAATTCACCTACAACGACATGACCATTCGCAATGAGGACGAAGATACCAATGAAATGCTTGAAAATCCGTCAAAAATCACGGTCAATGGCACGGAATATACCTGCTGGAAAATTAAATCGACTCCATTAAAAAAGAGCGAAGTCGAATATGCGTACCGAATTTCATGGTTTGACAAAAAAACATACATTCCTGTCCATATTGAATTTTATGATTCAAAAGATAAAATGATTAAATTGTACGAATGTCTTAAAATCGACATGGTAAAAGGCGTTACGGGAATTGAATATCCGCTCCGCCGTTCAAACTGCATATCAAATCTTGTTACTGGCCGAAAAACAGTCGCCACCGTAAAAGATTTCGTTTTTGATGAAGCAATTTCTGACGAGTATTTCACGCAGCACTGGCTTGTTACGGGAAAGGCTCCAAAAGTAAAAGGCAAAAAATAAGGAAGGTTCTATGAAAATCTCAAAAGTATTCGTTTCAGTATTCGCTTCTGCGTTCATGATTTGCTCGGCAACAGCATTTGCGAACGGTAAGTCTGATTCAGAAGCCACCGCGCAGGCTGTCGAAAAATCGGCAAAAGAAACAACAGTGGCTGCTAAAACAACAGCCAAAGAAACAAAAGAAGCTGCCAAAACAACCGTAAAAGAAGGCGAAAAGGCTGCTGTCGAAACAAAAGAAGAATTCAAAGAAGCAGGAAAAGCCGTTGGAAACGCAGGCAAAGAAGTCGGAAGCGCTGCAAAAGAGGCTGGCAAAGAAATCGGCTCAGCGGCCAAAGCATTCGGCAAAGGTGTCAAAGAAGCATTTACATCAGATTCAGACTCAAAAAAGAACTAGATTCTGAAACAAAGCGCGAACGGCAATGAAAGTTCGCGAGTTCAGCATGACAAGGAGCAAAAAATGGATATTCGTTATTCAACAGGAAAAGAGCCGTTCAAAAGAATGACTACCGAAGAAATGCGTGAGGAATTCCTCATTCAGAACATTTTCATCAAAAATGATGTCACCGCGGTTTACAGCCACATCGACCGAATTGTTACGCTCGGCGCAATGCCCGTTGATGAGACTATTCGCCTCGACAAAAACATCGATGCCATGAAGGATTTCGGCGTTGATTTCTTCCTACAGCGTCGTGAGCTCGGCATGATTAACATTGGCGGAGACGGCGTTGTGGTGGCAGACGGCACAACCTACGAAATCAAGCACTACGACGCTCTTTATCTTGGCGCGGGCACAAAAGAAGTCACGCTCGCTTCAAAAGACGCAAAAAATCCTGCGAAATTCTACATGAACTCAACTCCGGCTCACCACACCTACCCAAGCCGAATCATCACCTACGAGCAGGCGAACCACATTCACATGGGAAGCGCGGCGGAATCAAACGACCGCACAATCAACCAGTACATTCACCCGTCGGTTTTGGACACCTGCCAGCTTTCAATGGGCATGACTCACCTCGAAACAGGCTCTGTTTGGAACACAATGCCCGCTCACACGCACGAGCGCCGCATGGAAGTCTACTTCTACTTCGACTTCCCCGAAGACCATGTTGTCTTCCACATTATGGGCGAGCCACAGCAGACCCGCCACCTCGTTATGCACAATAACGAAGCCGTCATCAACCCAAGCTGGTCAATCCACTCAGGCTGTGGCACGAGCAACTACACCTTCATCTGGAGCATGGGCGGCGAAAACCGCACATACACGGATCAGGATTGGATCCGCACCCCAGATTTACGATAAACAGTAAATTGCGAGAATCGCACTGCGATTCTCGCGGTGCGGGCTTATTCCTCATATTGGGCACAAGCGTAGGCGTTGTGATAGTGAATGCTTTCCTCTGTTTCGGCCTCAACGGTAAACCATTTAAAATCCATTTGCTTTAATCCTAAATACACTTCTCGCACAACATCTTCTACAAAGCGCGGATTGTCGTAGGCATGTTCGGTGACAAATTTTTCGTCTTGGCGTTTGAGCACGGAGTAGAGTGAAGTTGAGGCACAGCTTTCTATCATCGAGATGACATCTTCAATCCAAAAGAATTTTGAGTACAGTACTTTGATTTTCACAAATCCACGCTGATTGTGCGCCCCGTATTCAGAAATAGCCTTTGAGCACGGACAAAGTGTTGAAATCGGTACTTTGATTGAAATAAAGAATTTTGAATCGTTTGTTGTTGCTTCCCCTTCATATGAGCACTGATATTCCATAAGCCCCGCACTTTTGGTGACAGGGGCGGCTTTTTCGATAAAATAGGGGAACGTGATTCTGCCGAATGCGCGTTCTGCCTGAAGCTTGCTTCGGATTTCTTCAAGCATTTCCAGAAAATTGTTCATGGAAATGTCGTTGTGGTGTTTGTGAAACACTTCGATAAAGCGGCTCATGTGCGTGCCTTTAAAATTATGCGGCAAATTGACGAACAGATTGATTGTGCCAGTGGTGTTTTGCGTTTTGTGATTTTTATCGAGGACTTGAATCGGGTAGCGTACATTTTTAACGCCTACTTTTTGAAGCGGAACGGCCCGCGTGTCGGGAGTGGATTGAATGTCTATCATAGTTCTCTGTAATCATAGTCGATTTTCGTGAATTAAAAAAGACTTTCTGTATTTGTTTGTTGGTCAAATCGTAAAGGTATGCTATAATGCTTCTTATGAAAACATTTGCAAAATACGGCGTGCAGATTCCAGAAATCCTGCTGCCTAAGACAATCGATTTAAAATCATGGTCAGTCATTGCCTGCGATCAGTACACGCAGGATAAAGCATATTGGAACACTGCGGCAGAATGTGCCGGTTCCCAGCCGTCTACGCTCAATTTGATTTTCCCGGAAGTCTATCTAAATGATGGAAACGGCGATGAGCGAATCAAAAAAATCAAAGAAACGATGAATTTTTACTTGGATTCAGGCATTTTTACTTCTCAGGAAGAATGTGTCTATATCGAGCGAAAAACTGAATACGGAAGAACACGAAAAGGCTTGGTTGTGGCAGTTGATTTGGAAAAATACGAATGGAAGCCTGATTCAAAAGCCTTGATTCGTGCCACCGAAGCCACCGTTCCAGAGCGAATTCCTCCGCGCATGAAGATTCGCACGGGGGCAAGCCTTGAACTTCCGCATATTATGCTGCTTGCAAACGACCCCAAAGACGAGCTTGTGGGCGGTGCGGGTGCGCTTGCAAAAAAAAGCAGCCCGATTTATGACGGTGATTTGATGATACATTCTGGCCATATTACAGGCTGGCGCGTTGCGGGGAGCGAAGCGGAGCAGGTTTTGGAATCGGCTCTTGCTTCCCTTGCAAAAAACGGCACTGACAAAGACGGAAACACCTTCCTTTTTGCGGTAGGGGATGGAAATCATTCGCTTGCGACGGCAAAAGCGGTGTGGGACGAGCATAAAAAGTCTCTCTCTGGTGCAGAACTGGAAAATTCGCCAGTTCGGTATGCGCTGGTCGAAATCGTAAACATTTACGATGAAGGCTTAACCTTTGAGCCTATCCATCGCGTGATTTTCAATCAGGATGCTGGCAAACTGATTCTTTTTATTGAAGAAAAGCTTGGTGGCGAAATCAAAACATTCGATTCAGAAAAAGAACTTGAAGATTTCGTTGCGGATAAAAATGCTGCTGGCGCACGGTACGGCTTTATTACAAAGTCGGGTGGGGCAGAAAAACTCTGCGTCCTTCAAACTTCCATCACGGATTTGGCGATTGCGGCATTACAGCCTGTGCTTGATGAATACCTGGATGCAACTTTGAGCGACAAAAAGAATGACATTGATTATATTCACGGAACAGAAGATGTCGTAAAGCTCGGAAAGCAAGAGAATGTCGTTTCGATTTTGCTTCCGCCGATTGCAAAAGACAGTTTCTTTGCCACAATCAACGGCAGAGGCCCGCTTCCGCGCAAATCATTTTCGATGGGCGAGGCGAGTGAAAAACGATTCTATGTTGAGGCGCGTAAGCTCTTCTAATAATCTGCTTCGCTGCTTTGGTTTTCGCCCGATTGCTGCATATTCCGCCATTTTTTGCCTTCTTGTTCATGAATCACCGTGAACAGTTCGCTTTTACTGTCGGAATTGTCAGCTTTTTCTTCGTGTATGCCTTGCAGCTCTGTTTTTCCTGATTTTGCCCGCTTTTGGACAAGTTCCCGCTCGCATAGTTCCAGATTTATTTTTGCGTTCAGATTTTTGGGATTCGCAAGAATCGCCTGCTTAAAATACTGCTTTGCTGTTTTAAAATCTCCCTGCCGCTCATAAATGATTCCCATGTTGTACACGGATGCACTCGTCAGTTCTGGCGGCATGTGTGTGTTTTCAAACTGAATCTGACTGAGCCGTTCACGCGCGGAATCAAGTTCGTTCATTGAAAGATAGGTCGCGCTCAAATCAAAAATCGCGTATTGGCTTGCAAGGGAATCTGCGGGTGCATTTTCGGCAACGGTAAGAAAATCTGCCGTCGCGTTGGTGTATTTTGATTCGTACCACGCCCATGTTCCTTCAAGAATCTGTTTTTTTTCTGATGAGCATGAAGAAAAAGAACTGAAAACGGCAAAAAGAGCCGTTGAAAAAAGGAGTGCTTTGAGTTTTTTTAACCCCGATGGTGAAAATTCCGCGCATACAACAGAAAGGACAAGGCACAAAACTGCCAGAAAAATGAACACGGTGTGGTGATTCACATTCTGAACCTCGTATGAAAAGGTTGTGTCATCATCTGAGCGCGGGTTTTGCTGTATGTTTGACAAAATTTTCCATGCCGAGCCTTGTTCTTTTGAGTCAACATAGTGGAGCAGTTTCTTTTCTCCGCGAATTGCGTGATATGAAGAGCGGTTTTCTGCCTTTTGTATGAGTTCTTTGATTGTTTTCGCTCTGAGTGCTGTTTTTACCCGTGTCATGCCGTCTCCTGCGGTGATTTCCGTTTCTGTTTCTGAGCCGAATCCAATGAGCGTAACTGAAAGCCCGTGACTGAGCGCAGTTTCAAGGGCGGATTCAAGTCCGTTGTCCGTTTCGTCACCATCGGTAAACACCAAAATGTGCTGTTCTTTTGCAGATTGGGCAGGAATTGCATGTATGGCGGCTTCAATTCCCTTTCCGAGCGAGCTTCCTGAAGAAGTCATAAGCAACGGCGAGAGATTCGGAATCATATTTTCTAGTAAGGCGGCATCTTCTGTTTCTGGAATCGCAACGAATCCGTCTCCTTTTGCAAGCACGGCAGAAAATGATGATGAAGGAAGATTGCTCAAAAGAGATGACGCGTAGATTTTTGCGGCATCAAGGCGGGTGAGCTTTTGCGGACAATCTGGCGCAAGCATTGAATAGGAAATGTCAAAAACAAAGGTTATGTTGCTTCCGCTTTTGTGAACCGGGATTTTTTTTGTACCCCACGAAATTTCGCACAAGGCAAGAATCGTAAAAATCAGTGAGAGACTCGTAAGAATAATCCGTGAAAAAAAGGAAAATCTAAGCGAGCGCAAAAAAGATGACGAATTCGCGATTTCTGAAGATGAGCCGAGTGATGTGGTGATTTTTTTGAATCGTGAGAAAACGAACAGCGTGAGCAGAAATATCACGGGAATAAGGAGAAAAAACGCCGGCTTTCCGATTGAAACTGACGAAATGCCCATCACAGTACCTCCAAAAGAAGAATTCGGCGAATAATCCAGCTTCCTGCAAAAAGAATGAGCGAAAGAATCAAAAAGTACGGATAGCAGTTTTTGTCGGAGGAACGGTAGCGGAATGTTTGAATCACTTCTTCCTGCTTGGAGATTTCTGAAAGTGAGGCAGAAAGCGATGAAAGCGTATCGATTCCAAAATACCGACCGCCCGCAATCACGGCAAGATTTTCGAGCGTAGAGGTGTCGAACGAGGATTCATAGAAGCCTGAGCGGATTTTCCCTGATTTTTTGTCAATGTATTCGATGGGAACCGAACCGCTTGTTCCGATTCCGAATGTGTACAGCGAAATGCCCCGTTCAGAAGCAAAGGTCGCCGCTGTCTCAGGATGTATGGAGCCGGCATTATTTTCGCCATCGGTTATCAGAATAATGCATTTTTTGGGGGCTTTGCTTGACTCCAAGTGATATATGGCCGTTGTAAGCCCAGTTCCGAGCGCAGTTCCTTCGCCCAGCGTGCCGATTTCAAGAGAATCAAGCTGGCGCAAAAAAAATTCCAAGTCAGTTGTGGGTGGAACGATACAGGCAGATTCGCTTGCCATTGCCACGATTCCGTACGATGCTCCGCGTTCTTTTGCGATGAGTGTGCGGATTCCCGTTTTTGCGGCCTCAAATCTGGTTGCTGTTCCGTTTACGAGCGAAATATCTTTTGCCGCCATAGAAGGACTGGTGTCGAGCACAAAAAGAATATCTGTTCCCCGTGATGTAAAAATCTTTTCCTGCTGGCGGATGATTGGATTGGCAAGCGCGACCACAAGAAAAAGAAATGAAAGCGCAGAAAAAATTTTTGCAATGACAGATGAAAGTGTTGCGACTGGATTTTTATATTCAAACGATGCGCCACCCCAGTCGGAAATCGTAAGCGGAAAAGCGATTTGTGATAGAAGCCCAAGCCGCCGAAGAATGTATAAAACGGGCAGAAGAAGAGCAAAACTGAGAAAAAAAGGGGCTTCAAATTGAATCATCAAGACTTAGCATAGCACATTGAGCAAGAAAAATCATCATGGTATACTTTTTTTATGCTGAATGATGAATTAAAATCCGTGCTTTTGGAAAATTTTTTGCGCTATGTAAAGATTTGGACGACTTCCGATTCTGATGCCGCTGATTCTGGAAGTCAGCCGTCAACGCCCCGCCAGTTTGATTTTGCGCATCTTCTCGAAACTGAATTGCGTGCGCTGGGATTGCAGGATGTTCGGGTCACAAAACACTGCTATGTGTATGGATTTTTGCCCGCTTCTGTGGGCTGTGAATCGATAGAGCCGTTTTGCCTTTTGGCACATTTGGATACGGTAGAAGAAGTGAGCGGCAAAGATGTAAATCCCCAGCTTTCTCAGGACGAAAACGGCGACACAATCATAAAAACCGATGGAAATACGCTTTTGGGTGCAGATGACAAAGCAGGAATCGCCGAAATTATGACCGCGCTCAGTTATTTTAAACAAAATCCCCAAGTCGCGCATGGTCCGATTGAAGTCTGTTTTTCTCCAGACGAAGAAACAGGGCACGGCATGGACAATGTTCCGCTCGGTATAATCAAATCAAAATATGCGTACACTGTTGACGGCGGAAATAAGGGAGAACTTGAAACCGAGTGTTTCAATGCGTTTAAAAGCGAAGTCATCTTTACTGGCGTTTCTACACATACGGGGACTGCACGGGGCAAACTCGTAAATGCCGTTACAATGGCAGGAAATTTTCTTACGAATCTTCCCCGTCATGAATCTCCAGAAACAACGGACGGCTATCAAGGATTTTACGCGCCCATGACAATCGACGGCTCCATCGAAAAAGCAAAAATCGTCCTGTTTTTGCGCGATTTTGATTCAGATGGCATGGAAAAGCGAAAAAAACTGGTTGAAACCATAGCCCAAAGCACCGCACTTTCTTTTGGCGGAAAAGCCGAAGTGATTCACACGCAGCAATATCTGAACATGAAGAGCGGATTTTCAAAGCGGCAAGATGTAATCGATAATCTTGTCGCCGCATACAAAGAAGCTGGAGTGGAGCCTGTATTTACGCCGATTCGCGGTGGCACAGACGGTTCCCGCCTTACCGAAATGGGAATCCCATGCCCCAATATTTTTACCGGCGGCCACAACTTCCATTCCCGAAGCGAATGTGCCTCGCTCACAGAAATGCAAAAAGCCACAGAAGTGCTGATTAACTTGTGCAAAAAAAATCCTGCCGTTTAAGCAGGATTACAGTGGAGACGATCGGACTCGAACCGACCACCCTTTGATTGCGAACCAAATGCTCTACCAGATGAGCTACGCCCCCATTTGTTACTCTATTCTACACTTTTTTATAAGTTTGTACAATAATACTTTGAAATTTTTTTTGAATCTATTGCGAAAGTGTCTTAAAGCGCATGTTCGGTTTGGGGAAAGAAAACGCCGCCCCCAAGCAGGAGCGGCGGTCGTGCAAGTGTGTCATTGTCGGGCGCGACCCGACAATATTTTGCGTTACGCTAGATTACATCTTAACACGGAACAAAACTGGAACAGCGACAGAGAACACGCTCAAGTCAGCTTCAGCTTCAGTTGTCCATGTAGAACCGCTGAGAGCGATACCAGTCCAGATAGAAGCGTTTGAAGCAGCGTAAATCTGAACAGCTGGAGTTACGCGCCATTCGAGGCCGTTTTTAGCGTTCTTTGTAGTTGCCAATTCATTGTCAGCAAGTGCTGTGATGAGGCCAACATTCAAAGTTGCAGTGAGTGTGTCGTTGATCTTGAAGCGACCAGAGATGTTGTTCCACATAGCTGTTTTCACAGGGATAGAACTTTTCTTAACAAAACCGTCGCTACCTTTTACACCTGCGATACCTGCATCAAGGCTCTGACCACCGTCTGAGTTAGCAGCAGAAATGTTGTGGAATGTTGTGATAGAGAATGCATCTGTAACCTGATAGCGCAAGCGCAAATCAACGTTCCAGTACAATTCGTCGTCAGTTTTTCCGTCTTTGTCTTTTCCGCCATTCTTTACAGTACCGACTGCACCACCAATGTTGAGTGTGAGCGCGTCTGTGATTTTTGGCATAACATACAAACCGAATGCATTCTGTTTGGCGTTAGCTTTTCGGAAAATCAACTCAGAGTTGAGTACATCATCAATGTTGAACTGTGCGCGAGCTGCCCACCCAGCGTTGTAGTTATGTGCAGAGTTAATTCCATAGTCGTCAAATTCTTTGCTGTATCCGCCAGTAGAAAATGCTGCAGCAGCGAGATTTAACTTCATGCTGTCACCTAATCCGATGCCGTATTCAGCAACACCAGAATTAACAGCGGAATTCGTAATGTTGTCCATGAATTTTGTTGGTGAAGAAGTGAACATAGAACCAAGCTTGTATCGCTCGAAGTCCTGTCCGTTTGCGTTCTGAGCGTCAACATCTTTCTTTACGCGGTAGGCGCCATCAGCAAAACCATCGCCCCATTTACCTGCGCTGAGCTTCAAATCGCCGAATTTCAACCATGCGTTATACTGCTTAACTGAAAGAGAGCCTGCATTGTAGTCAGGGTTGAGTTCCAAAGTAGCTCCCGCCACATCGCCGTTCAAAACGAATTTGAATGAATCAGCAGATCCGCCATAAGCGTTGAAGTTCACCCAGTTGTCCTTTTCTGATATTGTTTCATCACCAACTTTTGGGCTTGTGGTTGTTTTTGTCCAGTCCCAAGCAGTTCCCTGCTGACGAAGATTCAAAGTAATTTTTGCATCAGCAGCAAAAGCCGCACCAGCAAGAAGTGATGTAGCAATTGCTGCACTTACGATTTTTTTCATAGAAAAAATCCTCCTTTTTTTATTGGGAAATTTAAACCAACGGTTTTATTTCCTATTTTTTACTAGAGTAGCACGCATTTTTTGCAAAGTCAACGAAAAAATTTGAAAAATTCCGTTGTATTTGTAACCATAACTGATAAAAATTGTTACTTTAGCAAAGAAATTTTCCGTATTTTTTGCATTTCTCGCAAGAGCACGCCCTCTATGCCCTTTTATTTTCGGAACATTGCTAAAAATGTTTAGAGAGTGAAAACGGATTCTTTTATAGAAAGCACTGTGTACCACGAAAGAGAGGAATTACGGAAGAAGGCTTATTTCCTTGACCTCGCGATTCAGAATCGTAGATATGAAGTCTTTGAGAGCCGCATTTGATTCGGGCGTGTCCGCCGCGAACATTGCCTTGAATGACGAGTCGCAGCGATATGCCTGCACGCCCCCGGCTATGCCTGTGCGGTGGCTGGCTCGTGCGTGAGGCTTTCTTTTATCGCAAGCACTTCCGCGAGGGGGATACCTGTTCCCGATGCTATTTGCTCTGGGGTGAGAATATCCATATGAATGAAGTTTTTTGCATTCTCACGGGCTTTTGCTTCTGCGCCGTCCTCGAAGGCTTCTTCGCATGCTACTTTCAGGTGGTCTTTAAAAGAATATGAGCCAAAAATCATGCCTCTGTCCTCCCGTTTCAAGCGTTCAAAATAGTCG
>JAFUDX010000027.1 GCA_017464425.1 Treponema sp.
GGATATCTTCTATCAGTTTTGGAAGAGGTAATTCTCTGTTTCTGATAAAGGCATTTTCTACATTTCCCATATTTTTTCCACCCTTATGGAATTCTACAGGAAAATAGAAAATTTAAATAGTGCTTAAGTTAATGGTATTGGCAATAACAGTAATTTAAGAAAGTGTCATTCCGAACTTGACCGCTTTCGTTGTTACGGTAACTTTGATTCGGAATCTCTGATGTTAGATGCTGAAACAAGTTCAGCATGACAGTTTAGATTCATAAAACAACCTTACATATTATTTTAAATCAAGATTAGGGAATTTTCAAGGAAATCTAAAGGAATCTGAAAAAATGTTTTTCAGGGGTGGGCTAGGCTATGGAGCCACGCCGTAGGCGGCCACGAGCTGAACGAGCGAAAGCGAGTGAGTGAGGGGCTGTAGCGATAGCGGAATGGCGGAACAGCCGACCTGCCGACAGGCAGGTAGCCCCCAGATTGTTTTTATTCCTTTTTCGTAATGTTTTCAAATAGCTTCGCTTATGCACTCTGCTCGTTTTTGCGCGCGAAAATCGCCTTGAACACGGTGCGCACGAACGGCTGAATAAAAAACAACTGCGTAAAGAACGCGAACGGAAAGTTGTAGCACATCAATCGAAGCCACTGCACGAGCGCGGTATGAATCTGAAAGCCGTTGTTGTAGGGGTAGTAGAGGAAAGTCGCAATCAGGCTCATCGCAGGAACCATCAAGCCGACCGTCGCGCAGATAATCGAAGTCTCGAAAAGGACAGGATGCGTGGTGCGCGGGTCGAAATTTTTGCAGGCGAGGCGGAACGAAAGCGGGCTTCCGTACACGCATTCCATCGTGTAGGCAAAGCAAAACTCCACGAGCATGACTGACCACACAGGCATAACGCGCCCGAACATATAGATGCCGCCGATTTCGCGCACGGCAGAAAGCACGCTCGTTGTTCCCGCAATGGTGCGGAGCGCGTCGCCATTTACGACATAGACGCTGTAGAAAACGAAAGCGTGGACGGTAATGACAACGGTAATAAATGCGAAGACCATTCGCTCAAACTGATTTCTTGGCATAAGAAATCCTCCTTTTTGCCAAAAATACGGCAGTGAATTCCTAATGTCGCGTAATCAGATTTACATGAAAGCCGCAGGCGCAGTTTCAAAACATGTGTCGTTTGCAGTAGGTTCTTCTATTAAATCGGAAATCACGAAAAAAGTCAAAAGAGCGCGAACACCGCCGTCACATCGCCGTTTCCCAAAATCGCTTTCAGTTCCGCCTGTGTAACACCGTCGATTTTTCCGAGACGAGTGAAGTTCCAGCTGTTCTTGTCATAATAAATTGTGATTTGGTTTCCCTGATACAAAATGATGTCGCCCGCCTCAGTGGTAATCTGCGTGTCGGAGCGGAGGAGTGAAGAGCCGAGCGAGCCGACTTTCTCAAAGCTGCCGTAGTCATGCATGGCGACCGTGACCGCGCCTTTTTTCAAAAGCTCCGCAAATGCAATGGCGGATTTATTCTCGGCAAGTGTCGCGTTAAGCGTGTGCGTTTTTCCCGCGGCGTTCGTGATTGTAATCGTGATGTTCATAGTGTCTCCTGTGATGGCTTCGTCTGTCGAAAGCGTTGAATCTGTGTTCCCGCTTGCGCAGGCGGTCATCGTGAAAAAGAGAAATGCAGTAAAAAGTAGAATCAGTTTTTTCATTTATATTCCCCAAAAGCCTTGATGAAAATAATAAAACGCGAAAAAAGTCCAAATAGCGCATGCAATTAGTTCTAGTATTGCCACCACCAAGTCATTCGTTTTTGTTTCGTAATGCGCTCGGCAGATTTCTACTAAAGCAATGATTACGCAAATTACCGAAGCGACCGAGCCAAAGAAAAATCCGAAAATCGCAACGATATTAAGCGGTGGTATTACAAAAGAGAAAAAAGTTATTACGGCGATAATCACTGGGGCTAAAAGTAATTTTTTGTTTTCCATATAGTTTCTAAATTGCCTATTGATTATAGCAGATTTTCTTTTTTTTGCGGTAGGGATTGGAGCACCTGCGAAGCAGTTCCGAAGCATAGCGTCGTAGCGAAGCGGAGGAATGAAGCGCGGTTAGCGCGGAAGTGAAACGAGCACGACAACGAAAGAGCTCGCGCAAAGCCCGACCCCAACGGTGGTTGAGCCTGTCGAAACCGCCGTTGGGGGACCGCCCCTATTTTTCTACTTCAAATACTTCCCGAAGAACTCTGCGAGCTTATCAAACGGAATCGCGTTGTTTTCGCCGCCGTCGTACAAATCCGTGTGGCTCGCGCCATGCACGATGACAAGCTCCTTGTTGTCGCCCGTGAGCCGTTTGAACGCGTCCTCGCCCATGTAGCGGCTGTGCGCCTTTTCGCCGTGCAAGACCATGACCGCGCTTCGGATTTCGTCGGAATAGGCAAGCAGCTTCGTGTTCAGAAGCGAAGTTCCCGCCTGAACTGCCCAGCCGTCGTTTGAGTTGGGTGAACGCTCGTGGTAGCCGCGCGAAGTCTTGTAGTAGGCGTAATAATCTTTGACGAAATACGGCGCGTCATCGGGGAGCGGGTCAACCACGCCGCCGGCGAGCTTGTAAGTGCCGCCCGCCTGCACCGTCTTGAAGTCCTCGGTGCGCTGTGCCATCAATGCTTTCCGCGCCTCGTTTCGCGCGTCGGCGTTGTTGTTGCTGTCAAAATAGCCGTTTGCAGCAACGCGGCTCAAATCGTACATCGTGCTTGCGACGGTCGCCTTTACCCTAGTATCTATTGCCGCCGTGTTAATCGCCATGCCGCCCCAGCCGCAGATTCCGATGATGCCGATTTTCTCCGGGTCGATGTTGCTCCGCGTGGAAAGAGAGTCCACCGCCGCCATGAAGTCCTCGGTGTTGATGTCGGGGCTGTTCATATAGCGTGGCTCTCCGCCCGACTCGCCCGTGTAGCTTGGGTCGAACGCGAGCGCGATGTAGCCGCGGCGTGCCATCTGGTTTGCGTAGAAGCCCGACGACTGCTCCTTTACCGCGCCGAAGGGGCCTGAGACTGCGAGCGCGGCGTTTCCGTTTGCGGGTGCGTCTTTGGGCGCGTACAGGTCGCCCACAAGTTCGATTCCGAAGTGGTTTCGGAAAGTGACTTTGGTACGCGTTACGCCCTCTGCCAGTTCAAATGTGTAATGTTCGTTCTTTGTGTCGATTTTTGCCGATGTTGAATCTGCCATTGTGTTCTCCTTTGTGCAGGATGTTGCCGCCAAAGCCAGCGCGATTCCTGCAAGTGCGATTGATTTGGTGAGTTTCATAAGCGTATCTCCTATAAAAAGTCAAGAAGATTGTTTCAACAATCGATTGACTTTTTAAGTCGCTTCGCAATGGAATGAGAAGCGACAGATGATAAGCAAGTTTGCAACGCAAACTTGTCAAGATAAGAAGCAGACGACATTTTAGGCTGCTTCTTATCTGAGTCTCCTTATGGTTTTACTATAACGGAGAATAGCGGATATTACCAATATTTTGTTTCTATGACTAGATATGCTTTTAAGATATGGCAAATAGTTGTTTCCAAAAATTATCTTTCCGAATGGGGAAATTCAAGAATGCAGAAAATACAGGGCTTGTCATCTCGCACTGGCTCAGCACCCGATTTGCGATTGACTTTCTCGGCATTTGGGAGCAAGTCTACAACCCCAATTTTAATTATGGCGAATTTGCCACAATTAAAAGTCAGTCGGGCTTGAACAGTTTTAAAATCAGCGTAAAAGAATTTGTTGAGCGGACAAATGCAATCAGTTTGCAGGCAAAAGCGAGTCGCTACGACGGAACTTACGCAAAGCGAACGGTTTGAAAAACTGAACAAAATTGCGATTCAGCAAATGCAGGTGCTGGAGAATATTGAGGATAGGAAGTTGCTTGTGAAAGAAAAGAAATAGGGCGTTCCCCGCCTACGGCGGGTCGGCTGTTCCGCACTTCGCTAACGCTCATTCCTACGCTCACTTTGTTCGCTTCGGAACTTCTTCACAGGTGCTCCATAGCCTAACGCATCGGCTTTTAAAACAAAAAATCGGGCAGAAAAAATCTCTTCTGCCCGATATGTGAAAACTAGCTTTCAGCATTTGCGCTGTCGATATTACATTGATTTTCCGTTGGCAAAGTTTTGGTTTCACTTTGCCTTATTTGTAGCACCGTCAAAAAAAATGCTACATTTCTGCATCCTGCGATATTTCATCTTCTGTTTCTAAAACTTTTCTGCTGTCTTGCCAGTCAGAAAAACTGGGGAACTCGTCCGAATCATCGCTTGCAGATTTCTCGTCGCGATATTCACGCCACACGGAGATGATGTCGTCCCCGTAGATTTCTTCGTCTGTCAGAGCGTCTTCGTAGAGATAGTAAGGGTTGTCTTCTTCCCATTGCTCTTTTTCGGATTTGTCGGCGTAGCAAGTCGCATACCACCCCGCTTTCCACGCCGCACCATCTATGCTCTCCTCGTCCATATCGTCATCGTCATATTCGTTCATAGAAAGACCTCCTATTTTGATTTTTTTACAATCTATCCGAGTAGACGAAAAGGTATTTTTTAAAAAAATCCTCCTTGCGTTTTGTGTCCGCCGACAAATTTTTTTAATTCACAGAAATTCCGTGCTTTGCGAATGTTGCTTTGATTTGGGCGCGGGTGTTCGTCAAATCTTTGATATAATTTTCACACGACTGAATTTGCGATTCGCTCATATATCCCATTTCGTAATCTCGTGAATATTTGTAGTTTTGGGCATTGGAAATATCGTAATCAAACCAGTCTAAAATTCCCTGCGGATTGCCGTTTCCTTTATACGGGTCATACCCTTCGGAAAGCAGAAAATCAATGAGCGGAATATAAATGTCATTGGCAAATTCTGTATCACTGCGGGTGTTCCGACAGGTATAAAACAAGCCCGACTCAAGAAGTTCCTTGTATTCGTTCTGCTTCAAAGTTCCTTTGAGTATCTCAATTGAAGTCTTTGCAAGTTTTTTGTCCTCATCAGTTTTCTGACCTTTGTACCAGTGTTCGGTCGCTTCAATTATTGCGTAAATATCACCGCGCGACGGTTTGTAGCCCGCATCAAACATATTTTTTAAAAATTCAAAATTATATGCACCGCTATTCAAGCAGGCGGAAACCGTGTCGGAGGCATAAGTCGATTCACTCTTTGAGTTGTCGAGCCAATCAGTCCCCTTGTAATGCGGAAGAAGTGCTTTTTCCATCTCAAGCATTTTTTCTTCACCGCCACGCTCAATGAGCGATTCAAGCGCGTCAAGCGTCCTTCCGTTTGCATTCACGGTGCGGGCAAGCGCACCAGCATCAAGAAGCATTTTCGCAATGTCAAAATACCCCAAGCGGATAGCGGAATAAAGCGGCATATTTCTGTTCACATCAGCCTTGTCTTTTATGCACGCCGCCACCAAATCCGCATTGTTGCTTTTCACGGCGACTTGCGTTATCGTTACGCCGTCCTCAACGGCATTGATTCCGTAATTTTCGATTACGAAAATCCAGTCACGGGCGACTTCATCATTGATTTGCTGAAGATATTTTATCGTGTTTTTGCCTTTCCCGCCCGATGAACTTTCGCCGTCATCGTCACTGCTCATTCCTGCGATTGCACAGATTACAACGAAAGCGATTGCTCCGACGATGATTTTCTTCTTGAGTGACCACGATTTGATTTTTGAAAACATGAAAATCCTCCTATCTTTCATTGCTGCAAATCCGCAATGCGCGTAGCGCGAGCGGATTTGCAGCAATGGGATTAGTCAATCCCATTGCCTAGTGTACACTAGGCAAATTCTCCAAAAATAAAGCCTAGTTTTATAAAAATATGGCTCATTATATTATTTATTTTCCAAATAATCAACCACTTTTTAATAAAAATAGGCTTATTAAGATATTTAGATTTTTGGCTGTTTCATTAAAAATATAAAAAATGAAATCTTCGGAAATTCAGACAAGGCTGGCAGAAAATCTAAAGCGAATCAGAAAACAAAAGAAACTCACGCAATTTGAACTTGCCGAAAAAGCCAAAATCTCGGACGAAACAATCAAAAACATTGAGCTGTGCAAAACTTGGACGAGCGAAAAGACACTTTCGCAAATCACGGACGCACTCGAAATCGACATTCACACGCTTTTTCTGCCTATCGCATCAACCTTTGACAAGCAAATCGCAGATGACAACAAGCAGATAAAGGCGAGTATAATAGAAAACTTGCGGGAATTTGTGAATGTAAATCTGAAGAAGATGACGGAAGAATAAAAAATAATCCCCCGCAGTGCAGGGGATTTCGGCACAAAGCCGTGGCTTCAGCGGCTTGAAAAGCGGAGCAACTGCATAAATGCAGTCCACTGAACGATTTAAATATAGCAGATTTCGGCGGAAAGTCAAGTGTCTGATTGAAAATGCTGCAAAAAAATCATATAGTCAGAGCGATGGACTTCAAAAATTGCGTTCTGAAAGACGAATGGGAAAACGGGCATCACAGGCGCGTTTGGATTGACCGTAACGGGAGGGTGATTGCCGATGCCTACGAATCTTACAAAGTTTCGCGCGAAGAATATCTTTTGCGGAATGAATGTAGGGCAATTTTGGTGGAACAGGTCGCGCCGTTTTTGAACAGAATCATTGTGAACGCAAGGCACGGGATAAAAGTGCGTTTTTCAAAGAATTCGCTGGGCAAAGTGGCGAGCGACAAGGCGGTTACGAAGTCGGTGGTGAACGGCTTTTCCGTGCAGGAGCATTTTGAAGCCCTTGCGGATTTGCGCACGATTTTTGAAAATGCGGAGCTGGTTGGCTCGTTCCCCGACCGCAACAATGACCCGAATGTGGTCGCCATGCACCGCTTGCAAAACAAAATCACGCTTTCTAGCGGGAAAAACGCCATTGCGTATATGACGCTCAAAGAAGTGAAAAAGGAAGGCAACCGCTTTTATACGCTGGAGTTGATTTTGGAGAAATATTTGCGCAAGGGTATGGAGTGGTGGCGGCGATAGCCGACAGTGCGTAGCACCGCGCGTTAGCAAGCCACGGAACACCCGACCGCCGCTTGTCGGCGGATGCGCCCAAAATAAAAACCAAATGGCTCTATTTTTCTGTTTTCGTGCTATACTCTGTCTATGGAACTTCGCGTATTGAAATATTTTCTTGCGGCGGCGAGGCTGGGGAACATCACGCGGGCGGCGGAATCGCTCAATGTGACGCAGCCTACGATGAGCCGGCAGATTAAGGACTTGGAGGACGAGCTGGGCGAAAAGCTCTTTGAGCGCACGAATTACGCCATTCGGCTCACCCCTGCGGGCGAACTTTTGCGCGAGCGGGCGGAGGACATTCTTTCAATGGCGGACAAAACGCTGCTTGACTTCAAATCGCTCAAAGACGATGAGGTTTCGGGCGACATTGCGATTGCGTGCGCGGAGTCCAAAAACATCGCGTTCCTTGCCAAGTGCATCCTGCGACTTAAAAAGCAGCACCCGCTCATCCGCTACCACCTGTACGCGGGCGACAGTGAGCGCGTGCTTGAAAAGCTTGACAAGGGCTTGTTCGATTTTGCGGTGATTGTGGAGCATGTCGATGTGGAAAAATACAACTCGCTTACCGTTCACGCCGTTGACCGCTGGGGCGTGGTGATGCGGCGCGATGCCGAGCTTGCGAGCTGTGATTTTATCGAGCCGTGTGATTTGGTCGGAAAGCCGATAATGGTTTCTCGCCAGTCGCTTGCGGCGGATTTACCGCGCTGGCTCGGCGACGATGTTTCAAAACTCAATGTGATTGCCACGCTTGATTTGTCGTACAACGGGAGCGTGCTTTGCCGCGAGGGCGTGGGCTACCTGCTTACGTTTGAGGGACTGTGCGACACGGGCGCAGATTCGCCGCTCTGCTTTAAGCCGCTCATGCCGGAACTCACCACGAATATGTATGTGGTGTGGCGGCGGAATCAGCAGTTCACGCGGGCGGGCGAGGTGTTTTTGCAGGCGATGAAAGATGTGTGCTAGGCAAAGCGGCTCTTATTCGGGGGCCTTAGTCGCACGCAAGCGTGCTTACCGACTTTGCAAGCAAACTCGCGGGAATTTTACTGGGGATTTTAAGGGGCCATCCCCTTAGGAGAGGGGGTAGCGTAAATACCCGAACGGAGAGGAAGTGACCAAGCTTGCTTGGGCATTTCCGCGTAGTGAGTGGTATTGGAGCGAGGGGGAGACTTCCCCCTTTGCATTTCCTTTTACAATGCCTTTGGTGCATCAGTGAACGAATAGAGCGTGCCTGTTGCGTTCTGCAATTCGAGAATCTCCACTTTGCCGTCGCCCGCAGAATACATCTTCTTTAACTCTGGCTCTAAGTCAAGGAACGCGGCAGCCACTTTGTCGTCGGCAACACGCGCCATTTTTCCGCTCACGCGAATCCACGAGCCGTCCTTGTTCATGCCCGAAAGTTCCACGCATGGGTGAGCCATAATCTGCTTGAAGACATCCTTTTGGTTTGAGGTGAGGAAGCAGATTTTCCCGTCGATTTCCTCGACCGCGCCGAACGGACGAACGCGGCTCTGCTCGCCGTCAATCGTCGCAATAAAAAATACGCCTGCGTTCTTTAACGCCGCCACAATGGTGTTCATAAAAACCTCGCTAAAAATAAGATGTTCTAATCATACTACGCCCAAGCAGAAAAGTCCAATACAGTTTTTCTATAACGGGGGGGGGGCGGAAAGCGTTCGCCCCCAAAATCTTACTCGTGAATCTTCCAGTTCCCCACCATTTTCACAAAATTGGGGTCAAAGTGGTTCACAATCTCACTGTGTCCGATGTCGAGTTCGGCAATTCTCTCCATGTCCTCGTCGTCAAGCGCGAAGTCCCAAATCGCAAAGTTTTCACTCATGCGCTCCTTGTGGGTCGACTTTGGAATCACGACCACGCCACGCTGCACATTCCAGCGCAAAATCACCTGCGCCGCGCTCTTTCCGTGCTTTTCGGCGATGTCGAGCAAAAGCGGGTTCTTGAAAATGTCGTGCTTTCCTTCGGCAAATGGTCCCCACGCTTCGGGAACAACGCCGAATTCCGCCATCGTTTTGAGCGCGTCTTTCTGCTGGAAGAACGGATGGCACTCCACCTGATTCACCGCCGGCACAATCTTGGCATGAATGCACAAATCGGCAAGCACATGCGGATAAAAATTGCTCACGCCAATCGCGCGGATTTTTCCCGCCTCGTACAGTTCTTCCATCGCCCGCCACGAGCCGTAATAGTCGCCCATCGGCTGATGAATCAAATATAAATCGATGTAGTCAAGCCTGAGTTTTTTGAGCGAAGTCGCAAACGCCGCCTTTGCCGCCTCATAGCCCGCGTCCTGCACCCACAGCTTCGTCGTGATGAACAAATCCTCGCGCTTCACCGTTCCGTCAGCAATCCGCTTTGCCACCGCACGCCCGACCGCCTCTTCATTCTGATACGCCGCCGCCGTGTCAATCAGACGGTATCCCGAATCAATCGCGTCCAAAACCGCCTGCTCCGTCACAGCCCCATCCGGCACCTGAAACACGCCAAACCCTTCCATCGGCATTTTTACGCCGTTATTCAATTTCACAAAATCCATAATTCGCTCCTTGTTTTGTTGATTTCATAGTGATTGTAACGGAGCGATGGGCATTTTGTACAATAGAACTTTCGCAAGGTAGTATAAACAAAGTGAATAGTGACAGATGGAAATTCCCGTGCTACAATAAAAGCATGATTGAAACATACATCATCGAGCAACTGGCGGCTCTTGCCGAATATAAAACGCTTTCGCGCGTGGCGGAAGAATTGCACACTTCTCAGCCCGCGCTCAGTCGTGCCATGCAAAAACTGGAAGGCGAGCTTGGCGTCACGCTGTTTGACCGCTCCAAGAACCGCATCGCGCTCAACGAAATCGGGGAGCTTGCCGCCCGCCACGCGCAAATCGTGCTTTCCGCGCACAACGAGATGATTCGCGCCGTCAAAGAAGCCGACCGCCGCCGCCGCACTTTTTCGTATGGTTCAATCGCACCCGCGCCCATGTGGGAACTCACGCCGATTCTCTCGCAGCTTTACATGGGCATGACCGTCAGCGCGGATTTGCAGGAAACAGAAGATGTGCTCATCAAAGGGCTTGAAAATGGTACATACAGCGTTATCGTCCTTACGCATCCGCTTGGCGAAGAAAAGTATTTCAACAAAGCGTTTTTGCACGAAAAACTTTCGGCCTTGCTGCCAAAATCACACAAACTCGCAAACCGTCCGGCACTCCAATTACAGGAACTGAGCGGCGAGAACATTCTGATTCACAGCAAAATCGGGTTCTGGTATTCGCTCGTCAAAGAAAAAATCCCGAATGCCAATTTTTTGGAGCAAAATGAACTTGAAACTTTGCGCGAAATCGTAAAAACTGCCGAACTGCCATCGTTCATCACGAATGTGTCCACCGTAAACGACGCGCTTCCCAAAAACAAAGTCGCCGTACCGCTCACCGACCGCGAAGCGGATGTTACTTTCTATTGTATATGCAAAAAAACGCAGCAAAACGAATTCGCCGCGCTTTTCTCTGCGTTACACTTGTAAAAATTCTTACGAAAACAGTGGGCCATCTTGGATTTGAACCAAGGACCAAAGGATTATGAGTCCTCTGCTCTAACCGCTGAGCTAATAGCCCGATTTTGATGAAATTTATAATATCATAAAACCGCATTTTCAGTCAAGACACCGTAGCGGGTGTATAGGTAATAATTCCAATGCCGTTAATTTAAGCCGCCCTGTAACCGAAATAGGTGCATGATTTGGGTTTTAACTCCAATGCAAAGGAGCGACCAGGTCTTTCTGGCAGAAGATTTTTTGAAATCAAATAGATTACATTTTCTGCAGGACACAA
>JAFUDX010000004.1 GCA_017464425.1 Treponema sp.
CTGATTCTTTCGGGTAGTGCTCCTTTCCGTTGTAAAACACATAGAATTCGGGTCGGGGAAGGTCGATTCTCTTCATCGCGTATTTCCGCTCTTTCTTGAACATCTTGCTGTACTGCGCCGTCACATATTCGAGACAGCGCAGCGGCATATTGTAGTTGATTGTGCTCTGCTGCTCGGCGAGTACGATGATGGTGTCGTTGATTTTCATTGAGACATCGTTGTTCACGCCCGTGTAGACCACATTTTTGAGCGTAATCGGCTCAATCGTGACTTCCTCAATCTTCAAGTTCGTGTCGTGAATCGCGTTGTAGAGCGAGAGGAAATTCTCCTTCGCCTTGTCGCACTTCCCGAAAATGTCGACGAAGAGCGAGTCGCGGTAGTTGTGCTTTTTTCGTGCCATAAAAACCTGCCTATTTCTGTGAATTTTTTGCAAGCACTCCCACTTTTGCTTACATCTATATATAGGCAAAAATTTTCGATTTTCGGCAATGCGCAGCGCATTTTCCTGAAAAAATAGCGAATTTTTTATTTTGTATTACATTTTTCCTTATTCTTTTCTTATCTTCCAATCTATTGCATTGTATGAAATTATCGAATATAATTAAGGGATATGTAAAATGTATGGTGGGAATTTATTATGAAAAAAAGTGTTTATGTTCCGTTTTTTTTGATTATATCTTTTTTCTTGCTTTTTTCTGTTTCTTGTACCGATATGGAAGATTCCACTGATTCTCTCGTCTCGTCAAAATCTTCCCTTGCTTCTATAAAAACGCTTGTATGTGATGACATCGAGCTTTCTGATTTTACTGGCGGACTTTACTGCAAAAAGGATGTGTATTTTTCCGGCACGCTTCAAAAAAACAAAGCTATCGCTTCTGTCGTTGCCCAAATAAAGTGGCTCGGCGAAGATTCTTTTTCGGAAGTGGCAAAGGCAAAAATCACTGACGAAACATGGACTTGTGAATTCTCACTAAAAGGCGAGGGCGTTGCATTTCTTCGCTTTGTGACACAAAATTCAGAAGGTACAGCACTTGATTCAGATTCTGCAGAAGTAATCACTTTGTTTGTAAGCGAGTCATCTGCAATCGACAATCCCTGGTATATAAATCGTGAAAATGGCAATCTGTATTCTCTTAAAACGCTTGAAACGCTTAAAAATCTGGATTTGAATCTCTTTGAGAATAAAAATGCCGCGCAAAATGATTCATTCACGCTTAGCGTTAAAAATTCCGAGCCACTTCCTGTTAAAATCACTTCCGCAAAAATCTACACCGAAAACGATGAAGTGCTTTGCTCGGTGCAGAATTCAAATCCAAACGAATATGTGCCGTCTTTTAAAATCACGCAAACGCTCCTTGAAAACGCGAGTGAAACCCTTGCATCGGGCATTCAGTATCTAAAAATCATTTTTAATGCAGAATATTCTCGTTCCAACACAACGCATGAATTCTCGATTGACGGCGGATATTTTATCTGGTGGCCAGAATATGATATTCCTACCATTACTAACGCGCAGATAGTTACTGAAAATTCGCAGGAAATTCTTAACCTGTCCTCAGAAGAGCCGCTCACGCTTACCGTTTATGATGATGATGGCTTGAGCGAGGTGTATTGCGTTCTCTTGACCGAAGAAGAATTTTCATCTTTTGGCACCATTGACTGGGAAAAAATTGCGTTCAATCCAACTTTGCTGTTTCTGGACGGTTCTGTCGAAGATTCAAGAATATTCTCTGCCACTTCAAAAGATACTGGCGAAGAGCCGCTTTCTATCAATTTTCCGCTTCCTTCAAAGGCTCAGACCATGCATCTTCTTGCGATTGCTTTCGACAGTTCTTCGGCCCAGACAGTTGCCACAAAAGCTGTTGAAGTTCGCGTCATAAATGATGATGCACCCATTTTTTCTGTCGATTCGCCCAAAAACGACTCAATCCCGTCTGTCACCATGAGCCGAGACAATACCAAAGCGATTTTTAAGATTTCAGGGCATATTTTTGACAAAGTGGGCTGTTCATCTCTGGAACTTTTGTGGCTTCCATCATCTCCTTCTGAAAGTGAAAGTCCGGTGTGGCCAGTCGCGCTTTCAAATCCTGTTGCCTATGATTCATTCTATGCGCAGTCATTTTCTGTGACGCTTGATTTGCTCTCTGATTTTGCGGACGAGGCTGCCCTAAACAAAGATTTCCTTGCAAAAGTCACGCGTGCGGACGGAACGGTCTCGTATTTTGAATACACTTTGTTGGCAGATTCTGTTTCGCCAGAGATTGTTTTGGCAAATCCGAGCGATTCCGAGCAATCAGTTGAAATTTTCAACGATTTTACCATCGAATTTTCGGCAAAAAAAGAAAGTGCACTTGCAATCGATTCGACAAAGTATGCGGTGTTTTATCAGTCTGAGCAATTAGAAGGCAATTTTGACGAAGAATCTCAGACTTACAAGGCTGTTCTTACATCAGACTTACTCAAAGAATGGTTTGATGCAGAAATTCAGCCCCAATTTACGCTTGTTGCGCAAGATATATTCGGAAATACGGCAACATCGCAGATAACGCTTGTTTTGACCGATGTTCCACTGTCAGTTGCGGATAAAACGAGCACGGCTTCCCTCACCACAGAAATTGCAACAAGTGCGCTTTCCTTTGGTTGTGAGGATTTTGCAATCACAAGCAGCGCAACTTCAAGCAATAAATCCAACGGAATAACCTATCTGCGAGAAGGTAGAACGCTTACCGTTACTATCACGGCAAATAAAGCCGTTCATACTGCAAGCAAAAAAACTGAGCCGACTTTTGATTTTGTCGTGAATACCTCTGGCACTCAGCAAGCAATTCTTTCGCTTCCGCTTGTTTCTTGTTCAAATAAACTCATAACATTCAGCAAAAAAATCGAGGCTTCAGATCCAAACGGCTCGCTTTTTTATATTTCAGATTCTTGCATTTCACAGCCAGACTATTTTATCGATGATTCTGGAAATACATTTTCGTTCTCACAAGAATCGGACGGGCAAAAAACGGATTCGCAGTTCGTCATTGATACGAATAGTCCTTCTGTTCCTCGTATAATATCATCGAGCGGGGAGGCGTTGGGTGAAGGATTGTATGCCGTTCCAGTCCGCTTTAAAATCGAAACTGATGATGCTGATTTGTATGTGCTTCAGTATTCTACAGATGGCGGCTCATCTTGGATTGATTACTCATCGGAAGTCATGCAGTCAGAGTCGGCGCAAATAACCGCCCGCGCAATCGATAGTGCAGGTAACATCGCAGAAAAAGAATCTCCCATCGACTTAAACATAAACGGCTCATTTCCTTCATTTACGGTCGAATGCTTAAGTTCAGACGGAAACTACAAACGCGGAAGCACCATCACATTCCGAGTAAATTTCTCAAGCAAGGTTACCTGTACAGAAAATTCGCAGGCAAAGCTCAGAATCGCACCGAATACCTATGCCACGCTCAAAGATTCCAAAACGCAAGAGCCAGTTACTAGCCTCATTTTTACCTATACGGTTCTTCCTAAAAGCGATTTTATCCCAAAAATCGAAGCAGACGGCGTTATTCTTTCTGGCGTTACCGATTTGTACGGAAATTCTCAAAAAGATACAGATGTTCTTTCTGAACCGATTGAATTTTCAAACATTGTTTGTGACGGCATACTTCCTGTAATTACAAAAATGGCTCCAGAGTCAGAAACAAGTGCGAAAAGCAACATTTTTGCGGACGGAAATAAAATCACGCTTACTTTCAGCGAAAAAATAAAAAAATCCTCTGGAAAACTCATTCTTCGACAGGTTTCTGCATGGGCAATTCCGCCAGTGCTTTCAGAAGAGCAGTTTAACTTGATTTCAGCTGCCATTTCGTCCGAAGACAAAGAAATTCTTTCACGGCAGGATTCTGCTCACAAGGCAAATCTTCAAGATTCAGAAAGCATTTTCTCTTCAAAAGTCTCAAACTACCCGAATGACACCTATCACGGAACGGGCGTTGATGTCGGACCGTATAAAAAAGCTCCGCATGGTCTTACCATTTCTGATGATGGCTCGTTCGTTCCCGATCTTTCTGCAAAATATGTGCTTGATTTTGACATTGATATTTGGGAAACGGACACGGTGCATTACTATGACAAAACATTTGAAAGCGGATTCGCCACCAAAAAGAAATATGCCGACCGAGTAAACTATGACTCAATGACCAACTCAAATGTATTCAAGATTGTCGATCCAGAAGTCGCTAAAAAAGAACTCGCAAAGCGTACTGCCGCTCAGATTCGAGCCGTGCTTGAAAAGGCCCACTATCATGAGCGAATTCTTGATGTTTCTTCTTCTGATGTCGAAATTTCTTCTGATGGTATGACCGTTACACTCACATTCCGAAAAAATCCATATGAAGCATCCGATTCTCTTCCGTATGGTCGGGAATGGGAGCTTGCCGTTGAGCATGGTGCATTTGTCGATGCGTGCGGAAATCCATTTGATGCAGAAGAATCTTCCGATTACTTTGTGGTAAAAAATGCAAACGGAAAAGATTCGTTCTACTCAGACGGCGTTGCTTCTCCCGTTGTGCGCGTAGATCGCTACAGCTATGGACTTGGCATCTGGCAGAGCGATAAGAACGGAAACAAGGCATCTCGCGTAGTCGCAGATCTATCCACCATCAAATTGGAGCAGCCGCATGACAGCATACAGCCAACGGGATATGTGCGTGTCAGAGTCGATTGTGAGACAAAAGGTGCAGAAATCCGCTATATGGTAGTGGATGACGAACTTCGCCCATCGGATGTTGATTCTCTTTCTCTTGAAGCCGTTTCTTCACCAGTGGACGGAAATACGCACTCTCCTGTTTTTGCCGCAGGAAACGGAGATTACAAAAAGGCATGCACTCAGTATGTCGTGGCACGCGCACACAAAAACGGCCTTCAGTCACACGAAGCGGGTATTGAAGGCGTTTTCCAGACGGTCGTTCAGTTTGCAAACCCGCAGGCAAAGAAAGTTTCTTGCGCAGTGCTTCCGCTTGGCCAGCAAGACCTTTCGATTCATGGAGCAATCAAGAGCGAAAAGGGCGAGCCTTCTGTTTCTTCATTCCCGCTCCGCATTTCAAAAAATGGCTCTCCGTATTTGCGCCGTTGCTACCGAGAAAACACAAATCCGGAACATTCGGAAAGCCTTGACTATTACTGGCTCAGCTACGAAATTCTTACTGATACCGTTTATTCGTATTACAGCTGGAATTCAAAATTCTACAGCTGGTCAGATAGATGGGGCGTAATGAAACGCGGCGAACGGTCAATCATGAAAGACTGATAATTTCATGCTTTGACAAGAAATGCGTTGTATAGTAAAATAGACTGTGTTTTTAGTTTTGTTCATAACAGCACTCTGCGTTTTTCTCTTTGTACGCCTGCTTGTTTTGTTTCAGGTGCAGATTCAGTTTTTTATGATGGGGCAGGACAAAGGCTTTAAATTTAATGAAATCCTGCTTCTTTGGAAGCTTGCAAAAGAGGCAGAAATCGAAGAACCCATGCAGTTGTATGTTTCTGTTCCCACGCTCAATATGGCAATTTCCAAGATTGTCATGGATTCTAAGGCGAACGGCACCGAAAGCACCGAAGAAACGCAGAATTTTATCAACAAACTGTACAGCTACCGCACAAAAATCGACCTTGACCACGAAAACAAAAAAGGCTTGGATTCCACCAAATATCTTGAAAAGGGGCAGCGACTCAGAATCATCTTAAAAGGAAAGGGCGTGTTTGCCTCAGAAATTCTAAGCGTCGGGCACGAGCTCATTATCCGCGTTCCCTTGCAAAAAAATGTGCGTACGCTCGAAGGCGATGAATGGGTCACGCATGATGTCAGCGTTTATCTGTGGCGCAAGGGAGATGCGGGCTATGTCTTTGACACCCGTGTCACAAACGCAGGTGTTTTTCAAGGGCAAAGCGTTATCTACCTTGCGCATACGAACAAACTTGAGCGCGCACAAAAACGCAAATCGGTCAGGGCTGCCTGTGAGATTTATGCGCAGCTCTATTTTATTGACACAGAAGAGCCTGATTTTGAGGCCGTTGAAGTAGAGCCTGGCTATAAATGTCTCCTTGAAGATATTTCCGAAGACGGAGCGATGATTCGCATCGGTGGCAAGGGGCGGCAGAATGTCAAAATCAAAATCCAGTTTGAAATCGATAGCAAACTCATTATCATGTTCGGCATTGTGCGTGCCGTTGAGTACAATTCCCAGAACAATCAGTCACGGCTTCATTTTGAGGCACTTCATATCTCAAAAGAAATGAAGAATACCATCCTTGCCTTTATCTACCGTGATTTGTCTGATGAAAAAAAGGACGAACTTACGGCACTTGCCGAAGTCGAACAAGAAGAAATGGAAGCCGCTGGAATCCACGATGGAGATTATTCTGCTTCCCAAAATCAAGAAAACGCGCAACCGGCAGACATCAATACCGTTCTTGAGCAGGCGGCTGACGAACAGGCCGCTCAGGAGCAGGAACCGACTTCTGCTCCCACAGGAACAGAAGTCGTCGTTGATACGGCAATGGAAGAGTTCCCAGAAACAAAGGTGTAGCGGAGTAGTGCAGTGAACATTTTTCTTCCGTGTATCGTTATTTTTCTTTTTGTATCTCCTGCTTTTGCGGCTTCTGTAAGTGAAAAAGCCTTTGTTAAGGGTAACATTTCCGAAAAAATCACAATTTTACAGCATATTGATGAAACTGAGCAAATTACTATTGCGCAAAAAGGCCTTGATTTTTCAATCGAAAATGCCGCTGTTTTGGGAAATGACGAGGAATTCAAAAATCTTATCCTTTTTTGCGTAAACACGCTGCCGTCAGATTCCGCAAAAATCAAAAAAATCAAGAAAAAAGAGCAGACAAAGATTTCCGAGCAGCTTATGACGGTGTTCAAAATCTTTGATGACAAAAAAATTCGCAGTTCAGTTATGGAGCGATTGCCCCTTTATTCAAAATACACGAACGAACTCACGGTTGATTTTCTGAACGACTATCTTTCAACTGCCTACAAATCTGGTGAAACTGCCGAAAATGTCATTGAAGGCGCGATTGTTCAGATAGGCCAGATTGGAAACGAAGATTCTCTTTCTATCGTTTACAGCATTTGGCATTCACACATATGGCCCGCATATCAAAAATCCATCGATGAAGCACTCGTCACCCTTTCAAAAGATTCTTTTTCCGACACAATCAAGATTTTTTCTATTTCAAATATCATTGAATTCAAACAATATTTCTCACTTTTGCACGAATTTCAAAAAAAATCGCAAAATTCTTTGTGTTCCGTTGCCGAAAATGCACTTTTAATCGCTATTAATAATGCAGAGAAACTGAAGGCAACTGACGAAGAAAAACGAGCATTTTCTGATTTTCAAATCGAGACTCACGAAGTCCTGACTGAAAACAAATGGTCGCACGCTGCTGAGGCGATTTCAAAGAGTATGCTTCTTGCCAAGCAAGCCTATTCAGAAGGATTTTTGCGCGAAGAGGAATTTGTAAAAATGATTTCTTCTTCCGTCCAAATTCCGTCGCATGAGCTTGCCCAAAATCTTACCGAAATGCTTTCAGAATGCAACGGCGCGGTAGAAAAAATCGATAGGATTGTAGTTGGCGATTCTAACGAAAAATCTTCCATGCCTGCCAAGAACGTCGTTCTTGCTCTGATAAAAGCATTAGGAGAATTGGGAGACAAAACTGCATTCGATACGCTTCTGTATGTCGCCTATATTTCTTATCCGCTTGAAGTCATCGATGAAGCAAAAGCGTCTCTCGCAAAATTAAAGTGGTAAAGAATCCTGTTTTTCTTGCGTCTCTTGTACTTGCGTTTCTTTTTTATTCTGGAACCGTTAAAATCAAAAATCGCCATCCGTTTGTAACGCTTGCTCCAGAGTCAAAAATCATTCGTCTTGAAGGAGCAATTACCTCAAATCCCGTAAAATCATCGTTTTTTGGCAATTCATACAAGGTGTCATTTACGGCAAGCAAAGCGTATTGTGCTTCTGGTGTCTTTGCGTGCATGGGAGAGACGAATCTTTTTATTCCCGCTGATTTTGTTGAAGCCTATTATCCGGGAAAACTGTATTCATCTTTAAAAACACAAAGTGGAAAAGGCCTTTTGATTGAAAATGGCGCAGAATTTTCATTTGAAGTTGAAAAAATTGACAAAAAAGGAATGAAAAATGCATTTTTAGTGCAGGACGGAACATTTTTAGGGTGGAAGGGGAATGTCGTTTTGAAAAAATTCTTCAGATTCCGTTCCCTTTGCCGACTTCAATTCAAACGGCTTATGTTTGCATGGGGAAATGCAGGCGGACTTTTGCTCGCCCTTTTGTCCGGCAGCCGTGAATATACCGAGACTGTTGTTTCAGACGGATTTCGGAATTCAGGACTCTCCCATATTCTTGCGCTTTCAGGAATGCATTTGGGGCTGTTTGGTTCAATCGCACGGTTTTTCGGAAAAAAGGCGCACGGTCGGAATGCAGGAGATGCCGTTCAACTGCTTGCGATTTTATTTTTTGTGTGGTTTGCCGGGCTTTCCCCCTCGTTGTTCAGGGCATTTTTAGCGGCACTGATTTTATACCTCAATTCGCTTTTCAGAATGAATCGTCCCGATGGATTAGCACTTATATCTGTCTGTTTTATTATACATGTTATTATATTTTCTAATCATGTTTTTGAACCCGCATTTATGCTTTCGTACGCATCGCTTGCTGGAATTATAATCTTTAGCAAGATGTTTAGAAAAGTATATCCCGTTTTTATTCCGCACTCCATTCGTCTTTCGCTTTCTGACTCAACGGCGGCTCAGTGTGCGACGGCTCCCGTTTCGATTGCGGTTTTCGGAAAAATTGCTCCGATTGGAATCATTGCGAGCCTTTTTGTCTCTCCGCTTGTCGTTCTTTTTTTATATGCCGGGCTTTTCGGTATCATAATTTGTCTTGTGATGCCTTTTCTTTCTGTGCCATTTCATGCTATTATGAATGGATTATATGTTTTAATAAAAAGGTTTGTTTTATTTTTTGAACATTTTTCATAAGGAAAAACATGTGAATCATCCTGATTATAACAGTCCTGTCGCGTTAAAGGCTTTTTTAGACGATAACGGCATGGCAATGCAAAAAAAGTTCGGGCAGAATTTTCTCGTTAATGAAGCAGCCCGCAAAAAAATTATAGATTTTCTCGATGTTACCGAAGGCACAACGGTTTGGGAAGTCGGGCCTGGCTTGGGGTGCATGAGCGATGAACTTTTGCTTCGCGGGTGCAATCTGACGGTCTTTGAGATTGATCATGGGTTTGCGCGTCTTTTAAAGCAGTTTTTTGAGAATTATGCCAAAAAGGGCAGGTTTGCGCTTGTTGAAGGCGATGTCCTTAAAACATGGAAAAAATTCTATGACAAGCAGGTTTTAGAAAATGCAAAGCTGCCAGAACGCTTCTTTGGGAATTTGCCGTACAATGTCGCTGCCACGATTATCGCCGACACAATCAACGAGGGCGTGCGCTTTGAAAAGGCGGTCGTCACGATTCAAAAAGAAGTCGCGCAGAGAATGAGTGCAAAAGAGGGAACTGAAAATTATTCCTCGTTTTCGGTTTTGTGCCAGTGGGCGTATGAACTTAAAACGGTCGTTGATTTAGCGGGCGGGAATTTCTGGCCAGTGCCGAATGTGGCAAGCCGTGCCGTTCTCATGACCAAGCGAGCTGATTTTCCACGCTGTGAGAATCCAAAGCTCTTTATGAAAATGATTCGCCAGCTTTTTTCTTCACGGCGGAAGACGGTTCGGAACAATCTGCTTGCGCTTGCAGGTGGCGAAAAAACGGATGTCGCGCTTGAAAAAGCGGGAATCAAAGGAAGCGAACGCGCCGAAGATTTGAGCGTGGAGACGCTTTTGAAACTTTCGGATTGTCTGTTTATATGAAGAACTTTTTCCTTTCTCTGGTTTCGATTCTTCTCATTTTCTCTTTTCTTCCACAAGGGGCGTTTGCTGATTCATCATCTTCTACTAACTACGATGACATAGAATTTCCGCAGTGGGTAAAGGACTTGCGTCGTACGGAAATCATCACATTCGGCTCACTCCCGTTCGTTACGCTGTGGACGATTTTGGGCTATTCTCTGTATCAATACGGCGAATTCAGAAATCCGCTCGATAAAAGCACTGATTCTTTTACAGAAGAGGACCAGTGGAACATCATTAAAATTTCCGCCGCGACTTGTCTTGCACTCGGTCTTACCGATCTTACCATCAATCTGGTCACCCGTGCGCGAAAAGAAAGCATTTTACGCAAACAGCGTGAAAATCAGCCGTTTACGATTACCCCTCTAAGTCAGATTCCGCCTAAACGGCTTGAAGATGAAACCGATGAAGAGGCTGCCGAACGGTTGAAGCGCGAAGAGCAAATGAATTCCCAGCCAAAACCAGAGCATTTTATCGAAGGGGTAGAAAGTGCCGTTTTTTAGCACAGAAGTGCCCACAGATTTTAAAGATTCCCTTCGTCTCGATACCTTTATCGCATCGATTCCTTCTGAGCACTTTGGTGGCATGAGCATGAACCGCTCAAAATTAAAGAGCGGGGCGACGGAACTGCTCGTGAACGGACGAAAGGCAAAATTCTCGCAAAAGGTAAAAGCGGGAGATAAAATCGACATTCAGTGGGAAGAAAACATTCCAGAGAATATAGAACCAGAAAACATTCCGCTTGAAATCATGTATGAAGACGAAAATGTGTGCGTGGTGAACAAAAAACAGGGCATGGTCACGCACCCCGCGGCAGGAAACTGGACGGGAACGCTCGTGAACGCGCTTTTGTGGCACTGGGGACGAGCGGCGATTCATCAAAATCCGAACGAGGAAGTAAATGCTGAAATGCTTGCAAAACGCAGACCTGGAATAATCCACAGGCTTGACAAAGACACTTCGGGCGTAATCATTACGGCAAAGAACCGAGCCACAGAAGAATTCCTGCACGATGAATTTCTGCACCACAATCGGATTATAAAAGAATACATCGCGATTTGTTGCGGCAGACCGAAAACGCTTGAAGGCAGAATCGAAACGCAGATTATCCGAGACCCGCGCGACCGAAAGCGATTCAAGGCAGTGGTCGGAACGGACGAAGGAAAACGGGCAGTCACGATTTACAAATGCTTCGCCACCTACGGCCCGTTCTCGCTCATGCGAGTCCGCATCAAGACGGGCAGAACGCACCAAATCCGCGTGCACATGAAATATCTCGGTTGCCCCGTGATGGGAGACCCGATTTACGGAAACTACCTCAAAGGCTCGCCCTTTGAAAACGCAAGTTTGATGCTTCATGCCTATTTGCTAAAAATCCGTTTGCCGGGAACGAAAGAAAAAATGACATTTAAAGCAGCAGTTCCGCTACGCTTCAAAAAAGTGCTACGGACTTTGCACGAAAAATACGGGAGGAAATAGAATTTCTCACAGAGAACACAGAGGTTTTCTTGAATATGTAAGTATTCGTAATTTTTTTAACTCTGTGAACTCTAAAACTCTGTGAGGAATTTAAAAACTATGACCATTATTCATTCGCCGACAGTTGATTCGCCGTTTCTCGTTGTTTTTAAGCCCGCAGGTATTCCGTCCGCGCCTCTTTTTGAGGGGGATGAAAGTGTTCTTACAGAGGCGATTCGGCTGTTCCCTGAGATTGCGGGCGTTCAGGGGAAGAAGGAAGTTGAGCACGGGCTTATCCACCGAATCGACACGGAGACGAGCGGGCTTGTTCTGATTGCGACGAGCCAGAAAAGCTATGACGCGCTCGTGCAGACACAGAAAGAAAATCGCTTTGAAAAATGGTATCGCGCTGAATTTGACCATATTCCCAATTGCGCACAGATTCTTGGGGGCTTTCCGCCAGCTCCCGTTTTGCCTCCGCATGAAACAACAGTTGTACAAAGTGCGTTCCGTGCGTTCGGAAAAAAGGGGCGGGAAGTGCGCCCCGTTGCAGAGGGCGCGGGCAGGGCTGCTCTCAAAAAGGGCGGAAACACACTGTACCAGACGGAGATTTTGTTTGAGTCAGAAAATATCGCGCTCTGCCACATTACGGCGGGATTTCGCCACCAAGTGCGCTGCCACCTTGCATGGTGCGGCATTCCTGTAAAAGGCGACAAAATCTACAATCCGAATGCGCGGAAAATAGATTATCGACTCACGCCCGATAATGACAATTCAGAAAACACGCATGGTATGCGCTTCACCGCCTATAAAATCAGTTTTCCGCATCCGATTTCGGGCGAGATTCTGACTTTTGAAATTCCTCAAGGCGAGTAAACATAAAAATCACGAATGATTTGATTCTTCCGCAGAATTCCGATTCAATAAAATCGCTGAAAAACGGACCGTGAAAGACATATGCCCCGCCGAGCGCGTAAATCACCCAGTTTTCGCCGCATCTGAACACGGAAACGCCTGCAATCATCTTTTCTTTTTTGATTGCGTTCAGAAACAGATATTTGACCCGTTCGGTATTTTTGAGCGTGTAAAAATAGTAGTCACCGCGATTTTCAGCCTCAACACGCGCAGTGTACGGCTTAAAGGGATCCATCAAAAGCCGCTCGTCAATCGTAAGAATCCCATTTTCCTGCTTCGTTGAAAGAATCTCAGCATCCACAAAAAGCCGGTATGTGCGCTCGTGCCGCTGTGAATAATAGGGAATCTCAGTATACGCGTCAATGTCCTGCATAATGAGGGCAATCGTTTCAATCAAGTTTTCATTTCCCGCATACGGTAAGACTTTTATGACTTCGACCAAATGATTCGGATTCACATTTTTGACCGTTTCGATGTCCTGCTCGGTTTCTTTCGTATGGTTCACGCGCACATTTTTAACAGAACTTATGCTGTTGAAGACGAATTCCCCGTTTTGAAGCGCAGATTTTTCGGATTCGGTAAGTCGATGATTGAAAAGGTAGGAAAAGTCGTTTTTGGAAATAGAAACAGGGGTGGTAAACGCAGGAGCGAGAAGACAGGAGAGAGGAATGAGAAAAAGAACAAAGTTTTTCATGTGTTTTTAAACTATATCAGAAGCAAGAAAAAGTGAGAAGTGAATAGATAGGGCTTCTGATTTCTCTTTTCAATTTCTTCAATCTTGTGATATACTATTTAAATCATGATTGCAAAACATATCCAAGAGACGATAAATTCTAAGGGTGCTTCCGTTATCAGGAAGATGTTTGAAGAAGGAATCGTGCTTAAAAAACAGCACGGTGAAGACAATGTGTTTGATTTTTCACTCGGAAATCCTGATTTGGATCCGCCGCAAAAAGTCGTGCAGGCGATTCAAGAAGAAGCAAAAGATGTTTCGCATGGTTGTCACGGCTACATGCCGAATGCGGGCTATCCGTTTGTGCGTGAGGCAATCGCTCAGAAAATCTCAAAGGAGCAGGGCGTTAGTGTAACAGGTGAGCATATCGTGATGACGGTGGGGGCTGCGAGTGCGCTCAACTGCGTGTTCAAGGCGATTTTAAATCCTGGTGATGAAGTCATTGTTCCTTCTCCGTTCTTTGCCGAATACCGCCACTACACCAAAAATCATAGCGGCGTTTTGGTCGAAGTGCCCACAAAAGATGATTTTTCGCTTGACATACAGGCAATTCAGTCAAAGCTGAACGAAAAAACGGCGGCTATTTTAATCAACAATCCGAACAATCCCACAGGAAAGATTTATTCAGAAGAAGACATCAAATCGCTTGCTGGCATTCTGCGCGAAAACAACAAAAAGACGGGCAGAATCACTTATCTTATCTGCGACGAGCCATACCGCGCGATTGTGTATGACGGCGCAAAGGTCGCGCCCGCGTTCCAGTTCTACGACCACACGGTCATCGTCTCGTCTTTCGCAAAAGACTTGAGTTTGCCGGGCGAGCGAATCGGCTATGTCGCCGTAAATCCCGCGTCCGACAATCCCGCCGAATTCATCAAGGCGGTCACATTTGCGCTCCGTGTCTTGGGCTGTGTGAACGCACCCGCATTCTTCCAGAAAGTCATCGCAAAGTCATGGGATGCACAAGTCGATTATTCAAGTTACAAAATTCGTCGCGACAAACTCATGGCGGTTTTGGACAAGGCGGGAATTAAATATCACAGACCTGAAGGCGCATTCTATCTTTTCTGCAAAGTACCCGAAAAATTCAATGGCGATGATGGTGAATTCTGCGACCATCTCAAAAAATTCTTGATTCTCGCCGCTCCAGGCACAGGCTTCGGCGGCAAAGGCTGGTTTCGCCTTGCATATTGCGTGTCAGAAAAGACGATTGTAAACTCGGAGAAAGCATTTATCGAGGCGATGAAGAATATATAAATTCCTCACAGAGCAGAGGAGAACACAGAGTGCGTTTTGTTGCTGAACGACTTTCATCATTCTGAAATCTCTCTGTGTACTCTGTGAACTCTGTGAGAAATTCTATTATTTGGAGGAATTGAAATGAAAATCTTGATGGTAAGCGCGGAGGCAGTTCCTTTCGCAAAAACAGGCGGTTTGGCTGACGCGGTTTCGGCTTTGGCAGGAAATCTCTCACTCTTGGGGCATGAAGTCAAAATCGTTATGCCTCGTTACTATAAAATCGACCGCAAAAAACTCACGGCTCTTGAAGGCCCCTTAGGCGTTCCTGTGGGAATGGGGCAGGAGTGGACGGAAGTCTACAAGGCTCCGCTACCTGGCTTCCCGAAAGTCGAAGTGTATTTTTTAGACCACGAAAATTGCTTTGGCCGTGACGGCGTGTACGGTACAAAGGCAGAGCCTGATTTCTTCGACAATCCGTACCGATTCAGCCTTTTGTGCCACGGCGCGTTCCAAGTCTGCAATAAAATCCAGTGGTTCCCCGACATCGTGCACGCGCACGATTGGAGCGCGGGCCTTGCACCCGTCCTCTTAAAGCATGTGTGCCGTTGGCAGCCGCAATTCCAGCACACGGCGAGCGTCTACACGATTCACAACATGGGCTATCAGGGCGTGTACGGAAAAGACAAATTCCCCGATTTGGGAATCGACTGGAGCTTGTACTACGGCGCGGGCTTTGAGCGGAACGGCGCGATTAACCACTTGCAGGCGGGCATTTCTTGTGCCGATATGGTCACGACGGTTTCACCGACCTATGCACACGAAATCCAGACTGCGGAAGGCGGCTTTGGGCTTGACGGGCTTTTGCGCGTGCGAAGCGATGTCGTTCGCGGAATCGTAAACGGCGTTGATGTCTCCACATGGAATCCAAAGACCGACAAAGAACTTCCCGCAAATTACTCTGCTTCAAACATGAAAGGCAAGGCGGAATGCAAAAAAGCCTTGCAGGAAGCATTCGGGCTTGAAGTAAATCCTGATATTCCGCTCATCGGCATGGTAGGTCGCTTGGTAAGCCAAAAGGGAATCGCCGAAGTGTTCGCGCCAACCTACGGCTCAGTCTACAGCATCTGCCGCGACATGCGCGTTCAGTTTGCGATTATCGGAACGGGCGAAAAGTGGTGCGAAGACGAAATCAACAACTTGCAGTCAAAACTCCCCAATTTCCGCGCGAAAATCGGCTATTCGGAAGCCTTGAGCCACCTCGTCGAAGCGGGAAGCGACTTCTTCTTAATGCCGTCAGCCTACGAGCCGTGCGGTTTGAACCAAATGTATTCAGAATTGTACGGCACGCTCCCGATTGTCCGCAGAACGGGCGGTTTGGCTGACACGGTCGAAAACTACAATCAAGAAACGGGCGAGGGCACGGGCTTCATGTTCGACGCTCTCACGCCGAGCGCAATCTACGACACGGTTGGTTGGGCTGTGTGGGCATACTACAACCGCAAAGAGCACATCAAAAAGATGCAGAAAAAGGCGATGGGCAAGGACTTCACATGGAAGGCAAGCTGCGAAAAGTATCTTGAGGTGTACAAAGAAGCACTTGCACGCGGTTGCGGGATTTAATTCAAACCTTTTATGACTCGTATTGATCCGCTCAAACTTTTTGGAAACGAACTCTGCTCTGTACAAAATCCGTCGGCCTATATCGGCGGTGAGTACGGGCAGATTGTAAAAAATCATGCAGTCTCTGATTCGTTGTACAATTTCTGTGTGGCTTTTCCCGATGTCTACACAATCGGTATGGCAAATCAGGCGATAAAAATCATCTACAACGGCTTGAACCAAAAAGAAACAGTTCGCTGTGAACGGGTTTTTGCCGTTGAGAGTGATTTTGAGGCTCTTTTAAAAAAACACGATGCTCCGCTCTATACGCTTGAAACAGGAATGCCATTGCATGAACTTGACATGATTGGCTTTTCAATCGGCTATGAGCTTGGCATTACGGGCGTTCTTTCGATTCTGGATTTAGGAAAAATTCCATTGCTTAAAAAAGATCGCGGGGAACACGATCCAATAGTGATTGCCGGTGGTTGCGGTGCGACGAATCCTGCGCCTTTTGCCGATTTTTTTGATGCTGTTTTTATCGGCGAGGCTGAGGGCGGCATGTTTGAGCTGATTGAAGAGCTTGCCGCGATGAAAAAGGGCGGGGCTAGCCGTGCGGAATTATTGCAGCGGCTTTCCGAGCACCCGAGCGTGTGGACTGAGGACATGAGCGAGGCGAAGTGCGGGCATAGCGTGGCACGGCGGGCGATTTGGTCTGATTTTGGGAAAGTGCCTTCGGTTCAGTCCTTTATGCCGCTTCCGAATGTGAAGCCCGTGCAAGACCACGGCGTAGTTGAGATTATGCGCGGCTGTCCGAACGGCTGCCGATTTTGCCATGCTGGTGTGTATTACCGACCTCAGCGCGCGAAGGAAAAGCAGCTTATTTTTGACGATGTTGACAAACTCGTGAATGTGGCGGGCTATCGTGAAATCTCGCTCACATCGCTTTCAAGCGCAGATTACCCCGATATTGAGAATCTTCTTGACGATTTGAACGAACGCTACAAAAGTCAGAATGTGTCGTTTCAGCTTCCGTCACTCAAAGTGAACAGTTTTTCGCTTCCGCTCCTTGAAAAACTATCGGAAGTTCGGAAGTCTGGCTTGACTTTTGCTGTGGAAACCCCCGAAGAAGCGTGGCAACTCCGATTGAACAAGGAAGTGTACGCGCAGCACTTGGTTGATGTGATTCTTGACGCGAAAAAACGCGGTTGGAACAAGGCGAAATTCTATTTTATGGTGGGGCTTCCGTTTCCAGAGACTGAGGAACTCACCGAAGAAAAGGCAATCGTTGATTTTTTGATTGACTTACAGAATCGAACGCGAATTCAGTGCAACGTCAACGTCGGAACGTTTATTCCAAAGCCTCATACCGCCTATCAGTGGGTGAGGCAGATTTCGCCCGAAGAATCCGAGAAAAAGCTTTCGTATATCCGAGACCATCTTCCGCGCGGAAAATTCCATGTGGGCACGCACGACATAAACACGAGCTACCTTGAAGGGCTTCTTTCGCGTGGAGACAAGCGGGCGGGGAAGGTGATTCTTTCGGCGTACCAAAAGGGCGCGCGACTTGACGCGTGGGACAATCACTTGCGAGAAAACCTAAAGCATTGGGAATCTGCGTTTGAAGAAGCCGATTTCGATGTCAAAGAATCGATTTTGCGCGAGCGGAGCAAGGACGAGGTTTTGCCGTGGGATTCGGTTTCGCTCGGCGTGGCGAAGAATTTCTACAAAAAAGAATGGGATAAAAACGAGCGCGAAGAACTCACGCCCAAGTGCATGCCGAATTGTGACCACAGATGCGGCGTGTGCAATAACAAAACCTGCGTGCATCTTGATATAAATTCTCAAGATGTATTAAAAAATGCACAGCCACTCGATTCTAAATCTCAAGATGTACAAAAAAGTGGACGGAGCGACAAGGATTCTGTCCACCTGGAATGGAATATTCCTATTATGTACCGAGTTATCTTTGAATTTACGAAGAAAAACGGTGGTGAATATGTTTCTCATCTTTCTCAGGTAGAATTCTTTAACCGTGCGTTTTTAAAATGCAATCTTCCCGTCATCTATACGACTGGTTTTAATCCGCTTCCTCGCCTTGAATTTGCCTCAACCTTGTCGCTTGGCATTTCTTCTGACGCAGAGATTGCTTCGACGGTTTTGTATGAAAATGTAAGCGAAAGAGAATTCATAGATTCTTTAAATCGGCATCTTCCCGCGTTCATTCAGATTCATAAGGCATTTATTTTTCCAGTCACAAACCAAAGACGGCGTGAATCACTCAGTACGGGACTTTGGGGAAACGAATACTTGTATTCATTTAAATGCACTGCTGGGGAAGTGAAGGGCTTTTTTGATTCTGAAGGGGCTCAGCCCTTTGTCACTTCGGATTCACTATGCTCTTTTCAGATTGATGAGCATGATGGAACGAAGGTGCGCACGAAACTGCTCTTCCAAAAAGACCGTCCGTTCCGTAATGCACTTGAAGAATATTTCGGGAAAAAAATCTGGGAAATTGTCTCTATTCATAAAATCAAAACGCTTGCAAAGCCTGATATTACAGGCTGGACGAGTGAGATAAATGAAGCGTATCAAAAATCTTTGCTGAGCATGAAAAAGCATAGTGAAATGATTGAAATAAACGCGCGCTTTAAGGAAAAGATTTTAAGTCCTGAAGAGAATATGAAAACAGCGCATGACAATTCAATTTCCTACTTTGACTTATACGAGCGGATTGCGTTGGTAAATGCCCAGTTGATTGCCCAGCGTGAAAAATTGCTACAAGAGAAAAGTGCCAAAAATGGGCAGTAGTTACTTTCTATAATGCGTATTCTGTCTACCAATACATAGCCAAAAACACCTCTCTTTCATTTTCTGTAGTGCGTTTGCCCCCCCCTGCTAGTTTTCGCGCTTTTTGTTTTTGGTCAGTTCCTTTTCTGCCTTTTTTATGACTTGACTGATATTCTTTTGCTCTTGCGGCATAAAGCGGGCAAAGCCTGTTCCTACGGAGAACGGCATAGGACCTGAAAGAAGCTGCGTGAGCCTGGATTCAAAGATTCCGATGAGCGAGTCTGCGTTTTTATAATCGATTCCCTGCAAAATGACGGAAAATTCGTCGCCTTCGCTGCGGAATACGGGACAGTGCTTGAAAATATCACAGATTAATTTGCACAAACTGATGATTGCGGCATCTCCGATTTCTCTGCCCAATTTATCATTGATTTTCCGAAGGTTATTGATGTCGCACACCAGCACACCGAATTCAAATTCTGGGTTTTCAGAAATATGCTCGTTCATTTTTGTTTTGACTTCATCGAAAGCCCGGTCGTTGCCTACCCCAGTGAGCGAATCCTTGTTGTTTGAGTCAGCAAGGATTTTGTTAAGAAGCTCCGCCTGTTTAAGCGATTTTTGCCTCATGCATTTGATTAGAGTCTTAATGACATAGGAAATTTCAAGAGGTTTAGTAAGATGCTCGTTCATGCCGGCTTCTAAGGAAGCCCTGACATCTTCTTCAAAGGCATTTGCCGTGAGCGCAATAATTGGCGTGATTTGGGCATCGCTTCGATCGAGCGCACGGATTGCTTTTGTGGCATCGATTCCGTTCATTACAGGCATCATTATGTCCATAAGAATGGCATCGTAGGTATTGGGTTTTGACTCAGAAAACAGTTTGAGCGCGATTTTTCCGTTTTCTGCAGTCGTTACGCTCGCGCCTTCTGCTTCAAGCAACTCTTTTTCGCTCTGGCAGTTTGTCTCATTGTCTTCAACGAGAAGAATTTTTGAGCCGTAAAGCGTTTCTTTGGATTCGCCCTCATTAAAATCAGTGGCACGGACTGTTTCTGTGCGATCGTCAATGGCAAAAGGTACATCTATGGTAAAGGTGCTGCCTTCGTTGAGCTTGGACTTTACTGAAATAGTGCCACCCATAAGCTCAACCAACGATTTGGCGATTGCCGTTCCAAGCCCAGTTCCTTTGTATTCAGAACGCGCACCACCATCTTCCTGAGAGAATGTTTCCCAGATATGCTCAAGGAATTCGGCTTTCATTCCGATGCCCGTATCTTCGACTTCAATTCGATAGGTAACCGTTTTGTAGCCCGTAGCCAGTTCTTTTATTCTGAATGTAATTTTTCCGCCATCAGGGGTGAATTTAACTGCGTTTGAGAGAATATTGACCAATGCCTGCCGCAAATGAAGCTCATCACCGAGCAAAAACGGATGTTTGAAGTCATCGAATTCTGTGATAATTTTGAGATTTCTGTTTACCAATTGACCTTCGATTATAGAAAGGCACCCGTCCGCAAGTGAAAGAATATTCATGGGTTTGTGAGCGATTTCAAGTTTGTTGCTTTCGATGTGGCTCATGTCAAGAATATCGTTTACCAGTGAATGTAAGTGATATGCCGCCTGCGTGATTTTGCCAAGACACTGCTCGATTTTATACGGATGCATGAGATTTTTTGATGCAAGCTCCGCCATACCGATTACACCGTTTATCGGAGTGCGAATGTCATGGCTCATGCGGGCAAGGAATTCACTTTTTGCCGCACTCGCCCGCTCTGCCCGTTCTTTTGCCTCTTTGAGCTCTTTCTGAGTCTTCATTTCGTGCCGGATTTCTGCATCTTTTACGGCAAAACCAAAAACTGCCGTTCGTTCTTTTGACCAGTCACCGACTTTTACGCACTTCATCTCGCAATATTCGTTTGATTCATTGCGATAGCGATAGATAAAGCGGTCGTTTGTGGAAAGCTGCTTGATGGCGAAATCTGGCGAAACTTGCTGTAAGAATTCTGCGCGGTCCGCTTCAAAGGTACATTTTTCTGCATAGATTTCTGCGGCTTTCGTAAACGGAATTTTTGAGCGAATGGTATCGCCTATTTTGCTGTCGATTCTGGCAGATGAATTGAAAGTTGCGAAATCAAGCGTGTCAAGATTGACATGATAGATGTTTGTGTATTCGCTTGCCAACATTCCAAAAAAATCATGATTTCGCTTTGACTCGACTTCACTCCGCTTTTCTTCGTCAATGTTTTTTCCTAAAATAACGGCTTGCACTGACTTTGAATCAGAAACAATAAAAATTATCTGAAGCTCAATCCACTGCTCGCTTTTATCAGAAAAACAATACGGAAATTGAAGCATAATCGGAGAATTAATGCCTTCATCTCCCCTTTCAAGCAATTTTTGACGGTTAAATTTGGCTGAGAACAAATTGGCATAATCTTTATTTTTGATTGAATTCTTTGTGGACTGAACGAAATCGTCAAATTTGCCAGAGTATTCCAAAGAATCATTAAGAACGGTGTTGCTGTACGAGATAATCTGATAGAAATTTGTAGAGAGATTGCAGAACATCATAAGCGGATGCAGATTATTCACCGCTTTGCTCAGGAGTTTATCGTAATTGCCTGTTTGATCAAAGAATGCCATACAGTTATTTTACATCTGAATTTTGTAAAATGCAAAAAAAATTCGTGAGACTTTTTTGCCAGGTAGGAAGCGTGATTCCAAGCGTTTTTTGGATTTTTGTCTTGTTCAAAACCGAATAAGCTGGTCGTTTTGCGGGTGTGGGATATTCCGCCGTTGTGCAGGGATTTATCACGCAGTTTTTATTCGTGATGATGCCGCGTTCAAGCCCCTGTGCAAAAATTTCTTTTGTGAAGTCAAACCAAGTCGTCTCGCCCTCATCGGTCACATGGTAGATTCCGTTCGGGATTTTTTCGCCTGAACTGCGTTTTTGAATGATTTTTGCAATCACCGAAGAAAGCGTCTCGCAGTTGGTGGGCGTTCCCCGCTGGTCGGCGACTACTTTGACGCTCTCACGAGCATTCATCGCGCGAATCATCGTGTAGACGAAATTTTTTCCGTAGAATCCGTAGAGCCATGCCGTGCGGAGAATGTAAAAATCATCTGTTTCTTCTTGAAGAGCCTTTTCGCCCGCCGCCTTTGTCTCGCCGTACACACCGATCGGCTTAATCGGACTGTCTTCTGCAATCGGGGAAGAAGCAGTTCCGTCAAACACATAGTCCGTCGAGATATGAATGAGCGGAACAGAAAGTTTTTTTGCAAGACGGGCGATATTCCGCACTCCGTCACAGTTCAATGCCCGCGCAAAGTCTGCGTCCGTTTCTGCCTTGTCAACCGCCGTATATGCCGCGCAATTCACGATAAAGGAAATGTCTTTTCCATTCGCAAAATTTTCAAGAGCCGCATAGTCGAGAATGCTCACGGCACTGTCAGTTCCCGTGTACGAGAGATTTTTTTCTTCAAGCGTGTGGCAAACCTGAGTGCCGAGCATGCCGTTACAACCGATAATCCAAATCATAAGACAGTTAGAAGTTAGCAAGTAGCAGTGAGCAGTTGTATGTTCATTCACTTCTAACTGCTCACTGCACACTGCTCACTTTTATTTTCTTTCTCCGTAATTTTTTGAAATCCACTTGGTGTATTCGCCGCTCAAAATGTGGTCAACCCATTCTTTGTGGGAAAGATACCAGTTCACGGTGAGTGAAAGCCCCTGCTCGAAAGTCATTTTGCGCTCCCACTTAAGTTCGCGCTTGATTTTTGAGCAGTCGATTGCGTACCGTGCGTCATGCCCTGGCCGGTCTTTTACGTGCACGATTGTTTTTTCGACATCATCCGCCGTTTTGTTCACTTTTGGCGCGGTGAGTTCAATCACTTTATGGAGCAACTTGATGTTCTGCCACTCGTTTTCGCCGCCGATGTTGTATTTCTCGCCCGATTTGCCATTGTTCACAATCTGCCAGACGGCTCGGTTGTGGTCTTCGACATAAATCCAGTCGCGGATATTTTTGCCCTCGCCGTAAACCGGGAGATTTTTTCCGTCGCGGATGTTTGAAATCATGAGCGGAAGAAGTTTTTCGGGGAACTGATACGGACCGTAGTTGTTCGTGCAGTTTGAAAGCGTAATCGGTAAGCCGTATGTGTGATAGTACGCCATAACGATGTGGTCACTGCTCGCTTTTGAACTTGAATACGGAGAGCGCGGGTCGTAGTTCGTCGTTTCGGTGAAATAGCCCGTCTCGCCGAGAGAGCCGTAGACTTCATCGGTTGAAATATGGTGGAAGAGTACATCGTCGCGCTTGTTGTCAAGCGAAACGCCCCAGTAAGCGCGCGCCACATCGAGCAGCGTGAAAGTGCCCATCACATTCGTTTTGATGAAGGCTTCTGGTCCTAAAATCGAGCGGTCAACATGGCTTTCCGCCGCAAAGTGAATCACCGTGTCGATGTCGTACTGCTTAAAAATACGCTCGATTTCCGAGCGGTCGCAGATGTCAACCTTCTCAAAGAAATATCGTCGCTCGCTTTCGCTCACCCCGCTTCCGAATTTCGCGTCAACGGCAGAAAGATTTTCCAAATTTCCCGCGTAGGTCAAGCAATCGACATTGACGATTTTGCCCGTAAAGCCCGAATCCATAAATTCACTTGAACCCGTGGCACTCTGCCCGAAGAGATAGTTGATAAAATTAGAGCCGATAAAACCCGCTCCACCAGTAACAAGTATGTTATTTAATCGTCTTTTCATAAAATTTCCTCTTTTAAATTTCTCACAGAGCACACGGAGCGCACAGAGAACTTATAAAAAGTATTCTCTGTGTCCTCTTTAGCTCTGTGAGGAATTTTTATTCTCTAATCCATTTTCCGTTCAAATCAAAATAGCTCGCATTCATGTCGAACGCGGGGTGTTTGGTGTCTTTTTCGCTTAAGAGCGGCTCGATTTCGGGGGCGACTGCTTTCCAGTCGATGCCGATTGTTTTGTCGTTCCACATTAAGCCGCCCTCGCCTTTCGGGTCGTAGAAATCCGTGCACTTGTAGGCGAACACGGCAGTGTCAGAAAGCACATAAAAGCCGTGCGCAAAGCCTTGCGGAATGTAGAACTGATTCTGCTTTTCGCCGTCCAAAATTACGCCGTAGTATTTTCCGAATGTGGCAGAACCTTTTCGTAAATCTACCGCCACATCGTATACACGCCCGCTCACCGCCCGCACGAGTTTTCCTTGCGGATGCGCCGTCTGGAAGTGAAGCCCGCGGAGCACGCCCTTTGTTGAAGAACTCTGATTGTCCTGCACGAAGCGCATTTGCAAGCCCGCTTCAAAGAAATCCCGCTCAGAATACACCTCAAAGAAGTACCCGCGCGCGTCGCCGAACACCTTCGGCTGAATCTCATACAAGCCGTCAAAAGTCTTTCCGTCAGATGCCACACATTTTTTAAACTCAAACGCCATTGTCTTCTCCAAAAAATAAAATTTCTCACAGAGGGCACAGAGCTCACAGAGTGTTTTTTTTTATATCAAATTTCATACCATAAACACAAATACAACAGATTTGTGCTTATAATTTTATTATAAAATAATCTCTGTGTCCTCTTTAGCTCTGTGAGAAATTTCCTACCTCTCCGCGATATATTTTAGATATGCGCCGTAGTCGGTTTTGTAGCCAGCGGCGAGATTCAAGAGAGCTTCTTTTGAAAGCCAGCCATTTGCAAACGCGATTTCCTCGATACAAGAGACATACATGCCCTGCCGTTTTTGAATCGTGGCGATGAAGTTGCTTGCTTCAAGAAGACCGTCGTATGTGCCCGTGTCGAGCCATGCCATACCGCGACCGAGTAATTCTACAGAAAGCGAGCCACGCGCAAGATACGCGTTGTTTACGGCAGTGATTTCGATTTCGCCACGAGCAGAAGGCTTTACCTCGCTTGCGATTTTGACGACGGCATTGTTGTAGAAGTAAAGGCCAGGAACGGCGTAATTCGATTTTGGCTCTTTCGGCTTTTCTTCGATTCCGAGAACTTTGCCCGTTTTGTCGAATTCAACGACGCCGTACGCGGTTGGGTCTTTGACCATGTAGCCGAAGATGACCGCCTCAGCTGATTTTGTCTCAATCTTCTCGCGGGCATTTTTGAGCGTTTTTGTGAAACTCTGACCATAGAAAATATTGTCGCCAAGCACGAGCGCCACATCGTCACTTCCAATGAAGTCTTTTCCGACGATGAATGCATCCGCCAATCCGCGGGGCTTATCCTGCACGGCGTATTCAAAATGCATGCCGAGCCAGCTTCCGTTGCCGAACAATTCTTTAAAAAGCGAAATGTCGCGCGGAGTGGAAATAATCAAAACTTCGCGAATGCCCGCAAGCATGAGACATGAAAGCGGATAGTAAATCATCGGCTTGTCGTAGAGCGGCAAGATTTGCTTTGAAACCGCCTTTGTGATTGGGTACAAGCGGGTGCCAGACCCGCCGGCTAAGATAATTCCTTTCATACTATTAGTATAAAGCATTAGGAAGTAGTTTTCAATAGAATGAATTGGATTAGATTTTCACCTATACTATAACACTCAATGCAAAACACTTTGTTAAAGCAAATCCGTAAAATGATTCGTATTGTATCGCGAATAAAATTCATCTGCGGCAGCTTGCTTTGAAGCCGTGCCTATCGCTCTCCAATTGTTCAAAATTGCGGCAAAAGCATCCGGACTTTCTGCCATAAAAAAGAGTCGGTTTTTCTCATTATCTTCTATTCCTTCAAAAGCGACCTTCGTGCCGATTACGCAAGTTCCTGAAGAAAGAGCATCAATCACCTTCACCTTTACGCCTGCTCCTTTGTGAAGCGGTGCAATCAAAGCCTGACACTGCGCGATTTCTTTTACAGGCTCATCGACAAATCCGAGATACGAAAAATTTTTGTATGATTTTAGCTTATTTTGCAAAGATTCCGACATTCCGCCGCCAATCACAACAAACTGAAAATCAGTTGTGATTCTCGGATATACAGTGCGCAAGAACCATTCCAAGCCCTCTGCATTTTCACTTCTGTTCCACGCACCGTAAAAGCAAAATCTGTTATCAAACACCCCAATTGCCATAATCAAATCTCCCGTTTTTTAAGTAAAAATTGACATGAACAGAATCCAAACCATAAGTCCGCTTGATAAAATCACAGTCTTTCTGACTAAAAGTGACTATTTTGCTAGCAGTACGGAGCAATTTTCCTTCGGTACGCTTTATCCACGGAAGCTGCAATCGCCCTTTTCTGCTGAATTTCTGCGCGATGACATCATGGCACATCAGCACTTTGCACGGATGCTCGACAAAAAGCGAATACAAATGCACCTGCGAGAAGTCGAAATAGAGCATGTCGTAATTAGAGGCAACGCTCTGAATAAACCGCAAAGCCTCTTCATCAAAGCGTTTGGTGAAAAAAGGATGAAAAATCAGCTTCCTTACGCAATTTCTCAGCGATGGGGAAATCATGCGAAGCACCTGCACAGAATCCGGTAACTCCACGCTGTGCCCAGGGTATTCGGCATACACAAGAGAAACAGAATGCCCTTTTTCAAGTAAATCGAGAATGAGCCGCCTGCTGTAATCCTGCCCCGCCGTTTTCTGGCACGGCGGAAAAGCGGTGATAAAAAGAATGTTCATAAAAATGTCTCCATATCACGACATTGTGAAAACACAATGTAAATTCTTATGATATGTTCATTTGGACATTTCTATTTTTGAGGGAGAGATTATCAGTTAGAACAATTCCACGCGTTCAAGCAGAAAGTCAATCAAGGCGCAATGAAAAATTCCGTTCTCATCATAAAAGCTGCGCGGAATATCCATGCGGATGATAATCTTTTTGAAAAAATCCTTCGCAAGCAGCAGGGAGCTAAGTTCTGCGTTTACTTTCTCATCTTCATCCATACGGAGCGCAGACTGAATGTAAATCCGCTTGTCCACATTGTTCACGACAAAATCAATTTCTTTCTGGGCGTTCTGCCCTTTTGTCCTGTCAACGACGACACCGACATCAACAGAATATCCCCGCAAAACAAGCTCGTTGTAGATTATGTTCTCCATGATGTGACCTGTGTCTATCTGGCGGAAATTAAGGCGGATATTGCGCAAACCAATATCCGAATAATAATACTTGTTCGGGAAATTAAAGTAGCTTTTTCCTTTTATGTCATATCTCCTTGCCGTACTTATAAGAAAACCGTCTTCAATGAATTGAATATAGTTGGATACGAGCGCTGGATTGATTTTTTCTTTCGTCATGCTCGCAATGGAGTTCGCTACATTCGTTGGATTTGTAAGGGAACTAATCTGGGAAGCAAGCATATCAAGAATACTATCAAGAATATCCCTCCTCTCAATTTTATTTCGCTCAATGATGTCTTTTATATAAAGCTCTTTATATAATGAAGAAAGGTATTCTTTTTTATCAGCTTCATTCTGAATTGAAAGAATGCGAGGCAACCCGCCGTAAAGCATATAGTGTTCAAAAGCCGCACGCTCATCGCCACCCACCTCACTGTAAAACTCAGAAAATGAGAGCGGATAGATATGAATCTGCGTAGAACGACCACGAAATTCCGTTGCAATATCCTTTGACAACCCTTTCGAGTTACTGCCCGTTACATACACATCAAGATTCTTATAGCCGTTCAACTCGTTGAGCATGTCGTAAATCGTTATCTCAATTCCGCCGTTTTCTTTATCAATAACTCTCTGCGTAAATTGAACTTCATCAATCAAAAGATAAAATTTCTTTTCCGTTTCAGCAGAAACGACAGATTCAACATATTCACAAAGAGTAATCGGATTACGGTATTTGTAAAATATACGCCTGTCTAATTCAATTGTAATAATCTGAGATTCAGCAACTCCAGAACTTTTCAGGTATTCAATAAAAAGCTCGAAAAGAAGCACGGACTTGCCACACCGCCGGATACCAGTAACCACTTTTATCTGCCCATCCCACATTGAACGAATAATTTTATCAAGATACCGACTTCTCTTTACCATGGTCTCACCTCGAATTTACGACGTTTTGGACGCTAATTATAGGTGCAGTATAGCTCAAATGAGAAAATAAGTCCAGCAGACCTATAATTTACGACGTATACGACGCTAATTCAAGGTATCCTTCCCCTCTAAAAATAGAAATATCAAAGAACAAGTAGTCCGCCACGGCGAACTTATTTTGCAAGCATGTAGCTGCACAAAAAACTAAGACCAATCACGCCAGCAAAAGCCAGTCCCCAGCAGGAAGCGAAGAAGCCCTGCTGAACGAAGAGCATCACAATCGGGTAATGCACAAGATACATACCGAACGAAAAATCGTTTTTCACAAGCCGACCACCGAACGGAAGGCGCAGCGCAAACCAGAACACCACAAGGCTAAGTGCAAGCGGCAGAACCAATGCAGACAGAATAAAATTATCCAGCCACAGGCAGAGCACAAGAAGTGCAAACGCAGGAGCCACGGCGTAATTCAGGATTTTAAGAAGCGGCTCCCAAAACAATGCAAACGCCATCCCGCATGAAAAATATGTAACGAACGCAGGAAACTGATTCTGCAAAGGTGCAAGCGAAGGTTTTAGGGCAACAAGCCAATGGCAGCCCACGCTATAAAGGAAGGAAAGAAAATACATTGCTATCAATACCCCCCCCCGTACATTTTTATAGTTATTCAAAAAACATAAAACAAACGGAAGGCACACATAAAAAGCAAGTTCTATCTTGATTGTCCAAAGCGCACCATTCACCGCCCCGTTAAGCGGAAGTCCTTCAAAAACACCCGGCAGTGAAGGATGCAGAAAATTGAGCGAAAAAATATTTGCAAAAAGATATTTCCAGAATCCCGCATCAGTAAAATATTCTTTTGCAGAAAGCGTAGTGAACGCACAGAGCAGTAAAGCACCTACAATGACAACAGTCCAATATGGCGGCAGAATCTTTTTGCACCGCTTGACTGCATATTCTTTTATGCTTTCAGAGCGTAAAAGACTTATCGTTACCCAAAAGCCACTTAGGATAAAAAAGACTTTTACAGCAAACTCACGAATATTTAGGATTAGGAAATCTATACCTGATAAATAAATCGAGTGTTCATAAATCACAACAAAGCAACATACCATGCGAATAAGCGTAAAGTTATTCTTTTTGGGAATTTTAGGAATCTTCAAATATCTTTCAAACATAGTCTCGCCTTTTTAAATTATTATAGGATTGCAATATTCCGACAAAAAAAGCACTACCCCAAAAAATCAGAATGTCATCTATAAATAGGTCATTATGAAAAACACCAAAAAAAGTCTTATACGGTACAAGTTGGTTCATAACTCCATTTAGCGTTATTGAAAAATAAAAGACACCTAAGAAACAGAATAAGCAGAAATAATAAAAAATCTGACGATATTTCCTCGAATTTTGGACAAACGATGGAATTGTTATTAACAAACTTGGTAAGAAAAACTCATTTATTCTCGATACGACAGTAAATATAGGCGATGACTTCAGAACAATTCCCATACATAAAATACAAAGGCTAAGAAGTGTTAGATTATAAAAAATACATTTTGATTTATTTTTATAAAGGCAAACTATTGCTCCACATAACGACACATCTAGTAAAAATATAGGCGCAAAACTTCCTTCCCCATCACCACCTAAGAGATAAACTGCGTAAGGGGTTGCCTTTACAACTATCTCCAATAGTCCAGAAACGATAACAGATGTTCCAATCATAATCAATTTCATTACCGGCTTATAATTTCGATTCAGTAAGAAATAGAGTGGAATTGTGACAACAACAGAATTATGCGCAAAAAAAGCGGCAGATACTATTAAGATGCAATATTTAACAAACTGCTTCTTACGAATAAAGCGAGTCGCATACATAAAAATGTAAATTGCGAGTCCTTGTCTCAATGTGTTCAAAGTTTGTAAATAAAACGGTGTGTATGCATAAAAAATAAGAAGCGACAAAATCTTATTTTTAGAATTTTCAAAAATAAAAAGGTATGCAAAAATCAATGTAAGCAGTGCATACAGTATGATTACAAACTGCAAAGTCAAATCATGTTGTATGGCAAAATTGTTTATCAACATATATCCTTTTTCGTGAACCTGCATCAGTTCGGGATGATTAAAAATTATCATGTAAGAATCATAGTCTCGCCCGATGTCATACCGCATAGCAGATAATAGAAAAAGCGGAAGCAACAGAAATAAGAGTAATTCTGGCGTAACTTTCCTTTTATATGAAAAAAGTGCCGTCAATAATATTGGCATACAGACAAACATATATACAGCCATTACGAAATCTCCTCAAAATGACCGCATAAAGAAAGTATTTTCTGGATTCCCCCCTTGAATTTTAATTTTAGTTTTGCGGGAAAATATCCTTTTTCATATTTAATTGAAAGGCTTTGCGTGCCGCTTTCAAATTCTCCATCCCACTTTTGATTTATCAAATGCGGGATAAGCCCATAAATTTTGAGACCAAATTTCTTTCTGAATTCATGCCAGTCATCAGCTACAAAATACGGCTTTTGCTTTAGCAATACTTCTGCTGCTCTCGCATTCATCATGTATGAATGCGCTAGGAAGCCTGAATACAGGCTTCCTAGCGCAATAGTTTCTAAACTGATTTTTTTCGTGTACCAGAACCAGCCGGAAAGCAGAACTATAGTCGGGCTGGACTGGGTAGCAAGAAATTTCTGAATTTCTTTTATCACAGGAAACATCGGAGCCTTTGGATAAATATCATCTTCGAAAATCAGACAAACTTTCTCACCAGATTTTATAAACTCCTCAAAACACTTGCGATGACTCAGAGTACAGCCAATCTGCGCATCGTTAGGGATTTTTGCGTATTTTCGTGTAAAAGCATCAGAATCAAACCGCAGGAATTTTTCTTCGGCGGAAAGATTTTTACCATACACCGCTTCTATAAAGGCAAAATCTTCAATTCTTTGTTCTTTGAGGATGTTCTGCATATATTCTTTTCGTTCTATGTCTTTTGCAAGGTTTATTACATAAGCTTTCATTCAAAACACTCCAGATATGCCCCATAAAACCGTTCAAGAGAAAATTCTTTTGAACGCCCTATGCTTGCTTTTGACATTACAGAACATTTTTCAAGAGAAACAGAAAGTTTATTAAACGTTTCTGTCATATTTGCTATCAAGTTTTCATCGCGTTCCAGGATTACAGCACAGTCAGATGTAACATATTCCGGTATACCACCTGAGCGGGTGACAACAAGCGGTAAGCCAGCAGTCATCCCCTCAATCTGCACCAAGGCGCATGGCTCTTCCCAGAGACTTGGAAGAGCCAGGCAGTTGCAAGATTTATATAATTTGTACACCTCGCTGTTATGCACAAAGCCTGTAAAAACAATCCGTCCTTTTTCAATCTGCCCAAGGCGCATGGCCTCATTTAAATATGGCGAAGTCGTGCTGTTTGCATACTGCGGGCTTCCGACTATCAAAAGTTTTATATTTTTATTTGCAGCAAGCACAGCTTTTTCAAGTTCATGCACGCCTTTATCTGCACAGATACGCCCGCAGAATACGATGACAAAATCATCATCGGTAAAACCATAGTTCTTACGAATTGACCGCCTCTCTTCCTCTGAAACTGCTTTTTGGAATGCAGTTTGATTTACTGTATTGAGCACAACAAATAACTTTGCTCTTGCATTACTACAAGTAGAAAGGTATTCATCATTTACAAATTTACTTACGCTGATAACACGCCCGAACAACTGAGAAACAAACGGAGAAGGAAACCAGTTTCCATGCAAATGAATTACCATCTTGTCCTGAGAAAATGATTTTTTGAAAACCGAAAATGATGCCGGCATATTTCCGCCTTCAAAGACTACAAAATCCGGCGTGTAAGTCAGTGCGAGCTTGTATGCACGCCTATACCATGCCGAATAAACAGGAATCTCTGTCCTAAAAATAATTTTGCACAGTTTGTTAAGAACACGAGAAATAAATTGCAGTTTTTTCTCAAATTCTGAATCAGCATGATTATATAGAAACGTCGTATGTTTATAGGACTTACTTTGTTCGGCAGCATCTTCATTAAACCGAGAGATAATGATGAATTCACATTTCTGCCCACGTTCATTTACTTCAGCCAAAAGCTGAAGTAAAGTTTCTACAGCACCACCTTGAACGGCAGGAACCGGCAAATCCCCGCAAGTGACCAGACAAATTCTTTTCATTTTTAATCCTCCCTATAGCGATTTTTTCTGAACAAATTAACAATTACTCTCAAATGAAGCGTATCAAGCAGAAAATAGACAAATGTACGCAATGAAAAGATATCCCGTTTAAATGGCGAGCGGACAATTGAAGGATATTCTGCATAGAAAACTTCTGGATATTTGTAATCTTTCGGAAACTTGTAATCGTAAGTCAAAAACATTTTTCCAAGTCTTGAATAGACTTTCAAATCCTTATTTTGATTGCTGGAACGCTGCAAATATGAGGTATGCAAATACTTGTTTTTCTGCCACTTAATTTCATACTTTCCGCACTGAACCTCATTATTATCCCCATCAAAAAATCCTTCGATTCCGTAATAACCGCCACAATGGATTCCTGGTATTTTCATGGAATACAAACGAATTGTTGCAGTTTCTTTTGTATCAAGAAATGCGTATACATCTCGTCCCGGTTTTCTGTAATGACGAATATCTTTCGCACAGTTGATATAATGCTGTGCAAGCAGAAATAGTTTCTCATTGGAGTTTGCAATGCTTACAAGTTCTTCAATCGACTCTTTCCACCAAATTTCATCTCCATCCAGAACAAGAAAATAATCAGTTTCAGTCTTTTCAATCATTTCTTGCCGGAGCTGTCCAATTCTGTTTCTGTCCGCAAATCCTTTTTCTTCAAAAATGATTTTATCAGAATAACCAGAATCGATGATATTCTGTATAATTGAGACAGTATTATCTGTTGACCCCGTATCAAAGATAATCATCTTATCTACATAATCAATGACAGACATTATTGCAAACCAGACAAATCTGTCTTCATTCTTTACCAATGTATGTGCGGTTATTGTTTTTTTCATTTTTTTACACTCCTTATTTTGTCAGTTATTTTTTCCGTTACAAAATAAAATAATTTTTGACGCTCTGTTTTTTCAAATAAAACAAAAACAGCAAGAAAACAAACCCATACCACAGAACTCGCAACCACAATAGCAAACTGTACAGGCTGCACAGAAATCAATTTATAGAACAAATATGGTATTGGCAATGAAAGCAATGTAAATAAAAACAAAGGAAAAAATACTTTTTTAATGCAACTTAAGATAGAAAAATGTTCAACTAATTTACGAAGAATCAGCATACGCAATACAATAGAAACAAACAACAGCAGAATATACACACAAATAATGCTATATGGTGGTAAATGCGAGTTCAGCGCAAGAACAGAAAGAGGAACATTACAAAATGTCAGCAGACTTACTACAATTTGATATAAACGAATTTTGCCAGTTGCCTGTGCCATCACATCTAAAGAATATGTAGTTACTTCAATACAAGTTGCTATGAGTGTTAATACAGTAAAAATTGCCGTATATTCAGGATAATTACCAAGCCAGGCTTTTAAAACGAACAGAATTTCAAAACTAAGCGGTAAGAGGAAAACAAACATAAGCGCATAAGTGAGTTTTATTCCGCGCCAAAGCTGTACATACAAATCATCAAAAGCTTTTATTGCATAATTCTTTATGAGCTGAGGTTGTACCGCAGAAGAAAATTTACTTGCAAACGTTGTGACGGCACCATTTACCTGTGAAGCAATTGCCCTTGCACTATTGACAATAGGCCCGCAATAAATATTTAGAACCATATTCAAGCCCTGATTGTAGAAGGCTCCAGAAATTCCTGAAAGCATATTCCAAAGAACATACTGAAACATTTCTTTTACAAGCAGAAAATCACAAAACAAACGGAATCTGCAAACATCATACTTTTTTATACAAATAACCGCATAAATACAAAAATTGCAAAAAGCTATGAAAAGGAATATGCCACCATATAGAACCATACTGTCAAACTTATGATTCAAACCAAGCAGTATTACAAGAATCAGTTTTACAGAACATTCAAAAATGCTCATCCATGCATAAATTGACATATCTTCATGGGCAGTAATAATTGCCGTAAAAGGTGTAGACATAATGGTAAAAAGGAAAGTACCTAAAGAAAGATGCAGAACAATACGTGCAGAAGGAAGCCGCTCAACAGGAATAACAAGTTTACTATTTACAAACCATAAGCCGATTGTTTCACAAATAATCACAATAAAGAAGGCAATAATCAGATAAATAATAAAACTCGTATCATAAACATTCTTTAAGTGCTTTATATCGCCTTTTCCAATATCAAAAGAAAAATAACGCTGGCAGGCTGCTGTCATTGCATTACTCAAAAAACCAAGCATTGTGACTACACCTGCCACAACATTAAAAATACCAAAGTCTATCGCACCGAGTGTTTTTAACACTATGCGTGACGAATACAAACCGACAAAGAGCACAAGTATTTGTCGCATATAGAGCATAAGGGTATTCTTTAATATTAAGCGGTTGTTGGTTACAGAGGACATTTTTATACGCTCCGTAGAACATACTTTCGTATCATAAAAGCAAGACTGAACAGGAAATTTATCATGCGCAACTTAGCAATAAGAACACAAGAAATTCTTGGAAAATGCCTTCTCAACGCTTTATAATGCCTATCAGTTCTTTTATACAATTCAAAAGTTCTATTTTTATGTTGGGTACCAGTTATGCCAGATTCTACACGACGATAAACGGACATTGTATCTGACAAGCAATAAAGTTTTCCATAATGTGCCGCTGTTTCAAAAAGTACGATGTCACCATACATAAAATCCGCATCGATTGGAATTTTGTCTTTAAACTCTGCACGGAACACAAAAGAAGCCGTCGGCACCGTCCAGTGCTTCAGAATAGCATTTGCGTCATATTCCCCCTCACGCAAATGTCTGTACACAGAATCGGAGAGTTCCCCCTCGCTTAAAACTTGCGCCCGATGAAAACAAGCCGAGTAATCTGGATGCGATTCAAGAAAATCTACCTGCTTTTGAAGCTTATTCTCATCTATCCAATAATCATCCCCTTCACAGAGAGCAATGTATTTACCGATGCATTTTGGATACATAAAACTTGCTAATATTGAACGAATTCCTTTTGAAAACTGATTCTCTTTTTGTATAATGGGTTTAATTATATTTGGATATTTTTCCGTATATTCACGAATAATGCTCATCGTATCATCTGTCGAGCAGTCATCATGCACAAGTATTTCAATAGAAAAATTTGTTTTTTGCATGATAAAGCCATCTAAGCATTGACGAATATATGGGGCATGATTATAAGCAACGCAACAAATTGAAATCAATGGCTTATCGGAAGAATTATGCCAAGACTGCATAACTTCATTTTGTGTCAAAGAAATCATTTTTTCTCCTGATGCACCTAAGCATACATATTTTTTTTCAGAACTTAGATGATATTTCTTTGAGACATTTCTATTTTTGAGGAAGAGAAAGAGAAATTTTAGCGAAAATACCTGTTATTTCACAAACAACTCAATTTTACATTCGTGCGTCTTCGTCACTTCATCGTAGTTTATTCCGACAAAAAGCAAATTGCCCGAATATGCGGAAAGCGAATCAAAATACTGCTTTTCCTTGATTTGATTGAGTGCACTTTCAGCAGCCCCATTACGCTTTAGCTCAATTATCATAGCGGGAACATTCGGCACGAACGGAATAAACACGACATCGGCAAAACCTTTCCCCGTCGTCATCTCCTTTATGACCGTGTACTTGTTGAGCGCATAGATGTATGCAAGATAAATCGCGCTCTGCAATGCGTCCTCGTTGTTGTAACTGCGGTTGCTCGTCACATGGATATGACTTACATCGAGTGCCTTTGCAACGGCTTCGGCATTTCCCCGCAAGGTCTCTGCGAGGAGTTCTTTTGACGACTGAATAATTTCATTCGTAACAATATAATCGCCGAGTTTTTTCAGCGCACGAATCCATTCTAGCTGCACTTCCTTGTTCGGAATATGACAGTTTTTTTCCTCACGGTTGTACGAAAGATAGCCCACATGGATAAGGTATGTAAGCACATCGTCCTTGCTTGTGAAATCCGTCATTGTATTGAGGTACATTCCGACATCAACATCAACATTTTCGCCGGAAAGCATACGGATTACATCGTCCTTTGTGCCAGCGAAGTTCGCGCCGATTCTGTCAGAAATCACCGCATAACTTGATGTTTTTCCCCAGTAGCCATCAAAAGATTTTTCCTCAATACAGAGGCAAACTGATTCAGGATTGTATATTTCATACCCGTTCTGCCTGTATCCGTCATACCAGCGTTTGCATTCCTCAAAATCAACGGAATATTTTGCACATAACGATTTTACTTCTTCTTCCGTAAAGCCGATAAACTCCGAAAGTGAGCTTGCATTTAAAATCGTATATTCCCGAAAGTTGTTCAGTTTTGACTGAACCTTGTCGCGCACAACTGGCAGGATGCCCGTAAGATACGCAAGCGCAATGGCAGGACGAACCGTGTCGCTTTTAAAAAGTCCGTTCAGCAAGTCAAGATACTGCGTGAACAAATCCGCACTGACATTCTCGCGCACAAGCACATCGTACTCATCCATAATGACGACGAATTTTTCCCCAGTCTCAGAGAATACTTTTAGAATACAATCGGCAATCGAATCATCATCAAAAAATGAAATACCGGGAAACTGGTTACGCATTTCCGTCTGAATACTGCGCGTAATCTTTATTATCAGATTATTTTTATCCAAAGCATTTCGATACTCGCTGTTCACATCAATTTTTATGACATTGAACTTGTTCAAGTTTTCCTCAAAACCAGCATCTTTTGCAATTTTGTAAGGAGCGAACAATTTCCGCGAATCGCAACCTTTTGAATAATATGCGCAGAGCATATTTCCCGCGATTGTCTTTCCAAAACGGCGGGGACGCGAAACACAGATGTATTTATTGTCCTCACGCATAAACTCATTCAGAACAGAAATCATCATTGTTTTGTCAACATAGATTTTCCGTGTAAGAGTCGCCTTGAAATTCTCATTGCTCGGATTCAGATAGATTCCCATTGCGCACCGCCTTGCAATAAGTATACATCGAAATGCAGAATTATTGTAGCGGGCGGGCAATGAAAAATCATTTTTTTCTTCCCTCAAAAATAGAAATGTCAAAGAACGAATGGCAGAAACCTGCCACTATATCACCGCCAGAAAACCGCAAAACTTGCGGCTTTTCGGCACTGCCTGCTATTTTTTGCTCAAGCTAATTTTTTAAGTATGTAATAATCAGTTTCATTTCTTCTTCCCCATAGCGTTGATCTACAGGTAGCGGGAGAATATTTTCTGCATAGTTATATTCTAGGGAACCTTTCCTGCACACCTCAAATACATCGCCCCATAATGTCGGGATATAGATTTTTTGTTCCTGTAAGTGCTTTCTGATTTCACTTCCGTTTTCTAGCAACAAGGGATACATATACGCACCGTAGGGAACGGTCAGATTGAGTTTGTTTACATTTTGCAAGTTCTCGTGCAAAAAACGGAAATTTTCCGCGCGCCTTTTCGCAATCCGTTCATAGTCAAATGAGCGCATGAGGTTTTCAGTCAGCGCCCCCATCCGCTTTACGGGCAGGGCTTCAAAAATCTTTTCGTTTTCTGCAAAAGCTGGGTAGAATTCAGAAGCACTTCTCTCAAATCGCCCCAAAAGATGCTCCATTCGCTCAAATGAAATATCTCGCTCCAACTCACCCGATACGGTTTTGTCCGTATACAGATATGCACCGTCCGCAACACCGAAAAATTTTCTGCATGTGTAAATCGTCGGCAGCCCCTGTACTGGTTTCTGAAAGAAAGACTGCACATTATCCACAATCAGATTTTTTACGGATTGGGAAATGAAGGCTATCTCTTGATTTGAAACCTGCCCGTAATAATTGACGACATACAGCCAATCTTTTTCAAAATCGGCATTTGGTAAAATCGGACGAAAATTTTCGTCAATATGATAAAAAGAGACCTGCACTCCGTACTTCTTACATACTTTCCAAACCGAATCGCAGAGAAAATACGGCAGATATATTTTTTGTATGCGGTATACCGCTATCAGATACGCAAGGCAGTTCCGCGCACAGTTCAGTTTGAGAGCATCCTCATGATATTGCTTTCCGTCATATCGCTCGAATTCGATATATCCGCCGATTTCTTTCTGCATTTGCATTCCTAGTTATGTGCCTCTGTGTCAGCGCGAAGTTCCGTGTACCGACCGAGAGTCATTTCTTTTTTCATATCCTCAAACATCGCGTGCACATCATAGGCAGGCTCATAGCCAAGTTCCTCGCGGGCATTTTCTATGTCAAACAAAATGCCACCGCCAGATTGCTTTTCCGGCACATACACAATCTTTGACTTTTTGTCCGCTGGTGAAAACACATCGATAATTGCCTGAATCTGTTCTTTCATCGAAACGGGCTTTCCCGTACCGCCATTGTAAATGCCGTGGTCGGTCTTATCCGTGAGAACCGCTCTGCACATTTCCTGCGCAAAGTCATAGACATAGAGCATGTCCTTTTTGTATTCGGGGTTTCCCCACAGCTCAATGTCCTCGCCTTTTAGGGCGCGGTTTATCATCACATACAGCGGGCGCATTTTCTTAACGCCGCCGGGAAAGTAATACTGGTAGTCGCTCCAGCAGTAAACGGTGCCAGGACGGAAAATGTAATATTTTAAGCCGTATTCCGCGTGATAGTGCTTTATCAGCTCAATCGCGCTATTCTTTGAAATCGTGTAAACGGCATGGTCGCCTGTGTAGGGAAATTTCGGCGGAAGGTCAGCCTTCAGCACCTGGTCATGGTCGTAGAGCCAGATGTCGTAGGTTGTCTGGGTGAAGATGAACCGCTCGCATCCGACCTTGCGGCAGTATTCAAGCACATTGAATGTGCCCAGAATATTTGTCCGAAGGTAGTTTTCGGGATTGTAGTTCGCCATATACGACGGCGTGGCAGATGAGAGCAAGAACACGGCCTTCACATCAGTCTGAGGAAGTTTCTCAAAATCTTCTTTTTGTGTGATGTCAACGGAAACATACGGGATTCCTTCTTTTTCAAAAACCGTTGTGTTCCTGCGACCAGAGGCAATGACCTCGTAGCTTTTGTCCGTAAAAAACTCCTTTGCATAATGCGCGAGATATGAGCCGACATTTCCCGACGCGCCAAAAATGATGATTTTCTGCATTTTATTCACCTCGTTAGTAAGACCATGAATAAAATGCAGGAAAAACCTACGCCTTATTCATAATCTGATTCCGTTCCCCATAGTTTTTGGAAACGCTGTATTTGTTTTTCTGCCTTGAAAGCCTCAAATGCCTTCCGACAGTCGTACTCAGGAGCATAACCGAGTTGCTCACGAGCATTTGAGATGTCGAGCACAAACTGCGGCGAACTCGGCATCTCAGGTCTGTATAGGATGCGAGATTTTCTTCCCGAAGGAGAAAACACCTCAACCATCAGCTTTATTTGTTCGTCAAAAGAGAGCGGGAAATCATTTCCTGCATTAAAAGTACCCCCCCCCATTCACTTGTATGGTATTTTAAACAGCAGTTGCACAGCTGCGTGAAATCATCCACATAGACAAATTCTTTCTGATTCTCTGGATTTCCCCAAATTTCAATCGGTTCTCCGTTTTCAGCCTTTTTCATAAGCAGACGATAGCCAAGCATCTTTCTTGCACCGTCCACATAGTAGTACGGGTTCGGATGGTAGGCATAAATGGTCGGAAGACGGAGAATGAACGCTTTTATTCCGAATTCAGCCTCATAATGCCGAATCAAGCCGACCGCCGCATTCTTTGAGATAGAATAGACGGCATGGTCGCCTTTGAGCGGATGGTGCATCTCAGAGTCAGCGGGAATGGGTGTCGTTGTTCCGCCTAAATACAGCACATCCGATACAGACTGAGAGAATATAATCCTGTCAGCGTGTACGGAACGGGTATATTCAAGGACATTCATCGTGCCGATTATGTTTGCGTTCAGATATTCATACGGATTGTACCCCTGCATGTGGGCTGGCATCGCTCCTGCAAAATGAATCACCGCGAACACATCAGACTGTGGTAAACTTGAAAATTCCGCTGTATTTTTGATGTCTACGGAGACATACCTCATCCCATTCTCGGCAAAAAATCCATTGTCACTTTTACGATGCCCGACTGCAACGACATCATAACCGTCATTTTTCAGTGCCATCGCAGTATATGCCCCGACAAGTCCAGTCGCCCCAAACAACACTATTTTTTTCTGCATCGCATTTCCTCACACCAACTCAAAATCATTGAGCATTTCTTTTACCGTTTCTTTCGGGTTGAACATCAAAATGTCCATAATCGAAAGTCCCGGAACAAATTCGTTTTTCAACTGCTTGTATGGCGTTATGTTCGTCTTTAAGAACGAAAGTTTTATGCCGTTGTCCGCAAACTCTTTTTTGTCGTAGAGTCCCTGCCCGCCGATTGCGTTGTAATACTCCGTTGCGCCAAAAAGCTTGCAGATATGAATCACCTTGTCTTTTCCCTTCAACTGGTTGTCTTTTTCGATTTCAGAAGAAAGCAAAATCTTCGTCTTGAAATCAAGATAGTCAGCTACAACCTGTATGCTGTTATAAAGGAATTTACCGAGATTGCCCTTATCATACGAAATGATTTTTTCTGCCAACTCGCAGCATTCTTTATAGAAAGGTGCTTTCGCATAATTGAACTGCAACAACTTTCTAAAATTTGAAAAATCATCTTTTATCGCAATCTCATTTATAAGTTTGTATGAGCCGGCATTTTCCAGCGAGAATGTGAATAATTTTGCCTTCCCCTGCACAAGAAAATTATTTCGGTTTATCCACCCGCCTTTTATGTATGTCACATCATCGTAGATAATGTAGGTGTCCACTGCGTTCATCAGCTGCCAGTAGCCGAGATACGGGAGAAAATAGGGTTGCATTATGCCGAGTTTCATTTTCTTACCACCTCAATCACCCGCGCCACATCATCGTCCGTCAAATCCGCGTACATCGGAAGGCACAGCACTTGCTCCGCAAGCTTTGTCGCCACAGGCAGATTCTCCGCCCGTGCTGATTCAAGCCCGCGATATACAGGGAAGTTTGAAATCAGCGGGTAGAAATACCTGCGACCAAGAATGTTATTTTCTTTGAGTTTTGCATACAGCGCATCGCGGCTCATGCCGTACTCTTTTTCCGTGATGAAAATCGGGAAGTACGAGTAATTGTGCCGCACACCCTCAATGTCAGGCAAAAATCGGATTCCGCTCACATCTTTGAGGGCTGCACGGTACAAGTCCGCCATATGCTTTCGCCGCGCAATCGCGGAATCCACCTGCTTCAAGTTCAGCAAGCCCCATGCAGCA
>JAFUDX010000028.1 GCA_017464425.1 Treponema sp.
AGAAACTTCAAAGCCTGTTTTATTCTTAAAATTATAGCACAAAGAATGTAGGGCGGAAGAAAGTGACTGACCCGAAAGCTCCGGCGGAACAAGGGAATAACACATCGAGCGGATTTGTGTAATGCACTTTAAAAGAAGCTCTCTTGTCTCACAAACTGGCTTGTCACTCTCTAAAAAAGTAACGGCTGCCTTTAAATCCTGAGCCACGGTGTCGTGAAGTTCGGCGGAAATTCGTGAGCGTTCTTCTTCCTGCGCGTTAAGCACATGCGAGGCATATTCCGCAGTTTCCTTCTGGCTGTCATCTGCAAGCCGCATTTTGATTAAAACGGCAATAATTGCAACGAGAGCGAGAAAAAACACGACTGAAAGGATGATAAAAAACAGGATGAAAGTCTGGACGATTCTGTACAAAGCCTGGGCATCGTTGGCAAGGTGCGGCATATCAATAAGATTAGGCATAGTTCATTCTAACACGGAAAGCGGATTTTTTTGAAGATTAGGTACAAAAGCCAGCCTGCGAAAGTGCAGATAAGGCGATCCAGAACTGTAATCGGGATTCGTGTAATAAAACATGCGAGAAACAGCCCGAAGTTGCCGTCGAGAAAGGCCTGAACAAAAAGCGTTACAGGATTTGAATAAATCTGATTGTGAAAGATGATTCGCTGGGAAGTTTCAATTCCTGCACCAATCAGGCTTGAAGCAAATGATGAAACAAGCACAATCAAAAGCAGATAAAGGACGGTAAGAATCGTTCCGCCCCTGAAATTAGAATTTTTATAGATGAAACCCCATGTGCAAAAAACGATTGCAAGACCGCAGAGGGAGTACATCATATCCCATGGGTAGGCAGGATTTCCCATTGCAACCATGAGCAAGACCCGGAACACATTATAAAATCCCGCAACCAAAAGAGATGGCACAAGACCTGCATAAAAAACGACCGCCACCGTACCGATTGTATCCAAAAAAAGTGGAACATGAAGCATATCACCGAAAATATAAGCGGCTGCAAGGTTTATGATTTGCGCAATCACACAGAAGAGGATTGTGTTTATTGGAGAAACGGGGATTCTATTTGCAGAATAGCGCATGGAAAGATTATACATGATTTTTAACTTTTGGGAATTATGGGAACACAGTCCGCCTGATTGCTCAGACGGACTGTTTGATTGAGGATTACGGAATAATCTGCTTTATTCCGCTGATTACCTGATTCGCTTCTGACAGATGTACGCCATTTGCAGGAACTACAGGCAATTTTGAAAGCGGAATATTCTGCACGGAATATCCGAAACTTTGGCAGAGATTAGAAACATCAGACACCATGCCTGCTTTAGCCCCTTTTTTCTCATAGCGGACTGCAATCACAATGATTTTGCTGTATGAAAGGCAGAGCGAAAGAGCACTGTTCAAAGTATTCTCGGGCTCATCGCCTTTTGAAGAAAATCCAATGCACTTATTCACATCGCCATCTATCATGGCAACATGCAGGATTTCTTTTTGCAAGGTTTCATTCAGAACAGTCGTAACCTGTCTTTTTCCGTAGTAGTTACGAAGCTCTTGTGCAATGTAACATACAGTATTTGTTTTACCGCAGTCTCTGGGAGCACAGATTATATATGCTGTCTTTTGAGAAAGAGAATAAGCAGAGTTTATAACATTACAAGCCGATGGATTTTTGATTCTGTACTGCTTGTTTGATATTGTGTCTTTTATATCAGGCATAGTTTTTTCCTATTCTTCTGTTTCATTTGACCAAAGATGAGTTCCTTCGAACCAATGGGTAGATGCATAAATTGTTTGAGAGTTAGTGATGCTAAGCTCATATTCAATTAAACCAAATAGATATTTATTTAGGGATCCTTCATATGATTCTCCTTCTGACGGAGTAAATTTTACAAGTCCATTTTCCCACGCATCAGCATTCGATAACTTTTCGACTTCATACTTTCCAGTCTCAATAATTGTTTCATCCGTTATCTTTTTATAAGTGTTGTCAGTATAAAAGCGAATGGAAACATTATCATTGTTAGACTTAGACTTATAGACTACCTTTAGTGTTGTATGCCATTTTGAATGTAATTCAATTCCTTCTGTAATTGGTGTGTCAAAATCAAAAGGTTCGGAAGAATAAATTTCGTTATAATCCTTATCATACCCTTTAAAAATATACCAGCCGACAAATTCGCAATCTTCCATCGTAGGATCTGTTGGTTTTTCTGCCTTACTTCCAGGTTTTATAAACTGTTCATCGACGTCATAAACATGTGTATTAGTAAGATCCTTCATTGTATAAAACTTAACACTTATTTTTGGCAAATCATCTGTAACATCGTAATCATAGCTTACAGTCTCGTATTTAACACGGCCGCCTAGTGATAAAGTTCCATCTCTAATTTCACACTTAATAATATTTTCTTCTGTTGTTTCCCACGAATCATTTGCATATTGATGTGTTTTAATAAGTTTCATGAATCCGTTTGTAAAATCACCTGCCATTGTATAAGTGCCTTTTTCAGATTCTTTACCATCAACCCATCGTACATAATTGCCATTGGTGAATTTTAATAAATATTTTTTTCCGTATAAATCGTCAGTTCCTGAGAAGGCTACAGAACTATCTGTTTCGCTGCTTGTCGGTGTTTTGAGAGTTCCGTCTTTTAGAGAATAAGTTAGGCCTAAATCCAGTTTCTTTTCTGAAATTGTATAAATACCAGATTTTTCATAAGGTTTTTTGTCAAACAATATGATTGTACCGTTTTCCCAGTCACCGGAATCTAATTTATATTTCCCGTCTGTTTCACATTCTCCATACTTCAATAGTTTGAAAGTAGAGTCTTCAGAAAAAATCAGTATTTGCTTACTATACTTACCATAAGTATAAACGGCAAGAGCCGTTGAAGCATTGTAGCTGACATTGTAACTGTCGCTAGTTCCTACACCATTTTCAATTTTAAAGCTGTAAGTGTATGTACTCTCTTCCCATGTATCATCATACGACGACCAGTAATGTGTCTCTTTCATTGTAATAGAACCATTACTAAAATCACCTTCTAATGTGTAAGTTCCTTTCTCTCCATTTTTGCCATCCTTATTCTTAATAAGGTATGTATCGTCAGCAGCGAATGAAATTTCATAATCATAATAAGTCTTGAATATGGCAATTGAAGTTGTTGCTGGTGTGTCTGTTTTGGTTGTATCCGTCTCGGTAGAATCAGTCTTAGTCGTGTCTGTGTTTGTTGTGCCTGAATTTCCAGAATTGTTATTTTCGTTGTCTTTAGCTGGAGTTTTGAGAGTTCCGCCAGTAAGGGTATATGTTTTGGTACTGAAAGTTATTTGTTTTTCAGTAATTGTTTTAGTACCAGTAAATGTATCTTGTTTGTAACCAGATGTGGCGGTCAATGTGATTGTTCCGTTTTCCCAGTTGCCGGAATCAAATGTATATGTTCCGGCTGCCTGAGGTTCAGATTCGTCACTTACAATTACTTTGAAAGTAGAGTCATTATAAAAGGTCAGGGTTCGGGTATCATAACCACTGTTGCAGGTAAAAACAGCCAAAGCAGAATTTGTGTCGTTGTTGCCGCCACCGTTGTTTCCAGGATTTCCGCCGCCACTAGAGCTGTCATCATTTCCGCCCCCGCAAGACACAAAGCCAAAACCAAGTGCCGCTACTACTGCGAGTGCAGCCAGTGTTTTAAAAAGTTTTTTCATTATAAAAACCTCTTTTTAGTTTGTTTTAAAAGGCATACGCCCTTATACAAAGAAAGCTACCACATTTCAAAAAGGTCGTGTTAGTGTGAACGCACAGGTTTTTAGTGCGTTAACGCACGGGTGGGAGTGTGGTGAAGAAGAAAGGGGGTACAGAAGCGACACAGAGTAAACAAGCAAAAAACTTCCGCATTTTTACGGAAAAAACTTCACAATTCTAGGAGATATAATCATGACACAAGAAGAAATTAAGGAGTTAATCGACTTTGAGCTGCAGATTCAGTGGCGGTGGAGCTGCGGCGATTGGCAAGGCTACGGCGACGCGCTGGCTGAAGATGTCGCCTATGTAGACCCGCTCGCCAAATTCAACGGTTGTGATTCCGACAAATTCGTGATACACTTGATGGAGTGCGAGTGCGATACAACCACCGCAATGAAGATTTATACAAGGAGCTGACTAAAATTCTGAAAAGATACTAGTCAAGAGCCAAGGAGAATAAAGCCATGCCGCCACACAGTTACAAAAAGCCGCTCGGACGGAGTATTTCTATAGGTTGTATTGTCTTTGTTGCGCTTCTCTGCCTTGTCTTAAGCCTCGTGAATCAGGCGACTTATAAGCGAGGGCTTTATGCCCGCTATAAAGAGCATATTCGTGACCTTCTCACCTTTGTACAAAGCCAGATTGATACCGATGACCTTGCAAATTGCATTAAGACAGGCGAGAAATCTCCGAAATACCTTGAGCTTCAAAAATTCATGGATACTTTCAAGGACAATGTGAAACTCCAATACCTTTATGTAATCCGCCCCTTAAGCAAAACCCCGCCTGACAATGTTATGAATATTATCGCCGCGATGAGCAGCTACGAAAAAGAATTCATGCCCGAAATGGAAGTAGAGCTGAACGGGCTTACTGGCGAAGAATATTCTATCGAATGCGTCAGCGAATATCTGAAAGCGGCGGAGAAAAAAGAAATTTCCTTTTTTTCGGACTCTTGGGTGAAAAACGGAGTTGTTTACATGATGTACACAGGCTCGCTCCCGATTTTTACTTCTTCGGGCGAATACATCGGTCTTTTATGTGTTGACATCGACATTACGGAAATCCGAAAAGTCATCAAGGAATCCACGCTTACCAACATCATCTTGATTCTCATACTCGGTCTTACTTTTATCACGCTTTTTATAATATGGGCGCATTACAACATCGCAAAGCCGATTCAAAAACTGGAAAACAGCGTGACGACATTCGCATATCAGCATAAGGGAAAAGAAGATATTGACTCGATTGTAATTGAAGACCCGAACATTCATACGAACAACGAAGTCGAATCGCTTGCAAATGCGGTCGTAAAAATGTCAAAAGATATGCGCGTGTATGTTGAGAATGTAATCGAAGCCGAAAGCAAGGCGCGCACGATGAGCGAACTGGCGAACAAAGACGCGCTTACCTGCGTCAGAAACAAAACCGCCTACGATAACTACGCCGAAAATGTAATAAACAAGCAAATCAAGGAAGGAACTGCGGAATTTGTCGTGATTTTGAAAGGCGATGATTTTAAAAACCGAAAGAAACTTCTGACCGAAGCGACCGATGTTTTTAAAAACACCAGCGCGAACGAGAGTGCAAATCCATGGGAACGGCTTTCCGCCGCAATCGGCATGGCTGACTTTGACCCGACGGGCGACAAAACGCTGGAAGATGTGTTCAACCGCGCGGACAAAACCATGTACAAAAACAAAGTCGCAATGAAAGCGTTGCGGGAGGAATAATCATGAAGAAAAGAAATCCCGGTCCATTCTACAGCTACCCGATGGGGCTTTGGTTCTCGGTCTTTTTTATTGTGCCGCTCGCAATAATCGTGGCTTATTCTTTTATGAAGCGCGATATGTTCGGCGGTGTGATTCACGAATTTTCGCTCGACGCGTACAAACAGATGTTCACGCCCGCATACGGCATGATTTTCTTGCGCACGCTGTGGATGACGCTCGTTGCCACTTTCATTTCGATTCTGATTGCGCTTCCCTGTGGCTACGCGATTGCCCGAAGCCGCCACCAGACCGCGCTTTTGATTTTGGTAATTGTGCCCTTCCTCACGAACTCGCTCATTCGCATTTTCGCATGGATGACGATTTTGGGCGAGAACGGCGCGTTGAACGGCATTTGTGAGATTTTCGCCCGCTTCTGCTTTTTTGTGACGCAGAATGAAGACGGCGTGTTTGTGCCGCACAAATTCATGTTCACGAAGGGCGCGGTTATCCTCGTGAGCATTTACATGTACCTTCCCTACGCGATTCTCCCGATTTTCACTTCGGTTGACCGCTTTGATTTTACACTTTTGGAAGCCGCCCGCGATTTGGGCGCGACAAAATCAGGCGCAATTTTCAGAATCATGATTCCGGGAATCAAATCGGGCATAATCAGTGCGCTCATTTTCACTTTCATTCCGATTTTCGGAAACTACACCGTGCCGCAGATTATCGGCTCAACCGAAAGTTACATGCTCGGAAACATCATCATGGACCAGATTCAAAAGGCGCGGAATTTGCCGCTCGCAAGTGCGTTCAGCGTGGTGCTCACCGTCGTTTCAATGGCGGCGATTTTGTTCATGATTTCTTCGGACAAAAAAGAAGCCAGCCTCAAAAAGATGAAAAAGGAATAATTTTTTTTAGTTTATTCTTCTTCCAAGTCGGGAATGTGCTTTTTGAGCGTTTTCATGAAATCTTCGCCCGTAATGCCCGCCCGCAATGCCGCGAACACGCACGAGTCGCCGGCAACCGTGCCCAAAATTTCGTCAAGGTTCAGGCAGTCGAGCGCGTTCGCCACCGCGTCGGCATGTCCGCCGAATGTCTTTATCACGACCGTGGTTGCGTTCCAGTCGATGCTCACATAGCCGCGCAAAAAATCCTGCACGAAAATCTGCTCGCTCTCGCCTCTGTCCTCGTCGCTTTGGAGCGTGTAGACATAGCCCGCGTGTCCGTCGCTCACTTTCCCCACTTTGAGCAATTTGAGGTCGCGGGAAAGCGTTGCCTGCGTGACATCGAAGCCCTCTTTTGTGAGTTCTTTTAATAATTCTTCCTGACTTTCAATGCGGTTGTTTTTTATGAGTTTTTTGATTGCTTTGAGTCGTTCCGACCGTTCTTTCATTTTGATTCCTTATGTCACCCTAAATTTATTTCAGGGTCTATCTCCATATTTTGCCGTGACAATATCGTCAATCTGATTTTCTTCTTCTTTTTGGTTCGCCTTTTTCCAGTCGGATTTTCGCTTGTCGCGGAGATTTTCAAGCACCTTGCAGTTTTTCATCGCCTCGAGCATTGCCTCGCGCTTTTCTTCGGTGATAACTTGGGCCTGAGCAAGCGCGGTGAGCGATTCTTCCTTCCGCTGATTCAAAAGACGGAAATAATTCTGCGCCGCAAAGAGTTCCGACACATCATGCGTGGAATCCGCCGCCCGCACCGTAGAAACATGCGCTTGTGCTATCAAATCAAGCGTGTCTTGAATTTTCGTTTCCTCGGCGACCGCCTTTCCAAGCTCAGCCTCGGCCTGTTTTTTTTCAAATTCGCGGAAATCAAGCACTTTTTGCAGCGAAAAATTGAATTTCTTCATAGGCTAGAGTTTATCCGCCACATCGCTGATTGCAGAAATTTGCGGAGCCAAATTCTCGTCGAAGGCTGCGCTCGCGCTTTCGTTTGCGTTCGTCACATTGTCTTCTTTGTGCTCTTTTACGAGTTGCGCCACCGTTTTTCGGTAAAGTGCGGGATTTTCGACATATTCTTCTTCGGGAATTTCAATTTCGGCGAGTGCTGCCATTTTTTGGAGCGTGTCTTCGATGGTGCACGGCTCGTCTTCTTCCTGGCACAAAAATTCTTCGATGGCGGCGTGCTTGTCGATTGCCAAGTCGATTTCGGCATTCGCGCCCTTTTGGTACACACCCGCGCTAATCATGTCGCGGTTATCTTCGTAAATTGCGATGAGTCGGCTGATTTTTGTAGCGGCTTTTAAAGTCTCCCTGCCACACACACGGCGCGAAAGACGGCTGATTGACTGCAACACATCGATTGCGGGGTAATGCCGCTGCTGGGTGAGCGCACGGCTCAACACGATGTGACCGTCGAGCGTACCGCGCACTTTGTCGGTAATCGGCTCGTCCATGTCGTCGCCGTCAACGAGCACATTGTAAAACGCGGTGATTGAGCCTTTTTCGCCCGTTCCCGCCCGTTCAAGCAATTTCGGAATCAAATCGAACACACTCGGCGGGTAGCCGCGCTGGGCTGGAGCCTCGCCCGTAGAAAGCCCGATTTCCCGCTGAGCGTGGGCAAATCGCGTCATGTTGTCCATCATAAGCATGACATCTTTTCCCTGATCGCGGAAATATTCGGCAATCGCGGTGGTGACATAGGCGGCTCGCAAACGGCAGATTGAAGGTGTGTCGCTCGTCGCAACCACGACAACCGAGCGTTTCATGCCCTCTTCGCCCAAATCGCGCTCAATAAAGTCGTTCACCTCGCGGTTTCGTTCGCCAATAAGACCGATTACATTGATGTCAGCGTTTGTGTTTCGCGCAATCATCGAAAGGAGCGTGGACTTCCCCACACCAGAGCCTGCAAAAATACCGAGTCGCTGCCCTTTTCCGCAGGTGAGAAGTGAATCAATACAACGCACGCCCGTGACAATGCGGCGGTCAATCGGAAGCCGCTTCATCGGGTCGGAAGGTTGCGCCAACACGGGGTAAAATTCGTTCGTTTCAAGCGGACCTTTGCCGTCAATCGGCGTGCCAGTCGCGTCAATCACGCGCCCCAAGAGCTTTTTGCCCACGGGAACTTGCAGAATATGCCCGCTCGCCACGACTTCACAGCCGATTTCAATGCCCGTCGTGTCGCCGTAGGGCATGAGTTTGACCGTCTTTCCCTCAAAACTCGTGACTTCGGCAAGCACTTCTTTTCCTGTAGACGCGATTTTGATTGTGCATATTTCGCCAATGACAGAGCGCGGTCCGTTGCTTTCGATAATCAAGCCTTTTACCGCCGTGACATGCCCCGTATAGAGAATCGTTTCCGTTTGTTTGATTGTATTCAAATATTTATTAAAAAAAGACTCCATTTCCCCACCCGTCTTTTTATGTTTCTCACAGAGCTTAAGAGTTCACAAAGAGTTTCTCTTATCATCAAATGTAAATCCAATCTCTGTGCTCTCTGTGCCCTCTGTGAGAAATTTTTATCCTTCCGCTACAGGAACTGTTTCGCTTTTCTGAATCGTCTTAATCGGCGAGATTTCTAGGATTGCCGTTTCGAGTTCGCTCAACTGATTCTGGATTCGCGCGTCGATTGCGCCGAAGTCGGTTTCGACCACACAGCCGCCCTTTTCAACGCTGGAATCTTCAAGCACCGTAATGCCCTGCACATTCTCAACCTGCTTGATGAAATCCTGAATATGATCGGTGGTGAGCTTTACATCGTCCATGTTCACACGGATTGTGACATCGCCCCTACCCTTCACCTTCTTCAAGGCCTGCAAGACATTCGCCATAATCACGGATTTTTGGCTTTCAGAAATGATTTTTACGACTTTTCGCGTCATGAGAATCACAAGCTCAACGATTTGCTGCTCGGTCTCGCTCAAGATTTCTTCGCGGCGCGCCATAACGCCCTCTAGGATTTTGTGCGTGCGCTCAATAAGGCGGTCAACTTCGTCCTTTCCTGCGGCAAATCCGTCTTCGCGCCCTTTGTTCACGCCCTCAGAATAGCCGCTCTTTTTTAGATTTTCCTGCTCGGCTTTTGCCTCTTCGATGATGCGAGAAGCCTCTTCCTGCGCGTTTTTAATGATTTCCTGCGCGTTCTGCTCAGCCTCGTTTTTGACGACCTGCGCCTGATTCGTCTGCCGTTTGACTTCGGCGAATGCGGCATCTTCGGCTTTTTTAAGAATTTCGTCAGCCTTTGCCTGCGCCTCTTGGAGCATTTGTTCTTTTTCTTTTTCCCACTGGACTTTAAAAGCCTCAGCTTCGCGGCGCAAGTCATCGGCAGTCGGCCCCGTGTACTCAGGAACGACTTCTTCGACGACTTCTTCTACCGGCGGCGCAAATTCATGGACAAGCTGCAACTTGAATTCGCCCTCTTTCGGCTTTAACTGACCAGGTTGAAATAATGTCTGCTGAAATAAATTTCTCGCCATGAATAGACTCCTGAAATCTCACTGCACAAAGCACAGTAATAGTATCATATATAGTAGATTTTTACAACTTTCTTATTTTATCATCGGCAAGAAAACGAGGGAAATGCACATTTATTTTTGAAACTCCGCGTTTTTATGCTATACTATTTTTATGACATATCTTTTTTTTGACCTTGAATGTGCGAATAATTTTGGCGGAATCGGGAAAATCTGCTCGTTCGGCTATGTGCTGTGCAATCAGGATTTTTCGGTTATTGAAAGCGACGATTTATTGATGAATCCGGACACCGTTTTTGATTGGTATTTGTTTTCAAAAAACGCAAAGTGCAAACTCGCCTACCGCCGCGAGGACTATCAGGCGAATCCGAAGTTTTCCCATTATTACTCAAAAATCAAGTCGTTGCTCGAAGCAAAAGACCGGCTCGTGTTCGGCTTCGGTTGTTTGAACGATGTGGCGACGATTGCCTGCGAGTGCATCCGTTACGGAACGAAGCTCATAGACTTTGAGTGCCACGACATTCACAACGCGCTTGAACAATTCTACGGAACGAAAGGCTCGCTTGGTGCGTTCATCGAGAAATTTGAAATCGACACGCACGGCATGGAATTCCACGACAGCAAGGCGGACGCAATTTTTACGATGAAAGTGACCGAACGGCTTTTAAAAGACTCTGAAAAGCCCATTAAAGAACTGCTCGCCCCCTTCCGCCCGCTCGACAGCCGTAGCCTCAAGCACGCGAAAATCAAAAAACTCTACGCGAATTACTTGGAGCGAAAAGACGCCGCAAAAGCAAAGCCCACAAACGGAAAGCCCCCGCGCCCGCTCAAAAAAGTGACCGTGCCAAAAGATTTCGACGCGCAACGGGAATTACTGTTTGAGCTGGAACAACAGGCAAAAGAAAATAAATAGCCTCTAGAATTCCCGAAACAGCACCGAGTATTCTTCTTCGAGCCAAAGGGAGATTTTTTCGGCGGTGGAGCGGATTTTTTCTCGCCTAAGCCGCCCCGTTATCGAGCATTCCCACACCACGCCAACGCGCCAGCCTTCGGCGAGCAAAGTTTCGATGTCTCGTAAGTCGCGCGCACGGTTTCGCGTGAACTTTGCGTGCCAAAATTCGGGATTCGTAGTGGGCATACGGAATTTTTCGCATTTGAGAGAATACAAGACCGATTCATCGAGCAGCGCGGATTGTATCAGCGATTCTTCGCTTTTCCACCCATGCTCATACGCCGCTTTCGCGTCGTGCGCATGAGAGGAAATTATTGGACTTCGGCTGGGTTCCCAGCCATGCGCGTGCCAAAAGCAGCCGTTCACAAAAATCACGGCTTTGTAGTGCGGAAACACGATGTCGGGCTTTCCGACAAGCCGTTTGTCGTTTTTGCGGAAGCGGAAGCCGAATTTGAACAATTGCGAGCGAAGGGAAGTTTCAAGCGAGCCGCCCGTGCTTCGGATATGCGCCATGTTGTTGTGGCGTTGCATGGGTGAAAGCGTGTCCGTAAGCGAATGGCGGGCAAGCTCTTCATACGGATTGCATTTTGCAAGCGACACGGCGATGATTTTTGCTGAAAGCGGAAATTTTAGGTGCGCCCAATTCATTCCCCTTTCAAACTGCTCTTTCGTTAGCTTCACGGCGAGGGCGACATGGGGAAAAAAGTTTTCGGGAAGATAGTTGCGGTTCGCGCCCGGCTCAAACTGCGGCAAAAAGATTTCATGCAGACGCGCGTTCATGGCTTTGAGTTTTTCAAATGAATCGGAGACAGTTTTAACAGAAAGAAAAATTACTTTTTGCTGAAAAGAATCGATGTCGTCAAAATCAAGCGCGAGGCCATGCTCCACGCCCGCGGCAAAATCCTCAAAGGCGGCTTGCAGGTCGCTCAGTTTTTCAGAAGGAACATGAAACATGCCGAGCGTAAGATGGACGGGCGCATGTTTTTCAAGGAGCGTCTGGTTTTCGGTTACGCGGGCGAGATTTTCTGCAAGCGAGACGACGGCCTCTGAAAACGGCGCGTCAAACGAGAGGGAAAATGCGTAGGTTTCAACAGTGCTAGTCATCAAAGTCCCTGTCGTACGATTCGCGCCAGTCTTTTTTGCTCTTCCAGTTTACCGATTTTTCCTGCAACATGTCCGCGTCTTCCCTGCCTTGAAACGTGCGCCACTCGTCGTATTTTGCGGGATTTTGCTTTTGAAGCGGAGCGTCCCTGTTTTTTTCGTGCAAGTCTTCGATTCCGTTTGCCATACTGAAATTATAGCGAAACTCGCAGTCGCTCTTCAATCGCGGGCAAAATCAACTCATCTGCGGGAAGCCATTTGACCGAACGAAGCGTTTCAGCTGTGAGCCATGCGGCGTTTTCGTGTTCGAGAAGTTCCAATTTACCAGAGATAATTTCGCACGCAAAGCAGTGCATGGTCAGGTGAAACGCGGAGTAGTCGTATTCTACCATGCCGAGAGATTCGCCCACACGTATTTCGGTGGCAAGTTCTTCGCGGATTTCACGGACGAGTGCGAATTGCGGCGTTTCGCCCTGCTCTATTTTTCCGCCGGGGAATTCCCACCACCCGCGCCAGTCGCCGTACCCGCGCTGGGTGGCGAAAACGGAACGCTCGCCTGCGGGAGAAGTGCGGAAGATGACGGCGGCGGAGACGGAGATGTGTTTCATTGTTACAAGACTTCCCAATAGCCGTTTTTGTCCGCGCCGACACGCTTTAAAAGCCCCGCTTCCTGCAATTTCTTCATGTTGTTAAAGATATTCTTTTTTGCAATTCCCACAAGTTTTGAAAGTTCATCCATCGTGATATGCGGATTTTTTCGCAATTCTTCAAGTATTTTCTGCTGATTTACATTCACCTTTACATTCACCTTTTGAGTCACCTTTACAGTGTCGTTTGCAGTCACGCTTTCATCTTGGTTAAGACTTTTCTGTTTTTGGATTCTTGCTTTCAGCGCATGCAGAATCACTCCGAGCATAAAATCAACGAAAATGCCTGAATCATTCGCATCGGTCGAATCTTCAATCGCCTTGTAATACGCCGCCTGATTTTCCCAAATCATGTTTTCAATCGGAATATGCGCAAACACAGGATTCCATTCCGCCAAAATCCGAGACTGCCAGAACCGCCCCATGCGACCGTTTCCATACGCCGCTTCGCGTCGTTTGCATGAGTGGAAATTATTTAAATTTGTGCCTTGCGGCACATGCGCATCATCAAAGGGATGGATAAACTCAAATTCATAATGAAAGACCGAAGACTTTATGAGCGCGTGGTCTTGGGAATTTTTTAGCCATTCAAACAAGTCGCCAATCAAAAAGGGCACTCTGTCCGCTGGGGGCGCGATATGCGAAACGCCCTTCTTGCCCGCCACACAGACCGCGCCGTGCCTAAAATGCCCCGGATTATCCACAAGTCCCAGAGCCATCATGCCGTGCGCTTTGAGCAAGTCCTTCTGATTATACGGATTAAAATCCATAAACGAATCGTACGCCGTAATCGCGTTGCGGACTTCCTGCACTTCTTTTACCGGCGCGACCACATGCTTTCCGTCAATCAACGCCGTCACCTGCTCTTCGCTCAGCGTATTTCCCTCGATTGCGAGCGTGCCGCGAATTGTCTGCATACGGTTGACCTTCCGAAGCATGAGGGAGTCCTCCTGCTCCATGCGGATAGCGAACCGCTCCACCTGCGCGGAGATTTCAGCGATGAGATTGATTGCTTTTGCGGTGATGGTAAACGGTGGGGTGTACATGACAGGCTCTCCTTACACATCAATCACCTTTGGTGAAGTTCTGAATAAGACATCATTCAATCCATTTTCTTTTATTTTTGATTCAAGGGCTTGAAAATCAGCAATATTTTCATACGGATTATTCGAGTATACAGCATTTTCAACGGTCATTACATAATAAGTTTTTGCTTTTGGTTCCCAATCATTCATTTTAAAAGGAGAATTATCAATCATTCGCTTTAAGTTTTCCGCCGTCATCTCGTCAATTTTACATCGATGACTTTTTGTAATAGTTAGTTTTCCTCGTATGAACTGAGTTTTATCTTCTGTGTACAAAATTATCTCCGTGCAAGAATCAATGTAGGGATGCATTGGGTAACGAGTAAATTTTTGCCTATCGCGTTCAATTCCAGTCGCATAAAAATAAAAAGGAAAGTCTTGTATTCCCGAAGCAATGCAATTTTCAACAACATCAAAATACTCTTTCCGCAAAAATCCCACAAGGATATGTTTTTTGCCGTCAGTAATCTGAATGATTGAATCATCGTTTTCGTTGTGATAGAGATAATTTGCGGTCGGAGATTTTTGAATCAAGTCAAACACTCGCGCGGTGTCATTCGCTTTTCCAAGATAAGCCGACCACACATCAGAGGGTTTCAGCTTTATCACTTGCAATGTCGGAAGTTCCTTGAATCCCTGATGCTGGGCAGTCCAATACGGAACATCGGCAAAATTCTGATTTACCGCAGTCTCGCTTTCCAAAGCGGGAATCAAAAAAGCGTTGGCAATCTCGCCAATACGGAACTCATCAATGAATGATTTTAAGGCGGCATTATACGCATACTGCTTTACCACATCCTCAATGCCGGGATTTCCGCGCAATTTTTTATTCTGAACCGAAAACAGATAGTATTTTCCGTCAAGAATGTACAAAGCGGTGTTGCCCGACTTTTCTTTTCGCAACGAGATAATATCGGGAATCAACCTGCCGTCATACTCAACGCTCTCTCCGTCAACCCGCCATTCCGGCCGCTCGACATAATCCGCTATGCACCGGGTTTTGTTTTCTGAAGTCACAAAATCTTTTTCAAGCAGATTCTCATCCGCCATTTTCTGAACAGTCCAAGAATCGGCATAGATATTTTTGAACATCGCGCCACAAGCCGTTTCCCACACAAGGTTGAACGCATTTGTTCCGTACAGGCTGAATGAAACATCACTCTGATTTGAGGAAAGCTCCGCAATGTAAGTGTACAGCGTTTTTAAGAGATTCTGCTTTCGCGTCACAAACAGATTTTTAATCTCGCGTTCAAGGCGGTACTTGATATAGTCCGTGTCGCCAAAATCATCCAAAGTCTGCTCGGTCAACTCCGCCCCTTCCAAATCAAACAGAGCAAGCAGATTCTCAACATTCAAATCTCGCGTGCATTTTGTAACAATTGCAGCATGAAGTCGGCGGATATAGTCAAAGTCATTTTCGGTATTGTCGTGCGTGAAAGTCTCAAGGTAATACGGTGTGTTGTTTTTGATAAACGCAAAAGTTTCGTTGATTGTCTTATCCCACAGAATCTCGCCGTCACCGTTTTGCTCGATAATCTCCTCTTGATTTGAATACAAGCCGTTGTCAAAGTAATCATGCAGAATGTGAAGCGAAATCGCCAGGCGGTTGAACACCTTGCTTTCCGCTTCTCCATTGTAAAGGTGAACAAGCTGCTCATTCTGATTGTATTTTTCGATTACCTTAATGACGGTCTTGAGTTTTTCAAACAGTTCCTGCTCGTTCGCATACTTGTCAATATACTTGGGATAGCATTTAAGCACAAAGTCATCAAGCAAAATCACCCCGACAAAAGTGAACTGATAGGAAAACTCCGAAGAATCATCGGGAACTTCGCCCACAATGATGTCTTGGTCAGAAAGGTCGGAGAACTCAGGCTTTTCGCGGCGGACGGTTTTAAGCACATTGTAGCGTTTCAGCGTGTTGATGCGCGAACGCATTTTTTCCGCATTAAGAGAAAACACGTCTTGCAATTCGGAGAAAACATAATGCTGTCCTTCACGGAAATATGCGGATTTCACTCCTCAACGCTCCATAGTGTAAAACTGAATTGTCGCAACAGTGATACGGCAATCTTAACTAAAACAATGTTAAGAATTCGAGATTTTTTTTTAACATTGCAAACTTAGTATGTTAAAAAATTTGATTTTTTTTAACATATCGCAAGCCTTATGTATAAAAATTTCGAATTTTTATACATATCATTTTTTCGTGTATAAAAATTTCAATTTTCTATACATGTTTTTTATATAAATCGGCTTGATTGATGAACAAGTCAACAAGTTGCTGATTTATATAATAATTGCTTTTTCCTATCTTAATTTTTTCCACAAAGCCCGAAGCAACCATTTCTTCCAAATACTTAGATGCTGTCAAGCGAGACACTTCCAAATCCCGCATAATGTATTCAATCTTTGTGTACGGATGGCGAAACAAATTGTTCAAAAGCTCATGATTATATTTCGTTCCGAACAATGGACGAATTCTCATTTTATAATCTTGCATAAGATTTTTTATTTCGTGAATCAAAATTACCGTTTCGTTTGCCGTAATTTCTATGCCTTTAAGCATGAATACAATCCAATTTATCCAATCAGCTTCATTGTTTGGCGCATTATCCCTGATACGCTGAATCAATCGGTAATAATCTGCCTTATTATGATTGATATAGCGACTCAAATACAGAATCGGCAAGTCCAGCAAGTCGTTTGCTACGAGGTAGAGGATATTGATTATTCGCCCTGTTCTGCCGTTTCCGTCATAAAAGGGATGAATGCTTTCAAACTGATGATGAATAATCGGCAGTTTTACAAGCGGGTCAAGGTCGCAAACAGAACGGTCATTTATAAAACGCTCCAAGTTGCCCATAAGACGCTCAATCTCGTCCTTAGTCTGCGGCGGAGTGTAAACAGTTTCGTTGCTTGTGTTTTTCAGCTCTGTTCCCGGCACGGCACGGAATCCAGCTGTATTTTCTTCAAGCTCCTGCTGAATCTGCTTTATAACCGCATTTGTAAGCAGTTTGTTCTTTCGCACAAGGTCAAAGCCCGTATGCATTGCCTGGCGATACCGCAAGACCTCTTTTTGCGCCGTCTTTGTCACGGTCTCAACCATATCCAAATCTGCCTGATAGACTTCATCTTGCGTTGTAACGATATTCTCAACTTCGGAACTGTCTTTCGCCTCTTGCAGAACAAGCGTATTGAGCAAAATGCTTTCGTTCGGAATCGTCTTTGCCACACCTTTCAATTCTGCAAGCGCGCGTGAAGCAAGAGTCAGCTGCTTGTAGATTGCAAGAGATTCAAAATTGAATGCAAGAGGAAGTTCTGGGATTTTGTAGGGATTATTCATTTTGGGACTCTCCCGTTAAATCAACATGCGCAACATTTGAGTTTAAAATAAACACCTCAATCCCGTCTTTCTCAAACTTTTTGCAGACTTCGGAATAAATGTACTTGTCTGAATCAAGTGTAAACAACTGTCGGACTTTCATCTTTGCGGCATCTTCAAAAAGATACATCAAGACTTTGCTTTCAAACAACTTTACAAAGTTCATGCCGCTTGACATCGCAGAATCCAAAGCCGACTTACTCAAAAAGAACGGACCGAGCAGCTTATCCTCATTCACACCAAGAGAAATCAGTTTGTCATTGATTGCCTTGCGAAGTTCATTCCAATTTACTTTTTGAGATACTGCCCCGTTTTTACAAATGGGGATTTCGTAATTCGCGACTTGCTTTTCATTTTCGTCAATTCCGATATACTCAAATTCCCATCTTCGCTTAAAGGCGGTATCCATCGGGAATACGCCTTGGTCTGCGCTGTTCATTGTCGCCCAGATGTAAAAATTATTTGGAATTCTTATTTTTTTATAATCATCTGGTTTACCGCCAAGAATAGTATTTCTCGCAAGAAACTTTCTCAAATCTTCCGAAGTTTCAATTTCATATTCACTGAATCCATCACTGTTTCTATCAAGTAATTGGAAAACATCTCCAAATACAGCAGCGACATTCGAACGATTGATTTCTTCGATAATAAGCAAATAAGGTTTTATCTCTGATTCATCTCGCGCATTTTTTAAGGCTTTCACCAAAATTCTAATAAAAGCACCTGGAATAAAATCATAAGAAATGATTTCTGCACCATCAATAACTTTCGCAACAGGCTTATATGTTCCAATAAACTGAGCATATGAATAATTTGGATGAAAAGTAACTCTTTCGAAAGAGTTTGGTTCTGGCACTTCTATTCCATCGTGAGTAATTTTTCCAATTAAATCCTTTGCATCGTTATTAAGTTTAAAGCTTTTTCCAGTTCCAGGAGCACCAAATAGTATTCTATTTTTCTTCTCTATTTTAGATATTGAAGTATTAAAAACAAGCGCAAATTTATTTATTTTGTCTTGAGCCAAGCATACAAGTTTTGCATTTGCACCTTCATTCTCAATTTTAAATATCCCATCATAATGTATATTTATAATATCTCGCAATGCCCATAGATAGTTTCTGCTAGTTTGGATTTCATCTCCAACCTCTCCAAACCCACACCATTGGTTAGTCAGACGGCATGGTACATTCATGTTATTTATTATGACTTCATACTCGCAGTCCAAAAAAGTTCGTTTTTCGTTATTGAATTGTTCGGAACCTGCTGTATAAAATACATTATAAAGGACATCTTCAGGACAAATCTCATCTGTATCAATTTTGATGTTTGTATTCATTTTTAAGATTTGCCTAATATGTTCAAACCTATCATATTCATAAATTTTTTGTATAATCTGCCGAGCACATTCTTTTGCAGTCGTTGATAATTGTATCACCTCCTTTTCACTCAATTCATTTATATCTTGTACGCCATTCTTTATAAACTGGAACAACCTATTGTCAAAAATCTCTAAATATGTTCCTAAGAAATCCTTATGTATAACTGCAAAAAATATAGCAAATTTATCCGATTTTGCCCTTGCTACATTTCCATTGGGAACAAGTTTTCGTGGAATATTTAACTGTGTTCCAGAGCCACTTCTTCTGCCATTTTCAAGACCTGAAACCTTTAAAACTGTTTTTATGTCAGCCTCCACGCTTACTACATTATTCTTATAAGTTTCATTTTCGTCTTTTACACCAAGACAAAAGAATTTTAAATCATTTTTCTCTGCATATTCCCATGCCGCGATAAATTTTTCTGCACCACTATCACGAACATCAAAATACACTTTTGGGGATGAGGTATTTTCTCCCAATGGCATCATAAAAATAACACATTTAAGCGTATTTTTCTCATACAGAATTCCCCAGTTATCTGTATTCTCAATAAAACTTGCATTAGCTTCTGTTAGTCCGAGATAATTTAATAATACAGGTCGAGCCTGTTTTATTGTGTAAGCCATAAAAACTCCCCTATTTATTGTTTACAGAAAAATCTAACCCATATATTCCTTCGCCTAGCAAAGTAACTTTTATATCGGTTCGACCGTAACGCAATAAGTCTTTTTTTGTAATTCTATAATCCAAATCAACGCCTAGCCGATTTCTAAGATATTTTCCTAAAATGTTTTTCTGAGGACTTGAACACATTTGCTTTGGATAAGTCAAACCATTTATTTCATTATTTCCTTCCAACAATCCCTGCATAACAGTTCCATCATCCCAAATAAACTCAACCGCATCGTTTTGTCGTGATTTTTTCGCACCTTCAATTTTCTGCAATGAGAAGCCCTGTTTTGGCGGAATTAAGCCAGGATGTGAAATTATTGTTGCCTTATGGAGTGGTATATACGCATCACCAAGAGTCACATTTCCATCCGCGATGCCCCAATTCAAGCCGCTTTTTTCAGGAACTTCACCATTTGTCAATAAATCGATATTTGTTGTCAGTGGATCAGATGCAATTTCCATTGAATTCTTTGACTTTTCTTTTAAGAACCCAACATGCTTAAATTTTGGATCCAAATTATCACACCTGCAAGCATTATCAAGAATATAGGAATAATAATCACGCAAAGAAACATACGAATCCGTCGTTATTTCTGCCAACGATTCCTTATAATCATTTTCCAATCCACTTACAGAAAAATTTGCAGAGCCAACAAGCGCAGTATTTATATCATTGTTCTTTAGCCAAATATAGCACTTTGAATGAACAGGTATCTGCGAATAAAAAATATTCGTATTATCTTGTTCACCTTGAATTTTTAACAATGTTTTGTGAAGCTGTTCCCTAATGCCCTCGCTTGCATACATTCCATACACCAATGTAACAGGAAACGGCAAATCCTTTAAACGCATAACAGGTTCGGGACCTATATACCCCGACAATATAATTAATTGGTCAGCAGGAACATTCTTGTGTCTGTTAAATATTATTTCCTCTAGATTCTTGTAAATAAACATAATTATTCCTCCTTGAACAGCAATTCATATAAAGCCTGTGCCAAAATTTTAGAAAATCGTGGCGGAACAGCATTACCAATCATCTTAAATAATTCTACATTACTTCCGTAAAAGACATAATCATCATCAAATGTCTGCAAACGAGCGGCTTCACGAACTGTGATAGACCGTGCTTGCGATGATTCGGGATGAATATGGCGCAATCCATCCTTATAAAGATGAGCTGGTATCAGATTACTTGGTTGGTCTTTTTGTATCACATGATACTTATGGACATTTGATACATGACCTGTTTTTTGAGTATACAATTTTTTTAATGCATCAGTAGATATATACTCAAACCGTTTTTCCTCTATATCTTTTTCGAGCAACTTAAAGATCTCTATATCCCGCTCGCTTTGCCACCGTGCAATATGATTTTCAACAAACGGTTGGGGCAATGAATGAGAAATCCGTTTACCTTTATATTTTTCATCATGCCCTAATGGATATAGTTTCGGCAAATCGCCGATGGCATCCCATGCCGTTCTTTTTTCGGTCTTTTTTGAAGGCAAGATATTTTCATAAAACTTTTCGACTAAACTCTTACTCTCTTCGTTTCCGTAGAACTTGGTATCTATTCCGAGAATAATGATGCGACTTCTGTTTTGAGGAACACCATAGTCAGTAAAATCAATAATCGCGTTTCGTAAATCGGGAAGAAGATAGTATTCCGCATTTTGGAATTGTTCTTGTATTATTTCTATAATCGGTCTGTCTCCTGGCTGTGCTGTTAAAATTCCAGGAACATTCTCAAATACAAAAGCTTTTGGGCGATACTTTTTTACAACTTTTAAATAGCTTTCAAAAAGAAAATTGCGATAATCATTTTTCATCCCGAATTCATCTCGAACCCTACCGGCAATTGAATATGCCTGACACGGCGGCCCACCGATTATCAAATCCAAAGTATTAGTTCCAATCAACTCAGAAAGTCCGCCAGATGTTCCGTAAACATCATCAGTCCACCCATCAAAAAGCTCTTCAGTCCTTTGAATGTCAAAACGAAGAACTCGTTTATCCGCATCAGAATAATTCCATTTTGAGGCAAGACGCTTTTTCAAATTACGGCAGGGAGCTTCTTCCCATTCAACAGCAGCCAAAGTTTCATACAAACCAGTCTGCTCAAAACCGTCCATAAGACCGCCGCATCCGGCAAACAAATCTATGGTTTTAATTTTTTCCATCTTTAGCCTCGTTTATTATAGATTTGATTGCATTGCCCAAAGCAAAGCCTAGCAATGGCGGAACAGCATTACCGACCTGACGATTTTGCTGAGTTTTAGTGCCGACAAATATAAAATCATCTGGAAACGACTGCAAGCGGGCGTCTTCACGAATGGTTGGCACTCTGTTCCATTTATAATGAAAATGATTTCTATGTCCTGTGTCGATTGTTTTTGAAGGCTTGTTTCCATCATAACGAGTCCATGCTTCATGGAACTTTCGGCTTTCTCCCCAGCCCGAAGGCAAATCTTTGTAATTTCCGCCCTCTGGAACAAGCGAAATTGTATCAATGACCAATTGAGTATGTCTTGTTCCGACATGATTATGAAGAATATTGCAGTTACCACGCATTTTTTTTTGGTATTCTGTTTTAGGTTCTTCTGAATAACTTGATTCTTCCGAGCCTAAATCATCTACGAGAGATGGTAAATCACTAATGGCATCTTTGCAAGTGACATAATCTTCTGGACTTAAAATAGGATTTGGAAATTTCGGTTTACCAATATCAGATTGAACACCCATAAAAATCAATCGCTTTCGTGTTTGAGGAACACCGTAATCTGCGGCACAAAGAATTTTGCATTCAATATTATAATTCATTGCACGAAAGCGGCGTAAAATTTCATTTTTAATCTCACCATTATAAAGCGTTGCCATACCAGGCACATTCTCTATAATAAAAGCTTTCGGTTGATACTGACGAACCATTTCAATAACAGCGAGATACAGTTTGTTTCTAGGATCATCAAAGTTGCGTGGTCCTGTCAATGAAAATCCCTGACAAGGTGGACCTGCAATTATTACATCAATTGAATTACCACCTGACAACTCTTTAATTTTATCAAAAGTTTCTTGTTTTGATAAATCCGCATTTAAAGGAACCCCTCCTTTGTGATTCAATTTAAAGGTATCAAGCGCAGGCTGATTATTATCTACACCAACAAGGACATTATATCCTGCATCCAAAAAGCCTTTTGAGAGTCCTCCGCATCCGCAAAATAAATCTATGCAATTCAATTTATCTGCCACTTTATTTCACCGCCCGCCTTTATAAACACTTACTTGAATATAGTCCATATGCATCAAAAGATACTGCGTAAGCCGGGCATAGTTTTCTTCATTGCCATTCTGAGGAATATATGGTTTCAGTTCTTCGTAGTTCACTTTTTGCGCTGACATTATCGTATTCCTGTATTAAATAAAATATTCATCTGGTTCATAAAACCTTGCGTTCCCCCTGCGCGAACCATAGGTTCAATGTACAAAAGGAAACGCCTTTTGTTGTTGTCTGAGAGTTTATCATATTTTTGGCGAAGTTCCATTGCCTTTAGGGAAGCTTCGGTCATAAAGTCGTTGAATTCTTGGTCGTCGGTAAGCATTTTAGACATTTTCCCTTCCATTTCCTAAATTATTCACTAAAATAAAGTCTCTATCCGTCAAATACTTATACGACTGCGGCGGAGTTGTATTCAATACTGATATATTGAATGCGTTTTGAAAGGGCGTATATTTTTTTATGCGGATGCCAACGGCATTGGAAGTATTGGCATAGTATTCAAAATAATCTTTTTGTTCTATGCCACCAACAGACGCGTAATTTTCCCATAATTTTTGTGGTGTCGTGCATTCGATGTCTTCGACATCAAAAAAACCGACAATTTTGCTGACTGGTGCCGTAGAATAGACAACGAAGCGTTTTACAGGACAGGCAAAATTTCGTTTTCTGAATTCGATTTTTTTCTTGCCGGAAGAAATCAAATCAACATATTGCGGATGTATCGAAATTAAAACTGTCTTTGCTGAAGAATCCATTTTTTCGCCTCCTCTGTCAACTTTGTTATCGACTGCGGAATACCACTCACCAAGTTTTGTTTCTGCAAATCAGAGAATTTTATTTCCTTTGGGAAACTTTCCGCCTGCCGAAAAAGCAGGACAAGGATATTTTTCCCATAGCTGCACATTGTTTTTATTTCTTCACGCTGATAAACAGTCCGCTTTCCCGTCACGGAAATAATTTCATCGGGATTCTGCAAGCGTTCGACTCTCTCGACAATTCCGCAGGTTTCGATAGTTCCCATATCATGCGATTTATAGAAAAAGAGAATAGAACCTTCGCGAACAAGTGTTGAATTGCTCTTGCACAGGTATGCCTTTCGCATCGCGTTAGAAAAGGAATCCATGTAATCAAGTTGGGGAAACAACAAATTTTCTTTTATGGATTCGGGGAACAGCATATTATGATAAGATGAAATAACGGGCACTAAAAAAGCATCCTGTTCATCATTAAAATAGCGTGGACCAAATTTTATGTCAAACTCCAACGGAGATAAAATCGTATAATCAGAAGTTCTTGGCTTCATACGCTTTCTGAAAATAAACTCCCCCGTATCGTCTTTTAACTTGCTATACTTTTCAAAGCCAAAATTTTCAAAAAACTGACAGATATAATTTTTTTCATAAGCAGTTACATAAATCCAATCGACATTTGACGAATAACTATAATCAAACAGTTTTCTCAGCAACAATTCTCCCTGCTTGTTTCCCGAAACAGACAAGTTGAAAGTACAGATTTTTAAAACTGTTCCCGACATTTCATAGCATGGTTCTTCAAACTTATAAATGCAAAGACCAACGAGCTTGTTATTATCTTGAATTACAAGGCAATCTCGATGCCCATTCTGGCATTTTTCTTTAAACCAATTGTTGAATTTTTCGCCATCATAATCAGTGCGCAGACTGTCAAAGAAAGTGTCATTTATATCTATATTGTAGCATTTCTCAGATTTTATGACGGGATGAGACACATCAACTTTTAAATTATGAGGAAGCTGACTGTTGATAAAATCCAACGCGTCAGCAAGATAGTAAACAAAATCTTCTTTGCCGATTTTTTTCGCTTTCTTATGGATTCCCTCATCATTCGTTACAAGAATCGAAACGGCATTTGCGCAAAGAGCGTTCAACAATGCGACATCAATAAAATCGTGGGAATTTTCTGGAATGTTCGGAAAAGCCGTAGAAATGATTTCGGTTGTCTTTACATTTTCCAGCAACTCATATTTTTCAAACGCCAGCAATCGTATTGAGTTTCGTTCTGGATTTTTGTCATTCTCAACATCTTTTTTCTGAGTGCCAAGCAAAAAAACATGGCAGTCAATTTCTTTTGCTTTTCGGTAAAGCTCATTGATTGCATGAGTTTCAGGCTCTACATCGGAAAGAGAAGTCAGTTCAAGAGGAATAAATATATTCGTGTCTATAAGGATGTTCATAGATTTACCCCCTTAAATCAATCAAACTAAGTATAATATATTTCCAAATATTTTCCTATTAAAAATCCGCTTTTTAAACTAGCAATTTAAAATTCCCATCATCTCCCCCAGCCGCTTCGCATTCCGCGCTCCGCTTCCGTCGGGGTGGTTGTTAAAAAACACCGCCGTCCGCTTTCCCGCGCCAATCGAGCTTTGTATCACCGGCACAAACTCGCGCAATTCGTCATCGCTGTAATCATAGCGATACCGCGCACTTCCGTTCTGCTCCCCCGAAGAGACATCTTCCTTACTGTACCACGCGAGCGCATTCCGCCCGTGCAATCTGATATACGCCGTCTTTCCAAAAAAGGGTAAGTTATGCGTGGTTTCGACAGGCTCAACCACCGAACCTGCAAATTCGCTCGCCAAGTTCGGCAGATTTCCCAACTTCGGCATATCACAGAACACCAGCCCTGCACCGCGCTCTTCCAATCCCGCAAACACGCTTTCTCGCACCCAGTCGCGGTGGCGGAATTCCACCACGCACGGGAAGTCGTTGAACTCGGCAAGCAAATCCGCAAGGTACAAGCGATTTTCCCTCGTGTAATGAAAATGTTCCGGAAACTGAAACAGCACGGCGCACAAAGCGTCCTTTTCCAAAAGTTCCTTTACCGCCTGCTGAAATTCCCGCGCCGTTTCCTTCCAGTCGCGCCCAGCCTCATGCGTAAGTGCACGGTTCGCCTTTACGGAAAACGAAAGCCGTCCTTCGCTCCGCTCATAAAACGAGCGCATCTGATGAGGCATGGGCATTCCGTAAAACGAAAAATTGAGTTCAAGCGCGTTAAAGACCGTGGAATAAAAAGTGAGAAAATCCTGTCGCTTCAAGTCAGGCGGATAAAACACGCCCTTCCATTCGGGGTAGTCGTAGCCGCTCGTTCCGAGAAGAAAATCTTGCATGTGTGGCTACGCTCTCAAACAGCCCACAGGAACAATCAGAATTCCGTCCTCGCGCTTGTAGGCGTAGTTTCCGATGCCGGTAAGAATCATCTTAAAGCTCGGCGATTTCATTTTGTCGGTGTCGATAATTTTCTCAAAGGCTTTCAGGCTCTTTGCGCCTTCTTCTATCAGAGTGTCGCCGCCCAGTTTTATTTCGACCAGACCGTAGCTTCCGTCCCGAAGATGAACCACGGCATCACATTCAAGCCCATTTTTGTCGCGGTAGTGGTAAATTTCGCCGTCAATGACCTGTGCATACACGCGCAAATCCCGAATGCACAAGTTCTCAAAAAGAAGCCCCATCGTGTGCAGGTCGTTTATCAAATCTTTCGGTCCAAGCCCCAAACTCGCGCTCGCAATGGAAGAATCCACAAAATAGCGGGTGTCGGTGGTGCGGATTGCGGTTTTTGAGCGGATATTCGGATTCCATGCGGGGCAGTCTTCGATGACGAAGATTTTTTTCAGTGCGCTCGTATAGTCATACAAAGTGTCTATACTGAATGAATCGACATCGTTGCTCAGAATGTCTTTTCGGATTTCTTCAAATTTTGCCTGAGTTCCGATGTTCCGCGCGTAGGAATGCATAAGCCGCTTTGCCCGTTCTGAATCGCGCTCTTTTTCATCAACGCGAGAAATATCAGAATTGACCACCGCATCGTAATAGTCAAACGCCTGCCGCAACGCGACTTTTTGCGAGCAACCGACGGATTTTGGCCAGCCACCACGGCAGATAAGAAAGGCAAGCGTTTCCAAGTCGATTTCAGAAGATGCCGCAACTTGATACTCCGGGGTAAAAAGCCCTTTCAGCGAGACCTGCCCGTTTGACTCGCCGGACTCAAAAAGCGACATGGGGCGCATGAGCATCCGCGTGATTCTGCCCGTTCCCGTGTGCGAGATTTCTTTGGTATCAGGCGGAACGGCAGAGCCAGTCAATATGAACTGCCCGAATGAATCTCGCTGATCCACTTCAAAACGAATGGCATCCCACAGTTTTGGCGCAAGTTGCCATTCGTCTATCAGGCGGGGCGTTTTCCCTTGCAATAGAATTTGGGGATTCGTTTCTGCCATCTGCAAATTCTGTTTTTTTTGGGAAGGCTCTTGCATGAGCAAAACACTCTGTGCAACCTGTTTTGAGGTGGTCGTTTTTCCGCACCACTTCGCACCTTCCACGAGAACCGCGCCTTTTGCCTCAAGCCGTTCTTTTAAAACTTCATCTGAATATCGTTTTCTGTATTCCATACCCAAGAAAAAGTATAATTCTAAACCAAGAATTTGGCAAGTTTTTGATACAGAAAATAGCGATTTTTCAACCAAGACTTTGGCGTATTTTAAACCAAGATTTTGGCGATTTTCCAACCGAGAATTCGGCGAATTTTTTACACAGTAGACAGAATCAAAAAAAAATTTCGCGCGCCACTTTCACTTGCACAAAATTATATTTTATGCAATACTTTTCTCATCTCACACAAATAGAGGTAAAACCATGTCAGATATTTTACAGACACTCAAAGAACGCAGAAGCTGCCGCAAGTACAAGACGGAGCTGATTCCGCAGGAAACATTGGACAAAATCCTTGAAGCGGGCACTTTCGCCGCAAGCGGAATGGGAAAGCAGAGCGCGATTATCGTTGCGATTACGAACAAGGAAATCCGCGATAAAATTTCAGAACTGAACGCCCGCGTCATGGGGAAAACCGATATTGACCCGTTCTACGGCGCACCCGAAATCATCGTCGTGCTCGCAGACAAAGGCAACCGCCCCACCACTTACATTCACGACGGCTCGCTCGTGCTCGGAAATATGATGAACGAGGCGGAAAGCTTGGGCGTGGCGACCTGCTGGATTCACCGTGCAAAGGAAGTCTTTGAGAGCGATGAAGGAAAAGCATTGCTCGCTTCATGGGGAATCACTGGCGACTACGAGGGAATCGGAAATCTCGCCGTGGGCTTTGCCGACGCTCCCAAAAATGCGCCCGCCCCGCGCAAAGAAAACTACATTTACTATGTAAAATAACAAAAAAGGCTGCCCGCAAAGGACAGCCCGTTTTGTAATCGGATTTTTATACCACCAATTCGTCTTCGCCAGAACGAGCGATAACAATTTCGCCCGCGTCTTCGAGACGACGGATTGTCGAAACGATTTTCTGCTGAGCTTCTTCGACATCCTTCAAGCGGACAGGTCCCATGAATTCCATATCTTCTTTGAGCATTGAAGCAGCACGCTTTGACATATTGCGGAAAATCTTGTCTTGAACTTCGGTATCCACCGATTTGAGTGCCTTTGAAAGTTCCTGCGTATCGACTTCGCGGAGAACCTTCTGAATCGCACGGTCGTCGAGCATAACGATGTCTTCGAAGACGAACATTCGCTTTTTGATTTCCTCTGCCAAATCCGGGTCTTCTTCTTCGAGAGATTCGATAATCGCCTTTTCAGAAGAGCGGTCAACAAGGTTGAGGATTTCAACGATAGACTCGACACCACCCGCGGCAGTGTAGTCTTCACTAGAAAGCGTAGAAAGTTTCTTTTCAAGAACGCGCTCGACTTCACGCAAAACGTCCGGGCTTGTTCGGTCCATCGTAGCCAATCGCTTTGAAACTTCCGGCTGAATCTCAGGCGGTAAGTTCTGCAAAATGACGGCTGCCTTTCCCGGCTCCAAATATGCCAAAATCAACGCGATTGTCTGCGGATATTCCTGCTGAATGAAGTTGAGAAGATGCGCTGGGTCTGTTCGGCGGATAAAGTCGAACGGACGAACCTGCAAGCTCGAAGTAAGGCGGTTGATAATATCGATTGCCTTTTGGCTTCCCAACGATTTTTCGAGCAATTCACGCGCGTAGTCGATACCACCCGTTGTGATAAAGTTCTGCGCTGCCATGAGCTCCTGGAATTCTTCAAGAACCTGGTCTTTAAAGTCAGAATCAACGGTTTCCAAGCGCGCGATTTCAAAAGTGAGCGTTTCAACTTCATCTTCGCGCAAATGCTTCATGATTTCGGAAGAAACATCAGAACCAAGCGAAACGAGGAAGATTGCGGCCTTCTGGCGGCCAGTGAGATTTTTATAATCCTTTGCCCCACCCTTTTTACCGTGTGCGGCTGCTGGTTTTGCTTCTGCCATTCTCTACTCCTCCATCATCCAAGTTCTGATGAGCATTGCGACATCCTCAGGATGCTCTTTTGCCATAGCGATTGCATTTTCTTGCAGTTCGGCGCGCTTTCGCTCTTCGACAGACATAGTAACTTCCATGCCTTCTTGTTTTGCGTCCCACAGAGCCTTTTCGCGCTCTGCCTGCTGACGGCGCAAGAGTTCTTCTTCGCGGAGTCGGCGACGGCGTTCAAGTTCTCGGCTAATCATTCTGAATACGATGAATGCCACAAGAATGATGACCACACCTATTAAGACGAGCATGATTGTCTTTCGAGTTTGCTGAGCGCGGATAATCGCTTCGTCTTCGATGTCCCAGTCATCTTCACGCGGAATCGGCCATGAAGTAATCGTAACAGAATCCCCACGAGTACGGTTGTAGCCGATTGCATCTTGAACAATGGTTGCAGCCCGCGCGCGCGTATCTTCATTTACCGGGCGGTACACGCGAACGATATGACCCAATCGGAATCGAATATTGTCGTTGTCTTCAACATTCGGATATTTTTCTTCGTATTTTGTTTTGAGGGTTTCAAAATTCTTTTCGGTTACGAACACAGGATTATTGCCGCCGTCAAGTTCCTTTTCCCAACGGCCGTCAATATTTGCAGAGGCAGTGATTCGGTCAATAGAAGGAGCCTTTTCGATATGCTTTTGCTCGGTGTTCACCACATAATTCTTTGTCGTGCCTTCTTCTTTTGACTCACCGATGACATTCGACATATCTGAATACACAGGCGGATTCTGACCTTCAACACCCGCAGGACCTTCTGGATTGTAGCCCGTGCCCGTCCATTTTTTGGTAACGCTCTGCTCAGAAATCGCAAACGAATCGACTGTTTCCAATTCTGAATACGGCGTATCTGGGTTATCAGGCGTTTTTGTGATTGGCGTGTACTCGGTTTTGTCACTCGTGATTTTTGACATATCCATGTCGATTGCAACGGCAACGGCACGCACACGGTCAGCCGTAAAATTCTGCTGAAGCATGTCCTGAACTTTTGCAGCGAGCTGAGCTTCTTTTTGTGCGATAAAATCCTGTTGTTTTTTGACGACATCAACGGCATCAAATTCTGCCATGCCTTCAAAATTATTGAGAATATTTCCTTGCTTATCTGAAATTTTAACGTTTTCTTCAAGAAGACCCGGAACCGCGCTCATAATCAAGTCTTGCACGCCACGGATTCTTCTGCGTTCGGGGGTATCGCCACGCAAAGAAAGAATGACGCTCGCTTGCGCAGGGCGCGAATTTCGGGCAAAAAGACCTTCGCTTGCCTGATTGATTACGACATTCGCTTCGGCAATCCAGTCCAAAGATTCGAGCTGCTGTTTAATTTGGTTGTTTACGCGCTGAAGTTTGCGCTCGTTTCGTTCAAAATCAGTGGTCGTCCAGTCGCGGACATTGAGTTCTTCATCCCACACATTGTATGCCGAAGAAAGAATTCCCTCAGTGGTTAAGTCTGTGCGGATTCGCTTTGCCGTGCGTTCATCAGGAACGGTAAAAATGCCCGTCGTTTCGTTGTAGGTGAAGTCAACATTTTTTTGCTCAAGATGAGTGATGATTTCGTCACGCTTTGCCTCATCAGTAATGGGCGTGCGGAACAGCGGAACCGTTGTGGGCTTTGAAGAGCCACGGAACACGATGACTAAAACGACAATAACCGCGACCAAAATGCCCGCGGCGATTGCTTTTTGAATGGGCTTCCATGCAGCCCACATACTTTTTAACTTGGCAGTCGTATTTTTAAGCCAGTCGTTCATCTACCCCTCCCGTGAACGAACAACAATATATTATAATAACACACTTTCCAGAATTTGGAAAGAAGATTATAAATCTACCTATCTGTTGGTTGAAAGTTCGTTCCAACCTGTAATCAGACGGTCAATGACGGTCTGCGCGAGGCTCAAAGACATCTGCGCTTTTGCCATTGCGGTGGTCACATCATGAATATCGACAGAATCAGGGTCAGTTATGAGTTTTTCCTGCACACGATTCACATCAAGCTGCTGATTATTCATTTCTGAAACAGCATTCACAAGGTACGACTCAAATGTGCCGAATGATTTTTGATTCTGAACTTGATTTTCGCCATTCTGACCTGGGATAAGCGACGTAAGTTTTGCCGTTCCCACATGAGCCTGATTTGTGCGCGTCATCTCGATTGATGACAATGTTGGCATTGTAATATTCATAATTCTCCACCCAATACTATTTTACAAAAAAATTGTCATTATGACAATAATATTTTTAGCTTCGTCCGATTTCAAGTGCGCTTGAGAACATGTCTTTCGCGCCCTGCACGACAGTTGAGTTTGCTTCATACGCTCTGGAAGCCGAAATCAAATCAACCATTTCGTTTACGATGTTCACATTCGGGTACTCAACATAACCTTTGTTAGGTCCCGATTGAATCGCATCTGGGTTCGTCGGGTCGTACACAAGGCGGCCTTGCGTGGTATCTTTTACGATTTCCCTAACACGAACGCCTTTTCCAGGTCCATTATCTTGGTCAGCCGAAACAAACGGGCTTCTCCAGGTCGGATGGCTAGAGGCAATCGGCTCAATAACGACAGAAGATTTTTTGAACGCGCCACCTTCTGGTGTTCGGGTTGTCGAAGCGTTGGCGATGTTGTTAGAAATCACATCAGTTCTGAGTCGCCCCACGCTCATCCCCGTAGCCGCTATATTAATCGAAGTAAACATTCCCATAATCAATCTCCTGTGTTTTTAGTTAGCAGTTAGCAATGAGCAGGTAGCAATTTTTAACTTCTTACTGCACACTGCTCACTTCTCACTTTTTTTTATCTCTTCATCGCAGTTTTTACTTGGCTGAACTCGAAATTTTCAAGCTGAGCCAAAAGACGGTAGTTGAGCTGAATCTTCATGATGTTCATTGCTTCGTATTCAGGGTCAACATTGTTTCCGTTCGCGTTGGCGGTGGTTGTCCAGTCTGTTACACGGCGCGGCTCAACGGTGTGCCAATCATAAGGCTCGTCAAGCTGAATATGCTTTTCATTTGTGCGGGTAAGCTGGAAGCGGTGCTCGGTGTCTTTTTCGCTGTCGAAAGCTTTTTTAAGTTCGCTCTCAAAATTTACAGTCTGTCTCTTGTAATTCGGAACTTCAGAATTCGCAATATTGTTTGCAGAAACCTGATAACGAAGCTGGTTCACATCCATCGCACGAGATAATAAATCTACTGACCGTGTAAAACTATTCATACTATGAATATCGGAATTTGAAAATGAAAGTTAAGATTTTTTGACGCGGATAAACGCAGATACACGCGGATTATATATCTGTGTCCATCTGCGTGCATCCGCGTCTCATTCTATTGGTTAAATCGCTTTAAGAAATCTTTGAGTCTGTCTGTCTGCGGATTGTTGATAAGAGATTTTGGCTCGCCTTCTTCCACGATTACGCCGTCCGCCATGAAGATGATTTTATCGCTTATGTCGCGGGCGAAGGACATTTCGTGCGTCACGACAATCATCGTCATTTTTTCGCTCGCAAGCTGCCGGATTACGGCTAAGATTTCGCCCGTAAGCTCCGGGTCAAGCGCACTCGTCGGCTCATCGAACAACAGCACTTTTGGCTTTAAGGCAAGGCTCCGCGCGATTGAGACGCGCTGCTGCTGACCGCCTGAAAGCTCGCACGGATAGGCGTTTTCTTTTTCGGATAAGCCCACATCGCTGAGCAATTTTCGCGCCACGGCGACCGCCTCGTCTTTCGGAGTTTTTAAAACATGAATCTGCGCGTCGGTAATGTTCTGCAAAACGCTCATGTGCGGGAAAAGATTGAAATTCTGGAACACAAAGCCCAAGTTCAAGCCGATTTCACGCAAGTCTTTTTTGCCCGCATACACGCCGCTCTGCACAATCGGCTTATCGCACACGAAAATCGAGCCGTCATCAACCGTCTCCAGCTGGGCGATACAACGCAACATCGTGGACTTTCCGCTTCCGCTCGGCCCGATAATGCCCAAAATCTCGCCCTGCTCCACATCAAAGGAGATGTCCTTCAAGACCTGCACGCCGTCCGAAAATGATTTTTTGATATTTTTAACACTGATTATTGGCATATGATTAAAAGATACTAGCACATATCAGCCGTTTTGTCTTTTCTCTAAGTCCATAATGAAGGCAAAAATCGTCGCGATTGCAGAATATGTTTCTTCGGGAATAAAACTTCCCACGCTCTGCAAGGAAAGCACATTCGCCATCTCCGCATTCTCGACCACAGGCACATCATTTTCCTCAGCGATTTTAACGAGCCGTTCCGCCACGCTGCCCTTCGCCTTTGCCGAAATATAGGGAGCGTCCGCCCACTCAGGATAGCGGAGCGCGACCGCAGAAAAAATCTCGTCTTCCATTTACACCACCCCCTGCACCTGCGCAAAAATTTCATCATCAGCGCAAAATCCTTGCACAGAATCAAAATTAACAAATTTAACGGGAATTTCTCGATTAAAATTAGAAAACAGAAGATTTGAAAGCAATTTTTCTGCGTGAAGAAAAGTGATTTTGTCACTATCACTCTTGCCGCCACTGTCATTATCGGGCTTGCCCCGATAATCTTTATTTAAAAAAGTAGAACTCGCAAATTTCACCGCCGAAAGCTGATTTTTTTCAAAACCAAGCAAAAATGTATGCTGATTTGCAGAATTTTTCACATCGATTACTGCTTTTTGAATATTTTTAAGTTCTGAATCAAACAAAAGCCGTATATTTCCCGTATAATTTTGAAAATTCCACTCAAACGGAAGCAAAATCCAGTGATTAAGCGGCGGATTTTTCCCCTTCGCCGACAAAACCGTATTAAACGCCGAAAGAATCCCGACCTTGTGCGAGTGCGAAGCCGAATCCACAGAATCGAAGAAGTTTCTCACAGAGAACACAGAGAATCCGTCATCAACTGCTCCCTGCTCCCTGCTAACTGCTAACTGCCCATTTCTCTCTTCCTTCTTTCTTTTTCCATTTTCATTTTTCCGCTTTCCCACTATCGCCGAAACGCGCTCGTCACTCGCCGCAATTCCTTTTTCTTCAAGCAAGAGCGAGATTTGCGCTTTTTCTTGGTTTAGCGTGCCATCTTTTTTAGACTGATTCAGGGCTTTTTTTGCCGACTCAACATCGAATTTCATGCCAAGTTGCTGCATGAACTGTACGATTTTAAAAGAATCAAGATTTGGCTCAAAGCCAAGTGAAGTAAGAAAATTCTGTAATTGTGGGGAAAGATTTTGATTTTGCACGGGAAGTTTTTGCACAAGTTCGCCCGCATTTTTTGATTCAGAAAGAAGCGAAAGAAAAATCTGATTTCCAGACATAGCAACTGTTGCCTGAAAAACCTGCCCTTTTTGTAGCGGCACTTGCGACCGCACTTCAATCATCTGTCCCGCAAAAGAAACCGTGTACGAGCCATTCCCATTCTGCGAAACCACCCGCGCCGTAACGACCGAGCCATTTCGGAGCACAGCAGAAGCGCGCACATTTTGAGAAACTTGACCTTGGACAATATGAACAGCATTCATCGGCAAAAAGGCAAAAAAAATCCACAGATTCACACAGATAGACACAGATTATATATGTCATAAAGGAAAGTTTTTCGTATGAATACGAAAGTCTTTCGTAATTCAAAACACATAATCTGTGTACATCCGTGCCTATCTGTGGATAGTATCACGCAATGTTCAGCTTATTTTTTTGCTGATGCGTTTGCGTGTTCTGCGGCTTCCTCAGCTTTAACCTCTGCTTTGAGAGCGGCTTCTTTTTCAGCAGCAGCCTTTGAGAGGTCGCGAGACCATTTAAGGTATTCAACCGCTGGCTGACCGATAAGTTCCTTGACTTTTGCAGCCTTACCAATCTTGTCGCGGACATAGTAGAGCTTAGCGCGGCGGACTTTGCCTGGGCGAACGATTTCGACATTTACAACGCGCGGGCTGTAAACCGGGAAGATTCGCTCAACGCCAACGCCGTAAGAAATCTTGCGGACAGTGAATGTCTTGCGGACGCCACTGTTTTTGATTGCGATAACGAGACCTTCAAAAATCTGGATTCGCTTTGTTTTGCCTTCGATAATCTCGAAGTGGACTTTTACTGTGTCACCAACTCGGAAGTTGAGGGAAGTTTCGTCTTCCTGCTGTGCTTCAATAGTTCTGATAAGATCCATTGTTATTTTCTCCTGTTTTTTCTGCGGGTACGCTTCAATGAAACCTGCCCCGTCAGTTCCTCAATCATTTGTTCGGCTTCTGTAGTGAGCAAGCCCTGCATTCGCGCTGACACGATTAAATCGGGTCGGTTCGCGAGCGTTTTTTGGAGCCGCTTTTTCAGCCGCCACTTTCGGATTTCTTCATGGTTGCCGCTCGTTAAAACTTGTGGCACTTCCAAGCCGTTATACAACGCCGGGTGCGTGTACTGCGGATATTCCAAAAGCCCGTCAGAGTAGCTTTCTTCGTCCAAACTTTCGGGGGTGATTACATTCTCGACCAAACGGTACACTGAATCAACAATGACCGTTGCGGCAAGTTCCCCGCTTGACATGACATAATCCCCAATGGAGAGTTCGTCGTCAACATACAAGTCGATAATCCGCTGGTCGATACCTTCATACCGCCCGCAGACCAGGACGATTTCTTCTTTCTGACTCAATTCCTGCGCTTTTTTTTGCGTGAACGGCTTCCCTGAAGGTGTGACATAAATCACATGCTTCTTGTACGCCTTTACGCTTTCAAGCGCTCGCCCAAGAGGTTCCGCCATCAAAAGTTGACCGGCACCGCCTCCGTACGGCTTGTCATCACATGTCTTGTGTTTATCAAAGGCAAAATCCCTGATATTCACTAAATCGTAGGCAATAATTCCCTTTTCAACCGCTTTCGCCATGATTGAGGCTTCAAAGAAAGCGCGCGGAATCTCAGGAAATAAGGTCAGCACGGTAAATTTCATGGAATTACTCCAGAATCCAGAGGTGCATCAACTGGATTATCTTGTTTTTGACATCAACCGTTCCGATGAACTGATCCTTGAGCGGCACATAGACCGTCCGAACCTTGCCATTGGAATCGAATTTGACGCTTTCACTAAGACAATCACACTTCTCGGCCAGACAAACCTCCAAGAGGTTTCCAGAACCGCCTTCCATTACGTCTGTGATTGTACCCACCTGTATGGGCGCAGATTTTTCTGCCAATCCGTCGTTGCCCTTGTAAACAAGAGCGCAATTTTTTAAGTCTTCGATATACCACTCGTTCTCACCAAGAGGACAAGCGTTCTCGCGCGGAACTACGATTTCCCATTTGTTGAACTTTTGAGCAAGCTCTGGGCTGTCAATTCCCGCAAGTTTCATGTACAAGTCACGGCCGCCGACTTTTGCGTATTCAACCGAAAAGGATTTTTGCTCCCCGGTCTTGCCGTTCCTCAAAGCAACTTCCTTCATGGAAGCGAAATGCTCATATTCGCCAGAAGTGCTTTCTACTTTAAATTCCCCCGAAATGCCATGAGAGCCTCGGACGAAGCCAACGATAAATTCGTCGTTCTGATTAGATTGTTCCACAGTTTCTTAGTCCAGTATGTCAAGGCTGTAATGCTTGCCATCTCTACTGGCTGATGCACTCAATACTGTGCGCAACGCTTTAGCAATGCGGCCGTATTTGCCGATTACCTTACCAATATCACCCTGGGCTACACGAAGTTCCAAAACTGGACCGCGTTCGCCTTCGGTTTCATTTACCGAGACTGCACTGGGATCATCGACCAATGATTTTGCAATGTATTCAATCAGGTCTTTTTCCATTCCCCGTTACTCCCGTTAAATTATTTGTTAAGGCCGTTTTTGCTAAGGATTCTTTTGACTGTTTCAGTTGGCTGAGCACCAACGCCAATCCAATACTTTGCACGCTCCATGTTGACCGTTACCTGATTGCCTTCTTTTTGTGTGACAGGCTGATAGGTACCAATCTCTTCGATAGTAACACCATCGCGTGGTTTGCGTGAATCCTGAACTACGATTCGGTAGCAAGGTCGTTTTTTTGCACCGAGTCTCTTGAGTCTGATTTTGACCACAATATTCCTCCTAGAATAAATTTGTGAGATACTACTATATAATTTTTTAAAAGAATAATCAATCATTTTGCACTCATTTACCTTTTCTCTGCCATGTATTTATAACGCTAAATTTCTCTGAAACTTGTAAAAAATAATTTGCAATCTCCATTTTTTAGGAGTATGATAATTTAATATACAAAATTTTTTAAAAACTTTTCAGGAGCGAATCAGTATGGCAAATTCAAAAGAACCTCGCGTTTTAGCAATCATCTTGGGCGGCGGTAAAGGAACACGACTTTACCCTCTTACAAAGGAACGCTCCAAGCCGGCAGTTCCATTCGGCGGCAAATACCGCATCGTCGACATCCCGATTTCAAACTGTATCAACTCAGGCTATCGAAAGATTTACCTGCTCACGCAGTTCAACTCGGCTTCGCTTCACCATCACATCACAAGCTCATACAACTTCGACAACTTCTCAAAAGGCTTCGTCGAGATTCTGGCGGCAGAGCAAACGCTTGAGCACTCAGGCTGGTTTGAAGGCACGGCAGATGCTGTCCGCAAGAATATGGTTCACTTCCGCTCACAGAACCCCACGCACTACATCATTCTTTCGGGCGACCAGCTCTACCGCATGGATTTAAAGGCATTCATGAACAGCCACATTGAAAGCGGTGCTGACATCACGATTGCAACCACCGCCGTAAACGAGCGCGACGCAACGGGCTTCGGCATCATGAAAATCGACGCAAAAAAGGCAATCACCGAGTTCATCGAAAAACCTTCCGCTGATGTTTTGAAATCTGGCAACTGGAAGATTCCTGCAAACGCTCGCGGTGACTTGCCCAAAGAAAAGGAATACCTTGCTTCAATGGGCATTTACATCTTCAACGCCGCCACTATGGAAGAAATGCTCGACAACGAATTCACCGACTTCGGCAAGGAAATCATTCCCCGCGCCATCAAAAACAAAAAGGTCAATTCCTATGTGTTCGACGGCTACTGGGAAGACATCGGTACTATCCGCAGCTTCTACAACTCAACGCTCGACCTCACGAACGATGTTCCGCCGTTCAACTTTTACGATGCAGATGCTCCAATCTACACTCACATGCGAAATCTTCCGCCGCCAAAAATCAACGGTGCGCCCCATATCGAAAATTCGCTTCTCACCGAAGGTTGTATGGTCATCAATGCCAAGTCAATCACCAAATCGGTTGTCGGCGTACGAACGATTATCAACGAAGGAAGCGAGCTTGACGGCGTAATCACGATGGGTGGCGACTTCTACGAAAACGAAGAAACAAAAGCCGAAAACAAAAAGGCTGGCCGACCGAACATCGGAATCGGAAAGAACTGCAAAATTGCAAAGGCAATCATCGACAAAGACGCAGCAATCGGCGACAATGTGCGAATCAATGTCGACGGCAACACCTACCCCGACGGCGAGAACAAACTTCCGAACGGCATTTCGTTCTACAGCTCAGAGGGAATCATCGTCATCCGAAAGAGCGCAGTCATTCCATCAGGAACTGTAATCTAAATTTCTCACAGAGCTAAAGAGGGCACAGAGGATTTTATCTAAATGACGCTCTCTGTGAACTCTGTAGCCTACGCAACATAGTTGCTTCGGAGAGTCGCTAAAATTGCATAGCAATTTTTTAACGCTCCCTATCTGTGAGGAACTAATATGACAATGTACGACAGGCTGGGGGCTTTGCTTAGCGAGGCTCTCGAAACGGGAGAACTTCCCAAAACAAACGAAGATTCTCCCTCTCCAAGTGATTTTTTTGAATCACCTGCGCAAGAAAAGCCAGATTATCAAGTCATCAAGAATTTTATTCCCGAACAGGTAAAATCCGCCCTCGCATTCATTCAGATTCCAGAAAACGCAAGCTACGAAGAGGCAAAAAAAATCTACCGTGAAAAACTGATGTATTATCACCCCGACAGGCGGGCAGACAATCCCGTGCTGCAGAAAGTGGCAAAAGAAAAGACTGAAAAAGTGCTGAAAGCGTGGCAGATTATCGAAAACTGGTACAAAAACGGCTAAAATCCGCCCATTTCCAGCGACATCTGCACTTCCGTCGTAGAACGGTTCAGTTCACGGGCAATTTCTTCAACAGAATGTCCTGCCAAATGCAAATCATGAACCATCTCAGGAAATTTTTTAGCAGGAACAATCGGCTCATCGGTATACGACACATTTCCGCCAATCACGGGGACAGAGGCATATGAAGAGCCGTCGCTTTCAACGGTAAATGTTGTGCCTGAAGGAGAAACAATCTGCTGCTTTGAGTCAAGTTCTGCCTGCGAAAACAAATCCGCCTGATGCACTTGTTTGCTCCCCTGATCGGTAAGTTCATACCGATTGGTAGACTGAAGCCCCGCCGAAATATCCTTATTTTTAAGATACTGCTGGGCAACATGATTTGAAAGAGAATTTTTTGCAGCGGCTGCATTCGCCTGAGAAGCCATAGAAACTTTTTGCTTATAGGAAAGCGTTGCGTTCTGAGCTTCGATTTCGTGCTTTGCGAATTCGATATGCCGGTCAGCCTCTGCAGCAGCCAGTTTGAGCTGTTTGATTCTATCTTCAATCAGATTGATGTCACGGGCAGTATTGTTGTTCATGTCAGAAATAAGTTTTTCAATCTGCTCACGGGTAGACGAAACAATATCATCAGTGGAAAAAAGCTTGCGGAATTTTAAGAAAAATGTACACCAAAGACAAATATTCAGCACACAAAAAAATGCTGCGATAAGAACTACTATCATGCGCTACCTGCTACCGTTCAATATCAATGTGGATTCCAAGATAGGACTCACGGATTTCTGTTGGATTGCCTTGCTTCTGCTGCTCTTCCTGCCCTTTTTTTTGCCCATGCTTGCCTTCACCCCATGCGGAAGAATTATGCCCCTCATCGTTAATTCCTGCTGATTTTGCCTCGTTATCAGCGGCTTTATGAACTTGAGCGGCTTTTTCTGTATTCTGCTGGATAATTTTTGCCTCTTGAAGCTGCCCTGCAAGAACGGCCCCCTGCTGTTGATGAGAAACGGCGCGAGCAACATTATTCATGTTGGCATACATTGTCTGCAAATCAAGAGGAGAAACACCCATTAGCTATACCCCTCAGGACCTTTTATATCATCAAGATTAGGCTGCTCGTACTTACCGCGACGAACAAAGCCGTTTTCGTAGAAGAAGGTGACGCTCTTTGTATCAGCCTTTACTTCGTCCACTTCGTCTCGGACAGTGATTTTTACTCCAGAATACACAGTGCCGGCCGCATACACCTTTCCGATATTTTTGAGCTCACGCAATCGTCCCTGAATTTTTTCAATTTCTTCGTTATATTGGAAGTTTTCTTCGATAATCTCGTTTTTCTGCTCATTGAGTTTTACAAGATTTTCTTCCTTTTCTTTGGGGAGACTCTTGCGGACTTTCTTCATGTTTTCGAGCGTCGTTATGTTCAGTTCAAGGTCATCAAGAATCTTAACATTGTTGTTCTGCATGTCAAGAAGTTCTTCAAGTCGCTTTTTTGCACGCGGGTCAACGCCAACGGTAATCAATGTTTCAGTTCCACCGCCTTCAGAACCAATATTCTTCGCAAGAACACATTCGGTCGCAAACAGCCGCCCACCAGTAATCTGAGCGCGTTTTCCGTTGAGGATAATTTTTTTCTGAGCCTGCACTTCACTGTTCATAATCGAATCGGTTACGATGACATTTTCTTCGACTTGAACGGTTGTATTCTGAATGAATTTTGCCCACAACGAGCCACCGCACACAATTTTGCCTTCGTCACGGCCGATGATACCAGAAGAGACGATGATGTCTCCGTCGCTTTCAAGCGTACACTTTCCGACCGTGCCCGAAACTTCGATATTGCCCGCAGCTTTGACATTGAAGCCGTCTTCGACCGCACCTTTGACGATAACCGTGCCCAAGAAAGTGATGTTTCCCGTTTTGATATTGACTCCATCGACTTCCATGATTGGCTCAACGCAGATTTTATCATTAATGAGAAGAACCTGCCCATTCGCATCGGCAAGGATTGTACGGCCATCGGTATCGACGCGGACATTTTTGCCAAGCGGAAGCTGCACATCCTTGCCGTTTTTTGCTTCGAGGTAGCGACCGTAAATTGTTTTTCCAGCCTTTCCTTGCTCGGCAAGCATTTTTTGCGCAAGTGGCTGACCTTCCACGACATTCTGAATAAGGTTGAGCTCTTTAAAGTCAACCTGACCGTTCGCGGCTTCTTTTGCACGGATTTTAGAGCGGTCGGTTTCAAAGTTGTAGGTAATATAGGCATCCCGTCCATCGATAGGAAGAACAGCCTCAGCAACGACAGCAGGAAGATTATACGGGGGCTTATCGACAAGATCTTGGATTTTTTCGTCTGAAATACCCGCCACAACGCCCTGCTTGGTAAGAGCCATTTTTATCTGCTCGGCAGTGACATCCGCACCGCCAATAGAAGGAGGATTGATTGTGGCCGTTGCCTGCATTTCATCGCTTGAAATATCAATGACAAAGATAGCATCTGCGGCAGGCTCATGTGTGTATTCGCCGATAACCTGATACTCATTGTCAGTTCCATTTTTGACAAGCGTTTTTACCAATTCTTCATCAATTTTTTTCGTATCAGGGCGGTTCAATTCTTCAAGCACAGCATCGACAGACACGGGAACTCCCTCGCCAACGGGGAGCGTAACTTTGAGTACAATATCGTTTCCAAAATGATGAATGAAAAATTCGCCGTTTTTAGAAACAATTCGTACGACATCCTCTTCGTCCTCTGTATCAAGAACTTCACCATTTTTACCGACGACAACTTTTTTGACCGTCTCAGGATTCTGGTAGATTTTTAAAAGCCACGGTTTTTTTGCAATTCCCATGACTCCCGCAAAGCCTTTTTCAACGACTTCATATTCAAGATTAGCGACACGGGTATCAAATTGCACGGCAGCATCGGCAAGAGCCTCATCCAGCGTATCCGCACGGACTTCGACACATTTTATATCCTTGTCCTTTGTGAGAAACCCTGCCATGTCCTTACGAATTGTTTCAAGTGTTACCATAATCGCCTTCTGTGGTTACCGTTAGAAAATACCCTTGCGGAAATTGGTGAGTTTCGCGCGCAAATGCAAGTTCGCGTTTGAGTGAAGCTGAGAAATGCGCGACTCAGAGACATCAAGAACTTGGCCGATTTCTTTGAATGTCAAATCCTCGTGGTAGTACAAAACGATGACCATTTTTTCTTTTTCGGGAAGTTCATTGATTGCCTGAATGATGACCTTTCGGATCTCCTCGCGCTCAACCTGCACATCGGGATTGAGACTCTGGGGCGACTCGATTGAATCCCCGATTGAAAGGTGATCGCTGTCATCGCCCGAATACCACACATCGTTGAGTGAAAGCACGCTCGTGCCGCTGATTTTCATGACAGTGTGCTGATATTCTTCGACCGAGAGATTCATTTCTTTTGCGATTTCTTCATCGGTGGCAGGGCGGCTTAACCGTGACTCAAGCCCTGAGATTGTGTCTTCGATTTCGCGTGATTTTTGGCGCACTGAGCGCGGAACCCAGTCAAGCTGACGCATTTCATCAAAGATTGCACCGCGAATTCGGGTGACGGCATAGGTCTTGAATTTTACCTTTTTATCCAAATCGTATTTGCTGATTGCGTCCAAAAGACCAAACTGACCGAAGCCAACTAAATCATCAAATTCCATGCTCGCAGGAAGCCCGACAGAAACTTTTCCCGCAACATATTTTACCAAAGGCATATACTTACGGATAATTTTATCACGCAAGGCAGCAGACTTCGATTTTTTAAATTCCATCCAGAGAGCATCTTCTTCTTCGTCATTTATAAATTGCTTTGCAGTATCCATATTTTATACCTTTACTTTAATCATTATCCTTTGCCAGTAATGTCTGAATTGCTTTAGCCATTACATTTGTATCACCACTTATTGGCTGCTCTTTTAAATGAGCACCCCCCGTAGAAAATTCAGTGTCAGTAACAACTTCTTCGGCAGCAGAAGACAAATCAGAAGCAGTTTCCACGCTTCCGACATCATCCATGCTGCCAATATCAGGAAGTTCATCAAGCTGCTCAGCCGCACCGTCTGCGCCACCAGAACCAGAAGCAAGGGACTCGGAAGGAGCCGCTTGTGAAGAAACAGGCGCATCGCTTCCTTGCACTGCATCCGCTTTTTGCGTAACAGAAGCCAAACTTGCAGGCTTAAAAGATGATTCTTGCGGAGAGGAAGAGGAAGCAGAATCAGGCGCGGCAGAATGTACCGGCTCGGCATTCGGTTGTGGCGCAGGAGAAGCAGGTTCTGAAAGAGGTGCGCTCTGTTCGGGAGCAGCAGCAGGTGCTTCACTTGAAGCAGGAGAAAGATTTGATTGAGAAGAAACTGCCGGTGACGGAGTGGCACGATTACTCAAAACCGTAAACTTGGGAGCCATTCCATCATCAGTAAGATTTGAATCATCGACAACAATATTAACTACGCCGCCCGCCGTTTTTTGAGCATTTTGGTCAGACTCAACACCGAATGAATTGCTTTCGGCGGCAAGGAATTTTTGATAAATAAAGGAAATACCGACGCACAGAGCCGCAAAAAGCAGGGCGCACAAAACAGCCCGAAGCAAAACATGAGAAAAACTTACGCCTGGCGAAACAAGTCCTATAAAAAAAGACAGAAAAAACCCGATGGCACTACAAATGCTGATGTTTTTCGGGTTTATCATATTCTCCTCCCATATCAATTTTAAATCAGAAAATTCATTCGGTCAAGTTTTTTATTTTTTCAAGAACTTTTTGAGGAAGCTAGAGACCCCCTCAGAAGTTCCCGTGTCGTTCTTTTCGATACGACCAACGATGTGCTTAATGCACTGCGCTGGCTTTGATGTGGGATTCACGACGATGAACGGCTTTTGACGGATAACAGAAGCCTGAACAACGGGGTCATCGTACACGAAGCCAATATAATCGACCTTTTTATTCAAGAATTGCCCGACGATGTTGATGATTCGCTCGGAAATGCGCTTGCCTTCGTCCGCTGAATGGACACGATTCACCAAAAGTTTGATATTCATTTCTCGGTCTGGAAGTTCCGTCGTAATGATTTTGATAATGCCGTACGCGTCAGTGATTGCCGTTGGCTCTGGCGTAGTGACGACATACACTTCATCAGCTGCGGCAACGAACTGCAAGACATTGCTCGCGATACCTGCACCCGTGTCAATAATAATGATATCAAAATTACCAAGCGTCGCAAACTGATTCGCAAAATCATCAAGTTCTTCAACGGTAAGATTCGCAATTTTTGAGAAACCGTTTGCACCCGCGATGAATTTAATGCCGAATTCCGTATCATTGATGACTTCCTGCATGGTTTTCTGATTGTTTACGACATGCATGAGATTGTACTGTGGCACGATATTCATAAGGATATTGACATTTGCCATACCCAAGTCGCCGTCAATCAGCATTACTTTTTTGCCTTGCTGAGCGTAGGCAATTGCCATATTCACGGACAGATTTGATTTTCCGACCCCGCCCTTACCACTTGTGATTGCGATGATTCTCGTTTTGCTCTTCATCATCTTTTTGAGTTCCTGAGCCTGATCTTCCATATTAGTTTTCCTCCGCAAATTTTTCGTCAATATGTTCTCGATTTATTTCAAAATCATTGAGATTGAGTAAGAATTTTAAAACCGAAGCCCGTTCGATTTTTCTTGGAACTTGCTGTCCGTCCGTAATGTATGAAACCGTTTTTCCTTTTTCTGCCAAAACGCTGATTACATTTCCGATTGCGCTCGTTTCATCCCACTTGGTGATGATGACAGAAGAAAAATTAAACGGCTCGAAATTCTGAATAATTGAATTGATGTCCCGCGATTTTGAGGAAGCCATGAATGTAAGATACACATCTGGATGGATTCCTTTGACGGTGAGCATTTTTCGCATCTTACCGATGTTCTCAGAATCATTCGGGCTGTATCCTGGCGTATCGATAAAGAGAATATCTAAATCATCTTTGTATGTTTCAAAAATAGTTTTGACATCTTCTGCGGATTCCGCTTTATCGACATTCGCGCCAAGCAAGTCACCGTATCGCCGAAGCTGCTCTTCAGCACCTACACGGGTATGGTCAATCGTAATCATGCGAATTTTGGGTTCAGAGCGATTTTCGTTTCGTGCCTCAAGAATCATCGTTCCCGCAAGTTTTGCGATTGTGGTCGTTTTTCCGACACCAGTGGGGCCCACAAGAATAATCACATGCGGATAGGGATGCATTTCCTTTGGTGCGATTTCAATTGACTCGCCAATCCAGTCCACAACTTTTTCTTGAACGAATTTAAAATCCTCAAGTTCTTCAACGGAAAGTTCCGAACGAAGCCGTGTCGTAATCTTATTGATATACGAAAAAGTGAATTCATTTTCTTGGAGCAGTTCTTCGATTTTCTGGATTGAAAGCGGCTTGTCACCGGCATTTGTAGCGGCGGCGATTTCTTCCAGTTTTTTTGCCATTGATTTTTGGAATTCTTCGACTTTTTTATCAAGGTTCGCTATCTGCAAGGTGTTTGTAACGGTCGCACCTGATGCCTTTGAAAGAAGAATTTCATCGCGGTTTTTCTGGAAAGAATCCTGTGGCGAGACTTGCGGCATCTGAGAAATCTGCGAGACAGAACCGACAGAATATTTGACTTCCCAATACTCTTTCTGCCCAAAGCCCAAAAATCCTGGTTTAAACTGAGGTCGTTTTCCAAGAATGGTATAATTGTGGCCATGTGCTTCTAAAAGTTTCCGCTGGCAATCTTCATACGTCTTCCCTGTTATAATCTGTACCTCATTTTCGGCCTTGCCATATTTTTGAGGAGTCATATAAGAAGGAGACGAATTAGAATTTTTTAAAGCAGTGCTTGCAAACCGTTCGTTATACATTTATTTCTCCAAGAATTTCCAAATTAATATTGTTGCCAGCAGCAACGACCTCGTTGAGCGAAAGCACGACCGTTCCAGGCATTTCTCTATCGATTGAGTGCTTTACAAGCTGCCGTACTTCGGGTGTGCCACAGAGTAAAATAGGCAGATAGTTTCGCTCACGAACTGCGGTAATTGAATCGCTCACCGCCTTAATCCATTTTCGGCTGTCAACAGGATCAAAAGCGAGGACGGGCTGTCCGCCATCATTGGGAACCACACAATGCTGTATGATTTTTTCCGAAGCACTTTGCGAAACCTGCAGCACGCTCAGTTTTTTGTTCGGGTCGTGCCCGTCTACATACTGCAAGCAGATTTGCAAGCCCAACGCTTCGCGCACTTTTTCGACAAGAAGCCAGTTGTTGTGCGGCATATTGCCGTAGTTTGCGAGCGTCTCCAAAATCGTTTCGACATTGCGGATTGAAACCTGTTCTTTGAGAAGCCCTTGCAGGACATGCTCGATTTCGCCGTATGTGTACTTGTATGTGGTGAGCACTTCTTCGACGACGACAGGATTTTTTTCTTTAAATTTGTCGACGATGGCTTTTGTCTCAAGGCGACCAAGAATTTCAGCGGCATGAGAGCGAATGATTTCAGTGATGTGGGTTGCGATAATCGTCGGTGGGTCAACGACTGCGTACCCCGCACGCTCTGCGTCAGAACGCTGCTCTTCACTCACCCAGATAGCAGGAACTCCGAAGGCGGGGTCAAAGGTTTGTTCGCCTTTGATTTCTTCGGTAACAGAGCCCGTATTCATGCACATATAATAGCCGAGCTTGATTTTACTGCGCCCCGCCTCAATCCCTTTGATTTTAAAGCTGTATTCATCGGGGGCGAGCGTCATATTATCGATAATGCGGATTTTTGGAACGACCAAGCCCAAATCCAAGCCAGCCTCACGGCGGATTCTTGTGACGCGTTCGAGCAATTCCGCGCCCTTTTCTTTATCAACGAGCGGAATGAGCGCATAGCCGAGCTCAAGGCAGAGCGGGTCAAGCGGAACAACGGGGCTGACTTCGCCATTTTCGCCACCAGCCTTTTTTGTTTTGGCAGCCTGCTCTTCTTCAAGTTTTTTGGCAAAAGATGCCTTTTCGCTCCGAACAAGCCGATAGCCGTAAAAAATGAAAAGCACGCCAATCGGAAGCAAAAGATACCACGGGAAGTTGGGAATTAGGCTCATAAGCGCGAGCGTAACTCCCGTGATGATATAGACATAGCCTGAGTTTGTGAATTGTTTTTTGAGCTGGTCGCCAAGCACTTCTTCTGAAGAATTTCCCGTGACGATGAGACCAGTCGCAAATGAAAGCAAGAGCGACGGCAACTGCCCCAAAAGACCGTCACCAATCGTAAGCCGAGAATACACGCCCGCCGCATCGCCGAATTGCATGTTACCGATTGCAATGCCTGTGATGATTCCCGCGATTAAGTCAATCGCCGTGATGAAAATGCCCGCCTTGACGTTGCCGCTCACGAATTTAGAAGCACCGTCCATGCTAGAGTAAAAATCGATGTCACGCTGAATCGCCGCTTTTTTGTCGCGCGCCTGCTCATCAGTGATGTAACCAGAATTTAATTCAGAATCAACCGCAAAGAATTTCTGGTTCATCGCGTCCAAACTGAACCGTGCCGCAACTTCAGAAACACGGGTCGCACCTTTTGTGATGACGATGACTTGAATGATAATCAGGATGACAAAAATCACCATGCCGATGACAAGCCCTGTGGTGGAAGGTCGCATCGGATTATCGCCCGTTACAATAGAAGAAAACGCTTTGAGCATGTTCCCCGGGAAGTTCCGGTAGCCTGTTTCAGAAGCCTTCGTTAAGATTAAACGAGTGGAACAGACATTTAAGGCAAGCCCGTAGAGCGTGGCAAAGAGCAGAACACGGGGAAATGAAGTGAAGTCAGATGATTTGGGCGTGTAGAGAACAACGAGAAGAACGATGACAGAGATAGAAATATTGACAATCATGAGGAAGTCCAAAAGGACTCCTGGCACGGGAATCAAAAGCATAAGCACCACGGCAATTGCCGCCGCCGCTACAGCATGATTCTCAATGTTCCCCAAAACATTTTTAAAACTAAAACGGTTCGCCATTCAAATCCCCACCCGAAATAGCTCACTTATTTTTTATTAAATTTTTCAAGATGACTATAAATCGTGGCAATAGCCGAAAAATAGTCACTAGGTATTATATCACCAATTTCAGTTTCTGCATAGAGCCCACGCGCCAAAGGACGATTTTCTACGATAGGAATTTCGTTTTCACGCGCGATTTCTTTGATTCTGAACGCCACATTATCGCTTCCCTTCGCCATAACCTGCGGAGCGTCAGAAACGGCTTGGTCGTACATGAGCGCGACCGCAAAATGGGTCGGGTTCGTGATGACCACATCGGATTTTGCGACCTGCTGGGGCATATTCCGCTGCAAAAGCTCGCGCTGAGCCGCCTGCAAATGCGCCTTCACCTCGGGGTCGCCTTCCATTTCCTTGTATTCCTGCTTCACTTCCTGTTTCGTCATCTTCATGCTTTCGATGAATTGCTTTTTTTGCACGAGATAGTCAGGAATTGAAATCGCAATGAAGATAACCGCACTCACCGCTAAGATTTTCGCCGCCGTCCACGCAATCAAGCCAATCGATTTAAAAAGATTTTTTGAGGTAATGAGAGAAAGGACGACAACTTTTTTTGAATTCGGATTGGATTCATCAACCGGCACAATTTCAAACACGCTACTACGAATTATGATATACGCAACCAAAAAGATAATTCCGATTTTTACGAACGACTTTGCCACATTAAAGCCGCCCTCAAATGAAAAAATCGTTTTTTTAAGATACTGACCGATTTTTGGCGTGATTTTAGAAAACTGCGGCTCAATCGGCTTGGTCGAAAAAATAAATCCACGATTCTGAATGAGATTTGCGAGCACTCCCGCAACCGCACCGCACAGAGCGAGTGGCAAGACCATTTTTGCAAGCGAAATCAAAAACTGATAGAAAAATCTCCCCTGAAACAGTTCCTCTTCGTTAATGTGGGTGAAGTAAAAAATGAGCGTTTCTTCGCACCAGCCCCAAAAGTACGGAGCGGCGATAATCAGCACAATCACCGTCACGAGCATAACGAGCGCGGAATTTAACTCCTGGCTTTTTGCGACACGACCTTCTTCACGCGCCTTACGAAGTTTGTATTCGGAAGGCTCTTCGGTGCGTCCTTCGTCTTCGGCAGCAAACCACTGCAAGTCGATTTCTTCAAAACTCATTGCGTGCCCCCTGTGACTTTAAAAAGACCTTCGAGCGCGGAAAATCCTGAATAGAACGAATGGGTAAAGAATTCGACAATCTGCGGGAACAAAATCGTAATCACAAAGAAGGAAACCAAAATCATAATCGGGAAGCCTTCGCTCATCAAATTCATCTGCGGAGCCGCTTTTGAAAGAATGCCCATTGTGACGGAAATCAAAAGAAGCGTGCCCAAAATCGGCAGGGAAATGATGAAAGCGTCCTGAAAAAGCTTTGTCAATCCGCCCAAAAGAAAGTGAATCATCGTGTCTTGGTGCACGACAAGTGAAATCGCATTTAAAGAATCAAAACTTGAGACAAGCGCACGCGAAAAAAGCAAAAGTGCCCAATCGCTCTGCAAGAAAATGAGCATTGCCACAAGGTTGAAAAACTGCCCCATGAGCGGATTTTCAACCTGAGAAAGCGCGTCGTACACTTCGGAAGCAGAAAAGCCCATTTGAAAGGCAAAAAACTGCCCCGCCGAGCTGAACGCGGCAAAAATGATTGTGACATAAAAGCCCGTGATTACGCCGATTAAGCCCTCGCCCAACGCAAGCAACGCATACTGAAAGGAAATTGCGCCGTCAGTGCCAATGTAAGGAAGGTAGAGCGAAAAATCAACGCGCGGAAAAATCAAATACGCCATGTAGCCCGTGAGCGCAACCTTTGCAATCCGCGACACATTGCGAATCGAAAAAAGCGGCAGCGTCATCACCAGCCCAAAACATCGCACGGCAATAAGGAGAAAAATCGGCGCATTCAACAAAATTCGTTCCAACATATTTTTTTAATTAGCAGTGTGCAGTTAGCAGTGAGAAGTTATAAAACTGCACACTGCTAACCGCTCACTGCTAACTTCTAATGTCCTAAATTCTGAATCTGCGAAAACAAATTGACGGTGTAGTTTCCGAGACGACTGAACATCCAGCCGCCTAAGAGCGCGAGGATTGCCAAAATCACGAGCATTTTCGGGAGAAACGTGAGCGTCTGCTCCTGAATTGACGTGGTTGCCTGAAAAATCGCGACGATAAGACCGACAATCAACGCCGCACCAAGCACGGGAGCGCACAAGGTAAACACCTGAAACACCGCCCCCTGCATAAGATTCACAATATCACCAATAGACATAAAAAACTCCGTTTTTTTAGGTAGCAGTTAGCAACGAGCAGTGAGAAGTTATAAAAAACTGCACACTGCTAACCGCTCACTGCTAACTTTTTTTTATTTTATCACTGACATAAACAGTTGCTGCGTTAAAAGCCCCCAGCCGTCTACCATGACGAAGAGCATCAGTTTGAACGGCATTGAAATCTGGACAGGCGGGAGCATCATCATACCCATACTCATGAGAATGGACGCTACCACCATGTCGATGACAATGAACGGGATATACAAAAAGATGCCGATTTTAAACGCCACCGTAAGTTCATGCAGAATGTATGCGGGGATAATCACATAGGTCGGAATATCCTCAGGCCCGTTGGGAGCGGGAAGATTCGCCATCGCCAAAAACGACTCGATGTAGCGCGAGCCAAGCGTACCATCGGAATTGACCGTAAGCGTTTGGTTCAGCATGAATGTGCGGAGCGGCGTTTCTGCCTCGCGGTACGCCTGCTCAATCGTAAGCTCGCCGTTTGAAAGTGGGCGGAAGGAATTGTCGTACACAGTCCTGAGCGTGGGAAACATGATAAAAATCGTCATAAAAAGCGCGATTCCGTTTAAAACTGATGTTGGGGGAACTTGCTGCAAGGACAGCGCACGCTTGATGAAGTCCAAAACGATTGAAAAACGCAAAAAACAGGTCGTCAAAATCAACAGACTCGGTGCGAGCGTAAGCACGGTGAGCAAAAGCAAAAGCTGAACAGAAAAAGCAACCTGCTCGCCCCCCTGCGGTCGCGTGATATTCACATCGATATTCGGAAAGTCGATGCCACGCACCTGCCCGCTCATTTCTGTTCTGCCCTGCGTAGAGCCTTGCGGAAAATTGCGGTTCTGCCGTGACTGTGAAGCAACCGGGAACAGGCAGAAAATCGAAAGGAACGCCGCCAAAACGATTTTGGGAAGCCATTTGTGAAACGAAAAAGAAAGCGTTCGCGCAAAAGTGATATGTTTCATGTTACTCTTCTCCGCCTCCATTTTCATTAAACCGCTCTCGCTGACGGCGAAGGAGCTCGGAAGAATCCCATGCCGTTGAGCCATAGACATTTTCAGTTCGATTTTGCTGCGCATCACGGAAGCCCTTTGGCATAAAAATAGCAAGAATATCTTCAAAAGAACGGGGACGACGCGTGTTGTCATTTTTGTCAGCATAAAGATTCATGGAATTGACGAGCTCTTTATCAGTAAGTTCCCCCACCAAATTGACATTGTTATCCGAAACGCCAAGAATATACGCATGGTCTAAAATCGTCACAACATCGACTGAACGGCTCGGACTTAACGCAAGGTGCGCGACATGGCGCAAAAACGGATCATCTGAATTGGAAAGTTTTGATGAACGGCGCAAAACTTTGAGCGCAATATACGCAATGCCAATCACGAGCGCAAGCGCAAAGACCATTTTGAAAAACAGCCCGATTGTAGACGGCTGATTCTGGTTCTGGCTAAAATTCTGTGAAGACCAGTTCCAGTTCGCAGTTTGATTTGAAGCAGCATCCGCTGAATCTTGACTTTGCGACAGTTGATTTGACGAATCAGAAACCTCTATAGAAGAATCTTGCTGATTTTGATTTGAATTCTGCGCGAAGACAGAAAATTGAAAAAATGAAAGCACAATTCCAAAGCAGACCGCCTTGAAAACGCTTCCACGAGAAAACTTTGTCATAATCCCACCCACTTTTTGACAAATAGATTATCGGGGTATGTCTCAACAAGGCTCAACAACAATCCCGATAATAACAAAATAAATTATAGCAAAAAAAAAAGCATCTGTCGAATGATTTTTGACAGATGCCGTTATTTTTTATGGATTTTTTACAAAAGCCTATCGCAAGTCACTCACGCGCTCCATAGGAGAAAGGATTTCGGTAACACGGACACCGAAGTTTTCATCAATGACCACGACTTCGCCCTTCGCAATCGGCTTATGGTTTACGAGAATGTCAACAGGTTCACCAGCGAGTTTATCAAGTTCGATGATTGTGCCTTCGCCCATTCCCAAAATATCTTTGATTTGCTTTTTGGTACGGCCAAGTTCTACGGTCATTTCCATGTTTACATCCATGATAAGACCGATATTGCCCTGCTCCTGGCTTGTTGGACCGCCAGCAAGGTTTGGATACTGAACAGACTGCACGTTTGGAATACTCATTCCCATTGGCATTCCGCCCATTTGCATTCCTCCCATCATAGGCTGCTGGAATCCGCCCATCTGCATCTGTGGCTGTGCCATTCCCATGCCACCCATCTGCGGAGCTCCGCCAGCAAGATTTGCCATTGAAGCCATGTCAGCCGCATTAAGCGCACCACCCGAAGCTGGAGCCGGGTCGGGAGTGCCGCCACCAAGCGCACGGGCAATTCCCTCAGCGACCTCGCTTGAAACCGCTTCCCACAGCGTATAGTTCTGGCCTTCAAGTGTCAATGGGTATGAGAACAAAGCAAATGTTCCCTGCGGAATTCGCACCATCGCTTTTGGCACATGCACTGCCTCAGGCGGGTTTGACGCAAGACCTGCGATAGAGCTCAAATCAGTGATTTCTGAACCAGTGTGCGTTGAAACAAACTCACCGATTACAGAAAGTGCCATATCATCAAGCTCAGCATTTTCTTCTTTATTGACAAGGCTCGTGATTTTCTGGGCGAATTCAGGAGCCATCAAAACAAGATGGTCACCCTTTACGCCCGCATTAAAGTCAGCCATGACCGCAACGACCATTTCTGGAAGTTTTGCAAGCAACTGGTCACGGTCCATCGCCTCAACGGTCGGAGCACCGATTTCAAAGGCGGCTCCCGTCATGCCGTTCAAGTTTGCGACAGCCTTATCTTTTAAGCCCTCAGCAAATTTTGTAAGGGTCTGAGTATCGACATTCACATTGGAAGACGGACCTGATGAGAGACCTCCAACATCAACGCCCGACAGCAACGCGTCAATTTCGCTCTGTGATATTGTTCCATCACTCATAAGATTCATCTCCTTCTACTGATAATTCTTCGAATTCATCAGATTCACTCTGATCTATTTTACCTATAACCTGAACAGCCATTTTTTTGCCGACGACACCTGGCTGACAGTAAAATTTCTTTTCGTTTCCAACGCTTAATGTGAGCGGATCCCCCACCCGAACCGTTGAAAGTCGCACAACATCACCCGCGCGCAAAGAAAGGACTTCACGGATTGGAAGATTGATTGTGCCGATTTCCGCAACGACATCCATGTTGACATCAGAAAGTTTTTCTTTGAGCGTGCCAAGATACTGCGTCGTAGAACTTCTTCGCACAGAACTGAACCAGAACTGTGACGAAAGTTTTGAAACAATCGGCTCAATCGTGAGGTACGGGATACAGAAGTTCATCATACCCTCTTCTTCACCGATTTTTGTTTCCAAAGTGACCAAAACGACCATTTCAGAAGGCGGAACGATTGAAGCGAACTGCGGGTTAGTCTCAATCTGACCCAATCGCGGTCGCAAATCGATTACCTGCGTCCATGCTTCGCGCATATTCGCCAAGATTCGGACGATAATGCCTTCCATTACAGACTGCTCGATGTCGGTTAAATCACGGCTTACCTTTGCGCCCTGACCCGTGCCACCGAACAGACGGTCGATAACGCTGAATGTAATTGCCGGGTCAATCTCAAGAACAGCGTTTCCCTTGAGCGGATCCATGTTAATGACTGCGAGCGTGGTAGGAGTCGGAATTGAGCGGACAAACTCTTCGTATGTGAGCTGGTCAACCGACGCGACATGGACATGAACCAAAGAACGCAACTGAGCTGAAAGACTTGTTGTTGTAAGACGCGCGAATGTTTCGTGCATAATCTGCACGGTACGGATTTGTTCCTTTGAGAACTTGTCCGGACGCTTGAAGTCGTAAATCTTGATTTTTCGCGTGTCACTGACCGGCTTAAAATCATCCGCCCCAGAATCTCCTGAGCTGATGGCTTGTAGCAATTGGTCAATTTCATCTTGTGACAGAACCTCGTTCATGCCTTTCCCACCTTTTTATGCGCTTTAGAGCGAACCGTTTTAGTTAGACTGGATTACATCCATCTGCATAAAGCGGACATCTTTGATTTTTGAAGAACTCAAAATCGTATCGTTGATTGCATTACGAATCTCAATCTTAAGATTTTCTTCGTTCTGAGGCTTGAGTTCTGCAGCCGTCTTCTGTGTAAAATATCGGCGCAAAAAGTCTTTAAGTTCAACAGTTCTTTGTGTGATTTCTGTTGAAGTTGCCTTGTCTTCCTTTTTGTAGCCCAAAACAACATCGACGCGGACAGAAGCAGGATTCTCTTCCATTGTGCGTGTCTGAATCAATCCAAGAGAGGTGTACCAGTCAAGGATTTCCTTTGATGCCGTGTATTCTTCTGTCATCGGAATGGCAGTTCCTGTTCCCGTGTTATTGCCGCCAACAACCTTCATTGTGATGACAACAACAGTGACAATCAAAATAATTGCCGCCAAACCGATTGCGACCCATTTTAAAAGTCCTGGAATAAGAAGCCCCTTTCCGCCTTTTGAAGGAGCAGCACCTGCATCACCACCTTCATCTAATCCCAAACCTTCATCTTCATCAGCCATAAAAAACTCCTTATCCCAATATTAGAAATGACCGTCATCCAAAATGATGATGTCAACGCGACGATTGTACGCCTGACCTTCTTTTGTTTCGTTAGAAAACATCGGTCGTGTGTCAGCATAGCCAGCGATTGAAAACTTTTTTTCATCCACTCCGAAATCTGACAAATAGTGAAGCACATTCGCAGCACGAGCCGCTGAAAGCTCCCAATTTGACGGGAAACCAACAGTGTTGCCGTTCTCATCGACATGAGAAGTGACAGCCGTGCTATCCGTATGCCCCTCTATTCTAAATCTTCGGTTTTTTAGCTCTGAATCTTGAAAAAATTTTGATAATTTGAGAAGAATATCTCTCGTTCCTTCAATTTCGAGATTCGCGCTGCCTTCTTCAAAGAACACATCTGAGGCAAGCGAGATGACAAGCCCACGCTCATCGCTTGAAAGCGTGATTTTTGCGGATTTTACTTCGGGCGCAAAGAGACTGACCGCCTTTTTTTTGGCAACAGAAAGAGATTTTCCTTGTTCAGCAGATGGAAGAGCCGAAATATTGTTTCCTAAATCCGCCAGTTTTCCTTGCGCAAGCGACTGACCGCCGCTCGTAACAGGAGCTTCGATTGACTCAGTGGTAATCTGCAATGACTCCTGAATCTGCGCCAAAGCCGCCGTATCGACCTCAGACGGATCGTACAACATGACGAAGAAGCAGAGCATCAATGTAATCATGTCACCGTAGGTACCTTGCCAGGCGGTTGACGGTTTATCTGGTTCTTTTTTTTCTTTTTTTGCCATTATTCTAAGCCTTTTTGAGAAAAATTAGTCTTTAAGGACATCCGGTTCGATAATCTTGCGCGTTTTTGGATCAAGATAGGTAAGGAGCTTGAGCGCAAGGATACGCGGGTTGTCACCAGCCTGAATAGAAAGAACACCTTCGATAATCATTTCCATTGTGGACATTTCGGCAGCATTCTGAGCAGAAAGTTTGTTTGCGAACGGAGCGACCAACCAGTTAGCGAGCATAGAACCGTACAATGTCGTAATCAAAGCGACAGCCATGTTCGGACCGAGCGAGCTTTTATCTTCCAAGTTGTTCAACATACCAATAAGACCGATGACCGTACCCAACATACCGAAACCAGGACCGTAACCTGCCCACGCGTTGATAACGCCAATCCATGACATGTGGCGGGCTTCTGCCGCGCTCATCTCGTTTTCCATAATCGTGCGGATAACATTTCCGTCAGTGCCGTCGACCACCATACGCAGGCCTTCTTTCATAAAGGGGCTGTCCAAATCGTCAAGACCTTCTTCAAGGGCAAGAATACCTTCACGGCGGGCTTTTTCGGAAAGGGCGACCATGTTCTGAATCAGCGTTTTTTCGCCGTAGTCGTGAACCTTTAATGCACGGCCCATAATTTTGAACAAGCCGAGTGCCTGTTTGAGCGGTGCGACGATGAACAATGCAGCGTACGAACCACCGACCGTAACGAATACAGACGGAATATCGACGATACCACCGATAGAACCACCCGAAGTGACGACACCAAGACCGATGGCAACAGTACCGCCGACAAGACCAATTATTGTAGCTATATCCATAATTCTGCTCCTACAATTTCCTAATTATATGCGTTTTTATATTTCAATGGCATTGATACCGATCTGTCTCCGATACGAGACAATTCGGTCGATTACTTCCTGGGGCTTATCCTTAACCACGATTTTTTTGCCTGAAAAGAATGTGACCGTAAGATCAGGATTCTGCTCCATGCTTTCAATCATGTGCGGATTTATCCAGTAGGTAGTGCCGTCTAGTTTTGTTACAGGAATCATATGCCCCCCACCCTGCAAGAAAAAAGACTTTAAATATCACCAATTATACAACAAATGATTTAATATTTAAAGAACTTTTTTATGAGAAGCACAGTTCTTCTCACTTCTCCCCTCTCATTATCGGAAAAATATAAATTTTTATTAGATTCTCTTTTTTTGATTGCGTTTTTTTTATTGTTTAGTTACTTTTAAAGCAGAGAGTTTTGGGAGAATGCACCATGAGCACAAAGATTCTTGTTATTGAAGATGTTCCTGAAATGTCAGATTTGATTTCGATGTACCTTGAAAAAGAAGGCATGAGCGTTACAAAGGCATTAAATGCCGAAGCCGCGCTCGAAACGCTAAAGACAGATGTTCCAAACCTTGTTATCCTTGATTTAAATCTTCCCGGCATGAGCGGATTTGATTTTCTTAAAAAATTCCGTGAAGAATACAACAACACGATTCCCGTCATCATTTCCTCGGCTCGCGACGGCGATGAGGATATTATCGAAGGGCTTGGCTTGGGAGCGGACGAATTCGTCACCAAGCCGTTTTCCCCGCGCGTGCTCGTGGCAAAAGTAAAGGCAAATCTGCGCCGCACTTCCGAAATTTCTGATGCCGCAGAAGAATTCTATGCGTTCGGTGATTACAAACTGCTTTTAAATTCCTGCGTGCTCAAAAAAGGCAGCGAAAAAATTCCGCTCTCAAACAAAGAATACAAAGTGCTCGAATACCTCACAAAGCATGAACGGGAGCAGCTCAGCCCCGAAAAAATCTACAAAGATGTCTGGGGCACGGAATTCGGCGATGTTACGGCGGTGGCGGTCTATATTCAGCGACTTCGCAAAAAAATCGAAGCAAATCCAGCGGACCCGCACTTTATAAAAACCGTGTTCGGCATGGGGTACCTCTTTGAAAATTAAAACTCAGCTGCGCATTTTTCTGATTGGGGTCATTTTAGTCCCCATTCTGGCAGCGCTTGCCCTTCCCACCTACCATTACCTCACCCGTCCAGAACGAATACTGTTCGGCGGCTACAAGCAGGTGCGCCAGCTTGGTGACTATCCGCTCTCAAAGCGCGACATCAATGTTTTTAAACAGCTTTTGCATACGCTCCCACCCAATGTGGAATTCATCATTCTTGCTGATTTTGGTGAAGTCAATGAAATCCTTGCGAATACGATTCCCGAATTTGAAGGCTTGGCTTTCATCGCTGAGACAGATTTATTTCAATACATGAACGAAACGAGCGACGGCTATTTTTACCAGCTCGTTTCCCCGCAACTGGAAAGCGAAGTGGATATCATTTTTATCAGCAGAATCAGCAGGGACACGCAGCATGCCAGAAAAAACGGATTCTTTGAGAAATCGCTTCGGGTCGCGCTCTTTTTCATCTCGCTATTTGAAGTTTTTTCTATTATTCTCATCGTCAGCCTTTCAAACACAATTTCAAAATCAATCACGATTCTTAACAAAAATACGCAGAAAATCGCAAACGGTGAGCTTGATGTAAAGCTCGAATCAGTAAAAAACACAAAAAGTGACAATGAAATCACCTCGCTCACTGAAAACCTCGACAAAATGCGCCTTGCACTCAAAGACAATGCCGAGCGGCGCACTAAATTCATCATGGGAATCAGCCACGACTTGCGCACGCCAGTCGCCGTCATCAAAGGCTACACTGAGGCGATGACTGAAGGATTCTATGACACGCCCAAAGAAACAAAAAAATCGCTCGAAATCATCAGCACAAAGACAGAGCAGCTAGAGACGATGATAAACACGCTCATCAATTTCGTAAAATTAAACCAGACCGATTGGATGCAGCAGCTTAAAAAACAAAATATCGTACCCGTTTTCAAGGAATTTGCGGAAGGAGCGGTCACGACGGGCGGCATTTTCAAGCGAAATGTCACCGCGCACATCGATGTGGGCGAAACAATTGAAATTCCGTTCGACAAGGAACTCGTTCAGCGAACACTGGAGAATCTTTTTTCAAACGCACTGCGCTACACCGCTGAAAATGACTCGATTGAAATCAGCGTGAGCAAAATCGGCTCGGATGAAGGCGAAGCAATTCTCTTTAAAATCAAAGACTCAGGAATCGGCATCAAAAAAGACGATATAGAAAAGATTTTCGACATGTTCTACCGGACAAGTTCTTCACGGCGCGAGGAAGGCATGGGAATCGGCTTAGCCACCGTTATGACTATCGTAAAAGCGCACGGGTGGCGTATCAGCGTTGATTCAGAACTGGGAAGCGGTTCATGCTTTACCATTGAAATACCAGTGCATGCAGAGCCTTAGTTTTCGCTCATCTGGCTTTCATATACTTCGCGATAGATTTGATTGTTACTCATCAACTCATCATGCGTCCCGATGCCGTTGATTTTTCCGCCGTCCAGAACAATGATACTATCCGCGTCCTGCACGGAAGCAATTCGCTGCGCGATAATCAGTTTTGTCGTATCAGGCAAAAATGTGCGGAGCGCGTTTCTGATTCGTAAATCCGTCGCCGTATCGACTGCGCTCGTTGAGTCATCAAGAATCAAAATCTCGGCTTTTTTGACGAGCGCGCGTGCAATACAGAGCCGTTGCTTTTGCCCGCCGGACAAGTTTGCACCCCCCTGCTCCAGAATCGTATCGTAGCCATTGGGGAATGACATGATAAAATCGTGCGCGGCACTTGCCTTGCATGCTTCGACAAGCTCTTCGTCCGTCGCATTTTCGTTTCCCCAGCGGAGATTTTCTTTGATCGAGCCAGAAAACAGCACATTCTTTTGCAAAACGAAGCCGATTTTTTGCCGCAGTTCCGTTACATTCCATTCGCGGACATCTTTTCCGCCGACCAAAAGCGCACCGTCCGTCACTTCGTACAATCGAGGAATAAGCTGCACGAGCGTAGACTTGGAACTTCCTGTTCCGCCCAAAATTCCGACCGTAGAGCCCTGCGGAATCGAAAGCGAAATACCCGAAAGCACCGCATGTTCCATTTTTTTGTCGTAAGAAAAACTGACATGCTGGAAGTCAATGTCACACGGGGCGTTGCGGGGTGTCCCCGCAGAGGGGGTAGCGGAAAACGCCACAGGCGGTTGAAGCGCGGGGGAGACTTCCCCCTTTGTATTTTCAATTTTCAATTTTCCGTTTTCAATTTCTATTTTCTCGTCCAGCACTTCCATGATTCTTGAAAGTGATGTGCGGCTGAGCATGAACATAACGAAAAGCCGCGAGAGCATCATGAGCGACATCAAAATCTGCGTGACATAGGAAATAAAACTGATAAGCTCGCCGGGAAGCATGTTCCCGACGATGACCATATTTCCGCCGAACCACAGTGCGCTTACAATACAGGCATAAATCATGAGCTGCATAATCGGCATGTTAAGGATAACGATTTTTTCAGCACCCACCTGTGTTTTTTGCAAGTCTTCTGCAATCGCGTCGAATTTGGCGTTTTCGTGCTCTCCACGCACAAATGATTTTACCACGCGGATTGCAATCAGATTCTCCTGAACAATGCGATTTAAATGGTCGTATTTTTCAAGCATTTTTTTAAAACGGGGATACACGATAAGCACGATTGAAATCAAAACGGCGGCAAGAACAGGAATGACAATCAAAAAAATAAGCGCGAGCCGTGAGTTAATCGAAAATGCCATAGTACAGCCAAAAATCATCATAATGGGCGAACGGACGGCAGTGCGAATCACATTCTGGTACATATTCTGCACATTGGTGACATCGGTGGTAAGGCGCGTAACGAGTGAATCTGTGCCAAAATGCTCCATATTTGAAAATGAAAAATCCTGGACATGAGAAAAAAGTTTTTTGCGAAGATTTTTTGAAAAACCGAATGCCGCAAGCGAAGAAATACGGCCGCACATCACTCCGCAAAAAAGCGAGAACGAAGCCATTGCCACCATCAAAAGGCCGTTCCGAACAACAAAGGCCTGATCGGCATTTTTGATTCCAATATCAACAAGCCGTGCCATAACGAGCGGAATCGTTGTTTCCATGAGCACTTCGCCGAACATAAAAAGCGGTGAAAGAATCGTAAAGACAATATACCGGCGCTCAAGCCCGGAAGTGATTTTTTTGAGGAGAGCCATGAATCAATTATACACGAAACGCAAAAACTATTCTAATGGGCTACAAACTGACAGCCCGCAAGTCTTTGATTAAATCTTGCGTGAGGAAGATTTTTTCGATTCCGAATGAGCGCAAATTTTCGTTCCAGTTGATGGTGAGACACAAACCTGTTTTGCCAGTGCAGAACGGCTTTTTATCTTGCCCAAAGAGAGAAGTAACAAGCGGCTCCGATTTTTGCGTAAACTGACGGGCGAACGAACTGCCCAAAAACTGCACGACGAATTCTTTGAGAACTTCGCTCTGGAAGAAGTTGATTTTGTGCTTTGTGTCGATTGCCATACCAGAGAGCGCACCGAACAAAAATGAATCCAGTTTGACGAATGCGCACATCGTTCCGAAGCGTACTTCGTACAGAAAATCATTTTCGGAAACAGTGTCAAAAAATTCATTGATGTTGATTTGCTCAAGCGCAGTAAGCGTGAGTTTTCGGATTTTAGGCTCGCCGAATTTTGCACGCAAATCAAGTTTAAAATGCTTATAAACATTCTTGCAGATTGCACGAATTTCTTCGATCTGTTCTGCCGAAAGGAATTCCGTGACCTTATACTGTTTTTTTTCTTTTTTGGGCTCGTCGTGAGAATTTGTTTTTATGCCTAAAAGCTTATCTACTTCTGATTGTGAAAGTGCTACCTGATTTCCCATAGAAAAATAGTTTACAATATAGTAAAATATTTTTAAAGATGATTACGGCTCTCTCGAAACTTTTCAATAAAATTCTTCTCAAAATTATCATTATTTCAGCTCTGCTTGCAGCCTTGTTCTTTGGCAGCAGATTCGGCTGGCAAAAGCTCGGAGAAGTCAAAACCGAAAAAAGCTCGGCACTTGTCTTCCGTGAGTTAGAGCGATGCTCACAGCTCGTCACGGCAAAAAACACCTACTCGGACATCATCTCAATCAAAAAAACAAGAATCGCAGGCTTTGCAAAGACATTCAGCATCATCAAATACACAGGCACTATCAAAGCCGGCATTTCAGACATCACAAAATCAAAAATCAGTGTCTACAATCGCGGGAAGGCCGTAAAAATCACGCTGCCAAAGGTCGAAATTCTTTCAAACGACATCTCAAACATCGAGATTTTTGATGAAGGCAAAAGCATTTTCGTCGCAATCTCAATCAAAGAAATTTTCGAAGAAATTCATTTCAACCAAGAGACAGCTTCCGCAGAAATTCTTGAGACAGGATTTTTAGAAGAAGCCGAAGCACAGGCCGTAAAAATAATCGAAGCCATGCTGTATGCCGCCGGTTTTGACCAAATCGACATAGAATTCGATGCACTATAATTTTTCATTGCTAAACAAGCATTTTTCGCATATAATTGTATGCTAAGGAAAAGAAAATGAGTGTTGAATCAGCTAAAAAGAACAAAAAATCGAAAGACTCTGGAATCGCGCTACTCAGCTCATCTCTTATCATAGTCACAATCATTATTTTTTGTCTCATCATTTTCATTTCATTTTCAATAAACACCCGCTTCAATGCGCTCAAAGCCTCTCTCACCCGTTTTATCATCTGCGAGCAAACTTCAGAAAAAATAAAGTCAGGGGCAAATGATCTTACAGAACTTGTCCGCCTTTTTATCATAAACCAAGACGAACGCTTTGCGCTGGCATATCTTGAAGAAATCGAAAACACCAATTCTCAGAAAAACGCACTGGAAAACCTGCAAAAAGTCTGCTCCGACAAAGACTTGGCTCTGCAACGGCTCGCAATCGCAATCACTCAGGCAGAAAGCATCACGCAAATGGAGCTCTATGCCATGCGGCTTGGCTACGAATTCATGGGAAAATCGGGCATTTTAAAAGAAGAAATGCCTGAGCGGCTCAGAGAAATCGAACTAAAAGAAAGCGACAAAAATCTTTCCAAAGAAGAAATGCAGAATATAGCCATAAAAAGTGTATTTGGCAACGGGTTTCTCATTTATAAATTGCGCATTAACGAAAACTGCAACATTACCGTCAACGCGATTTCAGAAGATATTAAAAAAGAGTTGAGCGAAAATGCCGACAAATTGGGGCAAAGCCTTGATCGGCTCAGGATTTTAATTCTCGCGCTCCTTATCGTCAACATTCTGAGCACCATCGGTCTTAGGGATTTTAAGAAAGTCACTCAGTCATACAACGAAATATATGAAATCGGGGCCAGAAAAACAAAAAAATTGCTCAAAAATGCAGAATACGATGCGCTCACCGATATTTTAAACCGTCGCGCATATGAGCAAATTTGCAAAACTTCAAGCGAACAAAGGCGGCGAATCGCACTTCTGCTTATCGATTTGGACAATTTCAAGCAAATCAATGACACCTACGGGCACACGGGTGGCGATACGGCACTCAAAACGCTCGCCTCTATTTTAAAAGAGACATTCCGAGACGGTGACTATGTTGCCCGAATCGGCGGAGATGAATTTGCCGTAGTGCTTGCGGATTTCAAGCCAGAAGGATTTAAGATTATTTCCGAAAAAATCAATTATGTAAACGAACGGCTTTCAAAAATCAACGGAATTACCGATGTTTCCATCAGCGTAGGCATGGCATATTCTGCAACTGGATATTCAGAAGAACTGTACAAACAGGCAGACAAAGCACTGTACGCAGTAAAAAATGCAGGAAAAGCAGGATGCCGAATCTACGACAGCACTTTAGAGTAAAAGAGAAATCAGAAGAGAGAAATACAGAATACAGATACTGATTTCTGCCTTCTGATTTCTGATTCCTAGTTTCTTTTTCTATCAATCAGTTCGATGCACTTGTTGCCAAGATTATCTACGGCAACTCCAAGAATCGAAAAGATAACAGCTGAAACAACAATCAACACAATAGCCATAAGTCCAAATAACATAGAATACCTCACAGTTTTTTAAGTTCATAAAGAATGTGCTCGCACGAAAAATTCTGATTTGCCGAAGCTTCCAAAAATTTGGTCAGTTCGGCAAGTTTTCCCAGTATGTGCTCGGAAATGTCGTTCCAAAGAAGAACTATTTCGACATGCCCGTCGCTCATTTGTGCGCAGGAAAGGCAGAATTCTTTGATTCCGCTCGTGCGCACCGTGTGAACATGAACATCGCCATACGAGATGAATTTCTTTTCCGCGTCTGATTCGTGAATCACATTTTTTCTGAGCGCAATATCCCGCAAAATCTGGGATTTGTCGCTGACATATTTTGAGTCAATCAAATCAATGAGCGCACCGAACACATCGTCACCACTCTCCGACAATTTTTGAGCGGAGAAAAATGTTTTCATAAAAGTTCCAATCCTTGTCGTTTATCTGAAGAAAATGATGCAACACACCGTCGTCACGACAAAGATAGCAATCAATACGATAGCACCAGCCATAAAAACTCCAAAATGAGAAAAATGAAAATAAAATGCATCTTAGTTGCGAACACAAAAACAGGCTCCCAGCGAGAACGTGTCAGAAAACTCGCGGTTGAAGCCCTATGGGGCGCTTCGCTCTTCAAAGCGAGTTTTTGCCACAACCTCGCTTCCGCCTGTTTTTGCAATCACTGACAGTAAAAGCTTTTAATATTTATTGTCATGTTGGGCTTTTTATTTACAATAGAGTTTGGAGGAAAATTACTGTTTGAAGGGATTTGGGGAGCAAGAAAACTCGTGAAGAAGGAATCGAGCTTGCTACAAAAGATGGGGAAGAAAAAGAAAAGTGAGCGAGGGCGCAGAAAGACTCGTGATTGAATTCCTGTGAAGAGGCTGACTTTTTTTGTGAGCGGACAATCGTTCGCTCAATTGGTTTTGATTCAGTCACCAGCACAGGCGTGATTTCCTGTGCCGAAGAATGAACCGTGACGACCGTTAAGTCATCAGAAGAAGTAACCACCGCCGTCTGCACCCCCGCCCCCAGCGGAGCCGAGACCAAGAGAAGAAAAGCAAGAATAAAGTGCAGAAAGCGTGATTTCATAGCAAGTAAAGTTAGCAGTTTGCAGTGTGCAGTTAGCAATTTCAGTCGTCGTAGAACGCAACTGCTCATTGCTAACTGCTCATTGCTCACTTATCGGAGACCACCGTAGGTGGCGATGAAGACACCAGCTGCCATTGCGGTACCGATAACGCCTGCGACGTTCGGACCCATTGCGTTCATCAAGAGGAAGTTTGAAGGATCTTCCGCCTGACCGACTTTGTTTGCAACGCGAGCTGCCATTGGAACGGCTGAAACGCCAGCAGAACCGATGAGTGGATTGATTTTTTTGTCTTTCGGCAAGAACACATTCATGAGTTTTGCCATGAGCAAACCGCCCGCCGTAGCGACTGCGAATGCAACCAAACCAAGCACGATGATACCGACTGATTCACCCTTGATGATTTTCTCCGGGGTCATCTGTGAGCCAACGCCCAATGAAAGAACGATTGAAACGATGTTCATAAGCTCGTTTTCCATTGTCTTAGAAAGTCGGGTTGCCGCGCCAGATTCTTTTACGAAGTTACCGAACGCGAGCATACCGATGAGCGGAGCGGCAGGCGGCAACAAGAGAATCGTAAGAATCAAAAGCATGAGCGGGAACAAAACCTTTTCCATGCGCGGAACAGCGCGAGGGTTCGGCATTTTGATAAGTCGCTCTTTTTTAGAAGTAAGGAGCTTCATAATCGGCGGCTGAATCATCGGAACGAGAGCCATGTATGAGTACGCCGCGACCGCGATAACGCCCATCAACTCTGGAGCAAGTTTTCCAGAAACATAGATTGATGTCGGGCCGTCTGCGCCACCGATGATACCGATTGCACACGCCTGCATGATGTTGTAGTTGAGACCGAAGAGGTTCATAACTGCAACACCAAAAAGCGTGAAGAATACGCCGAACTGAGCAGCACCACCGAGGATAGCCGTTTTTGGGTTAGCGATAAGAGGACCGAAGTCAGTCATTGCACCGATACCCATGAAGATGAGCATCGGGAAGAACTCGTTGCCAACGCCAGCGTGATAGATAATCGCGAGCATACCGTCTGGCAATTCGCCCATGTTCGCGCCAACGATGTTGACGAGAATCGTACCGAATCCGATTGGAATCAAAAGAAGCGGCTCAAATCCTTTGCCTACCGCAAGATAGACGATAAGGAAGCCGACTGCAATCATGATGAGTGACTGCCAGCCAGGAGCCGTTCCCCAGTCTTTTTCAAGAGCTTCTTTTACAGGCTCTTTGAATTCGGCTTTTGGCGCAACTTTCTTTTGATTCATCATCTGATAGATACCAGTTGATTTACCGATATTCTGAACGAATTTGAGCGGGTTGATGTTGTGCTCTTCGCCCCACTTTTCTGTTCCTTTGATGACGCGGTTAAGACCGTGACCATTTGAAGCAGGAGCAGATTCGTTTGTGCCAGTGAGAAGGATTTCTTCTGCAATAGCATCTCCGATTGCAACAGGAGTGTCCGCTTCAACTTCAGCAACAGTTTCAGAAGAAGCGTCTGCCGTCTGAGCGAGCACTTTTGAGCCTGTGCTCAACACGAACGCAATCGCCGTGATAGCGAGCGTTACGCCGAGCACCTTTTTCTTAAACGTATTGTTCAAATCAATCATTTCTGCAAAACCTCTTACTGAACAGAAGCAACAGCCTGACCAGCAGTTACCTGTGAACCTGTCGGAGCGGTGAAGTGGATTTTACCTGCCGCACCCGCCTTGATTTCAAGTTCCATCTTCATTGATTCGATGATAACGACCGTTGTGTCAGCTTGAACAGAAGCACCCTCAGCAACTGCATATTTAAGCAAAGTACCCGCAACTGGAGCGTTGACAGGTTTTCCGCCAGCTGGTGTTGCCGCTACTGGAGCTGCCGCAGGTGCAGGGCTTGCCTGAGGAGCGGGAGCCGCCTGAACGACCCCGCCGATAGAAGCGAGAACCTGACCCGCGGTAATCTGAGTGCCTGTCGGAACTGAATATGTGATTGTGCCGTCATCAGAAGCCTTTACTTCCAATTCCATCTTCATTGATTCGATGATGATGATTGTCTGACCTTTTGAAACTTTTGTGCCGTTTGCAAAGCACTGTTTGAGAAGTGTTCCTGCAACAGGAGCTTTTACATCAACGCCGCCGACTGCAACGGGAGCCGCTGCCTGAGGAGCTGCTGATGCCGCACCGAATGTGACAGTGTACGGAGTGCCATTAACGGTAACAGTGTCGCCATTTGACTGAACGCTGTAGCTCTGACCGTTGACTGTGACTGTGTATGAGCCATTTCCAGAAGAAGCCGCTTTTGGTGTTTCTTTGAGACCAAATGTTTTTTCGGCATCGACAGGGCCGTTTGCGCGAGTCTCGAAGAATTTGGTTGCAACTTTCGGGAACATAGCGTACGTGAGGACATCTTCAACAGAGCCGTTTCCGCCGTTTGCCTTTGCTTCTTCGACCATTTTGTCCCATTCCGGCTCGATTTTGTCTGCCGGTCGGCATGTGATGGCTTCTTCCATTTTGTTCTGTTCAAGAGCCTTCTTAACGAGGTCTTTGTTTGGTTCAGCAGGAACTTTACCGTATTTACCTGTGAGAAGGTCACAGAATTCACCAGTCATGCGCTCGTAGCGACCGAAGAGAACATTGAAGACCGCCTGAGTACCAACGATTTGTGATGTTGGGGTAACGAGCGGAACATAGCCGACATCTTTCTGAACGAGCGGAAGTTCTGCCAAAACCTGGTCGATTTTGTCTGAAGCTCCCTGCTGCTTCAACTGTGATTCGAGGTTTGAAAGCATTCCGCCCGGAACCTGTGATTTAAGGATTCGAGTATCTGCGCCCAAGAATTTTGATTCGAGTGAAGCGTAGTGCTTTCGGATGTCGCGGAAATATGCGGCAATTTCAAGGAGAGCAGAAATGTCAAGACCAGTGTCGAATTCGCTTCCTTTGAGCATTTCAACGACTGTTTCTGTTGGTGAGTGAGAAGTTCCCATAGCCATTGCAGAAATTGCGGTGTCGAGAACATCTGCACCAGCCTCAGCCGCTTTCAACAAAGTCGCAACTGAAAGACCTGTTGTTGCGTGTGAGTGGATTTCAACTGGCAAGTCAACCTTTGATTTGATTGCCTTAACGAGGTCATACGCTTCAAACGGCTTCAAAAGACCAGACATATCTTTGATACAGATTGAGTCTGCGCCGAAGTCAGCGTAGGTTTTTGCCAAGTCAGCATAGATTTCTTTTGTGTGATATGGAGTTGTGGCATAGCTGATAGCCATCTGAACATGCTTTCCCGTAGCCTTTGCCGCTTTTGTAGCGCGTTCAAGGTTTCGCGGGTCGTTACAAGCGTCGAAGATTCGGAATACATCAACGCCGTTCTTTGAAGCGTACTCAACGAATTTATCAACGACATCATCAGCATAGTGGCGGTAACCCAAGAGGTTCTGACCGCGAAGGAGCATCATGATTTTTGTGTTCGGCATTGCCGCGTGGAGTTTGCGAAGGCGTTCCCACGGGTCTTCGTTCAAGAAGCGGATACAAGAATCGTAAGTAGCTCCGCCCCACGCTTCGGCAGCCCAGTAGCCGATTTTGTCAAGTTTCGGAGCGATTGGCAGCATATCCGCCAAAGTCATACGAGTAGCGTGAAGAGACTGGGTAGCATCACGCAAAACAAGTTCAGAAATACCAATTTTCTTAGCCATTTTTTATCCCCTTTTAGTTTTTTTCGTGCAAAGCCGTTGCGATTGCGGCAACGATTGCATTTTGGTCAACTGCGGGCGCACTTGGTGCCGCAACATCTGCTTTCGGTTCTTCTTTGTCAAGACCAGCGGCATGAACGAACACACGAAGCCCGTTCATACAGATAATCATGATGACAAGGAAGCTGAAAACAACACACATACCAAGCAGAGTAAGGATAATACTCTGGTTCAGCATTTCAGCGATTGTCATAATTCCTCCAACGGATATGATTTCTTAAAGATAGAATTTGCGTAAAAGTATAGATGATTTTTAAACTTTACTCAATGTAACAAAAGGGGAATTTGAAAGAAAATTTACATAGATACTTTTTCCAAAATACTATAGAATATTTTTAGATGTCGGTTTTTATCGCTTATGAAGTCGGTAAACGCTGGAGAACACATCTTTCACTTTTCCGTTTTCAACTTTCAATTTGCAAGAGGTACATTTTATGGCAGAACCACAAAAGAGCGTGATTACGAACAACGCGCTTTTCACCGACTTCTACGAGCTGACGATGGCTCAGGGCTACTGGAAAAACAACATGAACCATGCGGTCGTATTCGACATGTTTTTCAGGCGGCAACCGTTCAACGGCGGATTTTCTGTGTTCGCGGGTCTTGAGAACCTGATTGACGCGATTACGGACTTCACGTTCGGCGAGGACGACATCGCGTATTTGAGAAGCCAGAACATTTTTGAAGAAGGATTCTTGGAATTTTTGAAGGATTTTCGCTTCACGGGCGATATGTACGCGTTTGAGGAAGGCTCGATTATCTTCCCACAAGAACCGATTGTGCGGATTCACGCGAATTTGATTGAGGCGCAGATTGTCGAGGGGCTTATTTTAAACATCATCAACTTCCAGAGTCTCATCGCCACCAAAACGGCGCGGGTATGGCTTGCGAGCAAGAAAGGCGGCATCATGGAATTCGGTTTGCGCCGTGCACAAGGTCCTGACGGCGGCATGAGCGCGACCCGGGCGGCATTTATCGGCGGTGCGGCGGGAACGAGCAACACGTTGGCAGGAAAAATTTACGGAATTCCCGTCATGGGAACGATGGCGCACTCTTGGATTATGGCATTTCCGAGCGAGCTTGAGGCATTCCGAGCCTACGCACAGATTTACCCCACGAACGCGGTCTTTTTGATTGACACTTACGACACGCTCCGATCGGGAATCAAGAATGCGATTATCGCAGGGCGCGAGCTTGTTGAAAAGGGCTACAACTTCGGCGTGCGCCTTGACTCGGGCGACATTTCTTATTTAACGCGCGAAGTGCGAAAGGAACTCGACAAAGCGGGCTTCCCGCAGGCAAAAATCTGCGTCTCAAACGAGCTTACCGAAGAAATCATCGAAACGCTCGTGCAGCAGGACACGCCGATTAACTCTTGGGGCGTGGGCACGCACATGGTCACGGGCGGAAATGAGGCAAGCTTTACGGGCGTGTACAAATTGGGCGCGCGCCATGACGAAACGAGCGACAAAATGATTGCCGCGATGAAATTCAGCGACAATCCCGAAAAAAACACGAATCCCGGAATCAAGAATGTGTACCGTCTCTACGACGCAGAGGGAAACGCAAAGGCTGACATCATCGCGCTTGAAGACGAAAAAATTGAAGCGGGTACGGAATACCGCTACTACCACACGATGATCGATTACCGCCAGTTCACATTCAAGGCAAGCAAGGTCGAACCGATGCTCAAAAAGGTCGTTGCAGACGGAAAGCGCGTGGGCGAGAAAATCACCGAAGCGGAGGTGCTTCGCAAGGCTCGCGAGACCATGCAAAAACAGCTTGAAAGCTTCGACGGCTCATACAAGCGCATTTTGAACCCGCACATCTACAAAGTCTCGCTCACCGAAGCGATGAAAAACCTAAAAATGGAATTCATTAAGGCGAGAATAAAGTAAGTTAGCAGTTAGAAGCGTGCAGTGTGCAATTAAAAAACTTCTAATTGCTCACTGCTCACTTTTAACTATTTCGGCACTAACTGATAGAAGCCTTTTTGAGTTCTGATGAGGCGGAAAGTGCAGGTTGCGGAGTTTTCCATGTATTTCCGTAATCTTGAAATGTACGAATAGGCAGAATTTTTTCTCACTACCGATGAGTCTGATTTTAAGGCAAGCAAGTTTTCTATTTCAATGAGCGAAACTTCACGACGACGATTTTTGTAAAAATACGAAAAAATATGAAAAATACTCGGCGGAAGGTCAACGCTTCGTCTGAGCATTTCCACAGGATTTATTTTTTCACTCTCGGTTTTTAGCAATGTAGGAGGCGAATTTTCAGAAACAGGACAGATATTTTTGAACAAAGATTGGATTTCTTCGGTCTCAAACTGACAGCTTATCTTTTTCAGAAGTGGCTGTAATGTATGAAGAGTCTGAACATCGTACTGCAATTCATTTTCACAAATCCATCGCTCTGGAGAATTTCGGGCATCCCGCAACGGATTTCCAATCAAAATCATGGGGATTTTCAGTTGCTTCACCCTCAAAAAATCAAAAATAAAATCAGAAAATCCCTTGTACAAATCATAATCCAACATAATCAGCGTATCAGAGGAATTACAGGACGACAGGCCTTTTAAAAGCGACAATCCCGTGTCATAAAAAACAAATCCATCCCGTGTATCAGAAATTTTCTGGAACAGAATTTTAAATGCATTTCGGCTGCGACCAGAACAAACAAAGCACACGCCTTTATACCTCTCTCATATAAAAGTTTTCACACCTTTATGAAATCAAGCGGCATTTATTTTACTTTTTGCTACTTACTTAATAATCGGAATTTAACGAACACAGAAAAGTCGTTATTAGACATATTTTAGGAAAATTCAGACTTTTCAGACATTTTACAATCAAGAAACTCATTTAAAATATGTATAGTAATTATAATTTACTCATTTAAACAACAATTCATATTTGCTAAGGATTTAACTCCCACTCGCCATACTCATCGACAATCTGCGTCTTCATGCTGGCTAAGGGTCGCCATGCCACGCTGATTGAAAAATACGGGCTGAAGTCGTAGTACGAGCCGCCTTTGTTTTTGCTTGCATCGAATCCAGTCGATGAACTTGTCAGAAGTCGCGGCGTGATTGAGAACGAGCAGTTCAAATCCCAGTCATCAAGATCATGGGTGACAGAAAGTTTTAAAGTCTGAAGTTTGAATGTACTTTCTTTTCGCTTCTCTTCATCATCAAATCTGAACGAATTCAGCAAATCGATGAAAATATTCCGTTCGCCGTTTCCTTTGTAATATTCATTATAATTATCCTCGCTACAGAAATAACGGTAGATTACGCTGTTTTTTGTTTCCATGCTGAAAGTTATGTCAAGGAAATTATTCACTTTAAAGGTGACAGCCGGCGTAAATTTAAAATAACTGCTCGTAGGGCGAATACAATCATACACGATGCTCGTTGAAAGAGAGGGAGCAAAAGAAATTCTGTCATTCCAGCGTTTAAATGTTTTCGTTCCGCTTGAATATGAAAGGCTTGCCTGATATGGTTGGAATTCTTTGTCAGTCTGTGCAATCCATCCCGTTTCTTCAAATTTATACAGTGCTGTGTAAGAAGCTGTATACGAAGCAGACAAATTGAATCCAGAAAGTGAGAATTTGAGCGATGAATGATAGTCTTCCTCAAGATTGTAGGCATAGCTTTGCGTGAATTTTAGTTTGCTCGAAAACAGACTGAGAGAAAGCGACTGCGTGAAGTCATTTTTTATCCAAGTGGCATCATCCTGGCTTTTTCGGTGAATGCCCGTCCCTGCCGTAAGCGTGACATACGGAAATCCGAGCGTGAGCGTGCCCGTGTACGAATCAACTTGCGGCGGAAGCGTGGTGGTAAGAGAAAGAGTCTGGTACACTTTTTTGTTGAATTCATTCATCCCAAACACAAAATTCAAATTATGAACGGTAAGACTGTCCTCATCGGTGACATCCGCAAGGTGATAGTCCCATTCAGGATTGTCCGCATCACCCACAAATTCCGTCCGAATCATTTTGAGCGTTGTGTTCCATGTAAGCGAAGTTTCTGAAAAATGGTCAGTATAGTAGAACGGTTTCAGCGTGAGTGCATTCACATCGGTTACATCAAGTTTTCGCGCCGTATAGTCTGCTTTTTCAACCGATTTTGCAGATGTTTCCGTGTAGCCGCCTTCAGAAGTCGTATCGGTAATCTTTAAATAGGGGTGCGACTGATAAATCGGATTGAAGGTAAAGGTGTCGGTGAGCGTAACAAAGCTGTCACGGTAGCCGAGTTTGCTTGTGAGCGTGGTAGGAGCCTTCATCTGAATGTAGGTCGACTGCATATCGTTCCAGTCAAAATCTTCTGGTGTTTTTAGAACCGACGGAGAATAGGTAAACTGAGAGGTAAAATCAGGCGCAACGCTGTATCCAAGATTGTATGAAACGCCGTTGAGAGCAGTAATTGAAAACGAAGGCGTACTAAGCGCGGGAAGATAGTTTTCAGCAATTACCGGCTCGGCTTCCTCTTCTTCGGCAGTCTCAGGATTTTTTCCATCATCTGCCTGTGTTTTTTCATCATCAGATTTTTTAGCATCGTTTGATTTTTCTGAAGTGTCCAAATCTGCGGGCGGATTAATCGTTACGGTCGTCGTTGCTTTTTTTGTGCTCGTTTTGTTCGGGATTTGAAGCAATGTTCCCGCAATTCGTCCGCTTGCTTTGAACGGCGTAATCTGCGACGGATAATAGAATTTGCGTTCTGGCGTGTAGGTTGCCCAGGATGAATCTGATTTGTATCGATCATCGGAAGAAAGCTCTTCGTTTGCTTTTGCAGAATAGACGATTGAAGAACTGAAACTTGAAAGAGAAAGCGTTGTGACAAAAGGATTTAAAATCTCAGGGACTTTAAATGTGTATGAACCGCTCATGCTCCATGTAAATGAGGAAATTTCAGAAACAGTGACTTCATCGCCCGAAGAATCAGTGCCGCTCATCGCAAAATCAATCCAGTCCATCGTTTCGGCACGCGTATTGAAGTCGAAATCAAAGAATGGGTCTGAATAAATCGGCATGCTGAATGTGAGCGAAAACGGCTTTGCGACCGTGAATTTGAGATTTGCCTGATAGCGGAACGGCATTTCAAAGCCCATAAAATTTGACTTATCCCGCGAGACATCACCAGAAGCATTTTTAGGCAAATACACCGAATTATTCCTGAAAATCGTGTTTGAAAATCCGAGCTCAAGATTCGTGGTAAGACTCGTAATCACTGAATTTGGTGCAAAAACTCCGTCAAACCCGACCATTGCACCCATATTTGCGTAATAGTCCGCCATCACTTTGAAATATTTTGAGGTGTCGCCCTTATAATCTTCGTCAAGATTGTGCAACACCAAGCCTTCGCGCCGCTGCTCCTTCATTGAGCCTGTGTTCATAAAGCTGAAAAAATCAATTTTATCATCATCATCGCTTGAAGAACTTGAGGAACTGCTTTCTGCATTGATGTCGGCAGTGCTTTTTGCATCGCTTCCTTTGCGTCCGTAGAGATAGGTCGTGGTATTGATGTAGTAGCCTTCTCGCCGTCTATAGCCGAAAGCCGGGTTGAACAAGAGTTCGTCTTTTGGATAGTAGAATGCAGGAAGATAGAGAAGCGGAAAGTGCCCGACATACAAAACCGCGCTCAAAAAGGCGAATTCGCCGCCTGGCAAAAGCCAGATTCTGCGTGCTCTGATGCGCCAGTGCGGGTTTTCATCGTCACAGAAAGTAAGCTCGCCCGACTTAAAGGCAATCGTTCCGCCCGAATCGCGCCCGAACACATCGGAAGCCACGATGAGCGTAGAGCCAGAAGGAAGATTGATTGCGTCGCTTGAAGTCTGCACCGCCCGCCCGTTGTCGAACACGCCTTCGAGCGTCGCTGTGTTGAATAAAAGGCTTGAAGCGGTAATCGTTTCGCCGCCCGCGCTTCCGCCCGTCTGCTCCAGTGAAACGCTTCCCTCGGCGTAGAGCATTTCAGTTGCGCGGTTGTAGTTGATTCGCTCGGCGGAAATGGTGGTCTTGGTGCTTCCGCGCGACACGGAGATTTTGACATTCCCCGTAAGCACGATGCAATCTTCGCCAGAAACCGCGTCTTTGGTATTTTCGACTTTCTGCGCCTGGTCAATCGAAATCACGGATTTTTCGCCATCCGCCGCAAAGAGCGGAAGCGCAAAAAGCGAGAAAATCAAAACTGCAAGCGCAAAAAACTTTTTCATTATTTTATATTGTCACACGGATTCGAGATTTCTACGGAATCTCTTTAAAAAAGTAGTGTGGATTTTGCGTAGCAAAATCGAATCCGTGTGACATTTTTATTCTCTGTGAGCGTGAGCTAATTGCTCCTCAACAAATTTTCCCGTGTAACTGCCTGTTTCGTGCCAGCGAGCGGCGAGTTCTTCGGGTGTGCCGACATCTACGATTTGACCGCCTTTGTTTCCACCGTCGGGGCCCAAGTCGATGATGTGGTCTGCCTGGCAAATCACATCGAGGTTGTGCTCAATCATCACGACAGAGTTTCCTTTATCGACAAGCCGCTGAATCACTTCCATTAAGACTTTGACATCCGCAAAATGCAAGCCCGTGGTCGGCTCGTCCAAGATGTAGAGCGTTTTCCCCGTTGAGGGGCGGGCAAGTTCCGTGGCGAGCTTTACGCGCTGTGCCTCGCCGCCTGAAAGCGTGAGCGCGTTCTGACCGAGTTGAATGTAGCCCAAGCCGACGCTTTTGAGCGTTTCCAGCTTCCGCGAAATATGCGGAATCGAACTGAAAAAATCCGCCGCCTCTTCAATCGTCATGTCGAGCACATCGGAAATGTTCTTGCCCTTGTATCGCACATCGAGCGTTTCCTGATTGAAGCGGTGTCCGTGGCACACATCGCACTGAATGAACACATCGGGCAGGAAGTTCATCTCAATCGTAATCGTGCCCGCTCCCTGACAGTTCTCGCAGCGACCGCCCTTCACATTGAAGCTGAACCGACCGCTCTTGTAGCCCCGCGCCTTTGAGTCGGGAAGCGTTGAGAACAGCTCGCGGATAGAATCAAACACGCCCACATAGGTGACAGGATTGCTTCGCGGCGTACGACCAATCGGCGACTGGTCAATGTTTATCACTTTATCGATATGCTCAATTCCCGTAATTTCATCGTGAGCACCCGCCTTGTAGTTCGTTCGCATGAGCGCGTTAGAGACCACAGGATAGAACACATCGCTCAAGAGCGTGGACTTTCCGCTACCCGAAACGCCCGTAATGCAGGTGAAAGTGCCGAGCGGAATATCAACGCTGACATTTTTAAGATTGTGTTCACGCACACCTTTTATTGAAATGAAATTTCCATTTCCTTTTCGGCGCGTTTTGGGTACGGGCATAAAGAGCGTGCCTTTGAGGTACTGCCCCGTAATGCTTTCGGCTACTTCCATAACCTGCTCAGGCGTTCCCGAAGCGATGACATTTCCGCCGTGAACACCTGCGCCAGGCCCAATGTCAACCACCCAGTCCGCCGTGCGCAAAGTCTGCTCATCATGCTCAACCACGATGACCGTGTTCTTCAAATCGCGGAGATAAGTCAGAGTTTCAATGAGCCGTTCGTTGTCGCGCTGATGAAGCCCGATTGAAGGCTCGTCAAGAATGTACATAACGCCCGTAAGACCAGAGCCAATCTGAGTGGCAAGGCGGATTCGCTGCGCCTCACCTCCCGAAAGAGTGCCCGCCGAGCGTTCAAGCGTGAGATAATCCAAGCCGACATTCTTCAAGAAAGTGAGCCGTGCCTTTATTTCCTTTAAGATTTGAGAAGCAATGAGTTTTTCAGTCTCGGTGAGTTGCAAGTTTTCGACAAAATCAAGGCTTTCGATTACGCTCAACGCACAGAGTTCAATGATGTTCTTTCCACCAAGCGTGACTCCCAGTGCTTCGGCTCGCAATCGCTTTCCGTGGCAGCTAGAACATTCCGACACCGACATGAATTTCTCTTCCATGCGAACGCGCTGTGCCTCGCCCCATGCCTCATTGTGCCGCCGTTTCATATCCGCCCACACGCCAATCCACGGCCGCTTGTACTCGGAATAGCCCTCGCCGCTCTGCTTCTGGTAAATCCAGTGCATGATTTTTGTGTCGTCGCCCTTCCATAAGAATTCGCGCTGGCTCTCGCTCAAATCTTTAATCGGCGTGTCGAGCGAAAATCCACCCGTTTCTGCCACCGCGCTAAAAAGCGATTTGTTCCACTCGCTGTCGGGATTGTAGAACGGAAACGCGCCCTCATTAAACGAAAGCGAATCGTCGGGAAGGATTTTTGAGGCATCCCATTCCATTTTTTCGCCGATGCCCGTGCATTCAGGACACGCGCCGAAGGGATTGTTGAACGAAAACAATCGCGGTTGCAACTCTGGAATCGAAATTCCGCAGTCAGGGCAGGCATTTTTCTGGCTGAAAAACACTTCTTCTTCGTGGAAGCCTTTTTCGCTCTCATCGTCAACGCGGCGAAGAACGACAATCACGCCGTTCGCGCTCTGCAACGCCGCCTCAACGCTTTCTGCAAGCCGTTTGCGCGAGTCCTCTTTGATAGCGATTCGGTCAACGACAATTTCAATCGTGTGCTTTTTCTGCTTGTCGAGTTTGATTGAGTCATCAAGTTCTACCATTAAACCGTCGATTCTCGCCCGAACGAAGCCCGACTTTTGCGCGTCTTCAATAATCTTTTGATGCTCGCCCTTTTTTCCGCGAATCACGGGAGCAAGCAGGGTGATTCTCGTTCCCTCGCCCCAAGACATAATCGTGTCGATAATCTGGTCTTCGCTCTGTTCTTTGATTTCGCGCCCGCAATTCGGACAGTGCGCATGCCCAATCCGAGCGAAGAGAAGCCTGTAATAATCGTAAATTTCAGTGACCGTGCCGACCGTTGAGCGCGGGTTGTTGTGCGTGGTCTTTTGTTCTATAGAAATGGCGGGAGAAAGCCCCTCAATCAAATCGACATCGGGCTTGTCCATGCTCCCCAAAAACTGCCGCGCGTACGAAGAAAGGCTTTCCATGTAACGCCGCTGACCTTCGGCAAAGAGCGTGTCAAAGGCAAGAGAGGATTTTCCCGACCCCGAAAGCCCCGAAATGACGACCAACTTATTGCGCGGAATCTCCACGCTGATATTTTTAAGATTATGCTCTCGCGCACCCTGAATGACGATTTTCTCGCCATCGACGCGGTGAATATTTTTGAACGAATAATTATTTTCTGACTTTTCCACGAATAGATTATAGCAAATTCACAAGCCATTCGGCAACAAAGGCGACCACACAGCACGCAATCGCCACGGGGACTGAAAAAATAAAAATGTCAAAGAAGAGTTTCTATTTTTTCGTATCCTTTCAATTTTTCATTCCATGAGTAATACCGCTTCACCATCTCATACCCGTTTTTTGAAAGCATTGCCCGCCTATCGCTGTCCTGCAAAATCGAGACGCATTCTTTCGCAAAAGATGTGGCATCGTCTTTGATACAGCAATTCTCGCCGTCACTAAGCTCTGGAATCGCCCCTGCAATCAGCGGGCTCAGCACCACGGGAACGCCACAGCCCATTGCGACAAGCACTTTGTTCTGAATGCCTGCCGCAACGCGCACGGGCGCGACTGCAAGAGAGCACTCTGACACGGCAGCCTGAATGTCATCGACAAAGCCTGTCACGACGATATGCTTTCCGTCCGCAAGATTCTGAATAGACTCCGGTGGCTCTGCGCCGATTATCAAAAATACCGCGTCTGACACGGACTTCTTTATGAGCGGGAAAATGTCCTGCACGAAATGAAGCACCGCGTCCTGATTCTGCAAGGTGCGCATATTCCCGACAAAGCAGATTTTTCGCTTGTCATACGTTTTTGGAATTGCGGGCAGACACGTAACCCCATTTGTATGCAACGCAAGGCTTTTCGCTTTTTCGCCGCAATTCGCCCGCAGATACTGAATGTCAGCGTCTGAAACAAGGACAACTTTGGGAAAATGCACGACCACATACTTTTCATACCGGCGGATTAGTCGCAGTTCTGCCTTGTAAATCAGTTTTTTTACAACGCTCCCCTTCGCCTGTGCCGAAAGCCCGTATGTTTTTGAGAGCGCGTCCGTCATCTCAACGATTGACTTTTTCTGCTGATGGGTCAGCTCAAGATACGGCACCATGCGGAGCAGATGTGACACAAACTCGTCGGGAAGTTCCTGTTTTATCGTCCGCCTGAGCTGCTTTAAGAACGCGAACGAAAAATAATAGCCGCACTGAATCGGCCTTCCCGAAAGCGCAAACAAAGCAGACATAACGAGCGAGACAATTCTTGTGCGCTTAATCATATAAATCGTGTCGTAGAGCGCGAAGTATTCTTTTTTGAGCCGGATTTCATCCTCATAGAATGAGATAAGAACCAGCTCAAAGTTCTTGCTTTTGAGGTAGCGGGCAATGTTGTTTATGCGGAGTACATCGCCACCGTTTTCGGGGAACGGAAAGCGCGGGGAAAGAAGGCAGAGTTTCATTTTGATTGCTCCTTATTTAATTTCTGGTATTCAACAAACGCATAGAATCTATACAAAAGTTTTATCCAAAGCGAATTTTGCGACCTCTTTCCGCCTGTGCTTGTGTTCTGGCTTCCAACTCGGTGCAGTACAAGCGGATTATCATGCCAGTACATTTTTCCGATTTTTGTTGCCACAAGACCAATCCAAAAATCATGAAGGCACACGGATTTTGGAAATGGAAGTGCATTTCCAAGGATTTTTCGATTGAAACAGGCGCAACAGCCCCAAAAATTTGGATGAATACAATTCATAAATGCATTTGTAGAAAAAGGCTTAGAATCATACAGTTTATCTTTTATTCGGCTTCCATTTTCATTTATGATTGAAAGGTTTGAAAGCACATAATCATTATTTTTCAGAAGTTCTGTGCATACTTGTATCTTATCAGATACCCAAATATCATCTTGGTCTGACAAAAAAATATAATCACCTTTTGCTTGTTTCAGCGCATTTTCAAAATTAAAACTTGCGTATGTAACGCTCATATTCGGAAAATACGTGCTTTTTTCTCGCAAGTGATTAAAAAGTTTTATTCTCTTATCTTCATACGACTTAATTATCTCCAATGTTCCGTCCGTGCTACCGTCATCGCTGATGATAAGCTCATCGTCTGCACAGAGTTGCGGAAGAATTGAGTCAATCTGTTCTTTTATGAACTGCGCGCCGTTATAAGTCGCCATGCAAACACTAATCATAGGGAATCTCCGTTAAAAGTATTTGCATATTCGTTTATAAGCCGATACAACCTGTCGTGCAGTTTCTTCCCAATCAAGGCAATACAAATAGCATGCGCTACAAGCGTCCATTTTCGTTTTTTATTCGGCCCCCATGCGCTTGCAAAACGATGAACACAAACTGTTTCCTTTTTGATTTTTACTCTGCCAGTAAAATAATTTTTTGGTGAAAAGTAGGTATACGGATACAAAGTTATGCCGTCCAGCGACTGAATTCTTCCTGTGTCAAAAACGGCGCGACCAAGAGATTTTTCCAAGCCAAGCTGAACCAAACGGGGGCATACATCATTTTTTATGTTTCCGTCGTCATAAAAAAATGACTTTCCCTCATACCAATCAAGGCAGTTTTTTATCCACGCACAGCCTTTTTCCGCACCGATGACGGCTGCTTCGGGAATATTCAGATACTCAAATCCGATGAAGGACTTGCAACCCAAAAATGCGTCAAATGACTGCAACACTTCCACATCAGAATCAAGATAAATCCCGCCGTAGTTATACAAACACCAAAATCGGATGTAATCGGCAGCAAAGGCATATTTTTTCGCCTCAAATGCTTCTTTTACCCAGCGCACGGAAGAAACATCAAATATGTCTTTTGACCACACTTTTATTTCGTAGTCAGGAAGTTTTTCTTTCCAGGTTGAGAGATAGAGTTTTATGTCAGCAGGATATTCATCGCCACTGAGCCAGCATAAATGAATTGTTTTTGGTATCATTTTTATTTTCCTCAATAGGTGTAATACCGAGCACGAAAATCTGCATCGCTCGCATGGAACAAAAAGTTCTCGTAATATGCCCACTTTTCATCAAGCAAAATCAGCGTTTTGAAAACCCCATATAGGATGAGCAAAACCAGAAAAACATATCGCCATGATTTGCGGTGTATGTTTTCATACAGTTTTGTATATAAAATCCAATATGAGCAGACAAAAAGATTTGGAATTCGCTCGATAATTATGTAAAACTCCGAGCAAAAAAGAAAAATTGCGATATAAAGCAAATACAAATACCAAATGATGGTCAGATGAGGCTCTTTTTTCAGTATTTTGTTAGAGTAGCAGAAGAACAGAATAAATGTAAAAAATCGCTCAATAAATCCTATCGTAATGCCATACGCAGAAGAAAAATGTTTTGAGCCAAGATAATTTTTCAGCAATGCGTTGTAGCGTCCTGGAAATACATCAACACACGAAAGAAGAACTTTTTGAAGCCATTGAATTTGAAACACACAAACCACAAGACCGCACAAAAACATCAGTATTTCAACTCTTTTATTTCTCTTGACTCTGTTAAGAAAATAGAGCGGAAAATAAAAAATTGAGGATGAATGAAACAGCAGGGCGATGAACATAAGCGAAAAATAGCGTATCGGCTTGTGTTCATTGATGTATTTTATTGAAATCGCAAACAAGAGAATTGATTTTGTGTTTCTCAGTGTAATTATTTCAAAAACATAGCCGAGAAAAATCCAATAAAACGCCCAGCACAAAAAATAATATTTCGGACAATAGGTTTTAAAGAATATATGAAGCAAACATACATCCATGCAAAAACAGATAAACTGAAATGCCAAATAATTATTGAAAATGCTCTTGCAGAGCATAACAAAAACGGAATACCCCGGCTCGGAAGTGTATAAATTATGCCCCAGCCATCCTTGCATTTTCCCAAACCCATCATACAGTGTCGCTGCACCGTTATAATGCGGAAGATAAATCAGCCAGTCAGCGGCGACATATCCACGGCAGCCGAGAAATATAATCAGCGAAACAAAGCACAGATAAAACGCCGACATATCAACCGACTTGGCAATAACTGCGCCCCTGTTTTTGAATGTCTGCTGATACATAAAAAGTAAGACCGAAACGAGAAAAAACAAAATGTAAGGAACAGCATTAGAGGCGTACATTTTCATTCCCCGATTCGTAAAATTGTTTGCATCGCGCGTATGCTTTTTCCTGCATTTTTTGCAATTCGCTTGGATTCTCAATCAAAAATTGCAATTTTTCTGCAAAACGCTGCTCCGAAAAATCAACGACGAAACCTGTCTCATTATTCTCAAGCAATTCATCAGAAAAGCCGTCGTATCTTGTAGAAACAACGGTGTTTTTCATATTCATGGCTTCGCATATAACCGTTGGAAATGCCTCAAAAAATGAAGCAAGGACGCAGATTTTACTTTCTGAAAACCGTTCAAGCAATTCATCATGCGGCACGGCGGGAACAAGTGAAACTGCTTCAATTCTCTCGTTCTGGATAAGCGAGCGCAGTTTTTCTGATTCGCTTCCGTTTCCGACTATTTGAAGAATCCAATCCTGTTTCCGCTGAATTTTCTTCCATGAGCGAAGCAGGAATACCAAATTCTTTTCTGCGCTGAGTCTGCCTGCAAACACAACGATATTTTTCTTTTGCCCGGTATGAATGTCAGCTTTCAGAAAATCATACGGATTGTAGCGGACAACAGAATCAAGCTGATGATACTGCCGCAATTCCTTTTGGCATCCCTTTGAAAGCGTTATAAACTGGCTGACATATTTTTTTGCGTGTCTGAAAAAGGAATGAATCTGCGGATTGTAATGGAATTTCGTGTACAGGCGTTTTAAAAAGAATCTCGTCTTTCCGTCCGCGTTTGTGTTGTAACGGGTCACAAAATATTTTGGTGACCCATGAATGACCAGTTCAATTTTTGAATACAGGGCTATCAAACGGAGCAACTTCCAGTCTGCAAGCGGACATAAATTTTTGAACGCAGTGCTCAGCTGAACAATCACTTTGTCATATTTTTGAGCTTTGAAAAATTCAGAAAGTTTTTCTTCCGAATCACCTTCAAGATATTCGATTTTTACCACCGAAATATCAAAATAACGCTGTTCATGCAAAGATTTCAGGCTTACAACTGCGACTATATTTCCTTCCGTAGTCAGACGCTTTGCAAGCGTAATTGAGACCTGCTCTACCCCACCGAGATTTGTTATGTCGGGAACAAGAATTGCGATTTTCATAGTGCCTCGTAAAGTTGCTGTAATTTTTCGTATATCGACTGCCATTCAAAGATTCGGGAATACGCAATCAGTGCTTCTGATTTTGTCATTTGTTTTTCCAATGATTTAAAAATTGAGATGAGAGATTCAAAATCTGAATAAAACAAATTGTTGATACTATCCGCATAATCTTCTATTCCCGCAATTTTTGGCAAAATCGATATTGTTCCGAGTGACTGACATTCCAGCAAAACATTATTTGCGGTGGCAAAAGTAAGGGGAAGAAAACAAAAGTCACATGTATATAGCAAGGAATAGTATTCATCATCTGAAATATATGGATATACAACAATGTTGGAAAAAGCACGGAATTGCTCCGCCTGCCCGAATTGAGACTGCCCAACTGCATGAAAAACGATATTCGGAGAGTGTTGCTCTGACCACAAGGCAATTTTTTTGAATGTGTCAAAATCACGGTAATTCATACCAGGAAAGCATATATTGACTTTATTTGAGTCGAATCCAAAGCGTTCTAACGGAGAATACAGATACTGCGGCGGATTGAAACCATGAGGAATAAAATGGGCACGAATTCCCTGCTCCTGCATACGCTTTGCTTCCGAAGTGCTCATGCAAATGACGGCATCATACTGACGAAATTTTTCTATTCTTCCCTGTGAAAAATCGGAAAATTTGAGATGAACGGTTGCGACAAGTTTTGTATTTTTGCACCATTTCTTCTTTATTGCCGCATCATCGCCATAAAAGAAATGAATTATTTTGTATTTTTTGTGCACCAAGTACACATGTGCATATGTTACCGCCAAAGAGATTTTTCTTCCTCGCTTTAAAATCCTTTTACCGAATGGCTCGCTTTGTATATCAATATAAGCACTATTTGGATAACCCGTAATCCAATCATAACCACCGAATTTTGAGTGATGGGGATGTCGAAAGCCAACATATAGTATTTCCGCTTCATTTGAGGAACAAGCAGGTGCGTAGTATATTTTCTTTGTCTGCGTTGTTATCTTCCACAAATACGGATTACACCTGTCAAGCGCAATCAAAAATCGCAAGAACAGTGCATTAGAATTAAAATTTTTCTTCGCATATTTAATAAAGGATTCCTGCATACAAATAACTGAAAATCCTTCAACAGTAAATTTTTTGCTTATTTTTCTTGTAAGATGAATAATTCTCGGACTGTCAATAATAAGGCGTTTCTTTCCCTGTTTATGAAGCTGCAACTCCAAATCCGTTTCTTCGCAATACATAAAGAACCGCTCGTCAAAATAAGCATTTTTATCGTTTTTCAAAAACAAATCTGCTCCAGTAACATATCCAATTTCGCCAGCGGAAACATTTTCTGTTAAAGAAGTTTCCTTTTGCTTTTTCTGATATAACGAACCCAAATGTAAAAGAGCGATAACAGTTTTCAGCAGGTGCCATTTCATAAAATAGCGCTGTAAATAAATCATGCCCCGATATGTTGGCAAATCCGCCCCCGAATGAATTGGATTCAATTTGTCATCAAGCAGAATTCCGCCCAGAGCCCCAATCTGCTCTTTATTTTCTGCATTTTCCCAATAGTCAAAAAAGAGTTTCACAGCATTGTTCAAAAGCACAGTGTCGCTGTTCAGGTAGAAAATGTATTTTCCTTTCGCAATTTTAAGAGCACGGTTATTCGCCATACCAAAGCCGAGATTCGCATTGTTTTCGAGCAGAATTACTCGCGGAAACTCTGATTTTATCATCTCTATTGAGCCGTCAGTGCTACCGTTGTCAGAAACAATGACTTCAAAAGAGATGTTTTTTGTCTGCTCAAAGAGAGACTTTAAGCAATTACGCGTAAGCTCAACGGTGTTGTAGCTTACAATGATGACGCTAATATTCATACCAGTCTAAGTTCCTTTACCGCCTTCTCAAATTCAGCCTTTTCATGCGAAATCTTTTCTCTGTAAGAAGCGAAATCATTTATAATGGTTTCATAATGCTCAAGGACTGTTCGGATTGCACCAATTATTTGCGGAATATCAGAATTTCTCTGGCTGAATTTATATTTGCTTTCATCAATCGGAAAATCTTGTGCAAATCCCGCTGCTCCCAGCTTACCCATGATTATGCAACAACCGCACAAGGCGGCTTCACGAGGCATCCTGTCCTTGCCAGGAAAATGACCAAAATCAATGTACAGCTTTGCCCGAAGCATTGTTTCCTTTACTTTCTCGCGGCTCATATTCTGGATCGGAATCCACTGCAAATCAGGGGCGGCGGCAATCAGCCGTTTTGAAAATCGGAGACCTTTTTTGGGATTGTAAATTACTATATTTTCTTTTTGCCGTACCATTTCTGGGACAAAGGCATAATCCTCGTTCACATAATCAGAAAGTGGCATCGCATCTTCAATGCCGTTCCGCTTCAAAAAATCATTCGCATATTCAGACTGATACGCATGGCAAACTATGTTTTTATTCAGCGCAATTTTTTTGAGAGGATATTTTTTATAAATCTTATGCAAGAACAGTGTGTCAAAGAACTCTCGTACTACTCTTTCGAGACAAAAAATCGGGCTGAACCTAAAATTGTCATAAACGCTTCCAAAAAAATGCAGAAAATAGTTGTCTACAGAAAGCCACCAAACAAGAATCTGTATGTTCTTTACATCAGACACCATATCAAATGACACTTCTGGTATAACAAGAATATTTTTTACATTGTCTTCGATAGATTCAGCCAGTTTTAATCTGTATTTTTTGTAGTCGTCAGGAATTCTATGCGGAGATGAGCCGTAATACACTACGTATGCCTGTGCACCATATCGTATCAATGTGTCGCACAGCTGATGAAGAAGTTCTACGCCTCCTGTAACGACACCCGCAGGTACAACTATGAAAATTTTTGAATCCGTTCCTATTTCGATTCCCTGCATTTCTATGTCTCCCTCAATCAGATGCGTTTTTCCGCATCTCTCATCGCCTTCTCAATCACATCGTCCATGTCGTAGTACCTGTACTCCGCAAGCCTTCCGCCAAAAATCGCGTTTGCTTCGCTGTCGGCAAGAGCCTTGTATTTCTGGTACAGCGCGGCGTTTTTTTCGTCGTTCACGGGATAGAACGGCTCCATGCCGTCCTTCCACTCGGTCGAATACTCTCTGCTGATGACCGTCACGTCCTTTGCATACGCGGGATTCTCTGGCTCGAAGTGCTTGTGCTCGATAATCCTCGTGTAGGGTACGTCACGCTCCGTGTAGTTTATGACGGCGTTTCCCTGCCAGTTCTGCACGGGAAGTCGCTCAGTCTCAAAGCGCACCGTGCGGTACTCGAGCTTTCCGAAGCGGTAGCCGTAAAACTCGTCGATTTTCCCGGTGAACACGATTTTTTCTGCAAGGCTCTCCCAGTGCGCCCTGTCGGCAAAGAAGTCCGCGCCCGTTTTCGTCTCAATCCCATCAAGCAGACCGTCTATCAGCCTGTTGTAGCCGCCGACCGGGATTCCCTGGTACGCGTCGTTGAAGTAGTTGTTGTCGAACATGAGGCGCACGGGTAGCCGCTTTATGATGAACGCGGGAAGCTCGGTGCAGGTGCGCCCCCACTGCTTCTCCGTGTAGCCTTTTATGAGCTTCTCGTAGATGTCGTGCCCGACAAGGCTCAACGCCTGCTCCTCAAGGTTCTCAGGCTCACGCCCGCGCAATGAGGCAAGCGCGTCTTTTTTCTGCTCGTCTATCTTTGCCCGTGCCTCTGCGGGAGTCCGCACGCCCCACATCTGATAGAACGTGTTCATGTTGAACGGAAGGTTGTACAGCTCGCCCCTGTAGTTCGCGACCGGGCTGTTCGTGTAGCGGTTGAACGGCACAAAAGAATTCACGAAATCCCAGACAGCCTTGTTCGAGGTGTGGAAAATATGCGCTCCATATGTATGGACATGGATTCCCTCGACATCATCGCAATAGACGTTCCCGCCGAGATGATTTCGCTTGTCAATAACCAGGCATGTTTTGCCCGCTTTGTGCGCAAGATGTGCGAATGTCGCGCCGTACAAGCCCGAGCCGACAACAAGGTAATCGTATTTCATTTTTTGAGCCGCTCCTTTATCAAAGATGTAACGCGCAACGAAAAAACGCCATTTTTGCAACGATAACCGTCTGATAAAAAATCACGCTATGTGTAAATGGTTTACACATAGCGTTTTCTTTTTCTAGCCAATCATCACGAGTTCGGGTCTGAACAAGCGTGTGTTTTGGTCTGTGGGCGGCTCCCATGTCGCAAGGCTTTCGTCCTGCGGTGTCGCGCTGTACTGCCCGCTCTCTATCAACCGCAGGGTTTCGAGTACGAGTTCCACGCCAAGCGGAAACAACGCCTCGCGCCACAAGTCCTTGTAAGTCCATTCCCTTTTCACAAGCACCGAGCGTTGCAGCACTACAGCCCCGCCGTCCACCTTGTCGCTGAGTTCGTAAATCGTGCCGCCCGCAACCGTGTCCCCAAAGCGCACCGTCCACTTGACCGCATCACGCCCACGATGGCGCGGCAGAAGCGAAGGATGATAGCCGACGGCATACCGTACTTTCTCGCGGGCTTTCGCACTGATGAAGTGATGGCTGTGAGCCGCCACGATTACATCCGTACCGTCGGGAATATCCGAAGAACGGAGTTTGTCAGAATCAATTATGACGGGGCGCGGGTTGTCGCAATAGGCGGCTTTTTTGAGCCTGTCATAATACTGACCGTCAGCGGGGCAAGCGACACCCGTCACCGTATGTCCTGCGCTTCTGACAGCCTTGTACACCGCCGCGCCAAAGGACTTCTGACCCGCAACAAACACTCTAAGCATCATGCGCCCCCATATATGCGAAGCCCTGCACGGCGCGGAAATGTCCGCCATACCAACTGTGACCCTTGCCGCCATTGTTGAACTTCGTTCCCGCCTTCTGATACAGCACCGCGCTTTTCTGAACCCATAACGGAGAGCGGCGTAATGCCGCCGCAAGTTGCGGGTGGGATGTATGAAACAGCACGGGGAGTTTCCGACCGCACCGACCGTTCCCTTCCAAATGCCACTGGCACACCGCGTTGAGGAAGCGAGTTCCTACTCCCGCGCCCTGCCATTCGGGCATCACCACGAGCCGCGTTGCTCGGTAATATCCGCTCTGAAAGAACGGAGCGATCGCCACATGCGCCACAGGCTCGCCGTCCACCAAGCCAACGAAATAATGAGCGGCAATCGGCATGGGCAAGTCTAAATAGTAATGCGGCTTAAAGTATTTCCAATAACTTCCATTGGTCTGCCTAATCTCAAGTTCGAACTTAGGGCGTTGAAGACACCCCCTTTTATAGTTCTTGGCGTTGGTGTCTATAATCCAGTCTGGTTCGAGCCACGGCAAAATGTCATAATGCGGCGTGAGTATAACCGCCTGTCTGCCGTCCTTCCGTCTCCATGCTTTTTGAAACGCACCCGAAGCAATACGCGCGACCTGCCTGTCTATGACGGATGTGAATTCGTCCAGTACAACCGTCTTTTCGTCCGAGAGCAGAAGCCGCGCAAGCCCCGCGCGGAACTGCTCGCCGTTCGACAGGACGGGAAACGGGCGAAGCCATGACGGAACGCTGCCAAGCCCGACCGCCGAAAGAGCCGAAGTGACGGAATTGAAGTCACCGTCGGGAGCGATTGCGTCGATGATGGGCTTGTCGGAAGCCCATCCGTTTTTCAAGTCATAGATTTTTCCGTCAAAGAAAGTGCATCCGATTGATGTTTTTCCCGTTCCCGATGCGCCCACGACAACGCCAATCTGCCAGTCGAATTCATCAATGTCCGTATCGACTGAAATGCTGAACTTGTGACCGTACTCCGCGTTGAAAAGGCTCTTGACCCGCTCCGCGCGGTATGTCCTGTAGTTCTCGCACTCTTTTTCCACGCTGATTGTTTTCATACGCTCACCACCTTGATGGCAAGCCCCATCTGCTGCAACTTCTCAAAGATTGATTTCTGCTCAACCTCATCCTTGCACATTACAATAACCGCATACTTCGGTTTGTATACAAATTCACCCATCCTTATACCTCCCTGAGTGATAAAAATTTGCTTATCAATGGGGGTAAACCTAAAGACGAAAACAACCGATAAATTCCCATGTAGACTGGGTGGAAGTTGGTTATCCAATAAGTGTTCTAAGCACTTGTCCGCGAGTTGCCGCTCGCGGGTTTCTGCCCTTTTTTTATGGAACAAGGATAGCATTTTCCAACAGGCAGAATGTTTTAACGGCAATTAAAAAGCCCGCTGAGATTAAAATCAGCGGGCTTTGTCTTTTGTTTTGAAATTGTCACGAAGCGAGTTTCTGCGCTTCTTCAAGCGTGAACCCCAAGCGGAACAGGCGGGCATTCTCGCTCTCGCGTTTCTCAAGCTGAATGCGTTTTGTGACCGTTTCGCCAGTTTCGGAATCGGTTTCGCTTGAAGTCACAACTTGGTGATTCTCGTCCTCGATTCCCTCTTCTCCATCGGCAAGTTCGGCGGTCTGCACGAACTCAAAGCGACCTGCAATAAGTCTGCGGAGTTCAGCTTTGGTCTCTTCGGGATATGTCTCGATACCGTTAAGGTAGTCCTGTTTCGTCGCGAATGTGCGCGGGCAACCTCTCATTTTTGCTCCTATGTCAGTGTAAAGTAAAAATGCTTCCCGCTTTTCCTCTGCTCAATGGTGGCTTCAAAAGGCATCTGCGCCTTGTATTTCTCAATCTGCTCAATGATAACCTTCGAGCCTGTGAATGTCACAAACTTGTCACCATTCTCCTCAAAAGAAAACTGAAGCATCACGCACCCGTCCGAGTCAAACTGCGATTGCATCGAGCGGGCGTTCCAAATAACAATTTGCTTGCCGACGAGTTCTTGAAACGGTTTCTTCGCTCCCTCTAAGTGTTCCTCGTCCGCCACAAAATCCGAAAACTTGTGCATAATGTATGTTACACCAATTCCCGCTATTTTTCAACGATATATTTTGCGCGGATTTCCGCAAGCCCCATTTTCTGCGCGAGGTGGTATGCGTTGGCGTGGGAGAGCCACCCCGCTATGCTGTCCAATACGGAGCGCAACTCGTCAACGGTCAGCTCGCCCGATTCAAAGCGGTCGGGCAGAGCCGCAATATTCCTCTTCATTCGTTTTACCGTGCGCTTACGGACAAGGATGTAATTGTCAAAAAGTCTATAGCCTAAACAATCAATACCTTGCTTCACATTAAATACATTAGCCTTGCTGTATTCCAATCTCTTTTTTTCCCAAAGAAACTCCTCAATTCTTTTTCTACATTCGTGGAGATATGATTTATCATTACCCCCAAGCCAAAAATTATCGCAATATCGAATATAGTCTCGGATTTTCAATTCTTGCTTGCAGAAAATGTCAAGTTCGGTCAGAAAGAAATTCCCGTGCCAAATGCTTGTGAGATTTCCGATAGGCGTGTTCTTACCACCCCCGAACGAATAGATATTGTCTTCAAGAATAGAAAGAAACTTCGTGTCGCGGATTTTCGCCTTGTACTGCTCAAAAAGCAAGTCGTGGCTGATTGACGGATAGAAATGATGTATATCACCTTCCATACAATATTTATTCCGTCGTATAAGTTCCATACACCGTTGAACCGCTGCTTGTTGCCCGCGACCGTCAAGGCAAGCGTAACTGTCGGCGATAAAATACCGCTCATAGTAAGGCTTCAGAACATTCACAATGGCATGATGTACTATTCTATCGGGATTGAACGGCAAAATGTAGATAATCCGCTTTTTCGGCTCAAAAATTGTTTTGCTTTGGTATTTCGATGTATGAAATGTGCCGTTGATGACAGACTGCCGCGTTTTAGCGACTTGTTCTGCAGCGTTCAGTTCAAAACGCTGCACCTGTTTCTGCCGTGCCTTGCCTTTCTTTGCAGAAAGGTAAGCAAGGTTAAAATTTTCTTCTGAAATGAACGGTTGCCAAAGGTTAGACCAAGTCTTCATAAAAAAATCGGCAGCCCTGCATTTGCATACTGCTACTAGTAGGACTGCCGCTCCGTTGAGTGTTCTGGCATTCCGCCAAAGTAACAGGTTCAGCCGGAGTTACTACCCCGTATCGCCCCGCGACCACCGATGTTCGCGTTAACCGTAGACCGAGCGTTGTTACCATTACGCGCACGAGACCCCGAATTGCGAGAATTGTTCCAATTCGCGCCCGCCAACAAAGCACGGATTCAACCTGTTACTTATGCTTTCGGCACAATGACACTATAGCACAAAAAAGGACTGCCTTCAATGAGAACAGCCCTTTTTTGAAAAATTTTAGCGAGCGGCTTACGCCGCATAACTGTTGCCGCTACGCGGCTCGTTTTTCGATTTCCGTTTTCCGCATTTCAATTTTCAACTTGCGCGTTTTATGTGGCTCGCCCCGCGACCACCGAAGGTCGCGTTAACCGTAGACCGAGCGTGGAAACCATCACGCGCACGAGACCCCGAAAGGCGAGAATGGTCCCAAAGCGCGCCCGCCAACAAAGCACGGACGGTGTAGTAATTCTGTCCGAAATCTCCCTGCCCGTCGTATATTTCCCAATCACTACCGTCGGAATCACCGTCTGCTGATGTTTCTTCGAGCCATTGCCAAAATACGCCACAGCAGTCCTCGCATCCGATGAAACTAATCATTCTGCGTTCGTCCGTATCGATATGTCCGCCTGTCGTCACTGGATTGGACGAGCCTTTTATGTTCGTGGTTTCGTTGCTTCCCGCCGCTATTGAACTGAACTCGTGGTCGCGCAACAGCCGCTTGCGCACATGGCGCATATCGTCTTGGTGATTCTGATGCTCGCGATAGTTCGTTACCGCTCCACCGAACTCCGAAGCTGTGTTGCGCCCCTTTCCGCTTTGAAGATAGACATCAACAGCAATATCCGTGTCCACATCGTAGACCATGCCTTCGGGAGATGAATTGGGCTGAAACCCGATGCAGAAAACCGATTCGGGAAGAATCTGACCCGACAGGAAGCCCGCAAGCGGGTGTTTTACAGTCACGACATCATATTTTGAGCCTGTCTTTACCCCCATAACAGTTACATTGTAGAAGTCGTAGAAGCCGTCCTCGTCCTCGCTTGAATACTGCTTTACCAAAACTTTGTCGCCAACTTGAAGCCCACACGACGGGGCTTCCGCGATTTTGCCCTGCAAGTTGCTCCCCGCGTTTGCGCAGAGCGTATGAAATGAAAACAGTTTGCGCGTGTTCGCCGCCGTATACTGCTCAGAGATGTCGTTCGGGTAGGTGGAGTTGCAACTGACCACAATTTTAACGCCGTCGTCTGTGTCGAAGTCGGGAACGATATAGCCGTAGAAGTTTCTGCCCTCATCGTGGTTTGTTCTTGTCGTTGCCCTTGCGACCGCCTCTTGAATACCTGCGTCAAGGTTCAGATGCACCGTTTCGTGCGTTTCAAACCACCTTGTTTCAGTGCCGTTCGCCGTCGCAATGTCGAGCCGAACCCGAACACCCGCCGCAATCTTGACGGAGCGGTGGTTTTCGTCGGTGAAGTCGAATGTGACGAAACGGGATTTCACTTCCCGCAAGTCCTTTACATACTGTTCAAATGCCGCCGCCAGTTGGTTTTCCTCATGGTTGTTCGGCTTTGCGCCGAGCCGCTTGATAAAACCGCCCATGTTGTCAAGCAAAAGGTTTATCGTTTTTGCGGGAATGAACGACGGCGGTTTCAACGGGTTGTTGAAGTCGCCGTCCGTGAATTTTCCGCTTTCGTCAACGCCTGGATAAACGACGGTTTCGCCGTTCATTGTCAGTTCTTGGTTATCGGGATACATATCCGCCATAAATTGCCTCCTTTCCGTATTGGAAATAAACTGTGCTGTATGTTGGTTGGAGCGCGAGCGCGGCTGATTCTATGTCAGTCCTACGCCAGTCTGCTCCATAACCGCTGATTCTTATAAGCACCACGCTGTTCCCGCGCGGGCTTGCAAGTCGTGATTCGCCGAACCTGTCTCGCCCGAAACACGCGCTTTGGAACGGCATTGTCTTTTTTAGTTCCACGCCTGTATGTTCCGACAGTTCTTCGAGCGTGTGGAACAGAAGCCCGCTTGCCGATGCCTTTTTCCCGCCCCAAATCACACTCTTTCCATAGACAAAATAGACCGTGCTGTATTTGTCCGCGATTTCCATAGTGGCGGTTTCAATATCGGTTCTTCGGAAATCCGCGCCGTAGCCACCGATTTTTATAAATGTGACTTCGTTTCCGAATGGGCTTGTAAGGCGTGATGCGGATCTACTCTGCCCGAACCGTGCTGCTTCGTATGGCTTTGATTCTGTCAGTTCAACGCCCGTGTGTTCCGAAAGTTCCGCAAGCGTTGAGAATGTGTGACCGTCCGCGATTGCCTTGCACCCGCCGTAGAAGATGTCCGCTCCGTAGGCGAAGCAGATTTTTTCGTATTTTCCCGCTGTATCAAGCACCGCCGTTTCCACATCCTTGCGCTTCCAAGTGGAGCGGTAGCCTTGCATCAGAACGAGCGCAACATCTGCCATAAAGGGCGCGGCAATCCGTGACTGTCCGAAAACGGCGCGACCGAACCGAGCGGGCGTGTATGAGTGGTTGGGCGTGAGGTCAATCTTCACAGTCTTGGAAAGTTCGTCCATATCCGAGAATGTCTTTCCGCCCGCGAAAATGTATTTGAAGCTGATTATGTGGTTTGCGAGCAGATGCCCCGTAATTGCCGCTTCAAAGTCGTCCGTTGTGTCTAGGTTTTCTCCGCCCAAAACGCTGACAGTAACAACTGAAAGCGTGTTTTGCGCTCCGAGCCGTTTCTGCCCGAATTTCTGCCACCCGAAACAGCCACAACGGAACGGGAATTCAACGCTTATCTGAACGCCGAAATTCTCCGCGATTTTGTAGATTGCGGAGAACCCCGCATTGCCGAGAATCAAGGCGCGACGGTTTTCTGTCGCAAGCGTGGGATTTGTCGTGCCAAGCCGTACCCGCTCCCAATTCTCCAGTGTTTCTTCTGCCGTTGCGGGATACGCTTCTTTTTGAAGCTGCGCCATTCGAGAACGAAAATAGCGGATGTCATTCCCCATAGCCGCAAGAATTCGATTTATGTCACTTGCAGAATCTGACTTGATTTTATCCCAGTAACTTCCCTGCGGGAGCAGTTTTTTTAGAGATTCCGTATATTGCTCTTCTGTTCCTACTGTCAGTTCCATATCGTCGTTCCAAGCACAGGATATTGCAGGGCGGTTGTCGTCACCTTGCCTCCCTGCAAGGTCAGACGAGCCTCGCTGATTGTCGAGCCGTCCACAATGATAGATTGCAAGTTTTCTTGCGTAAAAGTTGAGCCAGGCGCGGCTTTTACACTCAAATAGGTTTTGAGCCGACCAAGTACGGTGGCTCTATTCTCCGCAGTGTCCTCTGTGGCGAGTAATTCGATTGTCGGCTCAATCTGTACCAGTTCGGGTGTTTGAACCGTGTACAAGAGAGGAACAGATTTGCTTTTGATATACGCATCAATAGCCGAAAGCCCCGACACTTGATGAACGCCGTCTATTTGGTTGCCGTTTATGCACTGGATAAGCACCGCACCGAAAATTCCAAAATTCCGAATCTCAAACGCTTTTGTCACTTCCGCTGTTGCATCTACAGCCCACGCTGCAAAGTCGCCCGTCTTTCCGTAACGGATAGAATTGCGCTCATATTCCAAAACACGGGCTAAATATTCCTCGTCGCTCTCGCTGTCTACGCCGCCTTTTATTCCGTTGCTTCCGACTTTTGCCGTTCTGTCTAACCCTGTTGTAAGGGAAGATACGATGCTTAGTTCTGTATCCGCATCAGCGTTTGATGCTAACCCCGATTCTTCGGCAGTCACATATACGGCTACTGTGCCATCAGCCCCGATTGTATATGCTTTGCCCGTGTAGTAGCGTTTTCCGTTTCCCGATTGGTAGACAAGCCCCGATGGAACAGCCGCGCCCGCCACTCCTGTTTGAATGACAGTGCCGACCGCCGCACTTGCGTACAGCGCGGGAACACGGTCAGACCAATGCCCGCGTAAAAAATTGCCCGTGGCGGTATCGGGAAAAAGTTGGTCGCACAAAAAAGAAAGGTCTCCAAGCAACTGATGCTGTGACCCCGCATGAACAGAAGCAAGCACCTTCAGCAGATTGTAGCGGGGTGTTCTCTCCATTGGCTGCAAGCGGCTCACATAATTGTTATATGCCCTGTCGAGAAGTGTTGTAAGGCTGTCTCTTTTAAATTCCATTCCAACTGTCCTCCACCTGTAAGTCGTTCCCGTCGGGCTTTGTTACCGTTACGCGCCAATTCACGCGCGTTTTCCCCGCAAGTTCCGTTTCACATTCTATTTTTGCCGCAAGCCCGTCGTCGATAAGCCATTGCAGACAGTCCAAAATCATCTGCCGCACTGTTCCCGCCGTCGTGCCGTCTATTTTTCCATTCTGCCGCAGAATCCACAGTTCAGAGCCGAAATCGCGGTCTGCCCACCATCTGCCCTTGTCCGTGCCGATTGTCATAAGTACGAGTTCGCGGATGTCCTTCCAGTTCTCCAGTTTTCCGAGCGTCATAAAAGTTTCCCCGTGGCTGTGGTTTTACCTGTCTGCGTATTTTGGTTTCCCGCAGTCGAGACGGCAATTCCCGCCTGTACTTCTGCCGTTTTGATTTGGTCGTCGATGATTTTTGCCAGTTTTTCCGCGTAGTCATCGTCGCTCATCGGCTCGTCTTTCATTGATTGGAACAGTTCGAGAAGATTTTTTGCAAGTGTTTTGTCGTTAAGCATTGCCCTGCTCCTTGAACAGTTTTTTCCAGTTTTCTTCCCATTGCACAATGTTTTGCACGGTGGGCGGGTCTGTTTTCTGCGCGGTGGAACTGCCGAATGTGGCGAAGTTTTTGAGTAGCTCGCCCAAGTCAAGCCCAAGCTGATTTAGGCTCTGCTCGCCGTTCATTATGTCAATCGTGCCGTCCGCGCGGCATATCACGAACGCGCCGCCTTCGGAATAAAGAGCAACATCGCCGTCTTCCAGTTCGGGCGCGTTCTCCATATCCTCAACAGGAAGAACTTGAACCGCATCCAAACTGCCGCCCGCGCAAAGAACGGTAACTTTGCCTTTGGTCGCCTTCGCCTTGAACCCATACGGATATGACGGTTCTACATTGTCGATAATTCGGTTGTATGCCGTTTTAATCTGTAATGTGCCGTCATCATTCCGCTTCACGAATTCGGCGGGCTGAAAAATGTTTCTGATTTTTGCGGCAAGTTCTCCAAAACTCAACGATATGCCTCTGGCTTAACAAGCGTTACATCGCAAGAGAATGCGGATTTTTCAGCCGTGTATTCCACTTGCGATATAAGCATATTAGCATTCACCTTACAGGACGGTAGTTTAACGGGGATTAAAAGATTCACTTCCCAAAAGATTTCTTTGTGGTATGTGCCGCCGAGCCTCTGAATCTGCGCTTCGGTCAAGCCCCAGCCCGAAAGGGTACAGACAACTCTGTCCTCGCGGCGGCGGAGCATTTCGGTTTTCGCGCGGCGGTTCAGTTTCTCTTGGTCGATGATGAACTCCGACAGGTTGATTGTCAGTTTTCGCTTGTTCGGGCAGGTATTGTCTATTGCTTTTCCGACTTTGTTACAACAATTCACGATGTATTCGTGGTACTGCTCCATGCCGCTTTCGCTTCGTCTTGGGTGGCGCACATTCACGCCTTCTTCAATCGCAAATCCCCAGTTACACGCGCTCCGTGCGGGCTGTTCAATATACAAGCCGCCGAGTTGGTTTGATGTGATGATAAGCCCCTGCGCGTCCGCAACGGTGAGCAGTTTTGCCCACGGGCTTTCGTTTTCCCACGAAAACGAGAAAACCGTTTTTGTTATGTCGCCCGCCGTTGTCGGCAAGCATATTACATCTTTTTCTTTAAAGTCAAACTCGCCCGCAATCTGCCGCAGAATTTGAAGCAATGTCGGCTGACCGAGAATCGTGCCGCTCCATTTACTGTCGATGATGTCACGAGCCGCGCTCCGACCAGTGACGACAATTCCGTGCGTGTCCTTTTGGGTCTCCTCGTCTATATAATCGATGTACACGGTGGTGACAGGATGGTAGCCGTATTTTCCCGCATAAGCGTCTCGGCTCTCCGTGATGTATTTGCTCAAATAGCGCACCTGTATGATGCCGTGCTTGTGTACAAGGTTTCGCTCTGATTCGGGAATTTCAAGTTCTACATAATGGCAGATTTCGTCGAGCGATTTTCGTACCATAACCCGCCGATAATCAATGTTCACATATTTTCGTGCCGCTGAGTTCCATACGGCAACCGCCACCTCAGACATAAATCACATCTCCCTTGATTAAGAACGAATCGGACACTGCGTTGAGCGAGCGGATTCTGTCCGCGTCACAACCGAGATAGAGCGCGAGAGTAAGGAGCGGCATTTCCCGCTTGATGTGCCGCGTCAGTTCCATATCATAGTTGTATGACAGGAGCGTCTGCGCACAAGCGATGCGGCAATTTTCAACCGCTGCATATATGTCGGAATCTTCCTTGTCGATGGAATCTTCAAGTTTTTCAAATAAAGCCCAAAGTCCTTTTTGGCTTTCGTAGGTCTGTGTTGTCGAATCGAGTTTTGTGAGCAGTTGCGATACCGCCCCGAATGCCACGACTTTGTACAGGTTTTCGACGGCGGATTTTGTGTTGTACTGTTGCTCAGTGATTGCCTCGTCGTCAAGTTCATAGTTTGTGGCTGTCAAGAAGTTCATAAGCACATTCTTTTCATTCCGTTTTATAAACTGTTCCTCAACAATCTCACTTGCAATGTTTGAAGTTCCCGCGCTGCTACTACTTCTGCTTGATGATGTTGAGCTTCCGCTTGGCGATGTTGAACTTCCGTTCCCGCTACTTCCGCTTGACGATGTTGAGTTTCCGCTTCCGCTGCTACCGCTTGATGAACTGTTGCTTGCCGACCCGCTACTATCTGAATCGCTGTCACTGTCACGCATGAAATATGATGCTGTTTCATCTGCGGCATTCTTGATTTCCATAATGCCTGCAACGATGCCAAATGCTGCGGAAACAACCGCTTGTGCAAGTTCTTTTGGCGCACGAACGCCCTGCGCAATAAGGCTTGTTATTGCGTTGATTTTGTTCGTCATGTCGTTCAGTTTTGAAATTGCGCCCTGTACTCTGCCGACAATGGACGCGAGCGTTTTTGTAATTTTTCCGAAGCCCGAAGCGAGCGTTGCCGTGTCCTTTGATTTTTCGACTGCCACCGCAAAACTTGAAACAGCCGCGCTCTTTAGGTCAGCGACCGCACTTTCTACATTCAGCGCGGTCAGATTGCTTGACACCGCTTCAAAACGCTTGGTGTCTGAATATCCCGCCCGCACAAGTTCAATAGAAATATCTGAAAGCCCTGTTTTTGCTCGTTCTTCATCCACATTCCAATTTGTCACGACGACTTTGAACCGTCCCCACAACGGCAAGTCGAGAGTGCCAGGATTGTCGTCATCGGTGGCGACTTGAAAAGCGGTCACTAGTTTATTCCGCTCCGCAATGTACTTTTCGCCGATAACATGACCTTTTACCTTGATTGTCTGTGCCTTTTCGCCAAGCTGCGTATTTGACCAAAATCCATACGGATATTCTGCCGTGTCCACATTCTGACCACCGCCGAGCGATATTGAGTCGTAGGCGAATATGACAGGCTCGCCGCTTGGTGCTTGGTATGACGAAAGACGGTGGCTGTCCTCACTCTGACCGTAGGCTTCGCGCCATGAATCGCTGTAAGTGCGCGGGAGAGAAGAATCAAAATTGAGAGCCGAATTTGATGTACTCATAGCATATTCCTTGCTTCAACTGCGCTTCCAGTGTTCACTCGGATATTCCGCGCGGTATTCCGTGAAGTTTCGGCTGTGAACATAGTGCGCTTATCATCAAGCGTAAGGTGAAGATTTACATCCGCCGCGCCCGAAAGTTCGGCGGTCGCGCCCGTATACTGCGGGCTTCCTGTCATATAGTTATTGGTGATTTCGGGCGGCAACTCCCGCGCGGGAATTGTTTGTTGCATATACTGTGTTTGCGAATTAGAGAAATACTGTGTTATCTGCTGTTGGGGAATTCTATCGACAACTCGCTTGTTTTGACTGTCTGTATTATTTTCCACCTGTATAATAATAGGAGAAGCCGCTCCCAATTTCTTGTCAAAAGAAAAGTCATTTGATTTGTTTTCTTTCTTCCCGCCGAGATTATTTTGCTCGGTTTGTGTTTGTACAGAAGACAAAGTGCCAAGCGTTTCTGTGTAAAGCAGTTGCGGTACTTCTGTGTCAGAAGAAGAAGCGGGTACATTTACGCTTGCTTGCGCTCCGTTATCATCTCCCGTGATTGCGCTTCCGATACCTTCACCGATTGCGCGACCTGCTTTGCCGCCGAGCCACCCGCCCAACGCGCCAATACCCGCACCGACAAGCGCACCGACAGCTGTACCGAGAACAGGAACGACAGAGCCGACTGCCGCACCAACCGCAGCACCTGCGGCAACGCCTGCAATACCTCCCGCCGTTGCTCCGACTACAGTTCCCGCCGCATCACCGATTGCTCCGCCTTTCGCCGTAGATTTTTCTTTTTTGGTCAGCGTTTCGTCCGCGTTGATTTCTGAAACTTCACTGACGGCGTTCGGAATTGCGACCAGTGCCGCTCCGATTCCCGCAGCTGCTCCGCCCGCCGCCAACTGTTTTCCCGAAAGTCCTTTGACGGCTTGGGAAGCCGCGCCGCCCATTTTCTGAAAAGTGTTCCCCTGCGAGCCAGTGTTGAGCGGTGTCCCAGCGGGCTGTCCTGTCGGTGTTTTTCCGACGGTCTGATTGCCCGCCGCACCCGCGCTTGGAAGCGGTGAAGCACCCGCTTTGCCGCCCCAGTTCGTCACATACACGGGGATTCCCATTCCGCCAATGCTAGAGCCAATATTTATATTGCTTCCGCCTTTTTTGAGCGAGACGATGCTGGATATAACATTCATAACGCTCGCAAGCCCTTTGACGGCAGCAATTGAACCGACACCAACCGCAATGCTCGTGAAGATTCTGTCAAATGCTTTAGGGTCATCTGCAAGATTGTTCAGCAAGTCAGCCAGTTTTTCTAATGGTTCTGTAAGTTTTGAATCTGCAAATTTTACAAATGAAGTGCGGACATTCTGCAAGTTTGCATCTAATTGCGCAGCCATCCTTGCAGATTTTCCTTCCATCGCGCCTGTGGTGTCGCCCAAGTCCATTAACTTGGGGTACATATCCTTGTAAAAGTTTCCGTATGCGCGAATTGCTTGCATTGAAGTAGTGCCGAATATTGAGCCGAGAAAATCCGTATTGCCGACCTTTTCCGATACGGCGAGCAAATCCGCCATAATGTCGTTGAAATCACGGAATGCTCCCGATTCATCGCGGACACGAACCCCGATAGCCATAAGTTTTTGCTGTTTGTCGGGGCTGCTCAATTCAGCCATAGCAGAGCCAAGCGCGGTAACGGCAATCTCCGCGCTTTTCGTACCCATCATAATAATCTGCATTGCGGCATTTGCGCGTTTTATGTCGTCGGGAGCAGTGCCTATCGGTGAGTATGCGGAAATGACGGCAGAACCCGCCTTTGCGAATTCACCGAATGTGAATGCGCCCTGGTCGCCCTGCTTGACCATATCGTCCATAAGTTTTGAAATTTGGTCTGCCGTGTACCCGAACTTCTGAAATTCCGCGAACACAGAGCCGATGGACGCTCCCTGCTCGCCAGTCGCTTGGATTGCGATAGCGATATTACGGATATTGTCTTCGGTATATTTAAGGTCGCCTGTTTTTGTCATTACTACATCAAGAGCATCTGCAATACTTGATGTGTCAATTTTGATATTAGAATCCCGTGCGGCGGTAAATATTTCTTGTTTTAGTTGATTTACCTGTTCTGCCGATGCATCGGCGGTCAGCCCTATACGAGTAAGTCGGCTGTCTAATTTTATGATGTCATTGGTGGCAGCACCGAGAGAAAAAGAAACGCCGAGTGCACCCGCCGCCGTGCCAAGCCCCGAAAATGCTTTGTCTATGCCTTGAATTGCGGAAGCAGCGGACGATGCGAATTTCTGCACCGTGCCGCCAGCATCTTTTATTCCCTGAGAGAACTTGTCTTTCAGAGAGAGCAGTACGCCCGCCTTAATCTCGTTCATTCATGTCCTCTCAGTCGTTGTGTTTTTGTATGCCAGTATTTCAGTTCGTCCCAAGTGAAGTTCATCACCGTTTCGTAACTCATACCGTGTAGAACCGCCATCAAGTCCACGACCATGTCAGCGACACAGTCTTGGACTTGTTCTAGCGTTAGGATTTCTCCGCCGTTTTCTCTGCTTCCGCCTTTGCTTTTGGGTCGGATTTCTCCGTAGGTTTGACCCCGAAAAACTGAAGCCAAATTTTTTGCAATTCCACGCGAATCACCGCCCAGTCGTCAATGTCGATTGCGGAGATGATTGCTTCGGGTTCGCCCGAGAGCGAAGAGACCAACGCCACATCCGCGCCGACACTGTCCGCCGCGTGTCCGTCCGTGCGCATAAAGTCGCGGGTTTTCGGACGGTGGAATTTCAGTTCGGTAACAGTCCGCTCGCCAGAGGTCGCGGGCGTTTTGAGCGTGTATTCAAAAACAGTTTCCATACGCGCCCCTTATGCCAATTTCTGACTTTTAGCGGAGTGAAATTCGATGTCGAATTCACCCTTGCCGAGTTCGCCCATGTCAATGCTCCACGCATTAGGCATGACATGCTGATGCCCGTCCGCCGTGAACACGGTGAGCGTGTCGTCGCCCGTGTCGAGCGTCTGCGGATCTACTGATGCGTTGAGTTTCAGTTTCAACTCCGCATGTGTCGGCGTTTCAACATAGCCCGTGTTTTCAGCCTGTTCGCCGTCCTGTGTCTCGCGCTTGTGACCCGATGGCTTGAATGTGCCACCGTCCGCCCTTAAGGGCAGTTCACCGAATGTGGACGAAACTGTCCGAATAACTTTGCTTAATCCTGCCATTGTTCGCTCCTATCACATAAACTGGTTCAAGCCCGCGCCCACATAGAACTGACCGATGAGGACGGGTCTGTGCCGATATTCAAGCCGCGTTTTTGAATCGCTCTTGACTTCCACGATGATTGAATCCTTGTATGATTCAAAATCTTGACACCACTGTTTTTCTTGAATGAAAACAGACTGATAGACTTCTGCAAGGAAACTTCGCCACACGGCGGGTGTCATGACCTTTGAACCCGCGCCAAAGTTCTCGTCCGTTCGCGCGAGTTTCCAAGTCTTGAAACGCTTGCGTGCGAGTTGGTTGATGTAAGTGCGGATTGCCGAAATGGTCTCAACCACTTGCATATCAAGATAACTGGTGTCACGCGCCCCGTCGGAATTCTCCGTGTAACTGGTGACGACGCGCTCCACAAGCACCGTTCCCGAAGTGTCTACGCGGTAAGTGCTGATGCCCGCAGCGAGCAGAGCCTGTCTGTCGTCAAAGCTGAACTCGTCAGCCATCAAGTCGTCAATCGCGGTGTCCGTGGTGTTTGCGGCGGGGTCATCCGCGAGACGGCGAGAAAGCACTGCGCACCATGCCGCCGCCCAAAACGCGGGATGCTGCGGAGCATTGCCGCGCGACACGGAAATGATGTGCGGACAGTTGATTGACTGCGCCGCATACAGCAGGGTGTTTTCCGTAGACACATCGCCGATTTCTCCCGAAAGCGCGATGAAGCACCGACCGTCAATCTGCCGCATTGCGGTGTATCTGTCGTTCAGTTCGTTCGCGAGAGCCTTCAAGTTCCTTGCATCGGTGAAGTCGCACGCCATGTAGTGATAACGAACCGAGCCGAGATTTTTGAGCGGCTGCTCAATTTCGGGCGAGAGCGTTCCTTCGACCGCATTCTGCGCGGTGACGGAAACGCCGACCGCTCCCGATGTGATTTCAATGGTGTTATAGTTGCCTGTAACGCCCTTGACGACGGAAGTGAGTTTGACCGAGATTCTGTTGCTCTCGCTGTCTGTCACGACTTCCGCTTCGACAGGGCAATTTTCCGCTCCGTTGATTGCGGCGGTGATTGCGGACGCGACATCGTTAGCCGATGCGCCCTCTGAAACAGCCGCACTGAGTTCCGTTGCGTTGATTGCGATTGCGACAGAGCCTTCCTGTGCGTTGGCGGCGGCAATCACAAAAGAGCGATTCCATTTTGTGCCAGCCGTCGTCTCTGCAATCGGAAGGACATACAATTCTTCCGTGGTGTTGTGCGAGAGGAATTCCGCAGCCATGACAGCGGCGGGGCTTCCGTTCCCGAACAGTTTTTTTGCTTTGTCCGCGCTTCTGACTTGCACTGCCTTCCCTGCGGTCGCCGTTCCCGATGCCGCCATCGTGCCAATCATAAGGGCGCGTTTTACATCGCTCACGCTTCCCGCAAGCGAATTGTCGATTTCCTGATACTGCCCAGGAACGAGCAGCGATGCAGGAATTTCAGTAAAAGGTATTGCCATTTAGACCTCCATATCTGCCTTTGAGCCGACCGCCCGTTCCTCAACTTCAAGAGTTCCGTCCGCGCCTTCAAACATTTCAAGTTCATCGTCCGTCGCAAAAGTTCCGTCGGGAATCTGCATTGCGCGGACATTCCAAGTCCACGAGACAGCCCACATCGAAATGTTTATGCTGTCGAGCGTTCCTGTATACAGATTTTCTGCTTCGATGTCCGTGACATCAGTTCCATTGTACTTTGATTCGTTGGGTATGCTTCTGATAACAGGGATTAAAAGTGAAGTGAGTTTCAGCCCTTCGTCGTAGATTCTGTCCGCGTTGTTCGCGCGGCTCAGTACCCAACTCACGAAACGGCAAGCGGAGTTGTCCGTTCCCTCGCCGTCGTTTATCTGCATAAGGGAAGTGAGAATCGCGGGGGATTGTGTCGCAAGCCGTCTGATTTCCGATTCGGTGAACCGCCCCGCGTGTGCGGCGACTTTCAGAGTCTTGTATTTTGATTTCGGGAAGTTCTTCTCAATCAGACCGACCGCCTCGTTACGAATGTCAAGATAACTGTATTTGCTCACAAGCCCCGCCTTTCTAAGAATCCGAGTATGATTCCGACAATCTCTGTCTTGTCGTCCGCGCTCAATCCGATGTAGGTTCGCGCGGGAATGTTTTTCCACATATAGCCGTATTGATGCACTGCGGCATAGATTTTTGTCGCGCCGACCAATACGCTCCACGAGCCGACTTCTTGTGTCAGCGAATCCATCAGTCCGCCCTGCCGCCACAAAATGCCGTTGTATGGGTTCGCCGTTCCGAACTTCCGTTTGTAGTAATCTTTTGTGGATTGGGCGATGTCCGCCCAATCGTCACCGTCGGGCGTTTTCTTTTCCGCAAACCTGTCTTTTGTCTGCGTTATCATTTCTTCACCGACAGAGCCAAGCAAGTCTTTCCGCTCGCTTGGTGTCAGTGCCATTTTGTTGAGCCGCGAGCATAATGCCCGCAACTCGTCAAATCCTATTTCTACAACCGCGCCCGCCACTAGAACAGCCGTCCTTTTTTGAAAAAGCGTGTTTCGGGTATGCCCTGCGATTCGTCCGCCTCAACGACGAAACTCTCTTGCAAGCCAGGACCCGAAAGCCCGCCCTTGTATTCCTTGTCGATTTTTTCGATAAGGCTCATGGTTGTCTTGAACCACTCCCGCTCGTCCTCGCTTGACGAAACCGTGTCGGTCAGTTTGTGCCGAGCGATGTCAGCGCAGAATGAGCGGATAGCCGCGTCGAACTGCGGCGGGATTACATCGCGAATGTCGCCCGTTTCCTCGTCCAAGAGCCACGGCAACTGTGCCACGATGATTCCCGTCGCATCAGCAAGCGCGATTTCCACACGCGCTGTGTCGAGCGTTTCGCCGTCCTCCGCGAGCGGGAGCGTCGCGGCGGGCAACCGTTCTTCAAGTTGCCCGACCGTCAAGAGCGTTCTCATTTCGCGCCCTTGACTTCAATCCACTTGTCGCCCTTGATCCGCTCTACGCAGTCTTCGGGGACTTCGTAGTCGGCGAAAACCTTTGTGAGCGTAAGCCCGCAACGGTGGTAGTGCGGCGTGTGGCTCTTGTGGCGGAGCGTCATCGTGACCGTCTTTGCCGCCGTTTCGGTTTTGCCCGCATCGTCCGATTTGCCGCCGCCTTTTTCGCTGGCGGGCGGAAGTTCGGGAACGGCAGGGGCAGACGGTGCTGCGCCGTTATCTGCGTTGTTGCTTCCCGCGTTCGTGTCGCCGTTCGGCGGCTCCGTCGTGGCGAGCTGTGCGGTGTCGGCGTTCTGCTGTGTATCAGCGGGCTGAACAGTTGCAGGGGTCGCCGTGTCGGTTTTCTGCTCGTCGCCGTTGGCGGCGGGTGTCTGTGAATCAGCGGACTGGTTCTTGTTCTGCTTATTGTTGTTTCCCATTCTGCGTTCTCCTTATGCAAGCCACGGGTTGACGATGAGTTCAATCTTGTTGTAGTTGGTGTTGCCCGCGCCGTTGTCAAGCACGGTGCGCTTCAAGATTTTTTCTGCCGCGCTCTGCAAGCTCGGCGGAACGACAAGTGCGGTCGGGCGCATTCCCATCGGGTCGCCGCCGTCGCGCTTGAAACTCTGCATGAGTTCATACGCCTTTTCAAAAGCCGTGTCGTCCAAGTCTGCTTTAGATGCGACTGCCTGCTGCCAAAGCCCGTAGCCACGGCTTCCGCGATAGCGGATTCCGTACAGATACTGGTCTTTCATAAACACGGTGTTGTTCTGAGTGTCCGTGATGGCTTCCAACTCAAAGCCCGTGCGGTGCTGAACGATGAGCGGCTTGATTTCGCGCCCCAAAGCAAGCAAGAACCACGGCGTTCCGTTGTCCGAAGCCGTCTTTTTGTAGATGTTTGAGACAAGGCTTGCCGTTCCCGTGCCGTCCGTATTCGGATAGACGGGATGCTCGTCGTCAAAGAAATTCTGACCGTCATAGCAAGTGTTTGAAAAACCGTTCTGAAGAAGTTTCGCGACCTCGCGGTCAAGGAAGTCACTCGTTTCCTGTCCCATAGCGCGTGAAATGGTCGCGTACTGTTCGAGATTGTCATCTTCGATGTCCGTGCGCTGAACGCCGAGCGTTGCTTCGTACAGTTCGTTCGTAATCTGATAGCTTGCTTCTGACAAGTCTTTGATGACACGGTCGCCGACCCATTTGCGCATCTGCGGGAATTTTGAAAGCCACCCGTATGTGTTTGATGCGCTTGATGATTTGATTTCGGTCGCAAGTTTTTTGTAGACCGATTCCGCGTTTGCCTTTTCAAAGGCGAGTTTGAATTCCCCACGAACAGTGGTGCGAAGATTGTTCAATGTCTGATTGCTGACGATTGCCATTACTTACCTGCCTCTTTGATTTTCTGCCATTCTTCTTCCGTGTAGCCCATAGAAGAAGCAAACTTTTTTTCTGCCGCGTTCAGCTCGACTGATTCGCCGTTCGCGGGTGCTTTGTCGGGAACTTGCGCCCCGCCATTGATTGACGGAGAAGCCGCCATAATCTTTTCAAACTGCGCAAGTCCGTCCTGTGTCGCGCAAAGTTCCATATAGACATCTTTGCTTGCGGGCGCAATCTTGCCGTCCTTCACAGCCTGTTCAACGGCTGCCGTTGCCTTTTCTTTGAGGCTTGCCGCGTTCAGTTCGGCAAGCTCTCTCTCCGCCTTTTCCGCGCGTTGCTGTGCGGCGGTAAGGTCGGCTCTCGGCGCATAGGCGGCAAGGTCTACCGTCTTGCTCTGTGCGCTGTTCAGCTCGGTTTTGAGCTGCGCGATTGCCGCGAGCGCGTCTTGGACTGTCGCCGTTTCGGGAATGCCCAAAGCGGCGCAAAGTTCTTTATCCATATTTTTCTCCTCCGCAGTCTCCTGCGATGAATTTAATGCGGGATTGTCAAGGTTGGGATTGTTGGTGAGCGCGGCGCGTAGAATCTCCAAAATGTTCCCGTCCTTGTCGCGTGTGAAAACGGGGCTGATGTAGCGGTATTCCCTGTTCGCCACGGCTTGCTCCCCGCGCGAGTTCCACTCCACATCCGCCCAAGTCGAGCCGTCGGCTTCGACCGTGAAATTCTTGAACCATCCGAGCGCGGGGGCTTGCCCGCCTTTCGGAGCGGCAAGGTCGGTCGAGTGGTTCTCGTCGATGACACAGCCGTTCTTTACGGTCACGCGGCTGCTCGCGTTCATCTTGGCGCAGAGCGCGGCGGGGTCGCTGTTCTTCCAGTGGCGACCGTCAACGCCGCAGATTTCCGCCCCTGCGGGCAGAATCTGAATGCGGCTCGGAACTTCCCCGTCCGCCGCGTTGAGGCATAAAAAAAGGCTGTCAGTAACTTTCATACTGACAGCCTACTTCATTTTCTGACCGCACATAGTTTAACCGCCGTTACAATTCGTCGAACAGGCTCGGTTGCTTCGCCTCGCGTTGCAGTTCCACCGCCCGCGCCCGCAGTCGGTAAATCTGCGTGAATGTGATTTTGTACTCGCGGCACAGTTCGCCACGGCTCTCGTCCGTGCCGTCATACCGCTCGTAAATCTCCTTCGCCACCTCGTCGCGGAACGCCCGCGATTCTTGCGGAATGTACACCTGTACACCGCCGAACTGTGACATAATCGTGTCGAGCATTGTTTCAGCCGTTCCGTCACCGACCGCATCGGCAAGGATTCCGAAAAGCTGCTCCGCCGTCTTTGAGTTGTCGCGCTTGAACTTCGGAAGGAAAATCATCTGACCGCCGTAATACTGGCAGATTGCGCGGATTCCCTTCACCGCAGTTTCATGCTCGCCCTTGCCGAGCCGCGCGGAACAGGAAGCGACCATTTCGCTCGCAAGGTTCAGTTCATTTCCCATCGGCACTCTCCTTGTGGTCGGGGTTCAGCCCCGCGTCCGCCATCATCTTTCGCAGGGCGGTGATGACTTTCTGCGCGGCTGTCGCATCCATAAAGCGCGGGTGGTCTGCTCCCGTTATCCGTTTTATGAACTGGTACAAGGCTCGGTCGGATTTGTTGCGGGCGACCAGTTCCCACATTCCCTTGATATAGTCCATCTGCTCTTTGCTCGTGTCCCACCCAAGTTCGCTTTCTTTGGTCGCAAGTTTCTTCACGCGGAAGCCGAGTTTCTTCATTGCTTTCAGAACCTCGTCCAGTTCAAAGAGCGACATTTCGGCGCAGCTTATTTTCTTCGTCGTGCTTTCCAAGACGGCGCGGTAGTCCTCTTCCGAAAGCCCGATTTGCGACTTTGCGATGTGGATTAACTGGATAGTTTTTGACCTGTTGATTTTCCCCATTTTTTCACTCCTAGACCGCCAAGAAAACACCCCGCCACGCGCGTTTGCAGTAGTGCGAAACGGGGTGTCTTAATTTATTTGATACTTTTCCCGAACCGTGCCTTTTGTGCCTCTGTGAGCGGATTTCTCTGCATCACGCTTTCCATCGCGAAAGTGGCGAAAGAAGCGATTGAGCCGAAGTGTTTCTGCTCGACATATCCCGAAAGGTCGCTGTAATTCGTAATGTCGACGAGGATTCTTTTCCGCTCGCCGCTTGCCGTTCCGTTCGCAAGAATCGTTTTCACCAGTTCGCTTTTCACGAAGGCAGTCGCGCGGAGTCCCTGCTCCTCAGCCATGCCTTCCAAAACTTTGAACTGCTCGTCCGAAATTACGATTGAAATTCTTTTCCCACCCATTGCCATATCTCCCTGCTAAAAAAGTTTCGGCTGAACTCTGTCCAGCATATTTTTCTCGCGGTCGGCAAGAGCCGCGTCCACTTGCTTTTCAAGACTTTTGCAGACCGCCAAGTCCGACGGAGCGCGTGTCTTGAAATACTTGACCTGTGCGGCTCGCATACATTTCACCAAGTCCGCGAATTGTCCTACAGTCATACGCGCCCCCTACAATGAGTTCACGACATCTTGGTCTACTTTTTCCGCGCCAAGTTCGGCGGCTTGGTTCATCGCCAGTCGTACCAAGTTGTTTATTGAAAGCGGGTAGCCCACGCTGTAGACCACGCCCCGCCGTGTCTGCTTGCGGAGTTTCTCGGCGATTGCCTCACAGCCGTCGTCGGTTATGATGCCCGCGCGTTCCTTGCCGAGCCGCTTGAACTTGATGTCAAGGTATTTTGCGATTTCCTCGCCCGTGCCGAGCGGTTTCAGTTCCAAGATTTCAATGCGGCGGATGACCTCGCGGGCTTCCCAGTTCTGCGATTCGTCAAGTTTCGCTTTCATTTCCGTCTGCCCGATAAGAACGATGGAGAGCAGTTTCTTGAAGCCGTCTTCCAGTTCCCAAAAGCGTTTGAGGTATTTGAGCGTCCAAATGTTAAGGTCGTGGGCTTCCTCAATCATCAGAACATGGTTGTAGCCCGCGCGTGAGCTGTTGGTAAGGATGCGCTCCACTTGGCGCGACTTCGCTTCAAGTGTTCGCTTGGGCTTTTCTGCCGAGCAGTCCTGTATGATTGCGTCGCAGATTGCGCTTGTGGTGAGCCGCCCCTTGTCGATGGAGCGCGGTGAGATGATTTTGACTTTCTGCCCCTCGCTCTGAATTCTGTCCATCGCGTAGCGGCGGATTGTCGTCTTGCCGCTCCCCGATTCGCCGAGCAGGGCGACCATGCCGCCCGCCTTTGCGGTCTGGTGAAGGAACTCCGCAATAAAGCGGGTTTCGTCTGTGAGGAAGACATCATCCGCTTTGGTGACATCTCCCGTGAACGGGTCTTGGAAAAGCCCGAATTTTTTGTACGCTTTCATCGTCAGCATAATTTTCTCCTTTGGCTGTTATGCCAGTCTTGCGGCATTCGTGCCGCCCGTATATTCTGCGACCAAATCATCGACAAGCTGTGCGGGAACTCCGTCGGGATATTCCTTTTTCAGACTTGCGATGAACCCGTCGGGAAGGTAGCCCGCCCGTGCCTTGAACCGCTTCGCCATCTCCACCGCGCTGATAAGAATGTCGTGGACTTCCACAGTGCCAGCGGCAATCTCAATCTGCTTGCCCGTCTGTGTCTTGAACCACGGGCTTTCTTCCGTGCGGATAAGGCTGTGCGTTTTGAAGCCCTGTCCGTCCGTGACCTTTGCGAAAGGAACATCCGCCGTGCCGCCCGAAGCGGCGAGTTCGGCGAGCGCCTTTGTGTTCTTCTCGCGGAGCGTGTCGGGCTGGCTCTTGTATTCCTGTCCGAACACGGGCGCGGCAAGGTCAAAGCCGACTTCGTTGTACTCAATCGGCTTCACTTCAAAACTCACGATTTCGCGCTGTGCGTTCTCGTAGGAAACGAGCGCGAGCGCGTCATCGGAAACAAGAATCGGCTGAACATTCACCGTCATTCCCACCATGATGTCGGGAAGGTGTGAAAGGCTGTAGCGTGTGGCAGTCTTCCGCTTCGGGTGTACGAAGCTGATTGCAAGGTCTCCGCCGACCGTGCGCACCTGTACGCCCGTGGTGAAGATTTGGCGGCAGATTTCCTCGTCGGGAAGTTCGCGCAGCTGCTCTTTTTCAATCCAGTTCCAAATCTGCGTTCTGCTCCCGATTTTGCGACCCGCCCGCGTGATTCTCGTGTCGCGGTGTTCAAGCATGTTCGCGTTGAATGCCGCGCACCACCGTTCTGCCGCGTCGTTCAGTTCTTCGATTGAGCCGACTTCTTCAAGTCTCAAAAGACTTTCAAACTGCCGCTCTACAATGTCATTTGCTTTTTCAACCTGTCCTTTCGCCCGCGGGTTTCCTGGCAGGTGCGGCTTTGTTTCCACGCGCAGGGCTTTGAGTGCGTTCGTGACAGGCTTTGAGATGTTGGCAGAGCCGCAGTCCCAAATCAGCAGTTCGGGCAAGCCGTGGAAGTTGTAGAGCGGGTCTTTTTTCTTCCCCCATGCGTACAGAAGGAAGTCGTACATATTCGCGGAATTTTCTCCCGCCGCCGCGTAATACTTGACGCAGATTGTCCCCGAATAGTGGTCAGTAAGAACATACCGCCAGCACTTCAAGTTTTCCCTGCCTTCAAGAAACGGCTTGTTTTTGTAGACCTCATCGTCGCGCAAGAATTTCTGCTTGCCGTTCGGCGCAAAGTACATCAATGCGACAGAGGGGTCTGCAAAATGCACTTGGTTCGGATATTCCGTGCGCATTCGCTGATGCGGGCTTGGTTTTGCCGTGCTTTCCGTCGAGAGCGTCCGACTTTTCAATAACCCGCTTAATTGACGGTTTCCCACAGGAATATCAAAACCGTTTTGAAGCATTACGCTTCTCGCGTTTTCTACGCTCATTGTTTTTTTGCCGTTCTTACGAAGACTGTTCTGTAAGAGCGCGGCGACAGTGCTTAAGTTTTCTTCGCTGATGCTTGAACTTCCCGCGTCACACCGCTTCTTGCGATTGCTTTCCCAACCACTTTCTTTCAGTGCACGATACGCGCTGTCTTTTCCGAATCCGAATATTCGGCACATTTCGGCTATGACCGCGCCGCGTTCTTTTGCCGTCCGTGCCGCTTTCATTTGCAGAACAAAATCCTCGTACACGGTCAGTCCTCCTGTTTTGCGGGATGGATATTTTCCATATCCTGCATAAGTTGTTGGTAGGTGTCATCAAGAAGCGATGTCAGCCAATTCGTGTCCCCAATCCATTTGTCAAGTTGTTCGACCGTCACGCCGTCAATTTCCTGTGCATTAGCAATCAAAATTGCCGCACTAGTGAGATTGTCTTTTGCCAATGAAAGCGCACCGTCAAGGCTCTTGCGCATGTCGTCAAGCCGCTGTGCCGCAACCTGTTCTTTTGTAAGCGGCTGTTTTCCCGCAACTTCAATCTCCAGTTCGGAGATTTTGCTTTCTTTTTGGCGCACAACTTCTTCAAGTGCCGTTCTTTCGTCTTTGCGTTCTTGCTTTTCTTTGCGGAGCGCGGCGCGGAGTTCGCGGATTGACATTTTCGCAATATCGTCAATCGTTCCAATGCCGTCCACTTCGTCGCCGTCTTCAAGTTTGCGAATGCTGTCATCGTCAAGAACGGTGAGCGCACGGATTTTTGAGTTTCCCAAATTCCCCACCGTTGGGGAATTTACACCGAATTTCCGAGCCGCCGCCATCGCATAATTTGCGGCAGACTGTGACAAGCCCAATTCTTCAACCGCCGCCATAAAGTTTCCGTGCTGTTCGTTTTCTTTGATTAACAGCAACTGCGCACCAAGACCGAGCATTCCGCTTGCCATTTGGTCTTGATACATACGCGCCTTTTCCAAGCACACATGGAGATTGTAGGTCTCTCCTGGCGCAAGAAACATGGCATTGATTTCTTGCTTTGCAACCTCGCGCGAAGCCGCCGACTGTGCTACCAAGTCCATAGCCTGTGCAGTCTCGCTCGTTGTATCTGTTAAAGGTTTTCTACCCATGATTCACCTCGTTTTCAAATTCCCACACGTGTGGGAATTTGATTTTTATTGCATTGCCGAAGCGTACCGCGCTTCTTCTTCAGTCAGCGACAGGCGGGCTTTCTGATAACTTTTCGCAATCTGCCCCGAAATGCCACCGAACTTTGGCGAGAGCCGCCATCGACCGTTTGCGTTCCGTTCCACCCATCCGCTTTGCTCAAACAGTGCCAAATCTCGGCAGATGTTCGCCGCGCTCGTACCGACTATACGGGCAAGTTCTTTGTTTGAAATACCCGTCATGTGGTTCTCGCACAGGATTTCGGTTTCCCGAAAAATCCGCTCTTGGCTTGAAAGTTTTTCGTTCATATACGCCCCATCTTCATGGCGGCATCTTTAATTGCTATCCCCAATCGCTGAATGCCGCCGCAGTGAATGCGCTCGCCGAAGTCCTTTATTCTGATTCCCACCCGATAAATAAAGCCCATCATACGCGCGTCTCCTTACAGTGCCGCTACATCAAGCGGAATCTGTTTGTAACTGCCATCTTGCTGTCGCTCATAAAAACGCATATAAGTTTTTGAACTTGCGACCTGCATTGATTCGGTGATTGCGTCCATCGCCTTTTTCCAAGTAGCGTCCTTGATATTAAGGCGGCGCAAGCCCAAGACACGGCTCGTGCTGACAAGTCCGCTCTTGCCGACATTGAAAGCGTCGTCCACGATTGCGCGGAGATTTTCATTTGCGCCCTCGCTCCAGTTAGCGATACACTTGTCAATCAACTGCTTTGCGATTTGCAATTTCTCGTTGAACTGAATGTTGTCATTCACGGCGACGATGACTTTGTATTTGCCATCAAAACTGGTGAGCGTTACATTGCCTTTTTTGCCGCCGAACTTTCTAGCCCCGCTGTCCTTTGCGCTTTCCGAAAGAAACTCCTGCACACGCATATAAATCTTGCGCTTGAATTCGACGAGGCGGTCACGCTCTGCGAATGTGTCTTTCAAGATTGAAGTGACGACTTCGTGCCGCTTCAAGTCAATCGGCAAAATGCTTTTTACAGGAACAAAGTGTCCCTGCGCATTTTCTAACATTTGTTCTTTTTCCATAGTTGTTTCTCCTTACTCTTAACCGAGTTTGCTTAAAATATCTTGCATTAAGGCTTTAGGCGAATCGCCTACTGCCATAACCTGTTTTCGCGTTCCGTTATTGAACACGATGTCGATGTACCCCTCTGTTTCACTCCACTCAAGACAGCGCACATTTGTTCGTGGCGTATTATGGAGCAAGCGTCCGAAGTGACTGCGGGTATATTCCAGTTCTTCTTGCCACCGCAACAAACTTCGCCGCTTTTCCGTCTTGGGCTTCGGAAACATCGGGTTTGAAAAATCCCATTTCATAAATCCGCCTCCGTTACTGCTTTTGTTGAAATTTCTTCAAACTCAAACTCTGCGGTAGGAAACGCCTTTGCAATTTGTGCTTTCTTTTCTTTGGCTTCTTCTGGAAATTCAAAAAGCAAATCATGCGTTGCACGGTCAGCAATATCGTTTCCATAGCGGAAAATTGTCCGAAGTCGAATCAGCTTGCGTTGTTTGAATATCATGCCGCGCTCCTTATGCTACTCGCAAACAAGTCACTCACGGTGCTGTAGCCCAAGATGTCGCAGAGAACGATATAGACTTTTGCCGATGAGTGCCGCCCTGCCAGTACATTGGAGACGGTCGGAAGTGAACAGCCCGCGCGTTGTGCGACTTCGGTTAAGGTGATTCCTTTCAACCGAAGTTGATAAGTGACCCATTTTCCCTTGTCCGAATTCAGTCGTTGCAGACTGGGGCTTTTTGTGGTATAATACATAAAATCTCCTTGCAAGGATGTGTCCTTGCGGCTTGTTTTTGCGGAAAGAAATAAAGGTTCAAGGCTTTTCTTTCCGTTTTTTTTACGCGGTAAACAAAATAACTTTTGTTTCCGATAATTAAATTATAGCAGAAACTTCTAAACAGTCAAGAAGAAAATGCTAAGATAGAGGTTTTTTTGGAAAATTTAGCAGAAATTTTGAAGCAAATTCGGCTAGATTCGGGAGAATCACAAGCAGAATTTGCTAAAAAAATCGGAGTTTCGCAAAGAACTTGGTCGGCTTACGAATCGGGAGAAACACGCCCGAAAATGGCGACCATGCTTGCTCTGTCAAGTATGGGATATAATATCCCCGATGCAACAACTGGAGCGTATCAAGGCACAGAATCAGCAGGGAGCGCGGGCGCGGCATTACGCCAACTTGAAAAGCAAAATGCCGACACACTAACGATTGCTCCCTCACAGTCTTTCGATGTGTTCAGATTAAAGCATGGAACGGCGGTCACGCTCGCAGCAGAAAAAACGGATTTTGACGCTTTGGTTCTGCTTCCTGTTTACACACAGACTGCGGCGGCAGGGCGCGGACAGCCCGAAACTCAATTACAGGAAATCGACAAATACATTCCAATCGTCTTGGAAATGCTCGGCGGCGCAAACCCGAAGAACTGCGGAATCGTGCGCGTGGTCGGCGACAGTATGACGGACATGAACTTGTTTAACGGCGACTTCGTGATTTTCGACCGAACGCAGATTGACGGTGACGGCGTATATGTAATCAGTATTGGCGCAGATGTGCGCGTGAAACATCTTGAATACCGTCCGATTGAACGAAAAATCGTCATCAGCTCGGAGAACGCAAAACGCTACCCGAATCCCGAAGTAATCAGTTACGAACAGGCAGAAAATTTGTTGCGCATTCACGGCAAGGTTATTTCTTGGTTACATAGAAATCCGTATTAAAAGGGAGATTGAAAAATGTATTATATTTTAGGTTTCATAGCATTTTTACTTTTGGCACTCGGTATTTTTTTAATGGTGTCAAAAAATCGCAAGGTCACAATCGGGTTTATTTGCGTTGCACTTGCGATTTGCACTTTTGTTGCCATTCCGATTATTGCTGTTCATTCGTTTTTGTTTTCTCCTGCAAAAACTGAATCCAAAAAAGAAATTGTCAGATTAACGCTTCAAGATTTTTCGACAGCCTATGCGCAATCTGCTCCGCTGTTTGGTGCGCAATCGGGCTTTGTGTTGAACATTGAATCGGGCGAAAAGGCAGACATAGCAAAAGCAAAAATAAACGACATAAGCAGCATAAATATTTCCCTAGAAAAAACTTCAGAAAAAAAACTTCTTGGAGTAATGATTTTTGTCGGAAATAGCAATGATTCTGTCAAAATGTGGGAAGCACTGTCGGCAACATACGCCATTGTAAAAATATTTGAAACAGATCGCTCCGCAGAATCAATCCCCGAATTCGTCCAAAAACTTTTAAATATGGATTCGGGCGGTTCAACAAACGGTAGCAATGTAATCTATACGGTCAATCAAGCGTTGGGAAACACAATTTTAAGTATCCGTTATCCGACGGAGTAAAAATGCGGGCGGCGATTTTAAGCCGCCTTTTTCTTTTAACCCTCGTTACACCATCCCGCCCGCCGCCCTTTGCTATCCTTTTCGGCAGAGGTGAAAAATGCTCAAAATCGAAGTATGGCGAAACCGCCAGTCCTACAACTTCAAAGCCGACCCGCAAAAGCCCGACGGCTTCGACAACAACTGGAAGAACAACAGCCTTGACCAACTGGTGCTTCTTGACGACAAGAAAGTCCTTTTCCTTGCGAATGCGCAGACAGTCGCAAACTACTGTTTCGGCGACCAAAGGCAGGGCGACAAACTGCCGCACGGCGACACGGTGGCGGAAGGGAAATTCACCGTCCGCTGTTTCGTAGAGCCGAGAAACTTCCACGGCGAAATCCACGCAATCACAAGCACGACCGACCTTGACGGTCAGCGAATCGACTGCAACGCGATGCAGCGCACGGACGACGGCTTCCAGAACGGGCGGTGGCTCATCCACGACCGCTACTCAAAGAAACTCGGACACGACAGCAACTTTGCGTGGAGCGCGGGCTGCTTCATCCTGTCGTCGGCAGACCTCACCGCGTTTAACGCCGCGCTCAGAAAAGAGGGCGTTAAGGCGGGCGACGAAATACAAGGCGAAGTCGTCGAGGACTTCTACGGAGACGAAGTATGAGCGTAGATTTGTCACAGTTTCTCCCTGCGGCGGTCATCGTCGCAATCATCATCACGGTGCTTCTCACCGAAATCGTCAAGAAGGCTGATAAAAAGGACAAACTCAAAGGCTACAGGATTTATGTCCCCGCGCTTTTGAGCGGGGCGGAATCGGCGGTGCTTGCGTTCGGCGAGTTCTTCACTTGGAAGCAGACACCGTTCTACTGGGCGGTGATTTTCGCGGTGAGCGTTTTCGGCTACGAGGCGATTTACCGCAAAATCAGAAAGTGGATAGGCATAGATGAAGAAGGCACTGCAAGCAGTTAAATCGGTGCTTGCCATCGTCGGCTTGGTCGCGCTCGGCGTTCTGACGGGCGCACTGCTTTTCAGAAAAACGGGAGCGCAAGAGACCGACGACGCGCAAAAGGCAAGAGAGGACAAGAAGAATGAGATTGAAAACACTCCCGCTGATGTGCTTGTTTCTGCTTCTGACAACGCAGACGAACTTCGCTCAGTCAAGGACGGAATCAGAGCCGACTTCCGAAGCAGAATACGGCATAGACTTAGCGCGGAACTACAAAGGCTCGGAAGTGGCTCAGCTGATTCAGATAGTGGAACAGGAAGCGCAAGCGGAGATTGACCGCGCGTTCGATGAGGGCTACAAGCAGGGCTTGCTCGCGTCCGCGCCCGATGCGGAATACTGGCGCGTCAAAGCAAAAGGGTACGAAACGGAAATCACGCGGCTCAAGCGCGACAAGTGGCTTCTTGCGCTCGGCGGTTTCGGAGCGGGCTTCCTTTTCGGCGGTGGCTTCGGCTTTTCGATACGGCTTGGAAACTGACTTCGCGGATTTTATTAACGCCTGTTAAAGCACGGGCGTTATTTCGGTTTGGTAACATTCATTCAACGGGGTAACTATGGAAATTGCAAAATTCGTCTTGTCCTGTGTCGGAAGTTTTATCGCGGTGAGCGGCTTTTTTATGGGAATATGGAAAGCCTACACAAAAAAAACCGATGAAAAAATAAAGTCGGTGAAGGATGCATCAGCCGCGCAGATTCAGAAAGTCAAGGACGAAGCCGCCACGGAAATAAAGGATGTCCGAAACGGCTCAATCGCAAAGACGGAAAAACTGGAGAAGCGGATTGAGACTTTGGAAAAATCCGTGTCCGACTTGCAGAAAGACTTAAACGCGAATGTCGGTCAACGGCTCTCAAACATCGAGGGCGAAATGAAAGGAATGACAAATATCCTAAAGCAGATACAAGGGTGGTTCATCAACAACACGCCAAGAGGTGAAAAATGAAAGACATATTCATCGGAAATCAGCGCATCATAATCTTGCAGGGGATTGAGAAAAGCATAACGCTCTCAAACGAAATGGCACAGCGGCTCTTGCGCGTGTACGGTCACACCCTGCCGCTTGAAAAGGTGAACGCAATCTGCATTTGGCTTGAACAGCGCGGGCTTGTGAAAACCGAGCGGCTTGACGACAGCCTTTTCTCAATGAAACTCACCAAGCACGGACAGGAAGTCGCGCTCGGCTATGCCCGCGAGGACGGCGTGGACTTGCCGATTGAGGACTAGCGTATGGGACAGAAATCAAGTATCGACAGGCTTCCCGAAAATCTCCGCTCAAAACTGATTGAACTCTTGCAGAACCCCGCCGTCACGCAGAAAGAAGTCGTGGAGATGATAAACGGCGAGGCTGGCGAGAATGTCGTGAGCAAATCGAGCGTGAACCGCTACAAACTCCGCATGGACAGGTTCGCCGCCAAGAACCGACAGGCACGGGAAGTGGCGGACGCTTATCTTGAAAAATACGGCGCGGACAACCGAAACAAACTCGGCAAGGTGACGAACGAGTACATCCGCCTCATGGCGTTCGACCTCATCACCGACATCGAGGACTTGCGCGACACGGAAGGCGAGATAAAGCCCGAAGATTTGTCCGACATCATCTACAAAGTGTCACGGGCAATAAAGGAACTGGAACAGGCGGAAAAACTGAACGCACAGCGCGAGGCGGAAATCAAGGCGCAAGTGCAGAAAGAGACCGCCGAAAAGGTCGAGACCTTCTGCAAGGAAAAGGGAGTGTCGCTTGATGTGAAAAAAGCCCTTTTCAGAGATGTTTTCAATATCACAGAGAAATAAAAATGACGATAGAAGAAGCGTTAGGCAAGGTTATTTTACTGCCATATCAAAATAAGTGGCTGCTTGACAATGCGCCCGTGAAAGTATGGGAAAAATCACGGCGCATCGGCGCGTCCTATGTGGAAGCGTTGTATTGTGTCGTCGTTGCGATGCTGACAAAAGCGGCGGGTGGAATGAACTGCTACTATCTCTCGTACTCAAAAGAAATGACACAGCAGTTCATAAACGACTGCGCGTTTTGGGCGCGTGTGCTTGGCATCGCCATCACCGCTATGGGCGAAGTTGCCGTCAAAGACGAGGACAAGGACATCATGGTCTACCGAATCCGCTTTGATTCGGGCTTTGAGATTTGGGGCTTGCCGTCTGTACCGCGCTCTCTCCGCTCAAAGCAAGGTCATGTGGTCATTGACGAGGCGGCATTCGTGGACGACTTGGGGGAACTGCTCAAAGCGGCTATGGCTCTCTTGATGTGGGGCGGCTCGGTGTCAATTCTCTCAACCCACAACGGCGACGACAATCCGTTCAATGTTCTCATTCAGCAGATTCATTCGGGCGACAAGGATTATTCGCTCCACCATACCACCATCACGGATGCGCTCGCCGACGGATTGTACAGGCGAATCTGCGATGTGAGAAACAGGGACTGGACGGAAGAAGGCGAAAAACAGTGGCTTGCGCAACTTGAAAAAGACTACGGCGACGCGGCGGACGAGGAATTGTATTGCGTACCGACAAGGAGCGGGGAGCGGTATTTTCCCGCCGCGCTTGTCGCTTCCTGTGCCGTCAAGGACAAGCCCGTGTTCCGCTTTGCCGCCGACGATTCTTTTACTTTTGAAAAGGCGGAACGCCGCGAGAAACAATGCCGCAAGTGGTTCAAGGAAGTCAAGCCGATTCTGCTTTCAACGGATTTTTCCGTCTGTCTCGGCGAGGACTTCGCGCGGTCGGGCGACCTTACCGTCCTTCACTTCGACAATGAACTTTCAGACGGAAGCACGGACACGCTCTGTGTCGTGGAGCTTCGGAACATTCCGTTCGCGCAGCAATGGCAGTTCATCAAATTGTGCTGCGACACGCTCAAAGACTTCAACGGCGCGGCATTCGACAGCAGGGGAAACGGTCAGATGATTGCGGAACTTGCCGCACAGGAATACGCTGGCTCTATTTTTCAAGTCATGCTAACACGGCAATGGTACGCGGAGAATATGCCGCGCCTCAAAACCGCCTTTGAGGACAATACGACGAACATTCCCGACGACATCTTCATAAAAGACGATTACAAGGTGGTGAGCCTTGTGCAGGGCGTTCCGCTCATAACCGACCGCACAGGCAACAGGCGGGCAAAACGGCACGGCGACCACTGCATCGCAAAGGCGATGGCTCTGTTCGCGCACAATGAGCTTGAGGACGAGGGCTATCAAGAGATGACTTATGAGGCGGTCGAAACGCCCAACAGATTCAGATTTTCAAAAGAGGACGACGAATGGTAGACGAAAAAGAGACCAAAGAAGAAAAGAAGCAGGGCAAGAAAAATCTCGGCAGTGAACAGGCATTCGCCGTCACCTACACGAACAGAACTCCGTGGGCGGACTTCTCTATTCTCAACCGACTGTCGCCCGAAAAACTGGCTTCAATTCTGCGCGATGTGCGTTCGGGCGAATGCCCCGCAGAATACTTGGAACTCGCACAGGACATGGAGATGCGCGACCTTCACTACCGCTCCGTGCTTTCCACGAGGAAAGACGCGGTCTGCGGGCTTGAAATCAAGGTCGAGCCAGCAAGCGAGGACAAGCGTGATATTGAGCTCGCGAAGGCGGTCGAGAGCGACATCATTCAGAACCGCTCCGCGCGTTTCGTTCCGCTCGTTCGCGACATGCTTGACGCGCTCGCAAAGGGCTTCTCCGCGATTGAAATCTTGTGGAACACAGGCGGGAAGACTTGGAAGCCGCAGGAATACCGATGGCGCGACCCGCGTTGGTTTCAGTACGACAAGGAAACGGGGCGGACGCTCATGCTCCGTGACGAGCTGACGAGCGAGCTTCACCCGCTCATGTCGAACAAGTTCATTATCCACGAGCCGCATTTGATAAGCGGAACGCAGATTGCGGGCGGGCTTGCGCTCCCCGCGCTGTTTTATTTCATGCTCAAAAGCTACGATGTCACGAGCTGGGCGGCGTTCATCGACCGCTACGGCTTCCCCATCCGCTTGGGAAAATACAGCCGAAAGGCTACGAAGGACGACATCAGCACGCTCCGCCGCGCTGTCGCCTCTATCGGAGCGGACTTCGGAGCGGTCATTCCCGAAGGAGCGACAATCGAGATAATCGAGTCCAAGACTTCAAGCGAGAACAGCGAAGCCTATCAGAAAATGGCGACTTGGATTGACAAGCAGATTTCAAAGCTCGTACTCGGTCAGACGATGACGACTGACGACGGCTCTAGCCGTGCGCAGGGCGAAGTCCACGAGGAAGTGCGGCAAGACATAGCGAACGCGGACTCAATCGCGGTCGCCGACACGCTCAACTCTTGCCTTGTCGTTCCGTACATCAACCTCAATTTCGGCGAACAGGAACGCTACCCCGAAATCGTGCTGTACAAGCCCGACGAGCAGAACATTGAGCAAGTCGTCAGCGCGATTGAGAAACTCGCGCCGCACGGTCTGACCGTCAAGGCGGACGAAATCCGCTCAATGCTCGGACTCTCAAAGCCAGAGGACGGCGACGAGACCATAGGCGGAAGACTGCCGACCGCCGACTTTGGTGATGACGGCGGAACGGAGCAAAACGCGACGGAACTCAACGCCGCATCAGCGCGGGCAAAATCAGAGGGCGGCGGAATCGTCGCCGACATCGAAGCCGACTATTCGGGCGACCTCGTGCCGATAAGCGACGAGATTGCGGAAGTCTTGGAAAAGGCGGCGGACAAGGCGACCGACTTCAATTCGTTCAAGGCGGAACTGGAGCGGCTTTCCGCCGAATGGTCGCCCGACAAAATCGCGGAACTTATGGCGGTCGCGTTCTTCTCCGCAAGATCCAAAGGCGACAGCAAGTTTGAGGGGTAAAGTATGAAATCAAAATTCAATGAAAAATGCGATACGAATTGTGCAGTCCATAAACTAGTAACGCACAATGCCTGTCTGTTTTGCAAGGCTCTTCGCAATTCACCATATCATGCGGAAGCCGTGAAAGATATGTCCGACGATGACATTTTGACTATGCAAAAGGAAATTGAAAAAGAAAAGGTGTAGAAAATGACAGAAAAAGAAAAGGGAATCATCGAAAAACTCACACACCCGCTCTACACGGTCGAATTTCTTGAAGAATGGATAAACAGGAACGACAGCGTTTTTGTAAACGCGCCCGCCGCCCTGCAAGCATGTGAGGCAAAAGGTTTTTATGCGGCGGTCAAACTGATGGCTAAAACGGAGAGCAAATAGTGGCAGACAAACTCATTCCGAAACAGGCTCTCGATTACATCAAAAACAAAAAGCTGCACCCTGCTTTCTCATACAAAGATGTGTGGAACGAGGAACACGCGACCGCGTTCACGGTGGCAAAGGCAATGCAGCTCGATGTGCTTTCTGACATAAAAACAGCCGTTGAAAAAGCGATAGAGAACGGCACGACTTTCGAGCAGTTCAAGAAGGACTTAAAGCCCACGCTCATTCAGAAAGGATGGTGGGGAAAACGCGAGATGACAGACCCGCTCACGGGTGAGACCGTAAACGCGCAGCTCGGAAGCGACCGCCGACTTCGCACGATTTACAGCACGAACCTTCGGAGCGCATACCAAAAAGGGCAGTACGACCGCACGATGGCAAGCGAGGCTCACCCCTATCTGATGTACAGAATCGGAGCGAGCGTCCACCACCGCGAGCAGCACTTGAAGTGGAACAATCTCATTTTGCCCAAAGATGACCCACTGTGGAACTCAATCTTTCCGCCGAACGGCTACGGATGCAAGTGCTACACGGTCGCCGTCACGGAAGCGAGAAAACAGAAATACGAGCAGAGCGGAGTGCCGTACTATGACAATTGGGAACACAAAACCGTGCGACAACCCGCGCAAACCACCGCCCCGCGTATGACATACGATGTATATGAGAATGTCCGCAAGGGAATCGTCGAGCGCATACCAAAGGGAATAACGCCTGGCTTCAACTGGAATCAAGGAAAAGCCGACCGCGTGTTCTCTTCCGCACAGGCTCTCGCCAAAAAGTTCACCGTCAGTATGAACGACAGCAATTCTGAATTCTTGAAATCCATTGCGGGAGACAGGATTTTTAGGGCGAACTTTCAAGGCTTCGTCGATAAGAGTTTCAACGGAACGCACAAAGGTCACGAAATCACGGCGGCGGGATTCTTGGATAACGCGGTGGTTCAGTGGCTTAGGAAAAATGTCGGGATTGATGTCGGAACAAACACCGTCATCGGCTTGGAATCACGGCTCATAAAAGGGATAAAGGCGACAAGACACGGCATTCAGAAAACCGATGCGGAAATCCTGCTTGATACCATGCTGAATGGTAAGGTCTACTGGCTCAACGATGGCAACGGAAACAGAATAAAGGACGGGCTTCTGTACCTGTTCCCCGTAAACGAAAACGAGTGGTTCAGAATAGCCGTGCGCCCGCAGACCATTGTAAGTGGCATAGCCGCACCGTTCATCCGCTCGGTCGGCTATCTGCCGAACGCCACTGTGGAAGATATGATGAAGTGGCTAATAGAAATAAAATAAGGCTCGCACAGGGACACGACCGCGATGGCTGACAGCCCGCTGACACCGCAATATGAACAAGCCTTATGATTCGATAATAACTCGCTCCGCACTGGAAGTCAAGCCGAGTTTTAACCGCCGTTAAACCACAACGGCGGTTTTCTTTTTCTATACTTCCTTCATACGCTTTCATCAGACAGCGGGCATGGCGGCAAGCCCCCACCGCGAACCGCCGTGTCCGCTCTTTTGATGTTAAGGGTTTTGAGTTGGATGACACGAGAAGTGTCGGCAAGGGGTTTGCTTGCCGCCGTTTTTGAATTCGGTGCACAGGGTTCAACTGTAAATCGGCTATGGTGGTTCAAATCCATCCCAACTCATAAAAACACCCGCGAAAGCGGAAGGAGGTGTGCCGATGAACAAATGGCTTAAAGGCTTCGTCAGTTTTTGGCTTTGGATTGCGGTGATTCTCGTGTCATTTATGATGCTCGTCGTCTCCGTGGTCGCAAGCCCGATTCCGACGGTCGCCGTCACGATTTTTGCCGTGGTGATTTTCGGGCTTTCCATCGCAGTTCCGATTATCAACCCTGCAATCTTCACGAAGCAGACCACAACGGCGACAGGCACTTAACGCGCCCGCGCCTTGCGATGAGAACTTGTGCATTTTGGCGGCGAGGACGATTCAGCCGAGCCGCCATTTCTTACGAGCGGAAAAAAGGAGCGCAACGAATGAAAGTGTATATTGCGGGGAAAGTGACGGGGCTTGATAAAACAACCGTCCTCTCAAAATTCTACGAAAGCGGAAAACAACTCAAAAAAAAAGGACACGCCGTAATGTCCCCAGCCGTTCTCGTCTTGAACGAGGGCTTTGAGCATGAGGACTATATGCACATCTGCTACGCGATGATTGATGTGTGCAATGCGGTCTGCATGCAGAAAGACTGGCAGAATTCAATAGGCGCGAGAATGGAACTGCAATATGCGGCAGACCACAGGAAAAAAATCATATACGAGGATTTCAGCACGAAAGAAAGCGGCTTCCCGATTGACAGGAACGGCTGGCTCGAAGAAAGCCGATGTATACAACGGCGGGGCTAACGGCTGAATGAAAAAGGACTGGTGAAGCGTATGAAAAAACAATACAAATGCGAAATTTGCAAGAGAGCAATATCGTCTGGATTCCAACTTGACCCCGACGAGCAAATTCCCGAAATCAAACGACTGTACTTTTTGTAAGCGCAACAAAGTTTGCCCAAATGCACATCCGCCCAAACACGATGACAGATATAATTCTTGCCCAATCAGAAAAAAGGAGCGGGAAACGCACGGAATCGGGGGATGTTGAGATGACTGATTCTGTAGTTTTTATTATCTGCATGACAATCGTGCTTGTCGTAATGCTGACGCACTCGGAGTGAAAAATGAAACGCAGTCCGACACAAGCAGAGTGGGTGCGGCGATTCGGCAAGCCCGCGCTCATTCTGCCAATCACAGGCTACTGGCTCAACAAAATATGGGTCGGTGAGAAGAAGGAAGAATACCGCGAGGACAAACCGTATTATCAGCGTCTGCTAAAAAAATACAAGGATTTCCCGACTTTCACGGTCGGCTATCGGGCGGGCTACAGACTAGATTCTCCGATGGCGGTCTGTCTCTGCACATTGAGAAAAGGAGAAGGACTTGAAGAATGGGGAGCAGAAAAAGGCAAGCGGTATTTCATTTTTTGCATTCTGAAAGTCTATGATTTTGAGTGATTGTAACCTCAAATTCCCACACGATGGGGAATTTGACCGCTCTTTGACATAAAAAATGCTTTTTTCCCGCTCGGATTTATCACACATTATGCAAAGGCTTTACACAATATTCCCGATAAAAACCGCTTTTTCCCGAAAAATCCCGTCTTTTCGCTTCCAAAACTCTATATTATCTATGCTTTTATCACAAAGACAAACAGAACTGGTTCCGCAGCAAGAGCAAGGCGAGGACGTAGACCGCCATGCCGACAAGGCCAGAGCAAGCCAGCTGAAGCACAATCCCCATGTCAGTTTTCAAAAGAAAATACACGGCAACCGACATAAGTGCGCTCGCAAGCACACACTGAGCAGCATGAGGAAGAATCTTTTTGAATGCGAATATCCTTCTCGCGCACACAATCTGAAAAACCGTTACGGAACTTTCCGCGCACACCGTTGCAATTCCCGCACCGAGCGCACCTTTACTCGGAATCAGCACAAGATTGAGCGCGAAATTAATCACCGCTCCCAGAATCACCGAAATCAGCGTCAGACGCTCCCTGCCCAAAGGCATGAAAATCTGAATTCCGATAAGCCCGCTCAGGGAAATCGCGATGATAATCGGGTTCATAATTCTCATTGTTGGAATTGCAAGCTCATATCTCGCGCCGCTTAAAAGCAAAATGACAGGACGCGCTACAAGGCTTAATCCCACAGCACACGGAAAAGCAAGCAAAATCACCGCGTTCAATGCCTTTGCGGACAGCACGGAAAAATGCTCCTCGTCATGCTTGGAGACATAAAATGACAGCCTCGGCAGAAGAACCGTCACGGCAGCCGTAATGACAGAAACGACAATTTTATTTACCCTTGTCGCCGCCGCGTAGAAACCGACCTGCTCATCCCCGCTGATGAGACCGAGCATCGTGGTATCAAGCGCCGTATAAATGCTGACCGCGACGCTCATCGCAAACAGCGTGAAAATCGGCTTGATATGTTTTTTGAGTTCTTTCTGAACACATTCGCCGAATGAAACATATTTCCATGCATGAATAAAATTACAGATATTCGACCCGACAGAAGAGATGACACCGATCGCCGCATATTTAAGATAATCATCGCGAGTGCGAATAAACACGAACATGAGAACAACACTTATAATCTGAAAAATAATTGAACGAGCAGTAATATAAGCGAATTCTTCCAGGGCCGTATAAAGCCATTCAACTCCAAGCGTGACAAAAAGAATCGATGCGCCGCATACGGCAAGAAGTCTCCTGTATTCGGAAAACCTCGGGACAATCAAAAGCGACAGGAAAAGCAGGATATATGCGGCAATGGTCGAAATGATGTTTATCGAGAGGATTTCTTTGACGAACTTTGTCAGTTGCATCTTGTCGTCACGGACTTTCGCCGCCTCCCGCACACCGTAAGTAGAAATACCGAGAGCCGCTATCATAGAGAAATAGCTGACGATTGAATGCGCGAAGTTGATTTTTCCGATTCCTGAAGGCTCAAGCACCCGTGAGACATACGGAAATGTTATCAGCGGGAAAATCAGCCCCATGACAGTTTTTGTCATGTTCAGTGCCGCATTTTTCCTAAGGGATTTCTGTGCAGTCATGATTTCCTTACCCCGCCCGCTCATACCCAAGCGTCTCTTCGCTCACGAGCGCGTCATCCGCCTCGTACACCACGCGGCACTTCACACCGAGCATCCCCGCGAGTTTCTCCGCGTAATACGCAATCACATCTTTTCGGATCTCATCTTTCCCCAGTCGAATCACTTCCACTCCCTCACAGCACGAATCCGACAATTCCGCGTGCAAGTCACTTTCCGTTTTCGCACAAAAATAAAGCAAAATTTCACTATCATCTTCTTCAGCCGCAGAATCGAACACGCCATTCAGCACGCCTTCCAAAAACAACTCGTTCACGCCGTTCGGAAAGATGATGATGTTCCGCTCTGGAATCGCACCACCTTCGTCACTCGTGAGAAAAGCATGCTTGTCTATCAATTTTTTTTGGTAAAAATCCTCTGGGGCAGAACCACAAAGAACGGCATATTTCGTCACAAAAATCTCCAAGACTAAAATAATAGTAAAATTATAGCCTATAAAGCACATTATTATGTACTCACAGAGGCTATATTAGCACATTCTGATTCGCCTGTAAATAATGAAAGCACAAAATTATGTTAATTTTGGCTATGGATTTTCGGTCACGGTTACGAGAAGAAATCGAATACTCAGGGATGCTCTACAAAGAAGTTGCTGCAAAGGCGGGAATCACAAAACGGACGATGGATAGTTATGTCGGTGCACAAGGCTCAATGCCGTCCGCAGACATAGCGGTGCGGCTCGCACAGGTGCTTGGAGTGAGCGTCGAATACCTTGTCACGGGGGAAGGCGCAGATTCAAAACCGTCACGGAAAGAGCAACATATTCTTTCATGTCTCAAAAAACTTCCCGATTACGAACAAAACGCACTGGAACAATATATTGAGACCTTATCAAATCATCATGACCATCAATTATAAGGCACGAGTGCCCATACGTTGAATGTCGCGTACACGAGACAGATTACCAGCGCAAACACCTTATCAATGAGGAAACTTTTTTTGACTTTCACTGTGTCGCCCGAACTGCGAAGCCCGTCGGTTTTTATCACCACCACGCAAATGAGCAAAATGCACAGCATCGTTATGATATGAATCGAGTCGAGCATCGTGAGATTCACTGAAGACGGAACGACTGACTCGACGACATATTTGTTGCTCACCACGGCGAAAAGCGCGGCACAGGGAAGCGAAAGGCGCGAGTCGGTTTCGGGACGAATGGCAAAGGAAATGACGGAAAGCACGAACGCGATGTACACTCCGAAGGTCAGCTTGAAAAAGGTTATCCACGGCGTGCGGCGCGAGACAGTCACGGAGGCGACAATCCGCGAATAAGAGCTTTTTTTGTCAGGTGCAGAAAAATCGCCGAAGTTAGAATCATAGGTGAACGGCCGGGCATCGATGTACAAGGGCGAAATGTCCCATTCGTTGAACGCGATGCTTGAATCAATCATCGAATTTTCATAGTCCGGCACGAAATTGATTTCCTCAATCGGGCGAAAATCCTCGATTTCGAGCGAGAGCACATTCTTGTCAAAGGGAAAACGACGCAAATTCCACTCGCAACGGAAAGTTCCCGTAAATTTCTGCTGCATATAATTTCTGTTCAAGTCCGAAAAATGCTCGCTCTGGTAATTTTTTTGCGTTTCGTCGAGGCTGTTGATAAAATCAAGCGTTCCGTTGAAATCAACTTCATCTCCAAAATAATTTATCCACAGCCATAAATCCGCCTGAAATGTCTGGTTCACCTGGTCAAAATTATAAATATCGGTGATGTACAGCCCGAACGAATATTCTTTCGCAAAAATCGTCAGGCACGAAAAAAAAGCGAAAAGCAAAAACAGAAAGAATTTTCTCAACATCATGGAATTGCTCACAAAAAGCCGCCCCACTCCGCACAAAAAGCCAGAAGGAGAACAATGCACGGAAGGGGGCGGCAAGGAAACTACTACAAACGAGACTTACATAACTTGAAACGCCGGAATGTTCGGGAACACACGTACAAATTGTTTTTGAACAATCCGTTGTCCTATCACATCACAAAACTCAATATTCTGTCCACCTGATGAAAGTTGTGTCAAAATTTCATCATAGCAGGCACGTCCGCAATGAATGAGGATTCTCTGTCCGTTGTGATTATCCAAAAAAGCAAGGTTCATACCGCCATCAGCGACTTCCCACCATGGAAATGCTGGTTGATTTGCAACTCTACAAAACATACTGTTTTCTCCTAAAAAATGTTTACTCCCTCCGTCGCGCCTGTTTCGTTACGAAAGCGGCGTGAAAATGCGCTTACCGACGAGGCTTCCTGTCGCCACGGAGTTGGAAGAGCCGAGCGGGTCGTAGAAAACCGCGCCCTTCCCGTTTCCGAGCACAAAATGCTGGTACTTTGCGTTCGCAAAGAGAAGAATTTCGTGCTCGCGCTCCGTCGTTTTGTATTCCGCGCTCTCTTTCCGCACGGAAAAGCGTTTTCCCGTCAGTTCCGAAAGAATCGTCTCAGGGTTCAGCATCGTCGCCTCGTTGTCGAGATATTTTTTCTCATGGAAGCGCACGAACGCCTCAACCGCATCGATTCGTTTTCCGGTGATTTCTTCCGCCAGTTTTACAACGGAAAGAAAATAAGAGCCGTATTCGCCGAGCGTTTTCGCCACGCTCTGACGGCTCTCTGTCGTCGCTTGTACTGCCATATCACAGTTCTCCTTTAGTTTTCCTGAATTTCACGCGGGGTCACGGTCGCTGCCAGCACATCAAGCAGACGGCTCAGGGCTTCGGGAGTGTCCTGTTTTTTCGCCTTCACCTGAATCTGGTATTTCGCGCTCTGGTTTGATTCCCGCGTGTTCGCCGCGTCAGACGACACTTTTCCCGTGACGGAAATCGCTGACTGCTTCGATCCGTCGGTGGCGTTTTCGGTCGTCTTTACGGCGGAATTCACTTCCATCTGAAAATTCACGCTCACTTCTTCCAACGCGAGGTTGGGAATAGAAACGAGCGCGATAAGCGGAGCCTGAAGTGAAAGTGCGCCACTCTCTTTTTCGGGGGAGGCCACCGTGAACGAAACGGTTCTCAGCTGCTCGTTCCCCTTGTAGTCCTTCTCGAACGCGACCTCCGAAATAAAATCCGCGGTGCTTTTTGCCAGCGCGAACTGTGCGTCAGCCGCGGCTTTCAGAGGGGCGGCAATCAGGTCTGAAATTGAGAGCGATGAATCTGTCTGGATGATGTGGTCCTGTTCCATATGTTTCTCCTCGTGTTACCGTGCCGTTCCTATTCCCTCACGGCGTTATGCGGCTGATTTTTCGCCCGACGACCGAATATCCACAGGCTCAGTGCACTGCGCGAACATGTCCATCAGCTTGCTCAGGCATTCCGTCTGCGGCTGCTGGTTCGCCTCGACATGAACCTGATACTTTGCCGTCTGGTTGGTGCTTCGCGTGTTCTCACGGGCAGTCGAGACTTTCCCTGAAACTTTCGCCTTCACGCGCCAGAAACCGCCCGACACTTCGGTACTCGCCTCCGCGCTGGTGTTCGACTTGCTCGTGCTTGCCGCGGTGACTTCCATCTGGAAATCAATCGCAATCTTGTCAACGAGCAAGGCCGGCATCGGAAGCAGTCCCAATACGGGCGCCTGCATCTCGATGTTCGTGGTCGTCACTGCGTCATCAGTGATGACCGGCTTTGTAAGCTTGAATTTGAGCATCCGAGCCTCTTCACTTTTTCCTGCGCCGTCCGCATAACCGATTTCGTTGACATAGTTCACCATCGTCTTTGCGAGGTCCCGCTGTGCGTCAACGACCGAAGTCAGCGGAGCGCCAATCAGTTCGTTCATCGGCAATCCGCCCATCATTTGTGCAATTTCTCCCATTACACGCCTCCTAAAAAATGTATTTTCTGTCAGCCCTCTGCAGCGGGCCGGCAAACGCTACTTCTCAAAGCGCGTGCTTTTGTCGCGCCACGGAGAATTGTCCTCATCCGCGCTCGCCTTGTACGGCACGACCAGTTTGTTGTACTCGTCGAGAATGCGCGAAAGTCCCTCAGCGCGAGCCGCCGAAGCGAATTCCATCTTGACTTTAACTGTGTTTCCCTCAGAGCCGCCCGCAAATCCGATTCCAAATACGGCGCTTCGGTCTTTTCCGACCATTTTCTTCTCGCCGCCACCCGCTTCATCTTCCTGCGTGATTGCGTCGAGCACATCTTCCGCATTCTTAATTCCAACCTGCTCGATTTTCGCCTCAAACTCCATCGAAAGCCGGTCGATGACAAGCGAATTGTGGTTTGCGAGCGAGAGCACCGGGATTTCAAGGTAATCATCGCCCGTCAAATGAAGTTCAAGCGTCTTCGGCTCGCCGTCCTCGTGGAAAAAACTTTGCAGCGACTTGAGGTTGTGCAGTTCCAGAATGTGCTGCGCCTCGTTCACCGCGTCCTGCATTCCGCGAATCACATCAGACAAATCGACCGAGTTTCCGCGGATGCCCGTCACTTCCTTTGATTTTTCATTTTTGTTCTGTCCAAACATATTCCTAACCTCTGACAATGGTATACAACAGTCCGTTGCGTCCTTTCTCATTCACACTGAACACCGCGAATCAGGCAAGCGAAAAATCTTCAGTCAAAATGAGCGGAACAGAAAAACTAAAAAAAAGATAAAAAAAGTGAATTTTTTTTGCGGAAAAGGCTTGCATAAGTCAATGAAATGTTGTATTTCCTTGCCGAAATTTCTTCGTTTTTAAAATTGGAGGAAAAAAAATGAACGAAGAAATCGAACTGAACGAATTTTTTGCGAATTTTACTAATTTTGAAGCGCAGCTCAGAAAACGCGAAAAGACAGAAAGCACGATAAAAAAATACCTGCGCGATGTACGCTCATTCGCAGATTTCGCAACAGGCTCAGGGAAAAATACAATCACAAAAACGCTCATCCTATGCTACAAAGAGCGAATTTCCCAAAAGATGAAAAAATCCACCGTGAATACGAAACTTATTTCGCTCGGAATATACCTCAAATTTCTGAACCGCTACGACCTGCACGCAAAAACATTCAGACTTCAAAAACGCACGAGCCTTGAAGATACACTCTCGACCGAAGAATTCTGGCAACTTCTCAAAACGGCAGATTTTTATCAAAAGAAGAAAATTTGCGCAATCATGCAGACGCTCGCCTACACGGGAATACGAATCAGCGAATTGCAGTTTTTCACGAAAGAATCCTTAGCCGAGCGGAAAATCACCATCACGAACAAGGGAAAGACGCGGGAAATCATACTCCCCGACAAAATCCGCGCACTTCTGAAGACCTATTGCGCAGAAAACAACATCGAGTCGGGAATCATTTTTCATGGGAGGAACAGGAATACGCTTCTGGACAAGGCGGCAATCTGGCGGTCGATGCAAAAAGTAGCGGAACTCGCACACATCGAACCGAAAAAAATCCACGCGCATAATTTCAGGCACTTCTTCGCGAAAATCTACATGAAGACGAACGGAAACATCCTCGACCTCGCGGACATCCTCGGCCACAGTTCAATCGAAACGACGCGAATCTACACACGGACAACGGTGGAGGAAAAGCGGGCGGAAATGAATCAGATTGCAGATTTTATCCAAAAGTCAGGAACGGAGAACAGTGGTCATCAAGGAACGCCACCGCCAGAATACAAAGAATTTTTTGCGCTTTACAAGCAGATGCAGGAACAAGTCATCGTGCTCGAAGCATTTTTGCAGAAGATACAAGAAATGTATCGCTTTTGAAAACTATTGCATCTCCCCGTTTCACTCCACTTGATTTTACAACAGCAGATTCACAAGCCATTCGGAAGCAAAGGCGACCACACAGCACGCAATCGCCACAGGGAAAAGCCCCGCCCCCAAGAACGCAAGCAGCACGCCTACCACAAGCGAAGCAATTCCCGCGATTTGAGAGCCGGTCGCCTGCACAATCGCCGGGAAAGTCATCACCGAAAGCGTGACATAGGGCACATAATAGAGAAAAGAGCGGATAAAGCGGTTTTTAATCGGCTTGCGAATCAGCGTGAGCGGCAGCACGCGAATCAAATACGAGACAATCCAAGCCGTAAAGATGTAAATATATGCGTTTCCTTTCATGATTCCGCCTCTTCTTCAATCGGCTTTAGATATGCGAGCACTGCCGAAATCGCAACCGTGAGGATAATCGTTCGGTTTCCGCTTGAAAGCGTTTTGATGAACGGCGCGACCGAAAAAAGCCAGCTCAAAACGAAACTAATCGCCACTGCCGCCGCAATCGTCATGTTCTTTTTGGCGGGCGGAATGATAATCGCAAGGAACATGCCGTACAGTGCGACCGAAAGCGCGTTCACCACCAGTGCAGGGAGCAAATTCCCCGCAATGATTCCAAGCGAAGTGCCAATGCTCCAGAGCGGAACTGCAACCGCCATTGCCCCGTAATTGTAAAACGGACTCCAGCCGCCTTTTTGTGCGATTGAAACTCCGAAAATTTCATCAGTAATTCCAAACCCGACAAAAAAACGGTGATAAAAAGGGATTTCGGGTGAGAATTTCTGGCTCAACGCACAACTCATGAGCATATAGCGTGCGTTTACCACGAGCGTAATGAGCGCAACTTCAATGTAAGTAACGACCTGCTCAATCGCCGTAAAAAGCGCGTACTCCCCCGCCGAGGCAAGGTTAAAAAAACTCGCGATAAAGCCTTGAACAGGATTTAGCCCCGCTTTCCGCGCGACAATGCCGAGCGAAAAAGAAACCGCGAAGTAGCCCAATCCAATCGGAATCCCCGCAGCAAGCCCATTCAAAAACGCTGATTTATTGTTCATAATCTCCTAAAACAAAAAAGACTCCAACTTTTTGTTGAAGCCTTGCTGATAGCCACTACGGGAGTCGAACCCGTCTCTCCGCCTTGAGAGGGCGGCGAACTAAACCGATATTCGAAGCGGCCGTGGATTATATCCGAACGAGTTTTTGAAAAAACTCGAAAAAAAGAGCTGACCTTAGTCAGCCGAAGTTCCCCAAGGAGGATTCGAACCCCCACAATCAGAACCAGAATCTGAGGTGCTACCATTACACAATCGGGGAATGCAATGTGAGAGATATGTTATAGGAATCGCGAAAATATGTCAAGAGAAAAGCCCGAAAAAACTTGCAAATTCTAAATTTCTCCCATACAATAAAAGAATATGCAATTAGAAGGCACGGTTTTAAGCGGAAGCAACAATATTTTCGAAATCGAATGTGACGACACTGATGACGATGGCAATCACATAGTACGGCAGTGTTCTTTCAAAAGCAAACGGCTCAAACTCGATGCCCGTTATTACAATCCCCTCGCTCCGGGAGACCGCGTCCAAGTCGAACTTGAAGATTCTGAGGACGAAAAGGGGCAGATTCTGTCGCTCGTTCCGCGCACAAATGCCTTTATCCGCTGGAATGTCAAAGGGCGCGCCCCGCAGCTTCTTGCCGCAAATCTTGATTACATCATTCTTGTCACCACGCCGGGAGAACCGGAATTCCGCCCGCGATTCATTGACCGCGAGCTTGTCCAAGCGGAATACCAGAACCTCACGCCGATTATCGTCGTAAACAAATACGATTTGCCCGAAGCACAGGAGCCTGATTTTCAGAACCGCCTTTCAATCTGGGAAGAAGTGGGCTACAAAGTCCTGCGCATTTCCGCAAAAACAGGAGAAGGATTGCCGGAGCTAGCCGAACTTATCACGGGCAAACTGAGCGCACTTGTCGGTCAGTCGGGAATCGGAAAATCCTCGCTCGTGAATGTTTTGGACAATTCCTGCGTTTTAAAAACGGGAAGCTTGAGCCGCAAATACGGAAAAGGCTCGCACACCACCACAAAAGGTACGCTCATGCACATCCACTTGAACGAGTCAATCGTCGGCGGCGTGCAAAATGCCTACGCTTCAATTATCGACACGCCCGGAGTGCGCCGCTTCGTCTTGAATGACATCGAGGCGGACGACCTTGCGCTCTACTTTCCCGAAATGGAAAAACTCGTCGGAACTTGCAAATTCGGCACGAACTGCAAGCACGACCGCGAGCCGGGCTGCAAAATCCTCGAAGCCGTGCAATCAGGCGTCATCAGTGAGGAACGCTTTGAAAGCTGGCAGCGAATCCGCGAGGAAATCAGAACAGGCTCGTGGGAGGATTAGGAAATTGAAAGGTGAAAGCGGAAAATTGAAAATTAGTGTTTTTCTAAAAAGCGTTCGATTTCTTCCTTCTTTTCGATTTCGCCCGTGAGGCGGTAATAGGTGCCATTGGTTTCCCAGTCGCGCACGAACATCTGATTTTGCCCTTCCACGCGCTCAAAGGGGGTGGGCTTGCACTCAATCGTTGCGCCGAGTTCGTCGTACCAGCGCATCACGGAAATCTTTTTCTCGTTTTCTTCCATTGTTTCGCAGAGAAAGGTCGAATTTCCTTTGGGAAGATTGATTTTAAATCCCACTTCTCGGCTCAGTTTTCTGTTTGAAACGCCGTTCCGCTCTTTCATCACGGGAATGCTTGTGTTTTCGATTTTTGAAAGCCAGTTGCTCTGCAATTCCGCAAGTTTGTCCCCGTCTTTTTTGCCCCAGTTTCCGAACGAATGCAATTCGCCGTCCTTCGTCTTGTAGGTGATGATGAAATTCCCGTCGTTTTCGGGGTGAATGTCGTTTCGGAAAGTGAGAAGTCGCGTAGTGCTGTCGTAGGAATATTCATATTGCTCGATTGCCTCACGGTCACGCAAGAGCACAAGCAAATCTTCGCGCTCGCCCTCAAAATCATGCAAGAAAAAAGTTTCGGGCTGACTTGCGATTCCTTCAATATGAATCACGGGATTTTTGAACGGGAGCGGATTTTTGAGCATAAGACGGGCGGTGTTTTTGTCGTACTCGTATTCTTCGCGCGGAAGCTGCTTTTTCTTGGTGTGGTTGTCAAAGTCGATTATCATCACGGAAGAAATGGAATCGAACAGCTGAATGGTATGAATCTCACCGTTTTTGTCGGGGGCAGTGTTCACATGATAAAAATTCTCAGGCTTCGTATGAATCAAGCGAGAAAGAGCCACCGAGCCAAACAGAAGCACGAGCACAGCCAGAAACGGCAGAATCTTACGGATTTTTTTCATAGCGGAATCTCCTTGTCACTCGGACACTTTCAGTATCCGCTAAAAATTTGCGGCGCACTATCGGGAAAAGGGATGATTTTTTGAGAAAAGCCGTCAGCCGTTCGGATGATTTTGCACAAAACGGGCAAGTTCAGCGCGGTTTCGGACATTCGCCTTGTCATAAATGTGCTGGAGATGCGTTTTTACCGTGGCAAGCGAGATAAAAAGACAGTCGGCGGTCTCCTGCGTGGTCTTTCCCTGCAAAATGAGGTCGATGACTTCACACTCACGGGCAGAAAACAGAGAAAAATCAAGATTCGATTGGGGAAACTGAGGAACGGCTTTTTTGAGCGCAAACGCAAAGAGAACGCACGAACAGCCCGCACAGGCAAACAAAAAACAGACGAGCGAAGTAAGGACGGCAAGAGAATTAAAGTCACAATTCAAAAGCACGGCAAGCGAATAGAAAACCGTCACGGAAAACACTTTCGGAAACAGCCAGCGGATTTCCACACCGCGCTTTTCTTCAAAAAACCGAAGCGAAAAATACAAGAAGCATGCGCTCGCATACAGTTCAGCCGCCCCAAGCGTCTCGTACAAAAAGACAATCGGCGCAGAAGTGAGCAAGAAAATGTTCTGCACGGCAAAAACCGCGGAAAGAGCAAGCAAAGAAACAAGAGAAAGAATCGCATGGCACATGTGTCTATCTTAGCCCGTGTTTTTCTTTCTGCCAAGATGTGCTATAGTAGTGAATCGAGATTTTATGCACAGAAAAACACTTGAACAATTAGACTATTACCGAATCCGTGACGAGATTGCGGGCTTCTGCGTGAGCGAAGAGGGAAAAAACGCGCTTTTAAAGCGAGAACCGTTCACGCGCGAGCAAATTGAAGAAATCAACCGACTCAAAACGCTTTCCTCGCAGTGGCAGCGGGCGATTCAGTCAAAAAATCCGATTCGATTGCAGGGCTGGGGCAAAATTGCTTCGTTCGTAAAACTCTTGCAAGCGGAAGGGACAACGCTCGAACAGGAACAGCTGTATTCACTCATGCTCTTCGCCGACTCTGCGCTTTCTGTGTATTCAGCAGTTAAACTGTCGTCTGCCGAGCTTTCGCTTAAAAATCTTCTTGATGTGGCAGAAACGCTCCCCTATTCTGCGCTCGAACAAACGCAAAACACCATTTCGCGCATTATCGACAAGAACGGCGAGCTAAAAGATTTGCCGATTCTGCGGGAAATTCGCTCAAAAATCGCTCAAATCAATGCGGAAATCAAAGCCGCACTCAAAAAATACACGAGCGACTCAACGCTCAATTCGGTGCTTGAAAGCAATGTGCCCGCCTTCCGTGCCGACCGACAGGTGCTTGCGGTAAAGGCGAGCCAGCGCAACCGCATTTCTGGAATCGTGCACGAAGTTTCTTCTTCGGGGCAGACGCTTTTTATCGAGCCAGAAGAAGTGGTGCGTAAGAACAACGAGCTTTTGCAAGAAGAAGCCCGCCTCGCGCAAGAAACGCGCAAAATCTTCAAAGAAACGACCGCGCTCCTTCACCCGCTCTACGATGAGCTAAAATCCGCGCTCAAAACGATGACGCTCTTTGACACGACCTACGCCGCCGCCCGCTGGGGAGCAGAAAATCTTTGCACTTACGCACAGCACTGCGACATGTCAGAAGAAAATCCCCCGCTTTTGTTGCAGGCACGGCATCCGCTTTTGGGCGAAAAAGCCGTTCCGATTGACATCAAATGGCTCTCAGGAAAAAATATCCTTATCATCACGGGACCGAACACGGGCGGAAAAACCGTTACGCTCAAAACTTTTGCGCTTCTTTCCATGCTGAACCAATCGGGCTTCCCGATTCCCGCCGCAGACGGCACGAGGCTTCCCGTTTTCAATGCGATTTTTGCAGACATCGGCGATGACCAGTCAATCGACAACTCGCTTTCAACATTTTCCGCGCACATGAAGAACATCGCGGCGGCAGTCAAACACGCGGACGCTCATTCTCTTGTCCTTCTTGACGAATTCGGCGGCGGAACAGACCCTCAGGAAGGCGGTGCAATTGCAATGGCATGCTTGGATTCGCTCATTGCAAAAAAAGCATTCGTTCTCGTCACCACCCACCACGGAAGCCTTAAAAATTACGGCTACACCACGCCGTCATGCATCAACGCGAGCGCGGAATTCAACGCAGAATCGCTTGCCCCCACATACAAAATCGTGATGGGCGTTCCCGGCGAAAGCCACGCACTCGACATCGCAAAACGGTCGGGTCTTCCGAACGGAATCGTCGCAAAGGCAAAATCATATCTCACGAATCAGCAGGCAGATGTCTCGACCTTGATTCGGGGCTTAACGCAAAAACACGCGGAACTTGACCGCCGCGAAAAAGAATTTGCCGATAAAGAAAACAGGCAGAGCGAAAAAATTCTCAAACTTGAACAAAAAGATTTGCGTCTCCGCCAGAAAGAAAACGAGCTTAAAGAACGGGAAAGCAAAGACGAATCCCGATTCTTGCGCGAAACGAGGAAAACGCTTGAAAATCTCGTGCGCGAACTCCGTGAGGGCGAAATCACGCGCGAAAAAACGCTCAAAATGCGGAAATTCATAGACGATTTGACCGAAGATGTAGAACTGCAAGAAATCGCGCTTGACGAAGAAAAAGAAAAGCTCGAAGAAGAAGAAAAAGCCCTTCGCGAACGAATCGAAAACGAAGAAATCGTGCTTGAAAACGGCATGAAACTCTCAAAATCTTCCGAAAATCGTTCTGCTTCAAGCAAAAAGACGAAGAAAAAAATCAGCAACAAGGAAGCGCTCAAAACCGCAAAGGCGACCTACACCGACGAAGAAGTGTTCAACCTTGCCCCCCGCGCAAAAAATGCCCCCGCCCCAAAATTTGAATTCTGTGAGGGCGCGGATGTGCTTGTGGGAGCAACGCGCTCAAAGGGAACGCTCCTCCGCGAAGAAAAAAAAGGCGTGTGGCTCGTGCAATTAGGCTCAATCCGCATGAGCGTAAAGCAAAAGGACATGCAGCTTATCGCGCCTGCCCGCACTGGAGTCGCCGATTACACCGTAGAGCTCAACAGCGAGAGCGGAAACGGAAGCCCCGTCTTTGAGCTTCGCCTGCTCGGTCTTCGCGAGGAAGAAGCGATTCACGCGCTCCAAAAGCAGCTCGATTTATGCGCTATGACGGGCTTCAAGTCTTTCAGCGTGATTCACGGCAAGGGAAACGGCATTCTGCAACAGGCTGTGCAAGATTACCTTTCAAACTACCCCGGCGTAAAGTCTTTCTATTATGCTCGCCCCGAAGACGGCGGATTTGGAAAAACCTATGTTGAATTAAACTAAACACTCGGTTATATCCGTATTCCAAACACTTTCCGAACATGAAATCCCTGCCGTCGGAACAAAATCACGGCAACGAGCAAAGAAAGCACTTCGGCAAACAAAAAAGTCCACCAGACAAGACTTTCGTTTCCAGATGAAGCAATCACGAGTTTCGCGAATACAAATGCAACAGGCAAAACAAGCAAAAACTGCCGTAAAATCGAAATTATCAGAGACGCAATGCCATCCCCTAGTGCCTGAAAAACGCCTTGCAATGCAATATTCGTTCCCGCAAAAACAAAACACAGTGAAATAACCCGCATCGCGCTCACGCAAAGTTCTTCGGTGTGCCCAGAAAGTCCAAACAAAGCCGAAAACGGAGTGGCAAACACTTCAAGCAATACCGTTCCAAAAATCATAATACAGAGCGTATACAGAATTCCATATTTAATTCCATAAGAAACCCGCTCTTGATTTTTCATGCCGAAATTAAACGCAACAATCGGCATAATCGCGTCCCTAAGGCCAAACGCCGCAAACAAGATGAATTGCTGTATTTTATAATACAATCCATATGCCGTAACAACCGCTTCACCGAGCGACACAAAGATAATGTTAAGCCCATATGTCATAACTGAAAGCAATGCCTGAGAAATAATGGCGGGCAAACCAATTGAATAAATCACAACGATAAGCTTTAGACGAGGTTTTATGAATCCGAATTTAAACGGAATCACACGATTTTTCTTAAAATGAAAAAACAAGACGACTAAAAACGAAACCAACTGCCCGATTACCGTAGCCAATGCCGCACCTCTAATTCCCATCTCAGGAAATCCCAAAAGACCATAAATCATTACTGGATCAAGAATTATATTTACGAGTGCGCCCGAAATCTGAGCAATTGTCGAAAACAAAGAAAGGCTTGTTGACTGCAACAATTTTTCAAAAATTCCGAAATAAAATGAACCAAAGGAAAAAATGCAGCAAATCTGAAGATAATCGATTGCCATTGAAATGATTTCAGGATTTGAACTTTGAGTACGCACATAAAAACCAACGCCCAAAAAGCCAAAGATCATGAAGATGACGCATAAAACGCTCACCAAAAATATTCCGTTTCCTGCGATTTCTCCGGCCTTTTCCCTATTTCCCTGACCAAGCGTGCGCGACACAAAAACATTCACCCCCACACCAGTTCCAATCGAAAAAGCAATCATTAAAATCTGAATAGGAAAAGCAAGGGTCAGCGCATTTAAGGCAAGTTCCCCACCAGTTTTCATATTCGACACAAAAGCTGAATCCACGATATTGTAAAATGCTTGCAACATCATCGACAGAATCATCGGAATTCCCATCTTGAGCATCAAACGCTTTACGGGAACACACGCAAGCGGATTTTCACTCACACTTTCTTTTTCACTCATTTTTCACCTCGAATAAAAAAAACGCATAGCCCCTAAAACAGTTGGTTTTACGCTGTTTTAAGAGCTACGCGCTGTGAGAGAAATATACAAAATTTTTAAAACTTTGTCAAAAGACTATTTGAGAGCCGCTGAGATTCGCTCAAGAACCTTTTTGCGGTCAAGCGGTTTGACAATGTAGTTCTTAGCACCAAGAAGAAGTGATTTTTTGACCAATTCCTCTTTACCAAGAGCACTAACCATGACAACGCGAGCGTTCTTGTCGAATGCGACAATCTGCTCAAGGGCTGTGATACCGTCCATGCGCGGCATAGTAATATCCATAGTTACCAAGTCAACATTCGGACACAGTTCCTTGTATTTATCAACACCGTCTTTACCGTCAACAGCTGTTGCAACGACTTCATAGCCTTCGCTCGTGAGAATCTGACCGAGCTGCTTTGCGACGAACATTGAATCGTCTACGACAAGTACGCGGATTTTTGTTCCGTCAGCATTCATGCCCTCTGGCGGACGCTCATTGATTGAAGGAAAATCCTGTTTAGTTTTCATTTTGGCACTCCTTATCCCTTATTACATGCGTTCGCGGATTGCGACGTTAACTTCAATTTTACCACATTCAGTGATGAGAGGAACAATAAGTGCCTCTACACTGTTTGTCTGACTGCCGCCCAATGCAGCAATTTCCATTTTTTCACCAGCGAAAAGAGCCGGTGGCGTAAGGTCGAACTTGAATCCAAGTTCATGCAATTTGGTGACAGCCTGAGCCGTGATGAGGTTTGCAAGTTCACTGATGGTAGCTTTTGCAAGGTCATCAAATTTGGTCAAAGTTTCACCGTTCATTGCAGATGCAATGTTCAAAGCGGTCTCGAATGTCATGTCAAAAAGAACGCGTCCTTCAACATCACCAGCAAGACCTACAAGGGCTGCAACTCCCATTACAGGCATAGCAGTTGATTTGAGATACAAATCACCGCGTGTAACGGTTGCGCCACCAAGCACTTCTTTCAAAATCTGATATGAAGTTTCTACAAATGGGTTAATGTACTCTACTCTCATGAGTTTTACTCCTGTACAATATTATATAGTATTTTTAGTTACTTTTCTACTTTTTGCCGAAAATATTTATCGTTCCAATGGTATTTGTTGACCATTTTGGATTTGATTCCAACGACTCATTCTGACCCAAAATAGCCACACCGTTTCCTTTGAGTTTCTCGTAGAAATCAGTGATTACCGTCTGTTGGGCAGATTCAGCAAGGAACGAAAGTACATCTCGTGCAAAAATTATATCACAAGTGGGCAAATTGTTGGTATTCGCGCAATCATGATATTCAAACAAAATGCTGTCTCGGATTTCTGGAATAAATGTGAAATCGCCGTTAGCCTTTTTGGTGATATACGGTGCATACCAATCATTCGCAACATCAGAAGGAACCGAAAGCAACGGCGCATTCGAAATGCTGAGCAAATCGACTTCGTGAGCATAAATGCGAACTTTTGCCTCTGGATAGCGTTTTTTAAGGACACATGCCAAAGAATAGGTTTCTGGACCTTTTCCACAGCCTGGATTCCACACAACGATTTGCTTTGCAGTGTTGTCGGGAAGAGCCTTGAAGATTGAGTCCGAATAGGCTTTATCCCACCATGTACCGCTGAATGGTGAATAGAATTTTTTGAGGAACAAATCAGCGTCAGAAGCAGACTGCAACTGAGTTTTGTCTTTTCCCCGCTCTTTTTCCCATTCTTTATAGCGCGTTTGCATCCACTTATCATTAAGCGGAGAAGCGGTAAATTTTCGCATTGAAGCCAAAGAATCAACGACGAAAGAATAATCGACCTTTTCTTCTTTGGGAGCAGGAGCCGCAGCTTTTGCAGCCTGTTTTTTAGGAGCCTGTGCGGCAGCGGCCATTCGTGCAACGGCTTCATCTGCTGATTTTTTATCAGCCTTTGCGCCGAAGATTTTTTCAATGTCGAGCAAAATGTACAAACGATTATTGACTTCAACGACACCCTGAATGTATTTGATGTTGATGTCACCAAACAACGGGTGCGGCGGATTGATGCTTGATTTTTGGATTCCGACAACCTTATCGATTTCGTCAACGACTACACCGAATGTAAGTTCGCCGATTGAAACGATAAGCATGTTTTCCAAAGCATCATATTCGCGCTCCGGCATGTCGATGTTGAAGAACAATCGCAAGTCGATAATCGGAATTATGTCACCGCGCAAGTTGTACACACCAAGCACAAACGGAAGTGCGTTCGGAACATAGGTGAAGCGACCTGCCTTTGCGATTTCTTTTACCTTCATGATGTCGATTGCATAGTCCTTTCCCGCAAGCGAGAATGTAACCATTTTGTAATCAACGACGACCATATTATCAGGCTTTTCGACATTTGCGGTATCTGCTGAAACAACATTCTGCAAATTGCCCAAACTTTCCTTTAGGACGGAGTTGATTGAAGGTTTTTCATTAGTAGTATCTGCCATGAATCTTCTCCTAAATATTACTCGTATGCAGATTCTTGTCGAGCTTCGATTTCCTGACGGACACCGAGTTCAAGCAACTGCGTGACATCAATAATAAGTGAAACAGAACCATCACCCAAGATTGAGGCACCAGAAATTCCTGGTGACTGAGTGAACTGATCGCGTAACGGTTTGATAACGACATCTTCCTCGCCGATGAGGTTGTCGACCATAACGCCGATTTTTTTGTCCTGAGAACCGACGATAACAACAAAGCAATACTCACCGTCTTCGTTGGTACGGATATTGAACAAACGGCTCAAGCGAAGCACAGAAATGACTTCGTTTCGCACATTAAGAACTTCGTGGTTATCGATGGTGTTGATTTCTGATTTTTTGACTCGGACACTTTCGATGACGGAAGCGATTGGAATTGAGTACACTTCGCGACCGACACGAACGAGCAAGCCCTGAATGATTGCCAAAGTGAGTGGCAAGCGGATTGAGAACTTAGAGCCTTTTCCATGCTCAGAAGTAACTTGAATCGTGCCGTTGAGCTTTTCAATCATCGTTTTGACAACATCAAGACCAACACCTCGACCTGAGACATTCGTGATTTTTTCTGCGGTTGAGAAGCCCGGCATAAAGATAAGCTGAGCTGCCTCTTGGTCAGAAAGCACTTTTGACGGGTGAATAAGCCCCTTATCAATAGCCTTTGCCTTGACCTTTTCGACATTGATTCCGCCACCGTCGTCAACGACATCGATTACGATGCTATTGCCTTCGTTTGCAGCTTTAAGAAGAACGGTACCAGTTTCATCTTTTCCCGCTTCTTTTCGCTTTTCGGGAGATTCAATACCGTGGTCAACAGAGTTTCGGACACAGTGCATGATTGGATCCATGAGGTCGTCAACGACTGTTTTATCCAATTCAGTGTCTTCACCTTCAAGAAGCAAATTGACCTTTTTGCCCAAATCTTTCTGCAAATCGCGGACAACGCGCGGGAAGCGGTCGAAAACCTGACTGATTGGAACCATTCGGATTTTCATGATACCTTCCTGCAACTCGCCCGTAATTCGACCGAGATTCTGCGTCGAAGAATGGAATTTTGAATTCAAATCTTTGAAGCGGTTTTCAAATGCGTCAAAGAAGGTGGCAATATCGCCATATTCGTTCGTAATGTTTGCTTTGATGTCTTTGACAGCAACGCCATTTTGGATTTCTTCAAGATACTGAGGCAACTGCTCGAACATGCGGCGGATTTTTTCTTTGTAAGAAGAATCCAATGTTTGGAACTGAATGAGCATGTCGGCAAACTGCTGCTGGCTCTGGTTGAAAGAAGCCTTTGTGATGACCGTTTCTGAAACAAGGTTCATGAGGTTGTCGACGCGCTTTGAGTCTACGCGGAGAATTGTGCTCTGCTGTGCGTGACCCGTTGCAGGGGCAGATTTTGCAGCAGGCTTGGGAGCCTCTTTTTTGGGAGCTTCGGCAGCGGGCGCAGGAGCAGCCGCTTGTGGTGCCGGAGCTGGCGCAGCAGGCTTGGGAGCTTCTGCCACAGGAGGTGCTTGCACAGCCGGAGCAGGTTCTGCCGCTCCAGAATCAGTTGCAACCGCATCGGTAATATTTTTAGCATCGACACTCAATGTGACATCATCAAGGAATGCAGTGTCTTCAAGCTGATCGCCTGTGTTGTTTGAGGCAACAAAATAGGTGACATCCTTGTGGAATTCGTCTTCATACAGCGCATCGAAATCAGGGATTGTTTTAAGAACTGTACCACATGCTTTGAGCGCGGCAAAGACCTGAATACCACCAACGGAATTCATGGGGTTTGACTCATCGAATGTGACCGCGACAGCCCATAACTGCTGGCCCGGTTCACAGCCCTGTTTGAGTTCAGCAAGCTCGTATTCAGAAAGCGTGACCGTTGCCGCTGACGATGCAGGAGCACTTGCAGCAGGTGCAGGCGCGGGAACTGGGGCAGAAGCCGCTTTGGGAGCAGCAGGAGCACCACCACCGCCGGCAATCATGCCTTTAATTTTTTCGGTAATTTCTTCAACGCTTTCGCCATAGACAGAGCCGTTTGCACGCTGCTCAAGCATGGACTTAATAACATCCAAAGCCTTTAAAAGCGTATCCACAACATCTTCGGTAACTTTAACCTTATCGGAACGCACTTCGTCAAGCAAGTCTTCCATAGTGTGGGCAAAATGCGCAATTTCGCTGAATTCAACGGTAGCCGAATTACCCTTCAAAGTATGCGCCGCTCGGAAGATTTCATCAATTGCGTCATGATTGTTTGGGTCATTTTCGATTGCAAGGATATTGCTTTCGAGATTATCGACCATCATCTCAGACTCGGAGAAATAGTCTTTTAAAAGTTCTTCATTGCTAGAATCAAGATAATCACTCATATTATCTATTTTAACCGTTAGTTTGGCAAAGTCAAGTAAAAAAGAAAGATTATTTTAATATGAAAGGAAAAATTTCTTTTTACATCCAACAGTTTATTATCGGCATTTTCCAATTTACCAATAAAAAAAACTTTGAACAGAAATTTTTCCTATTCATACAAAACACGACCAGTCGCTTAGTAATTATTTTTCTTTACTTCAAAGAAACTCTGTGGATGAGCACAGACCGGGCATGCAGCAGGTGCTTTTTTGCCGACAACGATGTGACCGCAATTTGAGCACTGCCAAATAACATCACCGTCTTTGCTGAACACCTTTTCGCCCGTAACATTGTCCAAAAGTTTGCGGTATCGCTCTTCGTGCTCCTTTTCGATTGCACCGACCATCTCAAACAGCTTTGCGATTCGCGGGAAGCCTTCTTCTTTTGCTGTTTTTGCGAATCCGTCATACATATCGGTCCATTCGTAGTTTTCGCCATCGGCAGCATCTTTAAGATTATCGATTGTTGAAGGAACTTCGCCATTATGAAGCAATTTGAACCAAATTTTCGCATGTTCTTTTTCGTTTTTTGCCGTTTCTTCAAAAATATCTGCGATTTGCTCAAATCCGTCTTTGCGAGCCTTGCTTGCATAATACGTGTATTTGTTGCGCGCCTGTGACTCACCCGCAAATGCGGTCTGCAAATTTTTTTCTGTTTGTGTGCCTTTTATGTTTTCCATTTTAGTACCTCCGGAAAATATATTTCGTCTATTCTAATGGGGATTTCAGAAAAGTCAAATGATTTTTTTATCCGCCCAAATTCTGTAAATTTGTGGATAAAAACTTACATATCTACTATAATAAAATAATTTCATAAAATCACTTTCCTTTTGGAGAATAAAATGGCTGTAAATTACAAAGATTCTGGCGTTGATGTTGAAGAAGGCTACAATGCCGTAAACGAATACAAAGTTCATGCAAAACGAACCCGCATTCCCGGTCTTTTGAGCGACTTGGGAAGTTTCAACGGAATGTTCGAAATTCCAAAAGGACTCAAAAATCCCGTCATGGTCTCAGGCACTGACGGCGTTGGCACAAAGCTCGACATCGCGTTCCAAATGGGAAAATACGACACGGTGGGAATCGACTGCGTTGCCATGAGCGTAAACGACATTCTCTGCTCAGGCGTGCAGACTTCATTCTTCCTTGATTATGTGGCGTGCGGAAAACTTGACGCGAAAGTTGCTGGCGAACTCGTGAAAGGCGTTGCTGACGGCTGCGTTGACACGGGCTGTGCGCTTCTCGGCGGCGAAACTGCCGAAATGCCGGGCTTCTACGACGAAGGAAAATATGACCTCGCGGGCTTCGGCGTGGGCGTGGGCGAAAAAGAAAAAATGATTACGGGGCAAAAAATCGAAGCGGGTGACATTTTAATCGGCCTTTCTTCAACGGGCTGCCACTCAAACGGCTATTCGCTCGTCAGAAAATTGGTAAAAGATTTTAACGAAGACTTCAACGGCAAAAAAATCGGCGAAGTGCTTCTTACTCCAACTCGCATTTATGTGCGCCCCGTTATGGATGTGCTTTCCGTGTTCGGCGAGAGCGTTCACGGCATGGTTCACATCACGGGCGGCGGCTTCTACGAGAATGTTCCGCGCATGTACGCCAAAGGAAAGAATCTCGTTTCTGTAATCAAAAAAGATTCGTGGGAAAAGCCCGCGATTTTCGATGAACTTATTCGCCGTGGTGCTGACGCAGAAGGCGTGTGGGGCACATTCAACATGGGAATCGGCTTCATTCTCGCGGTAAAAGCAAGCGACGCTGACGCAATCATCGCGCGATTCAACGAAAAGGCGGCTTCTTTCCAAACCGAACCGTACGAAAAGGCAGGAGCCGCTCCGCTCAAAGCCTACAAAATTGGTCATGTCGAAAAGAGCGAAAAAGACTTGGGCGAAGACCTCAAAGGCAGCCACGAAGCAACGAAATTAATATAAAATGTAACCACAGATGTCACAGATTACACAGATAAGCGGTTTGTCATAATCTGTGACATCTGTGTAATCTGTGGTTTCTTTTTCCCCGATAATCTCATATATGAAAAAGTTTTCTGTTCTCATTGCTGTTTTGGTTGCGGGGCTTTTGGCTTCAGTCGTTTTTTTTGCGCCATGCAGGCATCTCGTTATGGTATCTGTGCAAAAAATACTGTCCGCGCAAGAATCCCACTCGGTCGTTCTTGTGCCGATTGATGATTCAGCACTACAAAAACTTGGCTTGCCCACTCTGAATGCAAAAAACACATCGGATATTCTGCTTCTTATCCGCGAGCTTGGTGCTCAGTCGTTCGTCTTTGATTTGAATCAAAAAAATCCTGTCGTAAAAATCGACTCGCTTGTTCAAAAAGAAGAAATTTCCAGCGAAAAGCAGGCTTCTCTTTTCAATATCAAAATTGTCATTCCAGGAAAAGAGCATGTTTTTTCTGACACAAAAACGCCTGAACTTTCGCATACGCTGTTCCCCGCGCACTCATTTCCACTCACTTCATTTTCAGACGATGCATTTTTGGCAGGAAATGTAAAAACGCACGCAGGATGTAGAAATCTTATTTACAGAAAAAACAATGCCTATTATGCTGATTGCACATTCGCAAGCGTTTTAGCCTTTTTGGACGCGCAAAAAATCACTATTTCTGACCGTGAAATCGAAATCGCAGGTAAAAATCAAAAAAATCGCACTATTCCACGCGAAAAAGACGGTTCTATCCTCTTAAAATATCCTGCCAGCGTTTGGAACGGCTATAATTCACTTCCGTTTACCGACTTGCTTTCACTTTCAACTGCCGAAAAAAATTTCTTTGATTATATTTCATTGATGGATAAAAAGGGATTCTTTGGCGAATTTGACGGGGAAAATCCCATTGAATTGTACAAAACAGCTCTTCTTGCACAAAACAATCTACTTGAATACCGGGCTTTAAAGAAAAAATTCTATTCCGCCATGTCGGTTTTTCTTTCAGGAAAGCAAGAACGGGTACTCACCGAATCTGTCTCCGATGAAGAAAGCAAAAAAACGATTGCAAACATGTTCATTACTTGTCGAAGGCTTTTTTCAGAAATCGAGACGGCACGGGCAAAGATTTCAGAAAAATGCGCTGACTCGCTCTGCATTTTCGCCCTAACTGCTGATTCCCGCGCAGATTTTACAAAAAGTCCATACGATACCAAATTTCCGAAGAGCGTTGAATCATTTGTACTCGCCAACATGATTCTTTCTGACGACTTTTTTAGTTCTTCAACGCTGATTATCGCTTTCTCGCTTTCATTTTTGTGCCTTTTTGTCGTCATTCTGCTTTTCCTGTTGCTGATGCTGCATATCCGTGCCCGCTCACAAAATCTTATTAAGGCAGAAAATTCTTTCTCACAAGGCGTTTCTTCCGTTTTTCTCAAAAAAATCCGCTCGCATCATACAAATCTTACCGTTGACGCGCAAAAATCAGAATCATCCGTGCTGGCAGTTTCTATTTCGGGCGTTCAGATGATTGAAAATCTCTTGAATGAAAGCCAATTCGTTGCATTCTTGAACTATTACCTTGAAAAAATTTCTGCCGTGATTACCCAGTATGGCGGAATCGTAGAATCGTACCGAAACGACGAAGTCATTTCGCTGTTCGGAAATCCTATTTTTGACGAAGCGCATTGCGTGACATCTGCGCTCTGTGCACTTGCAATCAAAGACATCGACCGAGAAATCAATGCGGATATTCATGTCTACCCAAAATCACCAAAAATCGACGGCATGAATGACGATTTGTACACGGCATTTTACATTCTCAATCACAATGAGCGAAAAATTTCCACGCGCATAGGAATTTATTCGAGCGAAGTGACCGCAGCCTGCATCGGTTCAAAAGACAAAAAATCGTTCCGCATTACCGATGACTCATGGAAAAAAGCCGTGTATATCAAAGATTTTTCAAAAAAACTCGGCGTTTCGGGGGTTCTCGTGAATGAAATGACTGCCGAAGAACTGAAAGAAGCCGCTGTGCTCCGAAAAATCGGAAAAATTCTTGAAAATTCCGAAGAATCGTTGGTTATCTACGAAATTCTGGGGAGCAAAAAAGATGATGATGAAAAACTCTGGAATTACACGCTGTATTGGAACCAAGCAATTGAATTAAAGGAAAACGGTGAAAAAGAAAAGGCTCTGGCGATTTTCCAAAAATTGAGCGCGGCACGACCAAGTGACAAACTCGCCAAGTATTTTATAAAATCTATAAATTCGCTAGAATAAAAGAATGAGAATTGCTGTTTTAGTGAGCGGTGGCGGAACAAATCTGCAGGCCCTTATCGACTATGAAAAATCACATGCAGATTGTCCGTACACAATCGCGCTCGTTGTTTCAAATACAAAAAATGCCTATGCGCTTGAACGGGCAAAGAACGCAGGGGTTCAGGCAGAAATCCGAAGCCCCTTTTCTGTGCTCGGAAAGGAACGCGCCGAAAACGCAAGCCGTGACGAAAAACGAATTGCGATTAGCGACGCGATTTTAGACCTATGCCGCAAAAACAACATTGAGGCAATCGTTTTGGCAGGCTACCTTTCTGTTTTGGGCGGAGCAATAATTGAAGCATATTCTGGCAGAATTATAAATCTTCACCCTGCCCTTTTGCCAAAATTTGGCGGTGTGGGCATGTGGGGCCACAATGTGCATGAAGCCGTGCTTGCCGCAGGCGAAACAGAAAGCGGCTGCACCGTCCACTTGGTAGACGCTGGCTGTGACACAGGAAAGATTTTGGTACAAAAAAAAGTGCCCGTGCTTCCTAATGACACGCCAGACAGTTTGTATGCACGCATTGCCCCCGAAGAGCACAAAGCGATGGTCGAAGGCGTGTGCATGCTCGCACAAAAACTGAACGCAAACAGCTAATCTTACAGCTCTACATCAAGCCCGCTAGCTTTTGCGTCGTCAGCGAGTTTTTTGCGGAATGCAAGAAGCTTTTCTTTGAGCTCAGGATATTTAATCGCAAGAATCTGAACGGCAAGATATGCCGCGTTTTTGGCTGAGTTGATGCCCACAGTGGCAACGGGAATCTGCGGTGGCATTTGCACGATAGAAAGCAGCGCGTCCATGCCACCCAAGCCGTTTGATTTGCCTGGATTTACGCATTCAAGCGGAACGCCAATCACGGGGAGAACGGTCGCGCCCGCAATCACACCGGGAAGCGCCGCCGCCAAGCCCGCGCCCGCGATAATCACTTCACAGCCGTCGGCTTCGACCTGTTTGACCGTCTCATGCAAGAGCGCGCCCGCACGGTGAGCCGAAAGAATGTACGCTTTATATTCAACGCCGAATTCGCGGAGAATATCGGCAGCCTTTTTCATTGTGTCTGTGTCAGATTTTGAACCGAAGAAAATCGCAACTTTCATATATACCTCGTGAGTATACTGTATCAAAACAAACAAAAAAAAACCACAGATTACACAGATTAGCACAGATTTTTAGCTTTTCAATTCAAGAAATTTTTCTTTCTTTTTCGGAATTCCTGTTTTATACTGAATTCATGCCGATGATTTCTAACCAGATGAATGTTTTTTGTGAGATTCACTTTATTTTCCGTGAGAATTCGATTTTACTGCAAGGCGAAAAACTGCCCGATGAGGCGGTCGTGCGCAAATGCCTTGAACTGAATGTGGCGGAGGACTGGTTCGCCGAGCTTGAATATGGCTATTCCGCGCTTTTGCTCGAAAAGGACACGCCCAATCCAAGCGGTTGCACCGATATTCCGTTGCGCGAATTTTTCCACAAGATGAAGGGAATCAAGCGAATCAATGATTTTGTGAGCATCACCGATGAGCGCAAAAAAATCTCTGGCGCAGAACTTGCGGGGCTTGCAGCCCGTGCGCGAGGGCTTTTAAACTTCAAGAACGACAAACGCTTTTGCGCAAAGTGCGGTGCGCCTTTAAAAGACGATGAATACTTTACCGCGCGAACATGCACGCACTGCAAAAAGCAATATTTTCCGCAATTGGAGCCTGCAATCATCACGCTTGTAAACAAGGGAGACGAAATCTTACTCGCTCAGCATAAAAATCGGGGCGACGGCATGTATTCGTGCATCGCGGGCTTTGTCGAAATGGGCGAAACGATTGAAAACGCAGTCAGGCGCGAAGTGCTTGAAGAAACGGGAATCACAGTCAAAAATATCCGCTATGTGGGAAGCCAAGCGTGGCCGTTCCCCGACCAGCTCATGCTCGCGTTCCGAGCCGAATACGAAAGCGGTGAAATCACGATTCAAGAAGATGAGCTGAGCGACGCGCAGTGGTTTAAAAGAGAAACGCTGCCAAAGACACCATGTCCTGGCAGCGTCGCTCACAATTTAATTAACGGTGAGTTTGATTGATTGCGAGGGTCATGCCCCGCAATGCAATTCAATTATTTGTCAAAGTGATACTCCCAGTACACAGGGATTGCGATAGTCCAGTTTCCATCAAATGTATCAATATCGAATTCAGCACCGATTGTGTTGTTGTCGTTGATGTCATAATCAATACCAAAAGCACCAGCGATAACAGATTTTTCTCCGTCAGAAGTTGAGTCAACAAGGAGTTTTCCTGTTGCAGTTGCGGTTAAGCTATCAACGATACCGAATGAAACAGAAGCAGCGGTGTAGAAATCCCAAAAGGAACCATGACCAGCAAGGTGACCAGATTTATTATCCAATCCAAAGTTATACAACAATTCTGCAGCGATAGAGAATTTTTCAAGATCAAATGTAACATATGTACTCAAAAGATTTTCATATCCAATTCCGCCATAGGCAGTCAAATCGTCAAATGCAACACGATCTCGTTCTGAATGAGCGAACCCTGCGCCAACCGTCAAAGCATCAGAAACACCGAAGAGTGTTGGCAAGTTGACATATGCACCAATCTGGCGTTCATCGCTATCAAAGAGATCCTGGAACGAAGCTCCAACCTGGAACAACTCAGCAGTGTAAATAGCACCGATTCCGATGTCAAATTCGTCATCATCGTCATCATCAGTTACATCACCATTCAAGTAGTTACGAGAACGATCATCATCGCTCGCAAGCGTATTAAATGGTGTCGTGACAGAAATGCGGAGCGCATCGTCCAAAGCAGATGGGCGATAAGTTACCGTAAAACCGTTGCTTCCGATGTTTCCAGCCCAAAGGTTGTCATCATAGACAGGGAGATAAGAGCCGTCAGAGAAAATACCTGTGTGAAGACTCAATGTAATCGGTTTGATTGGGCGGAACTCAATGTAGTAGTCAGAAATCTCGCCATCGAAGTAGAAGTTACCGCTATCTGATGGCGAGTCATCATCGTCATCATCAAGCCACATAGTTGCTTCTACCATTGCATCAACACGGTCAGTGAAGATTTCAAAGTGCATTTGTTCGTTAAGAGGAGGAAAATCAGTTTCTGTTTCAGATTCCTTCTTTCCTGTATTTTCATCAGTCCACTCCTCATGCCAAGCAATCGGATCCTCTTCATACAATTTATTAGAGAAAGAGAATTTTACATCTGCAGAAGCGAAGCTTAACGCAAGCGCAAATGCGACCAAACCAGTAAGAATCTTTTTCATAAAGACCACCTTTTTATTATTTTTAACAAGTTAGATACTGCTAACCTATTTTCAAAATAAACTGTATAGAATTCATGATTTTTTGTCAATCAACTTTTTTGTAATCTTTTGCATTTTTATGTGTTTTTGTTGAAAATTTTGCATTTTTCTCCATTTTCTATCAGTGTACTCTGTAAGAAATTTTTACTATAATAAATAAAAAACGAGGTAATAATATGAAAGGATTTGAAATCGGTCAGGAAGTTGAAACGACAGTCGTGCAGATTTCCGCCGATACGGTTTTTATCGATTTGGGATTGAAAAGCGAAGGATTCGTCGAAAAGGTGGAATTTTTGGACGAGGACGGAAAGTGCACCGTCAAAGAGGGCGACAAAATCAAAGTCTACTTTGTCTCGTCAAACCGCGACGAATTGCACTTCACCACTCGCTTAAAGGGCGAAAATGCCGATTCGAGCGTTCTTGAAAGCGCGTACAACTCTGGTCTTCCCGTTGAAGGAAATGTCACCGCCGAAATCAAGGGCGGTTTTGAAGTCAAAATCGGAACTTCCCGCGCGTTCTGCCCCTACTCGCAGATGGGCTACAAAAATCGCTTGGAGATGAGCGAGTATGTCGGGCGAAGCATGACTTTCATAATCACGGAATTCAAAAACGAGGGCAAGAATATCATCGTCTCAAACCGCAAGGTCGAAGAAAATGCCGAAACGGAAAAAGTGAACTCACTCTCTGAAAAACTCACCGTAGGAAGCGTTGTGACGGGCGAAGTAAAATCGTTGCAGAGTTACGGCGCGTTCATCGACTTGAACGGATTCCAAGCCTTGCTCCCGATTTCAGAAATCTCGCATGCACGAGTGAACGATGTTTCAGAAGTGTTGAGCGTCGGCCAGAAAATCGAAGCGAAAATCATCAAGGCTGAATGGAACACGGCAAAACCTGAGCGGTCAAAAGTCTCTCTGAGCATGAAAGAACTTGAAGCCGACCCGTGGGATGAAGTTTCTTCTATTAAAATTGGCGAAAAATTCACGGGAAAAATCGTGCGGATTGCGGCTTTCGGCTTGTTCGTGAACCTGCGCCCCGGAATTGACGGACTCGTGCATGTTTCTCTCTTGCGCGATGTGAACGACAAAACGAATTTGAGCAAGAAATTCAAAGTCGGTGACGAAATGGATGTGGTGATTCAGAAAATCGATGCTGCCGAAAAGCGAATCAGCCTCGCCCCCGCCGCCGCAAGCGACGAGCAGGAAGACGACGCAAGCGAATACCTCAAAAAGCAAGATTCAGCCGACGATGGCGACACATACAATCCATTCGCCGCGTTGCTGAAAAAGTAATTTAAATTCCTCACAGAGCTTTGGAGAGCACAGAGTTTTGTGTGTAAAAAAAACACCGCGGTCACGCATCTTACAAAAGAAACGGAACTGTGGTGTTTTACTTTATGTTGGAAAAATCTCGCTGTGAGCACTGTGAGGAATTTTAAGCCTTAAACTCGTCCACTCCCGCTAAATCGAGCGTGCTGAACAAATCATCAATCGTCTCTCTGCGGCGGATTTCCTTCACGCTGCCGTCTTCGCGCAAAAGAAGCTCGCCGCACCGCAATTTTCCGTTGTAGTTAAAGCCCATTGCCCGACCGTGTGCGCCCGCGTCGTGGATAATCACCAAGTCGCCGATGTCAATCTTCGGCAATTCGCGCTGAACAGCGAATTTGTCACAGTTCTCGCAGAGCGAGCCGACCACATCGTACACATGGTCGCGCGGAGCATTTTCTTTGCCGCTAACCGTAACTTCGTGGTACGCGCCATACATGCCCGGTCGCATCAAGTCCGCCATGCAAGAATCCAAGCCAATGTACTCGCGGTAGATGTGCTTTTCGTGGATTGCCTTTGCAACGAGCCAGCCATACGGACCCGTAATCGGGCGACCGCATTCCCAGTAAATTTCAAGCGGGTCAAGACCTGCGGGAACGACAACGCGGTCATATTCAGCACGGATTCCCTGTGCCACTTCGTCGTAGTCGACTGCTTTTTGCTCGGGCTTGTACGGAATTCCCAATCCTCCGCCCAAGTCCACGAATTCGATTCGTATGCCAAGCTTTTCTTTGACTTCCGCCGCAAGTTCAAACACGAGTTTTGCCGTGTCAACGAAGAACGCGGGATTGAGTTCGTTTGAGGCGACCATCGTGTGCAAGCCGAAGTGCTGAACGCCCTCTTCCTTGCAGATTTTGTAGGCTTCAATCATCTGCTCGCGCGTAAGACCGTATTTGGCTTCTTCTGGCTTTCCGATGATTGAGTTGCATCCCTGTTTTTCGCTTCCAGGATTGTAGCGGAAACAGATTGTGTCGGGCAATGTTCCGCCGAGTGCGTTCTTTAAGAACGGAATGTGCGTGATGTCGTCGAGGTTGATGATATTTCCGTTCGCCGCCGCGTATTTGTATTCGTTTGCGGGCGTTTCGTTCGAGGTGAACATGACATGCTTACCTTTGATTCCGCTCATCGCCGAAAGCATGAGTTCGGGCAAACTTGAACAGTCCGCGCCACAGCCTTCGCTTGCCAAAATCTTCAATATATATGGGTTCGGGCAGGCTTTGACCGCGTAGTACTCTCGGAACGCAGGAAAAATCGAAAAGGCTTTTGTGAACCGTCGCATGTTCTCGCGGATTGCTTTTTCGTCATACAAATAGAAAGGAGTTGGAAATTTCTCCGCCAATTTTACTAATTCTTCGTGATTTAAAGGAAATGTTTTCATAATGCGAGTATTTTACAGTTTTCTTGCTTTTATGAAAATATGTGCTATAATAGAGTTCGGTGGGGATTAAGACAGTTTTAAAAGAATAGTAAATTCAGAAGGCACAGTGCATTTCATGAAAAAAAAGTTTTACATCAATTCAAACATAGAGCGACTTTTCTCACTTTTTGGAACGCTTGTCATTATACTCGTTCTTAATATTATTCTCGCAAACACGCTTCTCAAAAAAATTCAGCATGACGCAAAAGCCACTTTCATTGAGCAATGCGTGGACACGGTTGAAGACTATTCGCTCGCCCTGCAAACAAAACTTCGGACGCTTGAATCTGAAATCGACATCACTTATGCAAAACTCGCTTACAAAACGCTTTCCCCCGAAGTAATTCAAGAATTGCTTCTCAGAGAAAAAGCCAATCTTTCCATCAATTTTAACGAAATCATCTATTCGGACATAAAGGGCGACACCTACAATTTTTACGGAGAAGAACACAACATCGCTGACCGCGAGTATTTCAAAAACATCATGAGCGGCAAGACCGATTTTTATGTGAGCAAAGTACTTGAGTCAAAACACAACGGCGAGCCGATTATCGTGTTTGCCCGCCCTTTGTACGATGAAACGAACAGAATCACGGGCGTGCTCTGCGCAGGTTGCACAATTGAAACAATCGGCTCATTTATCGATGAAATTAAAATCGGCACAGACAAAAAAATGAGCGTGCGCGACACAGACGGCAAATTCATCAAACATTATAATCCCTCATGGACAAACTGGTCGTTCCATTCGGGAGTTAAAAAGCCAACTGATTTTATCGAAACTGAAAAAATCGACACCGTTATGCGCACAACCGATGTCGAAGGAAATGATGTCTACCTTTTCTACAAAGAATTGGAAAATGCTCCGTGGATTATCGGATTGACGATTCCATTCGATGAATTTGCCAAAATAGACAAAAAGCAAGAAGACTATCAGGATTTTATTCTTGAAGTCATCATCATCGCGCTTGCGCTCATTTTCCTTTTGGAAATATGGCTTCACTCGGTTTTAGAACGGCATCAGATTCTCTCAACGCACATTGATTCGGTCACGCACTTGTGGGTTCGCGCCTATTTTGAAAAAGAAGCGAATAAAATGCTCAAACGCTATTCAAACTCGAAATTCATCATGATTGAAAGCGACATTCGTGGCTTCAAATTCATCAATCAGAATCAGGGCGAAGGAAAAGCGAACCAAATTCTGCTTCAATTCTCAAAAATTCTCTACGAAACCACAAAATCGTTCGACGGCATTTTGAGTCGTGGCTATGCAGACCATTTCTATATTTTCATAAAAATCACTTCGGTGCACAAGGCAATGCACTTCTTTAAAGAATCACTCGCGCGAATCACCGAAGAAATCAAAGAATTGGAATTTCCGTTTACGCCAAAGTTCGGAATCTCGTTCTTCATTCCCAAAAAAATGGATTCTTCCATCACCGCGCAGACTTTAATCAGCCGAGCGCATTTTGCAAAAGGCTCTATCAAAGAAAACGCTCTGCAACAATTTGCTATTTATGACGAAAAACTGCTCCAACATTCAAGCGAAGAAAATTACATCGAAACGCACATGGAAAACGCGCTCGAAAACGAAGAATTCTTCCTTATGTATCAGCCGAAAATCGATTTGCTCACCGACAAAGTGGTGGGCGCGGAAGCCCTCGTGCGCTGGCAAAGCCCCGAACTTGGGTTCATGCCGCCCAATTCGTTCATTCCGCTTTTTGAGCGCAACAATTTCGTTGTCAAACTTGATTTTTATGTCTATGAACAAGTGTTCAAATTCTTGCGGAAGTGCATGGACGAGGGAGAGCCAGTTGTGCCCGTTTCGGTGAACATGAGCCGAAACCACGACAAGCCAGAGCGATTCGTGCATGATTTTACGGCACTGCTCAAAAAATACGATGTTCCGCCAGCGCTCGTTGAAGTGGAATTGCTTGAACGCTCTTCAATGGACAAAAATATTCTGCGCGAAGTCACGCTCATGCTCCAAAAAGAAGGATTCAAGGTCGCAATGGACGATTTTGGTTCGGGTGAAAGTTCGCTCAACATGCTCTCAACGATTCCCGTGAATGTGCTTAAATTCGACCGCTCGTTTCTCTTCGCTTCTGACGCAAAAGAAGGGAAACTTGACGAAACAAGCGAGAATTTTATCGAAACGCTCGTGGATTTGGGCAAAAATCTCAAAAAAGAGACGATTTTTGAAGGCGTGGAAACCCAAGAACAGCGCGATTTCTTGCGAAAAATCAAGTGCGACCAAGTGCAGGGCTATTTCTATTCAAAACCGCTCCGCGAAGAAGAATTCATGGAATTCTTGAAGAAACACAGATAAAAAAATCCACAGATTAGCACAGATAAACACAGATTCTTCAACTCTTTCAAAATCGGAAAATTATAATCTGTGAAAATCGGTGCGTATCTGTGGATAAAAATTAAGAAAAAGGATAATCTATCAGTATGAAACCAACATTACTTG
>JAFUDX010000029.1 GCA_017464425.1 Treponema sp.
GAAACAGCGCAGCGAATGCTTGCAACTCAACTTGGAACTATAGAGCAAATAGCTGACATCACACAATTGCCCCTCAGTGAAATTCAGCAGTTACGATAGTTCCTCTATGCAATGACAGATAAAAACAAGTAAACCAAGCATCCTGCAGCCGGTTTTGTCTGTCCCTTCCTTCCCTAGTGAGTGTCGAAGAACTAGCAAATTGAAAACGGAAAATTGAAAAATGAAATTTTTCCGTTTTTCTGCTGTAGTCTAATCGCGACGGTGCGATACATTTCACTTGCCATAGTTACAAAAATATAGTAAACTATAGTCGCACCCGTGACAGGTGGACTTACCTCCGGCTCTTACCGGCTCTAGCAATAGGGTTGGAATACTTGAAAAGGAGGTAGCCGATGACGCTTTACGAAATCATTTCGTTGGCATTCGATTGTGCCATGCTCATCATAGCTATAATTACTTACCTCCACAAAAAACAAGGAAAGGGAGTAAAAAAATAGCCCATTCTGTCTGACACACAGAATAGGCTTGACGAGTTCGAAAGAACTCAAAAACTTAGTATGTGAGGTAATCCGCGTTGGAGCCCTTCGCAACACAGTTGCTCGGAGACTCACTAAAAACAGTCCACTGGACTGTTTTTGCTCTGCTATGCAGAGCCGTTCGCTAGGTGTTCCTTCTTCCATTAAGATAGCACACAATACCCGTACAGTCAAGTTTTTTGCACGCCTTTTCCAGCAACTAGCCTACCCTATTCCATCCCTAATTTTTTGCCGTGCATGAATCGGCACGGTGTGACGGTTGCAGTACCCACACAGCAAAGTAATAACGACAAATTCTACAATTCCAACTTCCTGATAGCCATTTGCCAATTAAAATTATTTCCTATATTTATAAAGTTATCGGGATTCATCTCAATAGTAAAATCAAGAGGAATCTGATTACTTCCATTTGTAGGCGCCGGGAGCTTATCCCGACTGGCAAATATGATATGCATCTCTCCATGAAGCCCCATACCTCCAAGAATCACACCGTTGGACGCATTTGTTTCATACTGAACGGAATGCAAACCGTCCGTAGCCACAATGCTAAAACTAAAATTTTGCAGTTCGGGCTCTCTAGCACCCATTTGACAAACATAGTTATTCGCATATTTCGCAACATCTCCAAACAAAGTTGTATATTCCAATTTTGGGTCAATACAGACAGAAATTCGTTTATCCAACTTATCCGTTTCAAAATAGAAGAATACATGACCGTCCGCGAGAAGCCGAAATTGCAAGCAAACATCTTTGTCATATACTTGTAAACATGAAGATGTAAAAGTCGCAGGAACGGTAACTATTTCCACGCTTTTATTTGGTATATTCTTAACAGCCATAAATAAATACTCCTAAAATGATAGTCTTTTTCCAAAAAATCCATACGGACTAGAAATCACCGAATCAGAACACCCACACGGCTAGGCGTATTGTATCCATATTTAACCTGAAGAACCGCTGCCAAAAGATATACTAATTCCGTCTCCATAATGGTATCTAGCAATAAAATACATAATAAGCAAAAAAACTGAATACAAAACTGATGCCACTACACCAGCACACACATTACCCCAAAAACTCCCCCGTATTTTTTCCAATTTTTCTTCTTTTGCTTTAATGTTTTTTTCCTTTTTAGTAACAGCTTTCTCTTTGCGAGCCAATGTTTCTTCACGACTTTTCAACTCTGTATTTTTACGATTAATCATTTCATTGACAAATTGCTCCAAAAGCTTCGTTGCTTTAGTTCTATATAATTCGACCTGCTGAGGTAAACACTGACTATCCTGCCAAGTTTTCACATCTTTCTTTTGTTCTTCTTCACTAAGATTTTTGCCAGCCAAATCTTCCTTATATTCAATCTTGTTCTGCTTGTAGATGGTGTATGCAATCCTCCCCAAAAAATCGTTTGTACCATTTACTAATGCGGAATAAGGAAAATTATTTTTTTCTTCGGCTTTTTCCATCTTTACCATCCTTGCATACCTGATACACTTCATTTATTTTTTCTGGCGTAAGCGTTACCGCATTTCGTTTTCTTCTTTTTAGTTTTCTCACCGCAAATGACGAAGCGGCTAACGCGATTTCCGCAGCCGTCACATATGCAAGAATTTTATCGTTTTTTCTCATATATCAGACTCCTCGCGCAGTGCACACAAAATGCTGTCATAAAACAAATACGATTATTAATCACACATCAATGACTGTTTTGCGCGAATAAGAACAGAATCTGCTTGCAATGTCAATTCTTCTCCATGTTTGCCATTGTGATGTCCGCACATAGGAACAACAAACCAACCGCTTACATCTGCAAGTTCAACATGAGCGCCGCACAGTTCTTTTTTTGATGAACACGGAACTGAAATTCTATCCTTTGTCTCGTCGGTCTCACAGAAATGCACTCTGCATGTGTTATGCTCCGCCTTTGTAAAATTCCCCCAATGCTGAATCCAAGCTCCACAATTTCCACATTTTGGGGCTATTTTTGAAGAACCTGAGACATTTGTAACCAATGTAATTCGACACAGAACAATTTTTAAGACCTCGCCATCGCCATTGACCCAAACCTTATTTCCGTCATCCGCAACAAAGAAATACACATCATCGTTATTTTTGTCTACCGTGATTTTCTCACTTTTGTAGTTTGTTTGTATAGTCATACTATTGCTTCCCATTTCGTTAGTTTTCCGCCACGCGGACTGACACATCGCCAATCCGCGTGATTTTTTACAAGCGGATTTGTTCGTGAACCGCGTTAGCGGTGAACAAATCCGCTTGTTTTTTGCCGTAGTCCAATCGCTACGGCGCGATATGTGCTCTTTTTTGCCAGTTCACTTCCTATAAGGCGGCTTCTGTCGAGCTAGTCGGCTATCTGAACGACTGGGGAACACTGACAGACGGCAAACTTCCTGCTACAGTCAAAGATTCTGACAACAACGAAATCTTGACATTTACAGGTTGGTCTGGCAACTTGCAATCAGCGAGTAACGCAATTTCTGGCAAAGACATTGCTGGGGCAGATGTTTCGTACACAGAAGGTCTTTCGGTCGGTGGTGCTTCATCTGCCACTCGTTACACAAAACTCGTCGTTCCAACTGGCAAGACCGCCAATGTATATGTCGCTTTTGTCACAGGTTCAAACAAAAACGCGCGTGGGTGCGGAATCGGAACTGAATCCAGCAGCTCAAAATTCGATACCGTCGCTTTGGTTCAAAACTCATCGACTTCGGCAATGAGCTACTTGACAACGGAGACTCCTCTTGCAGCCGGAACATATTACATAAATACGGACAACAACATTCGTATTTATGCAATTCAAGTGCAACTGTTGAAATAGCGCATTTGGTTTCTGCCGTTTGAAATATCGCACGGCAGATTGCCACACGGATTGGAAACGGCTAACGCCGTTTCTGGTCCTGACAAGCAGACTTGTTCGTGCCTAACGCCTGTCGTTATGGGCGTTATTCTTAACGGCACTCACTTTTCTACGGTGAAGCCCGTTAGGGCTGAACAAATCCGTGTGACGGCTCAAGAATTACTCAGTCAGCGTAATCTCGGTAATATTAATTCCGTTTGTACCTCCGACTAAGTAAGTTCCTTTGCCAGCGATTGTCCATGTATCTGTGTACATTGTTTTTGTTTGAACATCGGATTGTTTTGTAACCGATGTTGCTGTGCCAGTTCCTGTTGTGCCAGTCTTTGCACTAACAGACGATGTTCGGCTATCAGATGTACAGAACCATGTTATTTTGATAGTTGCAGAACTTTCAGAAACGGTCACTTCAATGTTTTTGCCAGAACTGGTTACTGCACCTCCCGTTTTAAAGTTCGGACATTCATTTTTTCCATCTTGTTTGGTTTTGTCTAGTTGAATAGCCGAACCGATAGTGAACTGGTCTGAAACCTTTAACTCGGTAGGTAATCCACTTGCATAAGTACTGGCGAGCAATGTGTAGACAGAAGCCGCCTTATAGACAGCATACAGCGTGGTAGCCGCTGAGAGCGTGACTTCCGCTCCGTCGTCATATTTCTTTTCGCCGCTTTCAGACTCAGCCCAGCCGTCGAATGCCTTTCCTGTCGGGGCGGTGATTCCGAGGCTTGCGAATGCGGTGAGCGCAGTTGCAGCTCCACTTTCAACGCTCTGCGTCGGAGCAGCCGCTCCATCAGCGAGCGTTCCGCTTCCTTTGTCGAACGTAATCGTCACATACGTTTTGCTTGAATCCAAAACCTGAACGCTTCCCGCTTCCGATGTGTATGTCTTTTCATCGACCGTGTAGCTTACCGTGATTGCGTATGTGTCCGCCGCGGTGTCTGCTGATGTTGTCCAAGAAAGGCTTGGACCTGTTCCGATTTCTGCAGCCGCGGCATTTTCAGCAGAGCCTGTCGCGTACCACTTGATTGCGGTATCTGCATCGACGGTTTCTTTTCCCTCAGTAGCGTCTCCCAAGTGTCCGTCAGCATAGACTTTCTGAGTGCTTGACTTAGACTTTACGAGAGTCTCTACATTAGAAACGGTTGCCGAAACAGCCTGTCCCTGCGTTACTGAGGAAGCAAGACCTGTGATTGTCGGAACATTGTAGGCAGCAGCAGTTCCGACGACGACATCATCCCCGTTTCCGTCCTTGCGAACGACTGCGCTTGTGTCAACGACTTCATCAGCAGCAACGACCGTGATTCCGTAGATGTTCGCACCGTTTGCCTTGTCGGTTGATGTGATTGTCACATAGCCGTCTGCGTCGCCTGTCACGGTAACATATTTTGTGGAAAGGCTTACGACCGGATTCCATGTGACCGCCGTGCCAGCTCCAGTGAAGGTAAGGTTTGTCGCGCCGCTATTGGGAGCGTCTTTTATCGAGCCGCCGTCAACGCGAAGCACGACGCTAGTTCCCGCGCCAACTTTGAGTTTGAGAGAGACAATACCACTCTCCTGCTTGTTGTAAGAAAGACGGTTCGTCCACTTGTAGCCAGTACCTGCTGACTCATTATAATCATAAGTGACAAATCCGCTCGCATTGTATTTAACCTGCGCTTTTTTCTTTCCTTTGCTAACAACAAGTTTCCATGTATCATCAGATGCAGACACTTCCTTAGCATCATCTGTTGTAGATGCAATATCCAAATCGGAAGTGCTTGTATTCCCCAACTGAGTACGCAATTCTGCCGCGTCAAACTTACTAAATAATGGCAGCACCTTCACCGTAAATGCCGCAGTTGCAGTTGCTGTCTCTGTTGAAGTCACAGTGATGCTGATTTCATCACCTGCGGTGCTGAGCGTTGTTGGAGCAACGGTGTATTCTTCAGCGGTGAGTACGCGTGTTTTTCCGCTTGTGAGCGTTGCAGTTACGACCAAGCCAGTCGTGTCGAGCGTGTCACCTTCATCATATTCAACTTTTGTCGGTTTTGTAGTAATTGCGATTGTCTTAACAGGATTTGCGATGACATTCACCTTATACTTCGTCGTGATTCCTGCTTTGTATGTAATCGTCAGTTCCTGGTCAGTTGCGGCTGCGCTTGAATCGAATCCGGTTACCATGTCGCTTGTAACGGCAACACCTGCTTTCGGCTCTCCCTCGCTGTAGGTCACTTTTACGGTCAAGCCAGTTACATCAAGTTCATCGCCGATGTAGTATTCGGTTTTGTGAGTCGTTGAGTCAACTTCAACACCCGTAACGGTGATGTCTTTGATAGTGACTTTGAAAGTCGTTGAGATGCTTTCGCCAAGTTTGAAAGTGACTTCCTGGTCTACGGCAGCCGCACTTGAATCAAATCCCGTAACGCTTGCTCCTTCAAGAGCCTTAAACTCTTCGAGAGTCAAATCTTTTGCATCTCCGTCTGAGTATGTCGCGGTGATGGTGACAGCAAGTGCCTCGTCAATGGCATAGGTCGCAGTTGAGCCTTCTTTTACCGCAATCGCAGTGATTTTAGGATCTTCCGCTCCCGCTTCCACGACAGAAATATTAAATGTCGCCGTCTTTTTCTGATAAGTGACGGTGATTGCCTGCGTTTCTACAGCCGCGCTTGAATCGAATCCGCTGAAAGCGAACTTGTCTTTGTTTTCATCGTACGCAACTTCGACATCTTTCTTGCCTTCAGTCCATTTTTCGGTGATGACAAGTCCTGCCGGGTCAAGAGCCTCATCGCCCACCGTGTACTGTGTCTTTGTCGGGTTCGTCTTGATTTCGATTTTGTCCAGAACAGGGTCGCTTCCCCCGTCGTCACCACCACAAGAGGTAAACACCCCAAGCCCAAGCATCGCGACCGCACCGAGCGTCGCAAATAATTTAGAAAATTTTTTCATTAGATTGTTCCTTTAATTTTTTGTAAAAACAGAGAATGAAGGAGGGAGAAGTCTCTCCCTCGCTCCAACCGCTTCGCGTTTTCCGCTACCCTCTCGCCTAAGGGGCAAGCCCCTTAAAATCCCCAAAATTGTCACACGGATGCGTTTGTGCGTAAGCACAAATGTCAATAATTATCACTCATGCAAACGACACGAAGTGGCGTATTGGAAACGGCTAACGCCGTTTCTTTTTGTTTTAACAAACGGATTTGTTCAGCCCGTTGTGTCATTCCGAACTCGACCGCTTGCGTTGTCGCGGTCGTTTTGTTTCAGCATCTACACTATCGCCATGATTTTGCGTAGCAAAATCGAATCCAAACAGGCACATCAACGAATGTGCCTGGTGTGGCAACCTTTGGTTTGAGAGAAAAATTAGTATTTTTGTTCGATTTTAGAGAACTTGAATCCGCCTGACCCAGCACCGCGAACAAACACAACATAGAATGTCTCTGGAACAGTTGCTGTGATTTCCAATGTTTTTTCTGTGTCGTCATCTGTCGTAGGACAAGTGATTGCATCTGAAATGGCAATCTGAGAACCGTCTTTTCCATCGTAAATCGCAATCTGGTTCTGGCTCTCGCCTTTCGTACTCTTTACAGTCGTAAATGTGAAGGTAATCTTTTCAGATCCAGCCTTCGCCGCCTTGACTGCAAGGTAACCAGTTTGTGCACTCGGCTTGTTAGTGGTGCTAGCTCCGCATGAAGCCTGAATGTAGTGATGCGTTCCCGCTGAATTTGCGGTAATCTTGATTTTTCCTGCAGCAGTTTGACTTACAACGACTTTACCGTCAAGAAGAGAAGTATCGCCAACAGTGTCAGATATCGTCGTGATGTCATCCATGCTGTACACGAGCGACTGGTCGTAAGTCGGCGCACCCGCTTCCGTAATCGTGTATGCGATTGTGTTAGATGATTTTAAATCTTTTGCAGATTTGAGTGCGCTTGCTTTGATTGTGACTGAAATTGTGCCGGTTGCGGCTACGGTCGTTGTTACAGAAACTTTGACTTTTGCGCTTGTTGCGCCCGCTGCAATTGCTTCTGAAGCGGTAACAGAAAGGTCATCCACAAAAGATTCTGTGGAAGGTGTGATTGTTACATATTCACCGAGACTTGCATTTGCTTCAATGTCACCAGCGAATGAATCGTTTGTAAGGGTTGCTGTGATAACAGCTTCGATTTTGTCTCCTGCGGTTACAGATACAGACTCAGCTGTAATTTGGAGTGACGGAGTTTTGTCTTCTTCCCCATCATCATCAGAGCAAGAGGTCGCTAACAGCCCCCCCCCTATACATAATACTAGTATTTCAAGAATACTGAGTACCTTTGAAAATTTTTTCATAAAGTTCCTCCTTTTATGAAAATGCTTTTTTTGAATTTTCCGCAGAGTTCCTGTTCCCTACGGAATTTTACATCATCATCATAAAACATCTGAATCAAATTATACAAACGGATTTTTGGAATTTTCTGACTTTTTAAGAAAGAGACGGCTCAGAGCCGTCCATTCGCGTGCCATTTAGGACGGATTCAACGAGCATGCCGTTTTGATAGACGAGTTTGAGCGAAAAGAACGGGGCGTTTTCTTTGAGAAGGCGGAAGAAAATCTTGTCGCCTTCCCACAGTTCCAGCGTGTCGATTTTATCAATCGGAAACCATTCCAATGTGCCTTCGTCACAATCACTAAGCTCGCCATGAAACGCATCGGCGGTAAAAAGATGCATGTATTCAGCGGGAGCGGTATCGGAAATAAATGTTACGATTCCACGAAAACGGTAGCGGTCGAGCGTTAGGCCGGTTTCCTCTTTGACTTCTCGCAAAAGGCAGTCTTCGGGGCTTTCGTTTTGCTCAAAATGACCGCCCACGCCAATCCATTTATCGTGATTGATGTCATTTTTTTTGGTGACGCGGTGCAGCATAAGGTAGCAGCCGTCTTTTTCGATGTAGCACAGGGTAGTAAGCGGGGACTTCATGATTTTGCCTTAAACCGAATAAAATTTTTCCAAAAGAATGTCGGGATGATAGCTCAGTTTTGCTTTTCGTAAGCCCTCCACGCCCATATCCTCTTCGCGATTTAAAAATTCGTAAGAATCACAACTGTTCGCAAAGCACCAGTTGATTGCGGCATATGCGCCACCTGCGGCAGCTTCAGAAAGGCACTTTTCAAAGTGAACATCCAGCGTTTTTTCAGAAATTTTGGAAGCAAGCGTCATCGCAACGGCCTTGCCATGTATGTACAAAACGCCGCCGTCCAAAGCAAAATCATCTTTGTTTTCCAAAGCGGTTTTTATCATCTGATGCTCAAGGCGCAAGACAGATTTTTCATCATCAGAAAGTGCAATTTCGCCATTTTTTGCCGCTTCAAGCCGCTCGTCAAGCCATTTTTCTGCGACAAAAATCATGTCATCGGCAATCGAGCACAAATTCAGCGAGCGAAATTCCCAATTTCCTTCGTAATTTCGCAAAAACCGTGAGACATGATTCTTTTTTTTGTGATATGTCTTTCCTTGCAGTGCCGCCAGTTTTTCCCGGCTGTAAATATAATCGCAGTCATCACGATTCGTCCGCCATTCAATCGCACGGTTCTGAAACTGTGCTGTGATAACGGAATCAAGCGCATTTTTTTGGCTTTCGGTCAGAAGGCAAAATTTGACCGCACGGTTATGAGATTTTGCGTCCTCAATTATGGAAGAAACGGCATCCGCAAGCGTGTGCTCTTTTTGTGAATCGCTAGCTTTTTCGCACAATTTTAAAGGAAAGCCGTAGCCCGTCCGATTTTCCGCGCCCGTGTAATATCTGAATAAAAATCCGTCATGAATCGCCGTTTTTGTGTCATATTTTTTTTGAAGCAAAAAGATGCTTACCAACGCGGAATCGCTTCCAAGTAAATCATCAGTGACAAGACAATCTTTGAGACAGTGAAATTCTTTGAGTGTTAAAACAGACCAGTTCATCAGTTGCAAAATACAGGCATATATTCTAAAGGATTATAGAAGATTTGTCAGCACTTCACCAATGTCGCCGTTAATGCAGATTGATTTGGCTTTGATTTCGCTCGGACAGACGGCTTCGCCAAAATTGAGGCAGGCGTATGTTGCGTTCGGATTTGTGTGGGTCATTTGCCAGAACGGATATTTTATGATTCCAGGCGTATTTGACCCGACTCCAAGTTCCAGAAAGAGAACTCTTCCGCCATGCTCGGCATTTGTGCGCTTCAAGAAGTCTTCATATCGCTCAGCGGCATCGTACCAGCCTTCGTCCTGCACAAAGGTATCGTCCGCGCGGAGATTCATGCTCATGGGCCTGCCACACACCGGGCAGCGTGGAATTAGTTCGCTCGGAATTTTCATATCGCGCTGAGACTCGTACATGTTCCGAACAAGCTCTTCGTTGTCGTATGTTTTTTGCTGACACGGAATGCTGCACTGAAAAAGACCGTAATCACCCTGCGTGTAAAAAAGCCGTTTTTTGTCGAATCCAGCCTTTTGGAAGCAATGGTCAACATTCGTCGTGAGCACAAAATAATCCTTATCGCGCACCAGAGAAAGCAGATTTTCATACACTTTTTTGGGCGGATTTTGGTAGCGATTTATCAAAATGTATCGGCTCCAAAATGCCCAGTGTTCTTCGAGCGTTTTATACGGATAAAATCCGCCTGAGTACATGTCCGTAAAACCGTATTTTTTTGAAAAATCGCCAAAATGCGCTTCAAATCGCTCCCCCGAATAAGTAAATCCTGCCGAAGTTGAAAGCCCTGCCCCCGCACCGATAATGATTGCATCCGCAGAGTCGATTGCCTTTTTAAGCTGGGTAATTTTTTCATCAGTCATACACGCCCCCTTATAAGTTGTTCTATTGATATTACAATATTAGGATAACGCGAATCCCTTGTAATGTCAATAGAACTTGCATTATTTTTGTTTTTTTCGCATTGTTGCAACTTTTCTATTTTTATAGTGTCTGATATTATAGAAGATGAAGAGATTTTTCTCGCAGGTATGAGGTTCTCCTAAAATGAATTTTTATGCAGATTATGTAGAAAACGGAACAGAGTTTACAAACTACGAAGATTTAAAAAAGAATTTTAAAATCAAAGTTCCTTCAAATTTCAATTTTTCTTACGATATTATTGACCGCTACGAATCTCTTGCCCCGAACAAGCGTGCATTGGTGTGGTGCGATGATAACGATGAAGAGCGCATTTTCTCATTTGCCGACATTGCGCGTGAGTCTCGCCGCACGGCAAATTTCTTGGTTTCAAAGGGAATCAAAAAAGGCGATGCGGTCATGCTCATTTTGCGCCGTCGCTATGAATTTTGGTTTTTTATCACGGCATTGCACAGAATCGGCGCGATTGCCGTTCCTGCCACAAACCAGCTTTTGCAAAAGGATTTGGAATACCGCACGAACGCCGCACAAATCAAAATGATTGTCTCTTATGACGACACAATCCAAGAAGAAATCGAAAAGGCTCTTCCTGCCTCACCGAGCGTAAAGACTTTGGTAACCGTCCAAAGCGACCGTGAAGGCTGGGTTTCGTACGCAAAAGAAATTTCTGGCTTTGGCACGGATTTTCCGCGTCCTACGGGAGATGCTGCCACGCACAACGAAGATGTCATGCTTTTGTATTTCACTTCGGGCACTTCGGGCTACCCAAAAATGGTTCAGCACAACTTTGCCTATCCGCTCGGCCACATCGTCACGGCAAAATACTGGCAGAATGTCATTGATGATGGGCTTCACCTTACGGTGGCGGAAACAGGCTGGGCAAAATCGGTCTGGGGAAAGCTTTACGGTCAGTGGATTTGCGGCTCGGCGGTCTTTGCCTACGATATGGTTCAGTTTAAACCGGGCGTTATGCTCAAAAAAATCGAAGAATACGGCGTTACGACTTTCTGCGCTCCGCCAACAGTCTACAATTATCTCGTGCGTGCCGACATTAAAAAATACGACCTTTCATCTCTTAAATATTTGGTCACGGCAGGCGAGGCTTTAAATCCCGAAGTCTACAAAAAAGTGTACGAAGCCACAGGCTTGAAGATGTTTGAAGCCTACGGTCAAACGGAAGCCACCGTTATGGTAGGGAATTTCCCCGGAATGGAGCCAAAGCCCGGTTCAATGGGAAAGCCCGCTCCAGGCTATGATGTTGCCGTAGTGCGAGACGATGGCACAAAATGCGATCCGATGGAACAAGGCTCAATCGTCGTCAATCTTGAAAACGGCATGCCCTTCGGCTTGTTCACGGGCTACTATCATGACGAAGAAAAAACAAAATCGGTCTTTGATGGGGGCAAATATCTCACAGGCGACACCGCTTACTATGACGAAGACGGCTACATTTGGTTCATCGGGCGCAACGATGATGTAATCAAAAGTTCTGGCTACCGCGTTTCTCCGTTTGAAATCGAAAGCATTTTGCAGCAGCACCCCGCCGTTTTGGAATGTGCCGTTACGGGCGTTCCAGACCCGCGACGCGGACAGGCAATCAAAGCTACAATCGTACTCACAAAACTCTACGAAGCAAGCGAACAACTCCGCATTTCAATTCTTGATTGGATGAAGGAAAAAACCGCCAACTACAAGCACCCCCGCATCATCGAATTCGTAAGTGCCCTACCCAAAACAATTTCAGGCAAAATCCGCCGAGTGGAAATCCGCGAAAACGATAAGAATTCCTCACAGAGCTAAGGAGAGCACAGAGAACACTACTTATAACAAAAAATAATGAGTTACTCACATCGTTATAAGTAATTAGTAGATTGAGTTTTCACTTTGATTGTGCGAAAAATCCTCTGTGAACTCTGTGCTCTCTGTGAGAAATTTAAAAATCTATCCCCTTCAAGAATCTCTGTTGGAATTCGGGGATTCCTGCGAGGTTAATCTGCACGGATTTTTTGGCTAAGGCACGGGCTTTGTCGCGGAGTACATTTGAGAAAAGCAGTGCGCTTGCACCTGAAAGAGACGCATTTCCGAGCTGAACAGTGCGTTTTTCGAGCTCTGCGGGCAATAAGCCGATTGCTGTGGCTTCTTCCAAGTTGATTTTTGAGCCAAAGCCGCCTGCAATGCAGAAGACGGGCGTTTCTGTGGTGTGCTCAAGCAAGAATTCCAAGCCTGTTTTGACTGCTGATTTTGCGAGCTGCAAATTGCGGATGTCCTGCTGAGAAAGATAGACGGCGGGCGTGAGCTCAATGCAACTTGTGCCGTCGCCCAGCTTTGACTTTTCGCGGATGATGATTCCTGCTTTGTCGATGTATTTGTTTTTGAGCATAACGGCGGCGGCACTAATCAAGCCTGTTCCGCACAAGCCTTTGGGATTTACTTCGCCAATTGTGTGACATTGCAGTTTGTCGTGAATATAGGTGATTTTATCGATTGCGCCTTCGATAGACGGCATGCCGCAACTGATGTTTGCGCCTTCAAAAGCAGGCCCCGAAGCCGCCGATGTGCATAAAATTCTGCCTTTTTTTTCGCTGGAATCGGGAACATACAAGCAAAGCTCACTGTTTGTACCGATGTCGGCAAGAAGCAAGGGAGCCTTTATTTTTGACTCACCCGGTTTGAGCGATGATTCTTTTGCGTCTGGAACAGGGAATCCTGCGGCAATCATAGAGCAAACGGCATCAGCTCCGATAAATGCTCCGATACAGGGCGGAATGTAGACTTCGGTATCACCTGGAATAACGCTCGAATTGAAAAGCTGAAGCAATTCTGGCGTTGGTTTGTCCAAAACAGAGCAATGAGAATAGGTTTGTCCGTTGCGGATTTTATCCCATGTGGTGTTCAAATCAAAAAGCGTAGCTGGCGTAAACGGCGCGGAAGCCATGTTATTTACAGAAGTCGCGCACAGGAATGAAAGCATGGTGGTGTTGCCGGTAATGACCATTGAAGAAACTTTTGGCTGGAATCCACGCGGCAAGCGTTCAGCAGCTTCCAAAATCGCTTTGGAAAACATTTTTTCGAGCTGACTGACGATACAATAATGGAGAGCAGAATGGCCCGTTTCAACGACGGAAGAAGAGCCAGTAAGCGGGGGGCGCACGGCAAATGCAATTCTTCGGATAATGTCGTATCCGTAGCGCACCTGATTATTTTTTTCTGCGACGGTGACCAAATGCTTGCGACGGGACAAAGCCCACACGCTTACAGCAATCGTTGTAGTGCCAATATCGACGGCTATGCCCAATTCTGCTGGTGAAAGTTCTGAATCATCAAGTTCTGGAATTTCTGGCATTTTGCCATCGGTAACAATCTGCATGGTATCGTCCTAAAAGAAAAGTATCTTATTGTCTTAATATAGGATACACCGAGAAGAGCGAATTTTCAATAAAAAAATTCAGCACTACGGTTGTATAAAAGCAATTACAATCCAGTCGCTTCGTCAATGCCCATCATAATATTCATGCACTGAACAGCCGCACCGCTTGCACCTTTTCCCAAATTGTCAAATCGGCTTGTGATTACGATTCGCTCATCATTTCCGCATGTGAAAATCTGCATATTATTTGTGCCAGCGAGCGTGTTTGCAGGGATAAAACTTTCCGTCAGAATCCCCTCGCCCATAAAATTCGCCGCTTTTACGAATTTACAGCCGTCATAGTGCTCCTGATACAATTCGCTGATTTCTTTCGCCGTACATTTTTTTTCCAGCAAACGGGCATGAAGCGAAACAGTGACCGTCATTCCCTGAAAATAGTCGCAGACATAGGGATTAAAAATCGGCTTGTAATTGAGCCCGCTCACTTTCATCATCTCTGGCAAATGCTTGTGCTCTTGAGTGAGCGCATATAATCGCGGAGAATCAAGCTCTGGATTTCGATTTGCATCTTCATACTGAGCGATTGCTTTTTTTCCTGCTCCCGAATACCCCGAAACCGCATGACACACAACGGGATAATCTGGCGAAATGATTCCCTTTTTTACCAACGGATAGACAATAGAAGCAAAACCAGAGGCATAACAGCCAGGCCCCGCAACACGATTCGACTTTTCGATTTTTGCACGATGCTCGCTTGAAAGCTCAGGGAAGCCGTATGCCCAGTCAGGATTTGTGCGATGAGCCGTAGACGCATCGATAATCCGAACTTTTGGATTTGTGCAGAGTGAAACAGCTTCGATACTCGCCGCATCTGGCAAGCAAAGGAATGTAAAATCAGACGAATTAATCATTTTTGCCCGCTCAGACGGATCTTTGCGTTTTTCGTCATCAATAAGTAAAATCTCGATGTCAGAGCGATTTTCAAACCGCTCGTAGATTTTAAGACCTGTCGTGCCTTCTTTTCCATCAATAAAAATTTTGTATGCCATATAATTCCCCTTACAATAGTATTTGATTAAAACTTCATTCTTCCACGGAAGCTTCGCGCGAGCGTGAGCCTATCCGCGTATTCAAGGTCGCCACCCACAGGTAAGCCGCTCGCAAGGCGCGTAACGGTTACGCCCTCGATTTCTGAAAGAAGCCGCTGAATGTAGAGCGCGGTGGTGTCGCCTTCCACAGTGGGATTCGTTGCCAAAATCACTTCTTTGACAGTGCCGCCTTTCACACGCTCCAGCAAATCCGCGATGCGGAGCTGGTCAGGGCCAACACCTTCAAGCGGGGCAATCACGCCGCCAAGCACATGGAACAGCCCTGAAAACTCGTGCGAGCTTTCAATCGTCGCCACATCTTGCGGCTGCTCCACCACACAGATAATGCTCTGGTCGCGGAGCGGATTCGAGCAGATTGCGCACGGGTCGCTTTCAGTCCATGCACCGCAGACCGAGCATGCGTGAATCTTGTCTTGGAGCGTGGCAAGCTGATTTGCAAATCGGGCAATCCACGCGGAATCCGCTTTGAGAATGAAATTCACGAGCCTGCCCGCTGATTTTTTTCCGATTCCAGGCAAGCGTGAAAATGAATCGGTGAGTTCGTCAATCGCAGTCATGTTTCGCCTTACAGACCGGGAATGTTCAATCCGCCGAGCAGAGAGCCAGATTTTTCCTTGATTTTTTCCTGCACTTTGTCCATTGCGGCATGATGCGCGGCGACAATCAAGTCCTGAAGCATCTGCACATCGCGCGGGTCAACAGCAATCGGGTCGAGCTTTACCGCCGTGACCTCAAATTTGCCGTTCAGCGTGACCTGCACGATATTCCCGCCCGAAGAGCCGGTCTCGGAAATCTGCGCCAGCTCTTCTTTCATCGTATTCATCGTTCCCTCAAGATTTTTGAGGTTCTTCACCATATCAAATGGATTCATGGTAGTCTCCTTTTTGGAAGAAAAAAGTTCAAGGAAAAAGAAACCTTCGTGAAGGTGTCGTTTTCCTTGTGTTTTATTTAATTTTAAACTCAATCATCGTCTTCCGAAGATTCATCGTTCGCATAAAGCAATACTCCTGTTTTGTAAACTTCGTTTTCTACGGTTGGCTCATTGTGGCGTTCTTCAAAAGTGCTGTGATGCCCCACCAAAATATCGACAGGAATTTTTCTTCCAATTTTACAGATGGATAGATACGCATTTGCGGCAATATCGAGTTCATTTCCTGCGTTATCGTCAACAATCAGATAAAAATCATAATCGCTTCCCTCTCGGAAAGTATCGTTCGCATAAGAACCAAAGAGATATATTTTAAGCGGATTGACAGCCTCGACAAATTTTTCCGTAATTTGCCGCACCTCACGAGTAATCATGATTTCTTCCTCTTCAAAAATCTTACCACGAATCCACGAAAAAATATATAGGTATGGCAAAATAAAAAAAAACGGCTCGCCAAAAACGAGCCGTGAAAATCAAAATCAAAAAACTTAATTTCCGAACGAAAGGCTTACGCCGATTGACGGTGCGAAAGTCCAGCCGTTGAGCGGATAACTGTCATCCGTTTCCGTTTTTTCATAACCGCTAACAGATTGTGCTGGAGTGTAGCTTTTATTTTTAACTTCAATACTTCCGACTGTGTAATACAAACCAAGATTCGTGAAAATTCCGAGGACTTTTGTCAGACGAAAAACTCCCGTAACATCCACGCCCATTCTGACAGCGAATAAATCCTGCTCATATTTATCTTCTTTATCTTCTACACCATTATCAGAATCCTCATCGGTGTTCATATTAAAACCGAATCCAAAAATTGGCATAAGCGTAAGCGTCATCTTCTCATTCCGTGCAAGTGCTTTGCCCAGCCCAAATGAGACCCAGCCACCGCCGCCACCGCCATCTCTGTTGAAGAGCTTGTCTCCGTGAACAGCACCGCCTTCTACATCCCATTTGAGTGCAAGATTTTTGTCCGTAATTTTTAGTGCAGTCAGACCAAAATTCGTTTCGCTGACATCAGAACTGTTGCCATCCCACACAAAGTTTGAAAAATCATGTCCAAGGTGAAATGCCAAATTCATCTCCGCAAATGCCGAAGAGCCGACCGCCATCAGTGCCAAAACTGAAATAATTGTAAGAATTTTTTTCATACATTCTCCTGAAAAATAAAATTTAAAACCATTTTTCTCCAATAGCGAAAACAGTTTTTCTAATAGAAAGTATACTTTTTCTTTAAGGGTATGTCAAATTTTTCTATTAGAAAATATCATTGTAGAATGACTTCGGATGAACTTCGCGCAGTGGTTGGTGGAAATATCAAAACATATAGAGTGATGAATAATCTTTCGCAGATGGCTTTGGCAGAAAAGGCAAATTTATCGGTCGGATACCTTCATTTTTTGGAGACTGGTGAAAAATGGGGAACGCCCGAAACAATCGTCAAACTTGCGAAGTCGCTGAATGTGAAGCCGTTCCAGTTTTTTATGCACGATGAGGCAAAATCCGATTCCATTTCTTCCGATTTGATTCTGCTTTCAAACGCGCTCAAACAAAATATCGACGAAACGATTTCTGACTTATTAAAAAAATACAATTAAGCGTTTTTTAGAAATTAATCATCGTCTTCCGAAGATTCATCGCTCGCTTCGCTCGTGTGTGCACTTTGTTCGCTTGCCCGCTGAGCGTTTTCGGCGGCGATTTCTTGCTCTGTCTTTTTTGAGTGACCGACAATCTGACCTTTGAACACATCGCAGAGCAATTTCACTTGCACGGGCGCGGTCTGCTCGACGGGCGTTGTCGTTATTTGCTTGAGCGTGACTTCAAATTGAAGCGGCTCGTTGTACAATTCCGAGAGAAACTGCGAAATCTTCTGCTTGTGAGAATCAAGCTGCATTTTCAAAAAACTCGACGAGACCTGCGTGGTGACGGTATTTCCCGTTTTGACCCATGCGCCTGTCTGATACAAGGAGCTTGCGAGCATGGGGTCGCGCATAGAAAGCTCTTTGATTGCAAGGCTTCTGAAATCTGAGTCGCTTTGATTCTGGGGCAGTGCCGCTGTTTGGTGAGGCGGCACAGCTCCGCCGTAGCTAAAAGATGGCTGACTTCCTGCGTCTTCGGGCGTGGGGTCAGGCGGCGCAAAATCCTCGGTCATAGTGCCCATGTCGGGTGGCACGCTTGGCGTAAATTGCGGTGCGGGATTCTGCGGCGGTGGCGCAAAAATATTGCGTGGCGCGGAATTTGGTGCGCTTTGAGCTGGCTCGCTTCCCGGCATTTGCGTAATCGTTCGATTCAAATACGGATTCGCTGATTGCGGCGCACTTGCTTGCGGATTCTGCGGAATTTGGGCAGTCTGTGTGACAGTTGTTCGATTTTGCTGAATTTGTTGCATTTGCGGTGCGTTCTGTGCGGGTGCGGAGTGGCTTTCCTGCATCAACAGATTTTTTGCCTCGTCAATCGCCTTTTTGACTTCGCTCGGAGAAACATACTGGCTGAGCCAGCTGAGCCGAGAAAATGCAAGTTCAAGTTCGTATCGCGGAGAAAGTGAATAGCGGATGTCGCGGTAAAGCTGCAAGAGAATCGAAAGTGCTCGTTCAAGCTGAATCGGATTCCAAGCCTGCAACACGATTTGCGAATATCGCTCGCGAGACTGACCGAGCAGGGCTTCCTTTGTGATTCCCGCACGAATTAATAGAAGAGAACGCAAATAATCCGTGCAGTTTACGATGAATTGCTCGATTGAAACGCCGTTCTGCAAAAATTCGTCGATTTTTAAAAGCGCGTCCTGCGTTTTGTTCTGCGCGGCATCCTCAAAAATCGCGTTCAGGCGGTCAACACCCACAAGACCGAGTTTGTCGCGGATTTTATCGTAAGTGATATGGTCGCCACTGAATGCGGCAACTTGGTCAAAAAGCGTGTAGGCATCGCGAACCGAGCCAGTGGATTCCCGCGCGACCCAGTACAAAGCCTCATCGTCTGCCTGAATGTTGATTTCAGTGGCGGCTTCGGCGAGCAATTGCTTTACGCGCTCAATCGGCACGAGTCGGAAATTGAATTGCTGACAGCGAGACTTAATCGTGGCGGGAACTTTCTGCAATTCCGTGGTCGCGAAGATAAAAATGCAGTATGGCGGCGGCTCTTCGATTGTTTTGAGCAGCGCGTTGAACGCCGAGGTCGAAAGCATGTGAACCTCGTCGATGATGTAAATCTTGTAGCGGCTGCTCTGCGGCGGAAAAAGCACTTCGTCCTTAATCTGTCGCACATCGTTTACGCTCGTATTTGAAGCACCGTCGATTTCAATGACATCAGTGCTCGCGCCTTTAGTGATTTCCAAACATTGCTGGCACTTTCCGCACGGAGTTGCCGTTGGACCGTTCGCGCAGTTCAAAGCCTTTGCCAAAATGCGGGCGGTTGAGGTCTTTCCGCAGCCACGCGGGCCTGAAAAAAGATAGGCATGAGCAATTTTCTGTGATTGAATCGCGTTTTTGAGCGTTTCGGCAACAAATTCCTGACCAGCCAAAGCCTCAAAAGCCTGAGGTCGGCGACGGGTCGCAGTTACTTCATAAGACATAAAATCATTTTAGTGGAAAAAACGGCTTTACTCAATGAGTTTACAACCGCACTGGCACACCTAGCCCTGCTAAATCGCGCTTGATTCCGTCAACGGTGTAGCCCATTGAGTGAACCATGCTCGCAATCAAGGCAGCATCGGCTTTTCCGCTTGTGAGGACATCTGCCAAATGCTGGGGAGTTCCGCCGCCGCCCGAAGCAATCACGGGAACGCTTACATTTTCGGCAATCATGCGCGTGACGGTGAGTTCGTAGCCCTGCCGAACGCCGTCCGCATCGATTGAATTCAAGACGATTTCACCCGCGCCGAGCGAGACGGCTTTTTTTGCCCATTCAAGTGCGTCAAGGTCGGTTTTGACACGCCCGCCGTTGATGTACACGCGGTAGCCAGAGGGCATTTCGCTGTCTTTTGCGGCATCCATTCCCAAAACGATGCACTGGTTTCCGAAAATCCGCGCGCCCTCACAAATCAAGTCAGGATTTTTGACCGCCTGTGAGTTGAGGCTGATTTTTTCAGCCCCCGCAAGAATCGTGGAGCGAATGTCTTCGATTGAGCCGATTCCGCCACCCACGCAGAACGGGATAAACACTTGCTCTGCCACGCGCGAAATCAGGTCGAGAATCGGACCGCGCCCACGAGCGCTTGCCATAATGTCGTAAAAAACAAGCTCGTCAACGCCCTGCTCGTAATATTTTTTTGCCATCTCAACTGGGTCGCCGATGTCGATATTGTTCTGAAATTTCACGCCCTTCGTCGTGCGCCCATCCTTCACATCAAGACAGACGATAATTCGCTTTTTTAACATAATTTTTCCTCAATCTCTATCCACAGATATGCACAGATTTTCACAGATTATAAATTTGAAATATTGAAAATCATGAAAATAAACTCGAAAGACTTTCTTATATGAAATATAAAATCTGTGTAATCTGTGTTAATCTGTGGATTTAATATAGTTTTCCAAAATTTTCAGTCCTGCCCGTCCGCTCTTTTCGGGGTGGAACTGAAAGGCGCAGATAGCTCCGCTTGAAACACAGGCGGGAACACGGCAACCGTAATCTGCGTAGGCTTTGACGATGCTTTCATCGCTCGGCTGAATGAGGTACGAATGCACGAAATAGAAATCTGATTTTTCGTCCACGCCCGAAAAGAGGGGCGAAGAGCCATTTACATACGAAAGATTGTTCCAGCCCATGTGAGGAACTTTGAGGGAAGCGGTGATTGAGCCTGTCGAAATCACCGAAGCGGCAGATTTAGTGGTTTCGCGTCCTTCGACAAGCTCAGGAACCACCTCAACCACCGAGTTTTCCTTCCACACATTCTCAAAATGGCGGATTGTACCTTTTAAAAGCCCCAAGCAATCGACATCGCCTTCTTCGGAATGCTCAAAAATAATCTGGCTTCCGAGACAGATTCCCACGAGTGGCTTTTCTGCCTTTGCCCAGTCGCGCAAAAATGTGTCAAAGCCCGTTTTTTTGAGCTGTTCCATCGCGTATTTTGCTTCGCCCACACCAGGGAAGATGAGTCTGTCACACTTTTCCAAATCAGCGGGATTTTTTGAAAGCACATAATCCGCCTTTAAAAAAGAAAGCGCGCGTTCCACGCTTTTTATATTCCCAGCGTTATAATCAACGATTCCTACCATGCGGAAAATATAGCACAAAAACGATACATTCTCAATCTATTCAAAATCAGATAAATCACTTTGACAGCGTTTCAACCAATTGAACAATGGCCGTCTGTTCTTTTTGGGGAAGTTTTTCCAATTGAGTGATAAGCGAGCCATATTTTTTGTATATTTTTGTTATTTCAGTGCTTTCAGGCACGGTTTCATCGGTAGGCAAATCAAGCAGATATTCGACCGAAACATTCAGTGCTTTTGCAATTCGTATTGCAGTTTCCGCACTCGGAATACTATCCCGTTCAATCGCTTTGTGAATCGTCATTTCTTTTATATTAACGAGATAAGACAATTCTTTACGGCTTATTCCTTGAAAATCAAGTTCATAACTCACATTTGCCCAAAAACTCATATTTTAATGGTAAATACTTTTGTCGAATTTCTCTTGCCTTATTAGACTAAAATCTATAAAATTAGACACAAGTCTAAACAGTATGTTTGGAAAGACTTCGGTCTAACTTTTTTACAAAAAGGAGTTTTTAAATGAAAAAGTCTCTTACATTGGTGCTGGCACTTTTGTCAGCATGCGTTATCACTTCGCCTATTTTTGCAGGTCCGCTTGGCGGTCTGGGAAAATCACTGCTTGGCTCGGATGAAGCAAAGCCAGCCACAGGAACATTGCCGGCAGATGTCGAATTGTTGCCAGTCGTATGGAATCTTCTCTATTCTACTCCAGCCGAAGGTGATAAAACCATACGGCAAATCAAAAAATTCGACAAACTTGATGTTATCAACAATGAGTATGAATTCACTCAAGTTTTGATTTACAAATTCGGATTAGGATTGCAAGGACAGGAATCAAAATTAAAAATTACGGGGAATGGCAATTCTGTTACAGTTGAGACTTTGGATATGCGAACATACAATGTCGATAAAGAGGGCAAGAAAATCACATCAAAAAACAGTGTGAAAACGAGCGAACAAAATCCAAAATCAAGCTGGAGTAAAAATTCTGCGAATATTGTAAAAGAACTTGAAGAACGAGCAAATGCTCTTAAAAAAGGCGGATATGACGAATGGCTTGAAAAAGCAACATACAATCTCACCGTTTATACCGCAGTCGGTCGCTTTTCTGCAAATCGCTTGAAAGCAAAAAAGTGGTATGGTGAGCATCCTATTGAAGGCAAGAAAGTTGAAAAAGTGCCGTTCTATGTCTCGAATATCGATGAAAGCAAAAAAGCGGGCTATGCGTATATGCTCGGTGGAATGTCTGTTCTAAACAAAGCGGAAGACACTCCGCTCGTAACTGTTTATAGCAATAATGACGCATATATTGATTTAAAAGATGACCAATTCATCGAAATTTCAGGCACGGTTGAAAAAGTAAATTTTTCCAACGATTATGACAAAGACTACAAAGTAACATCTATCGTCATTACTGAATAAATCGCTTTGAACTTGATTAACCGGGTGGAGAATTTAAAAATCCACCTGTTTCACCTTTCACTTTTCTTTTTTTGTGCCGATACTAGAGAGTGTTGAGGAATTGAATTTTCTCATCATTTGACACAGTTTCTTATAATATGCTATATTTGTAAGGATTATCGAGAAAACTATCGTGGGGTAAATTTTGGCACGAACACGACATTATAAAAAAATCGAAAAAAACGCAGTTGCCGCTTTTGTACACGGTCTGCAAAGTCTCACAAACGGAATCGGTCGCTTTTTTGTTAGGATTTTTAAAATCTGCGACTCAAAACTCACGATTATGATTGTTCCGCACTCGCAGGGCAAAGTCATCAACTTCCGTACCAATGTTTTTGCGCTTGCGTTCGGCATTGTTTTAATAGTAGGAATTATTTCATCTTTCATCTACTTTAAAAAGCAGGATTCGGGAATCCGTGAAGAACTTGCCCGCTCCATGAAGGAAAACCGCGAGCTTTTGGCAAGTTTTGATGAGCTTCGTGACGAAAACAACAATGTGCTTCAAACGGCAAAACGGTTCCGCTCATCGCTTTCACAAACGCTTTCTTTGCTCGGAATCAATCAGTCGTCATCAGTCGCAAAGGCTTCTGTTTCAGACAGCGACTTAAATTCACTTTTTGACACGCAGGACACGGTTTCTGGCTTCACCAAAGAAGCTTCTGACATGCGCCAGCTTTCTTCTTACTTGGAAAGCGCGATTCAGCCGATTGAGCAAATCGGAAAGATGCTCGAAAGCCAGGAAACGCTTTTTGCGGATATTCCGAACATCTGGCCGGTTCGTGGCGGCATCGGGCATGTTTCGCAGCCGTTCGGTCAGACAACGCACCCCATCACGGGCAACTGGTACATTCACAAGGGCTTGGACATTTCTACATGGCGAAGCGGCGACCCCATCTTGGCTACGGCAAACGGGCAGGTCGTTACGGTGGCATATGATTCAGGCTTCGGAAACTATGTCATCATCAAGCACAAGCACGGAATTTACACGCGCTACTGTCATATGGCTTCAACGCGCGTCAAAAAAGGGCAGTTCGTCTCTCAGCGTGATGTTATCGGCTACATCGGAAGCACGGGTATTTCCACTGGCCCGCACTTGCACTACGAAGTCCACATCGGTTCAGACGTCGTTGACCCTGCAAAATATGTGAACATCAAGGTGGCTAAATAATGCTGTCATTCCGAACTCGTTTCGGAATCTTAGATGCTGAAACATGTTCAGCATGACACTTGGAAATTTATGGCGATATTAACTGATAACATTTCAATCAAAACGATTATCGGATTAGGCTCTGCAATTTCGGGCGATGTTCACGCCGATGGCTTCATTCGCATTGAAGGCGACATTGACGGCAATTTGGAATCTACCGGGCATATCGACATCGGCCATGAGTCACGAATCAACGGCAACATAACGGCAAAATCAGCGGTCGTTGGCGGAATTGTTTTGGGCGACATTTACGCCCCAGAAGGAATCAAACTGCTTTCTTCCGCAGCGGTCATCGGCAATATCTCCACAAAACGGCTCGAAATCGAAGAAAATGTTATTTTCCATGGACATTGCATCGCTCTTAAAAATGAAGATGAATTTGCAAAAGCATCAGAAGAATTCTCCAATGCACTTACGATTCGTTCTCGTGTAGCGAGCAAGGCAATGTAATGGCTGAGCTTTCTTCGATAAACGCGGTGGCGAATCAGATTAATTCATCTTCGCTGTATTTTGCTGCGGCACAGTCGGCTTCGGCGCAACTTGCAGGGCAGGCAAAAAAGGCGGAAAAAAAAGAAAAATCGGCTTTTGCATCACGGCTGAGCGAGCATCAGGAAAAGGCACAGTTGCTTTCGGAAGGGCTTCCCGTAGAAATCGCGGGCATGACTCAGGACGAAGCGATTGTTTTTTTGAAAGATGCAGTTGACATTGCGGGCGATGAGCTAAAACAGCATCAGAATCTTGAGGCAATGGAAAGCTATCGCAAAAAAGTGAGCCAATTTATGAAATATATTGTGAAAATCAATTATAATTTCATAACGACTCGCGAACAAAAAAAATTGCGGAGCGGACGGGTCATAAAACCGATGTATCAGATTCAAATCATCGACCAAAAATTGAATCAACTTGCAGCCGAAATGATGATTCTGCACGGCGCGAATTTGAATCTGCTCGCAAAACTTGAAGAAATTAACGGGATGATAGTGGATTTACTTGCGGAGTAAAAAATGAGTGATATTTTTGAACAGGACATAGAAGAAAGCGAAGAGGACATCGCTAAACTCGAAGACGCGGATTTTAAGGCATATGAATCCGAAGCGAACGAGCATTTTGTCTACCCCAAGATTTTGTACCTGACGCGGCTTGAATATTCAAGCGAAGGCGTATATGTGACCGTTCCTGAAAAATTCGATGAATTAAAAGGCGGCGAGCATGTGATTATCCAGACGCGCTACGGCAAGGACATGGCTCTTGTGTTGGGGCGCACAAAGCATCCCATCGGATTAAAGCCAAGCGATATTGTAAAAGTTAAGCGCAAGGCGAACGATGACGATTTAACGAGATTCCAAGAATTAAAAGACAAGGAAGATGACGCGTTCAAAATTTTTAAGGAGAAAGTAATTGAGCACGGCCTGGACATGAAGCTTGTTGCGGTTCACTTTTTGCTTGAAGAATCGAAGGCACTTTTCTTCTTTTCAAGCGATAACCGCGTTGATTTCCGCGAGCTGGTCAAAGATTTGGTCAGCGTGTTCAAGATGCGCATCGAATTGCGACAGATTGGCGTGCGAGACGAAAGTCGAATCACGGGCGGGCTTGGCGTGTGCGGTCGTCCGTATTGTTGCCACGCTATCCGCGACAAACTGCCTCCTGTTTCAATCAAAATGGCAAAGGAGCAGAATCTTTCGCTCAATTCCACCAAAATTTCTGGTCAGTGCGGCAGACTGTTATGCTGCTTGAGCTACGAATACAATTGGTATGCCGAAGCACGCAGAAAATTGCCGAGCGAAGGCTTGCATCTCCGCTATGATGGCTCAGATTTTAGAATCACCGATGTGAATCCAATCAAACAAATCGTGCGAATGTTGAGCGATGACGGCAGATTGCTTGAGATTCCTGCCAGCAGATTCGTAAAAGAAAGCGGAAAATGGACGATAAAAAGCTAGGAAATCACTACTACCAACTCATCGGAATCTTTGGTGAAGGCTTCATGCTTTAAATCGCCATAAAAGTCAAACTTTGAAAAGCCGACTTCTTTTGCGTATTGCTCGATTTTATCTTTGGTGAGCGGCATGATTTGGACATCGCGCGTAACAATCAGACGCTTGCCGTTGCCTGTTTCCAACTCCTGATACATGTATTTTTTGCCATCTGAATCGGTCTGGATTTTTGAGAACAAACGCACACGAATGCTTTCTTTGTCAGGAAGGTTTGCCACTGGCTCAGCAGTAAATTTCTCGAAATTTGGCAGACGAAGAATAATTTTGCCCTCTGGAGCGAGCAATTGCTTGCAATCGTAAAACAATTTTGCCATTAATGTGGAATCATGCGTAAAAATAATGCGACTGTTTGGAATTGAAATGATATTATAAAATCCTTTGCCCAAAAACCTGCACATTTCAAGGCTCGACATCTGAAAAAAACGCAGTGCCATGAGCTGGGTACGCCGTTTGCGATTGGCAGATTCCAAAAGCGGCATGACCGTCTCTAGCCCCGTAACATCAGCACCTTCTTTAGAAAGATAATGCTCGAATGTGCCTGTACCACACCCGATAGAAAGATATTTGACAGGAGTTTCAAAGCAAGCCGCTTCTTGTGCATAAAACTTTTTTAATTCATCGCCAGCCGGGAAAAGCTCATCGTAGTACTCGGCGATGTTTTCAAGTAATTCCATATTTTAATGATAAGGGTGAATTCCGCAAAAAGCAAGCGACTAAAGAATAAAAATCAAACAGAATCAAAAAATTTCAAAATTTCTTTTAAAGTTCTATTGGCATTACATCAAAGGTGCTGTATATTCATAGTTGTAAGGTGATTAGAACAATCGCGTTAGGGATTGTAGGGGCGCGAAGCGTTGCCGTAGGCAATGAAGCGATAGCGGAACCCCGAAAAGCCCGACCCGCCGTAGGCGGGTAACGCCCAAAAAATTGGCGATAAATACGCCACAAGGAGTTTTTTATGAAAGTAGCAGTTGTTTGCTCAAACGGAAAGGTCGGAAAATTGGTTGTCGCGGAAGCACAGGCGGCAGGTCTTGAAGTGACGGGATTTGCCCGCGGCGAAAACAAGAGCGGGGCGAAAAACTTTGTGCAGAAAGATTTGTTCGCGCTCACAAAAGATGACCTCGCGGGATTTGATGTGGTGGTTGATGCGTTCGGTGCGTGGGCTGAGCCTGACTTGCCGAATCACTCAAAGTCGCTCGCCCACTTGTGCGACCTGCTTTCAGGCACAAAAACGCGGCTCATCGTGGTCGGAGGTGCGGGAAGTTTGTATGTGAACAAGGAGCATACGGCTCAAGTGATGGACGGTGAGGGCTTCCCCGATGCGTTCAAGCCGCTCGCCGCCGCACAGGGAAAGGCTCTCGCAGAACTCCGGCAGCGCGATGATGTGCAGTGGACTTTCATCAGCCCGGCGGGTGACTTTCAGGAAGACGCTCCCAAAACAGGAAAATGGATTTGGGGCGGCGAAGAACTCACGCTCAACAGCAAGGGCGAGAGCATCATCAGCTACGCGGACTATGCGACGGCGTTGGTTGAGGAAATTGTGAAAGGCAAGCATATTAAGGAACGAATCTCGCTGGTAAGAGCGTAAATACATTGTCACACGGAATAAAATTGTTCCGTGTGATTTTTTTGTACATTCCCTTCTTTCCGCCTTGACTTCGCCGTTCGGCTCAATTATACTGAATTCTGAGAAATAAAGCCGTTCGGCTCAATTTTGGAGGCGACATGCTCATCACGGATTCAGTTTCATTCGGAAAAGCCTTGCGAACTCGCCGAAAAGAACTTGGTTACACGCAGGGCTACCTCGCCCAATTCACGGGTTTTAGCGTGAGTTTCATTTCAGACCTCGAAAACGGAAAGCCAACCGCTGAACTGGGAAAAGCCTTGCAAATTGCGAACATTTTGGCTTTGGATTGCAGTCTTTGTGTTCGGGGAGAATGAGCGTGGATGTAAGTGTTTTTATCGAACTACAAGGAAGCCGCGTTCTCGTCGGGAAGATTGTCGGCAACAGCGATACGGCACAATTTTCGTATTCGCAGGAGTATCTTGCTGATAAAACGCATCGGGCAATTTCGCTCAGTCTGCCTTTGCAAGAAGAATCTTTTTACGCTGAACAAACGAAATGTTTTTTTGAAGGTCTGCTTCCCGAAGGATTCAGCCGCCGAGTACACACATCGTAAAGCAAAGCCATGTCCGCCTTGAAGGAATTGTCGTAAATGAACGGCTTTGCCTTTTAACAGCAGAATTGCTTGGAATTTCTGTTCCTGAAAGCTCGATTTTGCATTTTAGCGACCTTTCTTCTGATGAATTTTTGTTTGCAACGAAACGCTACGACCGAATTTTTGGCGAAAAACCGAAAACTCTTTGCGGTCATGCCGTGCCGTGCCGCTTGCATCAAGAAGATTTTTGTCAGGCTCTGGGGATTCCCGCCGCAAAAAAATATGAATCCGACGGCGATTTTCATTTAAAAAGAATGTTCGCCCTTTTGCGCGCCTATTCCGCCGACCCGATTTCCGACCAACTCAAATTGTGGGATATGCTCATCTTCAACTATCTTATTGGAAATACCGACGCGCACATAAAAAATTTCTCGCTTTTGTACAGTTCAGACATGAAATCCATTCGGCTTGCGCCCGCCTACGACCTTCTAAGCACAATCATTTATAAAAGCAGCACTCGTGACATGGCTTTTTCGCTCAGCGGTGAACGGAATATTTCTCATATTACACGAGATTCATTCCGAGCGACGGCAAAAGAAGCGGGCTTGGGCGAAAAACTTGCGATGTCACATTTTGACGACATAAAAAATCGATTTTCGGGAGCGTTAAAACAAGCGACAGAAATTCTGTGCGAACAAGGAATCACACAAGCAAAAAACATATCCGCACAGATTTTGAATGCAAAATAATTTTTCCCAATTTGCGATTCATTCTCATATTGACATTTTTCTCGTTATCGTTTAATTTGGGATTCGTTCTCAATTTGGAACGGTGGTGAAGTCGCATGAATCTTCTTGCAAAACAACAGAATCGAACTTTTTCGCTTGGCGTGGCTTTCGTGCTTTTGGCGAGCCTGTGCCTTTCTGTCTTTTTTGCGCATGCAGAATTCGACCACGATTGCACCGGCGAGGATTGTCCAATTTGCGCGGTCATTCAGATTGCGCGAACGAATTTGCAGAATCTTGATTCCGTGCCGAATCTCGCCGTCCAAAACGAGCATATTTCGTTTGTCGCGCTGTCATTTTTTGTGGCTAGTGCGATTCTCATCTTAAAAACTCCCGTCTCAGAAAAAATCAAATTAAATAACTGAGTATTTCCCGATTTTATCAGAAAATGCTGCGCCCGCTATGGAGCACCACGCGAAGCGTGTTCTGGAGCGACCGAAAGGGAGCGGAAGAATGAGCGTGAGCGAAGTGCGAAACAGCGGTTGCCAGTTGATTGCGCTAAAAATAAAAAGGAAATACTTATGAAAAAATCTCAGAAAAAGCCGGTCGTGCTGATTACGGGCTATCTTGGCTCGGGAAAGACGACGCTTTTGAACAATCTTTTGAAACAGGAAACGCGCCGCGTCGCGCTCATCGTGAACGACATGGGCTCAATCAATGTGGACGCGGAAATTTTGAAAAAAGAGGGCGCGAATGTGGCGGAATGCCCGATGTATGAACTCCAGAACGGCTGCATTTGCTGTACGCTCCGCGACGAATTCATTCAGCAACTCGAAAAAATCTCCGAAATCGAGTCGGTTGAAGTGGTTTTCGTGGAGGCTTCGGGGATTTCCGACCCGGGCGCGGTTTCGGCGAGTTTCTTGGCGTACGAGGACGAAAATCCCGACACGAATGTGCAGCTCACTTCGGTTGTCACTGTGGTCGATGCCGACAGGATTTACCGAGAATTTTTGAGCGACCTTAAAAAACGCAAAGAAGACGACAAGGTTGACGAGAACAATCTGAGCGAAGAGGAAATTTCGACGCTCATCGTTGACCAGATTGAATTCTGCAATTTCATCGTCTTGAACAAGTGCGATTTGCTCAGTGACGCGCAGCTTTCGGAAGTCGAGGACATCGTGCGCCAGTTCCAGCCGAAAGCGCCGATTTTCCACAGCGTGAACGGCTCAATCGCGCTCGAAAAAATCATGACGAGCGAGCCGTTCGACTTCGAGCAGATTGACTCGTCTTCGGCGATTCAGAAGGCAATCAATTCGCTGAACGGAACGAAAGGCTGCACCGACGAGTACGGAATCACTTCGTTTGTCTACGAGGAAAAACGCCCGTTCAACCGCGAGCGATTCACCGACTTCGTGAACAATCACTATCCCAATTCACTCATTCGCGCGAAAGGCTACATTTGGTTCAGCGATGCAGACCAAGATGTGCAGTTGTTCGAGCAGGCGGGGCGCAATTCTTCGGTCATGGAAGTGTCGTACTGGGTTGACGCGCTCGTGGACGAGCAGAAAAACGAAATCCTCGCGAGCAATCCCGACATGAAGGAAAACTGGGACGAGGAATTCGGCGACAGGGAAAATCAAATCGTCTTCATCGGAAAAGGCTACGACCAAGCGGAAATCAAATCCGCGCTCGAAAAGTGCCTCGATGAAAAGGCGATTGCGTAAAAATTGAAAAATGAAAATTGAAAGGTGAAAATGGGGAGGGGAAAGCCTTCCCCTACGCGCCCACTTCGTTGGTCGCTACCCCTTCACCTAGGGGCTTCGCCCCTAAAACCCCATAACAGTACAGGAGGCAATTATGTCAGAAGAAAAAGTGGACTGCGGAAACGCGGAGCACAACGCGCACGACGGCAAAGACCACGGTGCGGCTCAGTGCGGAAATCCGCAGCACTACAACTGTGACGGAAAAGACCACAGCCCTGCGGAATGTGGAAAAGAAGGTCACAACAAGTGCGACGGTGGCGACCACAGCCCCGCGCCGTGCGGAATCGAAGGTCACTACAACTGCGACGGCAAAAATCACGAAACCTGTGATGAATGTGGAAAACCGTTGTGCAACGGCGAAAATCATCAGCATCAAAAATAAAAAAAGAGGAGAAAAAAATATGAAATTGACAAAAATTATTGCACTTGCAGGCGCGTTGCTTGCGCTTGGAATGGGTTCGGCATTTGCGGCTAAAAAGGCGGCGAACACGAACAAGCTCAAAGTCGTTACGACGATTTTCCCGGAATATGACTGGGCGAAGCAGATTATCGGCGAAAAGGCGGATGATGTGGAGCTGACGCTTCTTTTGAACAACGGTGTTGATTTGCACTCGTATCAGCCGAGCGTGAAGGACATCGCGAAAATTCAGGAAGCGGACATTTTCGTGTATGTCGGTGGCGAAAGCGACGAGTGGGTGGACGATGTTCTCAAAAATGTCAAGACGAAGAACCAGAAAGTCATCAATCTGCTTGAAGTGCTCGGCGACAAAGTGAAGGAAGAGGAACTTGTTGAGGGGATGCAAGAGGAAGAAGATGATGACGACCATGACGGACATGAGCATCATCATCACGCACATGTGACGGATTTTGCCGACAGCGATGTGAAAGACCGCTCGCTTTCTGAATGGAACGGAAGCTGGCAGTCAACCTACCCCCTTTTGCAGAACGGCTCGCTTGACAAAGTGATGGCTCACAAAGCAGAAGACGGAAAAAAAACGGCGAAAGAATACAAATCGTATTACGAGACCGCTTACAAAACCGATGTCCTCACGATTAATGTGGAAGGCTCAACGATGGAATTTGTGCGCAAAAACGGAAGCGATAAGGCTGATTACGAATACAAGGGATTTTATATTCGCACAAAAGATGACGGCTCAAAACAGGCTCGCTTTAAGTTCGAAAAAAAGAGCGGAAGTGCCGCCGCACCGAAATATCTTGTGTTCAGCGACCACGAAATTGCGCCAGCTGAGCCAGAGCATTTCCATCTTTACGCGGGAAATGACGGATTCGAGCCGCTTTTGAACGAGGGAACTCACTTTCCGACCTACTATCCGGCAAAAATGACTGCGGCTGAAATCGTAGAAGAGATGATTGGTCACGAAGAAGAGCCTGAATTCGACGAGCATGTGTGGCTTTCGCTCAAAAACGCGCAAATTCTCTGCACGGAGATTGCCTCTGCCCTTTCTGAAAAGGATGCGAAAAATGCCGCCGTTTATCAGAAAAATCTTAGTGCGTACAACAAAAAACTTTCCGACCTCGACGCAAAATATGCATCGGCGGTGAAAGCGGGAAGCAAAAACACGCTGCTCTTCGGCGACCGATTTCCGTTCCGCTACCTCGTTGACGACTACGGCTTGAAGTATTACGCGGCGTTCGTCGGCTGCTCGGCGGAAAGCGAGGCGAGCTTTAAGACAATCGTGTTCCTTTCTGAAAAAGTGAACGAACTGGGCTTGCAGGCGGTCTGCCAGATTGAAAGCGGCAACGGCAAAATCGCAAAAACGGTCATCTCGAACAGCAAGAACAAAAAGGCGAAAATGCTGACTTTCGATTCGCTCCAGTCAACCACGGCTAAGCAAATCAAAAAAGGCGCGACCTACCTCGGCGCGATGGAGAAAAATCTTGAAGTTCTCAAAGAAGCGTTAAAGTGATAGAATAGTGCTGGCTGTCACATACGGCAGCCAGTTTGAGGGGGAACGCATGAAAAAAATGTTGCTTTTTGCAAGTCTTTCGTTTCTTATAACGCTCGCTCTGATTTTTGCACAAAAGAAAACCGCTCGCTCCCCCACGAATATTGATTTGACCCGCATGAACCAGCAGATGATGTATTCGACACTGGTCAACATGCTCAGTGAGCCTGATTCATACAATGGAAAAACAGTTCGCTTGCATGGACAGTTTTTATCTTATGAATATGAAGAAAATGGCAAAACACTCCGTAGTTTTATGTGCATGATTTCTGACCCACAGGCTTGTTGCGCACAGGGAATGGAATTCACACTCAACGAAGATAGAGCTTACCCTGATGATTATCCTACAGAATATGCCGAAATCACGATACGCGGAATTTTCAAACACCACTCAAAAAATGGCTATGACACATCCGAACTCGTAGAAACAGAAATTGAATCCATGTGATATTAAAACTCCACCACAAATGCTTTCGTAAATCCCGCGTATTCATTAACGAACGATAGTTTTCCCTCGTGCTTTTCCATGATTTTGTGGGCGAGCGCGAGGCCTAAGCCGCTTCCGTTTTTTGACATGCGCGATTCATCGCCTGAAACGAACGGTTTGAAAATCTGAGCGGCAACTTCGCTCGGAATTGGATTTCCGTTGTCGGCGATGATTGTCTTGCCGTTTTCGTCCATGCTGATGCTGAGCGTCGTTCCGCGCGGATTGTGTTTGAGTGCATTATTCAGCAAATTCGTGAACACGCGGTCGATTTCAAGCGAATCGATATTCTTAATAACAGGCGTTTCGGGAATCTGCATGTCGAGATTGAAATCTTTTTCTTCAAAGTCAGTGTAGAGATTCGCGATTGATTTTCGCAAAACTTCCGCCACATCATCGTCTTTTTTGTAGAGCACATTTTCTGGACTTTCGAGCTTTACATATTCAAACAGACGGTCAATCAAATCATTCATGCGCACCGCCTTTCTTGTAATCGTCTGCAAATATTCCGCTTTTTTCGTCTCCTCGCTCACCATGCCATCGGAAAGTGCCTTTGAGTAGCCAAGCACGCTCGTAATCGGCGTTTTGAGGTCGTGGGCGATGTTCGCAAACAGCATGAGCCGTTCTTTTTCCGCCTGCTCCTTGATTTTGTCGGCTTTGTTCATTTGCTTGAAAAACGATACGCTGGAAATTGAGAATGAAACAACAAAGAAAAAAAGATTCGTGAATCTTACTATGTTTATGAAGAATTCGGTTTCTAAGTTTTCTTCACCAAGAAAATAGGCGACTATAGTTTGAGTTACAAAACTTCCCACCATCCAAATGGCGAGCATCAAAATGTAAAAAACGAGGAAGAGAATTTTAAGTTTGAGCCATTTGAATCGCTTCTTTTTCATTCCGAACTTTTCTCCAGCCGCCAGCCAAGTCCGCGTATGTTTTTAATTTTGACTCTTTTGCCGAGTTTTGCACGCAATTTGCTCAAGGCAACCATGATGCTGTTGTCTTCGACATAAAAATTTTCGCCCCACCCCGCTTCGCTGATTTGCGATTTTGTGAACACTTTGCCAGGAGAAGCCATCAGCAAAGCCAGAATTTTGAATTCCGTGCTCGTGATTTCGATTTCTGAGCCATCTTTTGAGAGCGTGCAGCCATTTGTGTCGAGGCGGATATTTTCAAACACAAGCGCGGATTCCGATTCGGCTTCTTCATGAGAGTTTTGCGCGGGAAGAAGTTTTTTGAAACGGCGGATATTCGCGTTCACACGGGCGACCACTTCAACAGGGTCGAACGGCTTTGTAATGTAGTCGTCCGCGCCCAAGTCCAGCCCCAGAATTTTATCGGAAGAGGCGACCCGCGCTGTAATCATCAGCACGGGAATGTCTTTTTCTTCGCGGATTTTTTTGAGCAGCTGGAAACCGTTGAATTCGGGCATCATCACATCGAGAAGTGCGCAGTCAATCTGCTCATGGTTCACGATTTCAAGTGCCTTTGCCCCGTTCTCCGCCTTAAAGACTGTATTTCCGTCTTTTTCAAAATAGAGCGCGAGAAGCTCAACGATTTCTGTCTCATCATCCGCGATAAGAATGTTGTACGCCATTAGAAATTCCAGATGATACCGATTGTCGGCTGAATGCGGAATTTTCCCGCAAGGTCAGGACCATCGGAAGAATCTCTTTCTGTTGCAGTGTGTCCGTTCGTTTTTTTGTAAGTGTATTCGGTTCCATAGCTTGAACCACCGACAATAAGATAGCGGGCAGACAGATTTGCGAAAACTCCGAAATGCTCTTTGATTCGGTATGAAGCGAATACATCAGCTCCCGCGCTTATCATTGCCAGCCCACAGATTTGGTCAACACTTTCGTAGGTGGAAAAAGTTTCGCCAATGGCAGGAACATCATCTTCTGAATCAAAAAATACCGATACATCACAGCCGAGCATTCCTGTTGCGGAAAGCGTGAATTTTTCCGTGTGAACAAAAGTCCAACCAGCCCCGACTGCGACATTGTAAAAAATGCCAAGATTGGAGTCACTGCCCTGCAATGCAACATCGTCTGATGCCGTAAGACCTGCCCCCAAGTCAGCCTTGACGGTGAATCCGCGTTCGTGAATGCCGACATATGTTCCTTCAAGACCATAGCCAATCTGGAAAATGTCGTCCACGCCCGATTTGTCAACGCCAATCTGCGAAATGGGAAGCGTAAAACCGAAGCCGACATTGTTCGTCCATTTTTTAGCCGAAGCTCCGCTCAAAGCCATTGTTGCGGCAAGCAACGCGATTACAATTTTTTTCATAGTGAACTCCTTAGTAGAATCATTTTGTTGATTTAACCTTAACTCAAAGTCACAAAAGCGACAATCACTTTTTCTGGATTTTCCGCACATTTAAGGTTTTGGAAAGATTTTATAAGATTTCGGAAAGTTCCATTCAGTTTTAGAAATGGTGGAATGTTTGTTGATTTTTGAAACTGTTCCCAGTAGAATCAAACCTATGAGCACTCGCTCACTTTAATAAAATTGTGGAGCAAAATTATGAAAAATGACCGATGGGTGTTTTATAAAGATGTTGTGCCCGAAAATGCGGGGAACGGCGTAACTCGGCGCGTGCTTGCTTACAGCGATGACCTCATGTGCGTGGAAAATACCTTTGAAAAGGGCGCGGTCGGCTCGCTTCATCACCACCCGCACACCCAAATCACCTATGTTGCGAGCGGAAAATTTGAATTTGAAATCGACGGTGTAAAAAAAATCGTCACAAAAGGCGACACCATGCTTAAAACAAACGATGTCGTGCATGGCTGCGTGTGCCTCGAAGCAGGCGTTCTGCTCGATATTTTCAATCCCTACCGCGCTGATTTCGTAAAAGATTAACAAAAAACCGCCGTGCAGGGATTTTTCCTACACGGCGGTTTTGCGCAAGGGATAGTAGCCGCGCGAAGCGTTGCGTAATGAGCGTAGCGAATGAAGCAATGGAGCGATTAGCGGAACGGCGGATAGCCCGACCGACACGAAGTGGCGGATGCGCCCAACTGCTCACTCCTCACTGCTACCTGCTCACTTTATTTCACTTCGCTGTCTTCAACAACGACTTTCTTCAAGTGCCAGATGTCACGCACATAGTCTTCGATTGTGCGGTCTGACGAGAATTTGCCGGAATTCGCGATGTTGATGAGCGCTTTCTTTGCCCAGCCTTTTTTGTCGGCGTAGGCTTTTGCAAGCTCTTCATGCGCTTTGACATATTTGTCGAAGTCAGCAAGGACATAGTACACATCGGGTCTTTGACCTTCAACGCCGTAGACGAGCGAATCGTGAATCTCTTTGAAGACCTGTCGGCTTGGGTCGTAAGTGCCGTCAACGAGCTGCTCAACGACTTTTTCAAGCTGCGGGTTTCGTTCGAGATACTGCTGAGGATTGTAAGAATGTTCTTCTTCCATTTTGAGAATTTCCGGCGTTGTATGACCAAACACAAATCCGTTGTCTTTGCCTGCTTCCTCAAAAATCTCAATGTTTGCGCCGTCGAGCGTACCCATTGTGAGCGCACCGTTGACCATGAATTTCATGTTTGAAGTGCCCGAAGCCTCTTTTCCTGCGGTAGAAATCTGCTCTGAGACATCTGCTGCCGGGAAGATTTTTTCGGCGACTGAAACGCGGTAGTTTTCGATGAACACAACGCGGAGTTTGCCACCAATGCGGCGGTCGTTGTTCACGCGCTCTGCAACGGTGTTAATGAGTTTGATAATTGCCTTTGCGCGGCGGTAGCCCGAAGCCGATTTTGCGCCGAAGATGAATGTGCGGTTCGGCGGATTGTAGCTTGGGTCTTCGATGATTCGGTTGTAGAGGTACATGATGTGAAGGACATTGAGAAGCTGCCTTTTATATTCATGCAATCGCTTGACCTGAACATCGAAAATCGAATCCGGGTCAAGGAATTCGTTCTGCTTGTGCTTGAGGAATTCCACGAGAGCTTCCTTGTTGTGGCGTTTAATCTGAATGAGTTCTTCAAGAGATGCGTCATCGTCAGCAAATTTTTCGAGTTCCTTGAGTTTTGTCAAATCCTTTTCCCAGCCGTGACCGATTCGTTTTGTGATGAATTCGGAAAGTTCCGGGTTTGCGTTCAAAAGCCAACGACGCTGAGTGATACCGTTCGTCTTGTTGTTGAATTTTTTGGGGTAGAGCGCGTACCAGTCTTTGAGTTCCTGATTTTTGAGAAGCTCGGTGTGCAATGCCGCAACGCCGTTTACGCTGAATCCCGCGTGGATTGCGAGCCATGCCATGTAGACTTTGCCGTCGTGAATGATAGACATGTGGTTCTGCTTCTGATAGTCGCTTGGGAATTTTGCGCGAAGCTCAATCATAAAGCGGCGGTTGATTTCTTCGACAATCTGATAGATTCGCGGGAGCAAGCCCTGGAAGATTGAGATGTCCCATTTTTCGAGAGCCTCTGCCAAAATCGTGTGGTTGGTGTATGCGAATGTTTTCTGAACGATTTCCCAAGAAGCGTTCCAGCCCATGCCGTATTCGTCCATGAGAATGCGCATAAGCTCAGGAATTGCGACGACTGGGTGCGTATCGTTGAGCTGAATGACATGAAGCTCAGGGAATTTGCTAAAGTCAGTGCCGTAATTTGCGACGAAGTGGTGAACCAAATCCTGCAAAGAAGCCGAACAGAAGAAATACTGCTGCTTCAAGCGGAGCACTTTTCCCTGCGGGCCATTGTCGTTCGGATAAAGAACGCGCGTAACATTTTCGGCATCATTCTGGCGGACAACTGCCTCGTGATAGCGCATGTCATTGAAGAGCTGCAAGTCGAATCCGTCTGGAGAAGAAGCCTGCCACAAGCGGAGCGTGTTCACCGTGTTTGTATCAAAACCGACGATTGGCATGTCATACGGAGTCGCGGTGATTTCCTCTGCGTTTTCGATGTAGAATCGGTCTTGACCGTCGGGCGTTTTGCCGTATTTGATTTCGCCGCCGAATTTAACGGTGACAGACAAGTCGCTTCGTTTGATTTCCCACGGATCGCGGTGCTTCAACCAGTTGTCGGGATATTCAACCTGATAGCCGTTTTCGATTTTCTGCTCGAACATGCCGTACTGATAGCGAATGCCGTAGCCGTGTCCGGGGTAGTCCAAAGTTGCCAAAGAATCCAAGAAACACGCCGCCAATCGGCCAAGACCGCCGTTTCCCAAACCTGCGTCCGGCTCTTCGTCCTCAATAAGGTTGAGGTTGATATTCATGCCGTCGAGGACTTTTTTGACTTCGTTTTTAATTCCGAGGTTGATGAGGTTGTTGCTCAATGCGCGACCCATCAAGAATTCTGCCGAAAGATAATACAACTGCTTCGTAGGCTTTTTCTCATAAGCGTTGCGAGTTGCCATCCAAGCGGGCATAATTACTTCTTGAACTGAAGCAGAAACTGCGTCGAACAAGTCATGGCTGTTTGCCTGAGAAATGTCCTTACCGTACTGTCGGCGAAGACGAGCGGAAAGATTCTCTCTGAATTCCTCTGCATCAAATTTCATGTAAAACTCCTTTTTTGGCCGTGTCCGACCGTTTTATTTGCTTATTAAAACCAAGATGCTGTTTGCCACAACGACATAATGCTCTTGGGAATTTAAGGTTTCTTCGTCACCGCCAAGCAAAATGCTCGTGCGGTTTTCGATTGAAGTGTCGATGGTGCGATACCATTTGCGCCCTGCCGATGGTTTTGGAATCGTAATCGTCAAATCGTGAATGTCCATGTTCATGGCGACAAAAAAATCGTTGTCGTCAGTTGGAAGCCCGTTCGCTTTTCCGCCCAAACGGAAGCCAAGATAGCGGTTCATTTTCTTCCAATCGGGAACTTTTCCGTCAAAATTGAACCACGAAATGTCAGGCGGATTGTCGAATTGGCTCGTTGCCGCCCCGCCGAAGAATTTGCGCCGCTGGAACACAGGGTGCTGGCTTCGGAGCGTAATCAATTTCTGCACGAAATCGAACATATTCGAGTTGTTTTTGACATCTTCCCAGTTGAACCAAGAAAGGTCGTTGTCCTGACAGTAGGCGTTGTTGTTGCCGTTCTGTGTACGCCGCACTTCATCGCCCGCAACGAACATGGGCGTTCCCTGCGAAATCAAAAGCGTGGTAAAGAAATTTTTGACTTGGCGCGCGCGGAGTTTTTCAATCTTGGGGTTGATGACAGGTCCTTCGTAGCCGTAGTTGTAGCTCAAATTGTTGTCGTTGCCGTCGCGGTTTTCTTCGCCGTTGTCCTCGTTGTGCTTGTGGTTGTAAGTGACCAAATCGTTGAGCGTAAAGCCGTCGTGCGCAGTGACAAAATTGATTGAGTGAATCGGACCGCGCCCGCTGAGCGAATACAAGTCGTTTGAGCCTGCGATTCGTGTTGCCGCTTCGTTTGAAGTGTGCTCGTCGCCACGGATAAATCGGCGGATTCCGTCGCGGTAATGGTCGTTCCATTCGCACCATCTTCCGCCAGGGAAATTTCCGATTTGGTATGCACCGCCGCAATCCCACGGCTCGGCGATGATTTTTGTGTTTCGGAGAATGGAATCTTCCGCAATTCGCTTGGTGAGCGGAGCGACATCAGAGGGAAAGCCCTTTTCGTCACGCGTAAGCTCGGAAGCCAAGTCGAATCGGAAGCCGTCGACATGCATTTCAAGAACCCAGTAATGCAGACAGTCCATGATGAAATCCTGCACCACAGGATGATTTGCGTTCACCGCATTTCCGCACCCTGAATAGTTCATGTAATATTCTTTGTGGTCGTGCACGAGATGATAGAAAATGCTGTTGTCAAAGCCCCGGAAATTGAGCGCGATTCCGTTTTCGTTTCCTTCGGCAGTGTGATTGAACACCACATCGAGAATGACTTCAATTCCCGCGTTGTGCAAAGCCTTTACCATGTCTTTGAATTCACGCACGCACCCACCCGGCGTTCTGTCGCTTGAATACGAACATTTTGGCGCAAAGAAGCCGATTGTGCTGTAGCCCCAGTAATTCTTCATGCGTGCGCCCGTTCGCGGATTCACATTCGTGTTTTCGTATTCGTCAAATTCCATGACGGGTAAAAGCTCCACCGCAGAAATACCGAGCGACTGGAGATACGGAATCTTTTCAATTAAACCGCGGTAAGTTCCCGGATGCTCAACTTCAGAAGAAGGAGAGGCCGTAAATCCTTTGACATGCATTTCGTAGATGATGGATTTTTGGAGCGGAATCGCAAGCGGTTTGTCATCTTCCCAATCGTAGTCTTCATCATCAACGACAACGCATTTTGGGAATTTTTCCATATATTTATCTTTGCCCGGAAGCATGTATTTAAAGACCGAGCCTTCAGAAAAAGCCTTTGCACGCGGGTCAAACAGCGACTGATTTTTGTCGAAGCGATGCCCGCGACCAGGCGTAAATGCCCCGTCAACACGATAGAGATACAAATCGCCCGGCTTCAAGCCCTCGACAAAAACATGCCACAAATCGCCCGTGCGGTTCGTTTCTGGATTTAATTCAACTGTATGGTAGGGAGTAGCGTCTTCCGCCGAAGCATACAAATCAAGGTACACCTTTTTTGCATTGCGGCTGAAAACCGAAAAATAAACGCCCCGCGCCGTTACCGTAGTTCCCGGCCCAAGAGCCTTCCCCGCTGAAATCCGAATAGAGTCCATAGATTTAGATTCTAACAAATTTTTAGGATTTTTTAAAGGTTTAATTCCATTTTTAAATATATTTTTTCATATCATCATAAAAAATTCATTGTGATTTCTCTTACTTCCCTCTATAATACAAGAATGAAAAGAAGATTTTTCTTGTTTGCGGCATTTTTCTTTTTTACGCAATTCTTATTCAGTCAGGCTTCATTCCTTGACAATTATGTCTATCAAACATGGAATTCTTTTGGCGGACTTACCGGCACTACCGCAACCGACATTTATCAGACTTCTGACGGCTATTTAAACATCGGAACATACGAAGGCTTGGTGCGTTTTGACGGCGTTGAATTCAACACGGTGCGCCGTCGGCGAGACAACGACTACAAATTTTCTTCAGTCCGTATCATTCTGCAGGATTCAAAAGGATATGTTTGGCTCGGCTCAAACGACGAAGGTATCCACAAAATCGACCCCGTTACAGGCACAAGCAAGGCATACACCACGCAAAACGGTCTCCCGAATAATTCAGTTCGTGCGATTTGCGAAGACAAAAACGGCAACATCTGGATTGGCACGGCGGCGGGCGTTGTTTATCTCACTCCGCGCGGGCATTTGATTACGCCGCAATTTCAGGCAGGTACGGTCTCAAAGGGAATTATCGCGGTTTCGCTTTTTTGTGACACGGCGGGGCGGGTGTGGCTCATCACTTCCAACGAAAACGGTCTCTTCCTTTTTTCTGACGGGCTTTTCCACACGATTCCTCAGATTGACGACTATTTTTCAAAAAATTCTGATGACGGAAAATATTTTGCCACCGCAATGACCCAAGACATAAATGGCGATTTTTGGATTGGCATGGCAGAAAAAGGCTTAATCAGGCTTCGTAACGGCGAATTCACAAAAGTCACCACAGGCACGGTTCTCGACAATTCTTCAACATGGTCAATTTATGTGCTTTCTGACGGACGAATGGTGTTCGGAACGGAACGCGGCGTTGTCTCGTACAATAACGGCGGATTTTATGAAGCCAAAAAGAAGGAACTTGCCACCGCAAAAATCAACAAAATCATGCGCGACCGCGAAGGCAATATTTGGCTCGCCACTGACCGAAACGGCATCGGAAAGCTCACGCACGGAAAATTCAGTGTCATGCACTTTGGTATCGCGGCAAATGCAATCGCTGAGGACGAAATGGGCAGGGTGTGGATTGGCACGGACACAGGCGTTCGCTGCTATGTGGGCGAAAAGGAAGTCAAAAACGCACTCACTGAATACACAAACGGCTACCGAATCCGCCATGTGGGCATTACACGCGCTGGCGAAATCTTAGTTTCATGCTACACAAAGCCCGCGCAGCTCCTTTACAATCCGCGCACAATGATAGTAAAAAGCTGGACGACAGACGATGGTTTGGCTGGCAACAAAGTCCGCCTTGCAATCGAAGCAAATCCAAACGAATATTATGTTGGTACTACCACAGGATTAAGCATTATCCACAACGATGGCTCAATTCACACTTTAAAACAGATTGACGGCCTTGAAAACGAATATGTCATGTGGATTATGAAGGACTCAAACGAAGTGGTATGGGTCGGTACGGATGGCGGTGGCATCTATCTGATGAAAAACGAGGCAATTATTGCGCATATCACATCAGAAGACGGCTTGGTCGGAAACGTTATTTTCAAAATCACACAGGATAAAGAAGGCGCATACTGGATTTGTACGGGAAGCGGCATTTCGTACTGCAAACCGTTTGATTCTGCACATACAATTCCAAGTGAATTCCAAAACATCAATTCTGACAATGGAATCGGCACTGACTCGGTTTTCCAGATTATTCCAGACACGGCCGACAATTTGTGGATTACGAGCAATTACGGTATTGCTTCCGCAGAATTAAAAGAAGTGGTTGAATCGGCACAGAATGGCGAGCGAATCACGAGCATGCAATACTACACCAAAAACGACGGCCTTGATTCTGACGGCATCACTTCCACCGCGCTAAGCATTTGTGACTCGCACGGCAGGCTTTGGTTTACGATGGTGGACGGCGTTGCAATCTACGACCCCATCAAAGTGCGCGAAAATCCCGTTATGCCACTCGTTCACATCGAAAGCGTTACGATTGATAATGTTGAATACAACGACATCGGCAAGGAAATTGTTTTGCGACCTGGCACCAAGCGAATTGACATCAAATTTACGGGGCTTAGTTTTGACGCGCCAGAGCGAATCAATTTCCAGCATCAACTTACCAATTTTGAGGACAGCATGAGTTCGCCAAGCAAAGGGCGCACCGTTTCGTACACGAACATTTCTCCGGGCAAGCACACATTCCTTGTCATGGCAATCAACGGCGAAGGAATTTATTCTGAAGAAGCCGAAGCCATGCTTTTTGTGCAGAAGCCGCATTTGTGGCAGATGCCGCTTTTCTGGATTATCGTTGCATTCTTGTTCATCGATATTGTGGGCGCGGTTTTCTACTTTAAACAGCGGGCTATTAAACTTGAAAATATCCGATTGGAAGGCATGGTTCAGGAGAGAACGGCGGAACTTGCCGCCGAAAAGGACAAGTCTGACCAGTTGCTTCGTGCCATTCTGCCTGATAAAATCGCTCTTGAACTTAAAGATGAAGTCCACTCAATCGCTCAGAGTTTTGACGATGTTACGCTGCTCTTCTCGGACATCGTGAGTTTTACCAAAGTTTCGAGCAACCACACGGCAGACGAAATCGTTCATGCGCTGAACAGTTTGTTTACGCTGTTCGATGAGCGGGCAAAGCGAATGGGTGTCGAAAAAATCAAGACGGTCGGAGATGCGTACATGGCGGCATGCGGCGTGCCTGAGCCAAATCCAGACCATGCAAAAATTATGATTGAATTTGCACGCGGAATGTATGAAGACTTAAACAAATACAACCACGAGGCAAAAATTCAGTTCAATATGCGAATCGGCTTAAACTGCGGGCCTGTTACGGCAGGGGTTATCGGAAAGACGAAATTCGTGTATGATGTGTGGGGCAACACCGTCAATGTGGCGAGCCGAATGGAAAGCGCATGCAATCCCGGTCAAATCCGCGTGAGTCAGGCGATGTTCGACCATCTTCAAGGAAAGGACATAGCATTTACCGAGCCGATTGAATGTGACATCAAAGGCAAAGGTAAAATGGTAACATATGAGATAATTGGGTAGGAGCAATAAAATGAAAAAATCAGTGGTAATAGCAGGAATCGTTGGCGCGGCACTTTTGTTCGCATCGTGCAACGAAAAGAAGGTTGAAACCGTAAAAGTCGGGCTTTTGCACTCGCTTTCGGACACTATGTCCATTTCAGAGACTTCAGTGCGTGACTCAGAATTGCTCGCAATTTCAGAAATCAATGCGAATGGTGGCGTGCTTGGAAAGCAAATTGTTACCGTTGAAGCCGACGGAGCGAGCGACCCGCAGGTTTTTGCCGAAAAAGCGCGTGATTTAATTCAAGATGACAAGGTCGTCACGGTTTTTGGATGCTGGACAAGTGCTTCTCGAAAGGCAGTTAAACCTGTTTTTGAAGAATTGTACAATCTTTTGTGGTATCCCGTTCAGTACGAAGGAATGGAAGCAAGCCCCAACATCATGTACATGGGCGCGTCTCCAAATCAGCAGATTGTTCCTGCCGTTGATTATTGTGCCGAAACTTTTGGCAAACGAATGTTCCTCGTCGGAAGTGATTATGTATTCCCGCGCACCGCTAACCGAATCATCAAGGCGCAGTTGGCTCAACTTGACGGCGACTGTCTTGGCGAAGAATATGTTCCGCTCGGCGAGGCAAATTTTTCTGACATAATTGCAAAAATTCAGGAAACAAAACCTGATGTCATCTTGAACACGCTCAACGGCGACTCAAATGTGGCATTTTTCGCCGCGCTCGGAAAGGCGGGCATCAATTCAAGCGTTATTCCCGTCATGAGTTTTTCAATTGCCGAAGAAGAAGTCGCGAAGATGGATTTGGAAAATCTTGCAGGTCACTATGTTTCATGGAATTACTACGAAACCACCCAGACCCCGCGAAACGAAAAATTCGTCACCGATTACAAAGAAAAGTACGGCGAAGACCGCATGACTGGCGACCCAATTGAAGCCGCATACATCGCCGTGTACATGTGGGCTGCCGCGTGCGAAAAAGCTGGTAGTTTTGATGTTGAAGCCGTGCGAGTTGCTGCAAAAGGCTTAAGTTTTACCGCTCCAGAAGGCGTGGTCACCATTGATGGCGGAAACCAGCACCTCTACAAGCAAGTCCGAATCGGCAAAATCAATGATAAAGGCTTAATCGATGAAGTGTGGGCAACTCCGTCAGCCGTCAAGCCAGACCCATATCTGAGCACATACCCATGGGCAAGAGGTTTGTAAGGCATAACGCATAAAAGTTTGAATCATTCGCATATTTTTGGTATACTTTTTTTGTGTCACAGAAAGCGTTACGAATGGGAATCGATGTCGGTTCCACCACTGTTAAGATTTTAATTCTCGACTCAGAAAAAAACGAAATCATTTACACGCACTACGAGCGGCATCACGCCGAGCAATGGGCAACAACGCAGCGGCTTTTGCGTTCCGTTGAAACGCAATTCCCTGGCGAGCGGTTCCGTATTGCGGTCTGTGGCTCTGGCGGAAAGCCGATCTGTGACAAAATCGGAGCGCATTTTGTGCAGGAAGTCGTGGCGAATTCGAGCGCGGTGCGTGCCTTGTATCCAGAAACGCGGACGGCGATTGAACTGGGCGGGCAAGATGCAAAAATAATCTTTTTTTATGATGATGATGGTCGCTTGGTCACTTCTGACATGCGCATGAACGGAAGTTGTGCGGGCGGAACGGGCGCTTTTATCGATGAGATTGCCTCGCTTTTAAAAGTTCCGACCGAAGAATTTGAAGGGCTTGCCGCAAGCGGAAAGGAAGTGCATTCGATATCGGGGCGATGCGGCGTATTTGCAAAAACCGACATTCAGTCCATGCTCAATCAGGGCGTTGAGCGCGCGGACATCGCTCTTTCTGCGTTTCATGCGATTGTAAAGCAGACGGTGGGCGGTTTGGCGCAGGGCTTGGAATTAAAGCCGCCGATTATTTTTGAGGGCGGTCCGCTCACCTACGACCACACGCTTGTGAAAGCATTTGCTCAAAAACTCAATCTCAAGCCCGAAGAAATTATCCGACCAGAGCATCCCGAAACAATCGTTGCGCGGGGAGCGGCGATTGCGCTTGACGAGCTTTTCCCGTGCGAAGATGATTCCGACGCGATTTTATTGAGCGATGCGATTCATGCCCTTGACGGTGGCGTTGTCCGCGTGGAGCATACGGGCAGCAAAGTCAAAAAAGCCTATTTTGAAAGCGAAGAAGAATGCAGGGCGTGGCGAGAAAAGCATAAATCTCCCGAACTTGCGAAAATCGATGTAAAGGCGGGCGACACGCTTAATGTATACATCGGAATTGACGCGGGAAGCACCACAAGCAAAATGGTCTTGATGACCGAAGACGAAAAAGTCTTTGACCGCTACTACGCGAACAACCGAGGAGACCCAATCAATGTCGTGCGGCGCGGGCTTATGGAACTTCACGCAAAATACGAAGCGATGGGCGTAAAACTCAATGTCTTGGGTCTTGGCACGACGGGCTACGGCGAGCTTTTGATTGCGAAAGCGTACGGCGCGGATTATCACACGGTGGAAACGGTGGCACATGCAACCGCCGCCCGCCGCTTTGTTCCCGATGTGAGCTTTATCCTCGACATCGGCGGTCAGGACATGAAAGGCATTTGGGTCGCCGACGGAATCATCACGAATATCACGCTAAACGAGGCGTGTTCGAGCGGTTGCGGCTCCTTCCTTGAAAATTTTGCCTCGTCGCTCAAAATCCCCACGGACAAAATCGCCGATGCCGCGTTTCGCTCAAAAAAGCCCGCTGACTTGGGAAGCCGCTGCACGGTCTTTATGAATTCAACGATTATCACCGAGCAGAAAAACGGCTGCGGTCCCGATGACATCATGGCGGGCTTGTGCCGCTCAATCATCGAAAATGTGTTTACCAAAGTCGTGCGTATTGCAAACACGAGCATTCTCGGAAACAAAATCGTGGTGCAGGGCGGCACTTTCAAAAACGACGCGGTTTTGCGCTCGCTAGAGCAATACCTCGGCGTGGAAGTGACCCGCGCTCCCTACCCCGGCGAAATGGGCTGTATCGGCGCGGCACTTTTGACGAAGGAGAAAAGGGAAGAAAACCACAGATTACACAGATTGCACAGATTAGAAAATGTGGCAAACGAAAATACTTCCCCAAAAGAAGAAGTCGTAACTGACGAAAAATCAACTGCTAACTTCTCACTGCTCACTTCTCACTCCTCTTTCATTGGCTTTGACGCGCTGGAGTCGCTTTCCTACACTCAGCGAGAAAATGTGATTTGCTCGAAGTGCGCCAATCACTGCTCGCGGAGCTTGATTCAGTTCTCGAACGGCACGACCTACATCACGGGAAACCGCTGTGCGCGTGGCGAAGTTGTTTTGAGCGAGGAATTGAGTGATGCAGACAAGAGCCTGAAAATTGCTGACGGCAGCGAAGACGAAGAGGCTGTTTCTGGCTTGGGTGCGCCCGAAAAGACGAAGCCGGGCGTGATTCCAGAATCAAAGACACGCTACACGCCCGATATGTTCTTGATTCGAGAGCAGCTTTTGTTCAAAAAATGGGATTACAAGCAAGTTTCGGCAAAAAAGAACATCACAATAGGCTTGCCGCGCACGCTTGAATATTGGGATTCAATGCCGTTCTGGTCAACCTTCTTCCGCTCGCTCGGCTACGATGTAATTCTCTCGCACAAAAGCAGCCGCGACATGTTTGAAAACGGCATTCCGTTCGTGCCAAGCGACACCGTGTGCTTCCCCGCGAAGTTAGCACACGGTCACATTCAAGATTTAGTAAAACTGTTTAAGGAAAAAGAAAACCACAGATTACACAGATTAGAAAGCTCAACAGACGAAAATCTAACTGCTAACTCCTCACTGCTAACTGCTAACTTTAGAATCTTCATGCCTATGGTGATGGAAATGCCCGCCACCGACAAGGCGCGTGCATCGAATTATGTGTGCGCGGTCGTGAAGGGCTATCCGCTCATTATTTCGCACTCGGAAAATCCCGCACGGCGGTGGAATGTGCCGTTTGACAATCCGATGTTCCACTGGTATTCGGAAACTGACCGAAAAAATCAGATTATTTCGTATTTCAGCGAACAGTACGGCTTGCAGAAGTCTGAAATCGAAGCCGCGTTTGCGCAGGGAGAGGCGGCGATTTTGGCGTTCCGCGCAAAACTCCGCGAAGAAGGGCAGAAAATCATCGATAAGGTGACGGCGGAAAACGGTTTTGCCGTGGTGCTTGCAGGTCGCCCGTACCACACGGACGCGCTTGTGAGCCACGACCTTTCGCGCGTGTTTACCAAACAGTACATTCCTGTGCTTACGGTGGATTCGCTTCCTGAGCTGAACGATGTAAATCTTCGCTACACGCGGGCGGAAGTCACCAACAATTTCCACACGCGAATGCTTTCGGGCGCGCTTTTGGCGGCAAAATCCCCCGCGCTTGAATATGTGCAGATTGTGAGCTTCGGCTGCGGGCACGACGCGATTCTTTCCGATGAGATTATCCGCATTATGAGCGAAACTTCGGGGAAATCGCCGCTCATTTTAAAGCTCGATGAGGGTGGGGCGGCAAATTCGCTCAATATCCGCGTAAAATCCTTCCTCGAAACGATTGCCGAACGTAGAGCCAAAAAAGGCATTCTGCCGTTCAAAGATTTGGGCGATGCATACACGGCAAAATTCGGCAAAGAAGACTTGGAAATGCGCACGGTGCTGATTCCGAATGTGTCGGCGGCTTTCTGCAAACTGCTTTCGGGCGTGCTTCGTAAGCAAGGGCTTCGCGCGCTCCCGCTTTCTATGGGCGAAAATCAGCAGATTCAGGTCGGCAAAAAATATGTGCACAACGACACCTGCTTCCCCGCGCAAATGGTCATCGGCGAGGCAATTTCTGCCTTGCAAAGCGGAAAATACCCGCTCGACCGCGTTGCAATCGGCATGGCAAAGTATCAGGGCGACTGCCGCCTTTCTCACTATTCGGCATTGCTCCGCCGAGCCTTAGACGCGGCGGGCTTTAAGCAAGTGCCGATTGTCTCCACCGACCCGATTGACTCAAAGGAAATGCATCCGGGCTTTAGACTTGGTGCGCTCTTCAACATCCGCTCGCTGTGGGTAATCACGATGATGGACATGCTTGAAGAACTCCGCCGTCAGATTCGTCCGTATGAAGTGAACAAGGGCGAAACGAACCGCATTTTTGACGAAGTGATTGACGACATTGCGCAAGGAATCGACAAAGGAATCCGCACGGCTCTCAAAGCATACAAACGCGGAATCACGCGGTTCTGCGAAATCAAATACGACCGCTCTCAGCCGCGTTCGCGCGTGTTCGTAACGGGAGAATATCTTGTGACTTTCCACCCTGGCTCAAATTTCCATGTGGAGCGGTATCTTGAAGAAAACGGCTTGGAAGTGATTTTGCCGCGCATGGCGAATGTGTTCCGAAAAGATTTTTACGCCCGCGTTGTTGAGGCAAAGGATTTGAATGTCAAATTCAACATGGCGAACGCAATTTTTGACCGCGTTGCCGAAAAACTCTTTGAACGGGCGCAGCAAGTGTGTGAAAAAGAAGCGAGCCGTCATCCGCTCTTTGTGAAGGCGACTCCGCTCCCCGTCCTTGCCGCCGAAACCGATGAAATCATGAACCGCACTTTCCTTTCTGGCGAAGGCTGGCTTATTCCGGGCGAAATCAAAGAATATGCGCTTCGTGGCGTGCAAAGTTTCGTGATTTTGCAGCCGTTCGGATGTTTGCCGAATCACATCTGCGGGCGCGGCATTATGAAAAAGGTGAAGGAAGAATTCCCCGCCGTGCAGATTTTGCCGCTCGACCTTGACCCCGACACGAGTTTTGCGAATGTGGAGAATCGTCTGCAAATGCTGATAATGAATGAAAAATCTCGGCATATGGACACCACGCCACAAGCCGCTTCATAAGTGATAGCATTTGTCAAAATATTGTGTTATACTTTTTTCTACCAAAAATTTCTTATGAAAAAAACTGTCTTTAAAATTACGCTTTTACTTTCATCAGCATTTTTTCTCTCTGCTCAAAATTCGCAAAACCAAAAAACTCAGTCAGAACCTATCGAAGAAGAAATTGAGCTTCCTGATGTCACCACAGTAGTAAATGGCAAAACATTCACCGCTGGCAAGGATTCTGTTCCAGATTATTCAGAAATTCTTCCAGAAAATGATTCTCCAGAAATCCAGCTTCCGCAGATGGACGGTGTTAAGAGCGCAAACAATTCGGTTGATATTTCCGAGCGAGCAAGTCAAAAAGAAAAAGACATTTACGCACAAGGAGAACTTGGAGCGGGCTATCCATTCTATTTTAAAGGCGATTTTTCAATTTATCGGGCTTCCGGCGATTCTCCATTTGAAATTGATTTTAATCACGAAAGCACGGAAGGCTTCGCCCGCGAAAAATCAAACGAAGGATTCTTTGAGCGCGCAACTTCTGTTCACGGAAAGCAATCATTTTATCACGAAAATGTGCAACATACGCTTGAAGCCGAATACAAAATGAATAATGACGGCTTGCAGCTCAAAAGTGATTCATACTCCGACACGGTTAAACACACAATTTCAGCGAATGCAAACTCTGATTGGTCACTTTCCAACGGAATTTTGATTTCATACGGACTTGATGCCGCTTGGTTCAATCGATACGGACAAATAATGAAGGAAAGCGAAACAGCAAAAAACTTCATTGACAGCACAAAAATCATCGATTTCAATCCTTATTTTGGCTTTGGCTGGCAAAATGACAGCTTTACCGCCATGCTCACCGCACTTTACGGCTTTCAAGGAAATCTTGACGGCAGTGACAACTTACTGGAACTTTCGGGCTCTTCAAGCACTGAACACAGTCATCGCGGACAGTTCAAGCTCGCGCTCGGTTGGGAAAATGATTTAATCAAAGTTGGTGCAGATGGCTCAGTCATCGTTGGCTCTGCGACAGGCAAAAAAGATGTGCTTCCCGCCTTTACTGCGCTGTTTGATTTTAAAACCGACTATTTTACCGAAGGCAGATTCCTTACCGTGTTAGCACAGGGCGGTCTTCAGTCGTATCAAGAAAAAATCCGTACACTCGAAAATACATTCAAATTTTCAGCAATGCCCGCTATTCCCACAGAAACAAGCGATTGGTTTGCAAAAATTGATGTGACCGTGCCGATTCTGACCATTTTTGAGGCAACATCGGGCTTTGAATTCAAAAAAACAGCTTTTGAAAACGGTGTTTGGCAAGCAATTTACAACGACACAAACCTTCTCTCAATCGGAAATGCTTCTCCGTCAGTCTCTTCTGGACTTTACTGCATTTCGCCCCAAGAACGAACTGAATTTAACACAGATTTAGGATTTTCCGTAGATTTTTCGCCACTAAAAGCCGGAATAGAATGGAAGTCATTTTGGAAAGATGTTCCGAGCCTTGAAGACGCGCAAAAAATCACCTTGTCATTGGAATATCAGAGTCTTGACGCAAAATGGAACGCCGGAACCACCACAGCCTTTGCTTTTGGAAAAGATGCCGACACTTGCCCGGATATTTCTGCATGGGCTGGAGTCAGGCTTGCCTCTCGTTTGAGCCTTGCCCTTGAACTTAACGATACAGTCAAATTATTTCGTGGAGCAAAACGAAAATATGCCTATTCCCAGTACATCACCACTTCTGGAAATGCGATGCTCCTCGTAAAATTCCAATTCTAATGAATTTAATACGCAGTTGTGAGTCAGTTTGAAGGATTCGGCGAAAATTCGCGGGCGCGTTCTTTAAATTCTTCAAGATTCTCGCATTTTAATTCTTCCGCGATTTTGAATTCTGATTCTGACTGCTCTAAGTCGCCAGAATAGGCATAGGCTACGGCAAGATTTGCGTGAATTACGGCGATTTTTGGCTCATAATCAGCCGCTGTTTTTAAATGCTCAATTGCCGCCCCGATTTTATTCTGCCCAAGATAAAGTGCCCCCAGACTTGCATACGCCTCGCCTTTCTGCGGATTTTGCCCAACAGCTTTTTTATATGCAGACTCGGCTTCTTCATCACGATTTAGAAGATGATATGTCATGCCAAGTGAAACAAGATTTTGGTAGTCAGGGCGCAATTCACACGATTTTTCCTGATACACCACCGCATTTTCCAAGTCCTCTTGTTGCAGATAAATGGTTGCGATAAATTTATAAATCAATTCGGGAGAATAATTAGTTTCTTCGTTGAGCGCATCGTTAAAAAGCCGCAACGATTCCTCATAATTCTGATTTTGATATGCCTTCATCGCGCGGGAAATCGTCAAATCACCAGGCTTAGAGCAGGAAAAAAACATAAAAATCACAAAAAATGTCAGTAGAATTTGTAATCTGTTGATTTGAATCTTCATTTCTGATATAGTATCCTTGTTGGTCAGGCGCCAGCAAATTCTTTCTTCAAAACCGAGTCAGGGCGGAAGCAGCAGCTCTATGATGTTTAGAATTGTGCATGGTCTCCCTGACCTTTTTTATTTGACTCGCTTTTCAAGATATTTCATTTTTTCTTGGCGGAAATTTGCATCGATGTCACGGTCAAAGAAATCTATATTCGTATCCGCTTCAAGCTGGTAGATGTTGTACGCAAATTCAGAAATATCGCAGTTTCGCTCATAATCTGGCGGAATTCGATTTGCAATTCGATAGCATTTCTGAACAGGCTTTCCGTCTTCAAAATAAAGCACTACCCGATAAAAATATGAAGGAGAAGCGATTCGATTGCCAAGCAAATATTTGATTTTTAAAGATTCCTTTTCAAAGATAGGACCTGAGTATGTATAAACCGTGCCGTATTTCTGTGCAAGAGACTCAAACGAACTGGTAATATTCTCCCAAATCGAGTCTTTTAGCTGCTTGTTCATGAACACAATGTTTGATGTGAGATACGATGACTCTTGAGCGGTTGTGTTGTTCATCGCATGATCTTTCGGATACAGCTGTACCGGCTCCAATTTAATGCTTTCGATGTCTTTTGGAGAAATTCTATTGCCTTTAACACGATTGTCTTGCTTCCATTCAGGTTTGGCAGTTGCTCCCCCAGCAAGCATTTGCGGCTGCAAAACATGCATTTCCCAGACGGGAATTCCATAATTTTCAGCAAATCCGACTGAATAGGTAGAATTTTCGATTGTATACGGATTTTTTGCTCCAGAAACTGGCAATTCGATTTTCTGAGCAAATAGTGGCGTTGCAATCAGCAACAGAAGAATAAACTTTTTCATTTTCTCCCCCATTTTACTGTCACCACCATCTTACATCAATTCCAAATTTTTTTCTATTACTATTCCCTGCAAGATTAGAATTTCTTCTTGAATTTATAGGTATAGGTGAGCGGAATTGAAATGCCTGAAATTCCTTCGCTTCGGGCGGCGTTCATGTCAAAGCGAAGCCCTGCGCCAATCGTGCCGCTTTCACCCACACCAATGGAAAGTCGCGGATAAAGCGTTATCCATGTCGTTGACTCGGCATGTAAAAGCGTGCGAAGACAGAAATTGAACAAGGCTTCCATTGAATCAGAAATCTGATAATTCATGCGGAGACCCGCGTAAAACGGAATTCCTTCGTGCGTGTAATCGTCAGTCTCGTTTTTGCTCGACTTGTATTTTACAATTGTGGAACCGCGAGCAATCGTTCCGATTTCTGTTTTCGTAAGATTTCCGTCAGAATCGTAATATTTGATTTTGCCAATGTACTCGTTTGTAAGACCCGTAATCACATCAGCATAGATTTTGAAGCCTTTTTCGGTAAAATCATAGCCGCCTGAAAAGCCGAGCGCGTATTTGGTGCTCTGCTTTTTGTATTCGCTGTAGCCCTTCTTTTTGTGGTCAACTCGCTCTTCGGGAAGATAATCGCTTGTCGTAAAGTTGTAGTAAAATCCCACATTCGCAATCAGATTTTCGCTTCCCGTGTAGCCTAAAAATGCCCCGAATTTGCGCGAGTCTTCAGTAACATCGTGAGCCGTAAATCCCACATCGAACAGATTTGAAACACCGCCGTTTACGCCAAAGTCAATCGCCTTTTCAAATTCATCTGAATCGGGGTAGAAAGTGCCACCACCCGCAAATTTTGTGTAGATTCCGTTGTTAAAATTCCAGTCGCTCGTAATTCCGCCTGCAAACCCGTTTGAAAAAATCGCCACCGTGTCATTTCCAAAATATCGCTCCTCGCCAAGTGAATCCGTGAGAAGCCGTGCATATTTGGTGGTATCGTCGCTAGCCGCAAGATAGCCTGACTGAATCGCAAAATGCTTGTAGAAATTCGTTCCCGCCACAATCCCGAATTGAGAAACTGGCGTAAAATGGAAGTACCCGCTTGGAGCAAAAATCACATTCGCAAGCGAATCGTCCATATTCTGATAAAACGCTTCAAGCCGAATGCGTGCATTGAATAAATCATCTTCCACATCAGCTTGCAATCGGTCACCGAACGAAAAACCTGTGTTCGTGGTGGTGTCGCCAGTGACATCAGTTTCGTTCGTGCGTGTAAAAAGGTCGTATTCGCCAAGCTCGTCCAAATCCGCGCCCACCGTATTTTTGACGGTAAGTTTTGTTTTGGCAGAAAGAGATGCGAGCGCAAAGGCAAAAAGCGTAATGGTCAGAATGTGTCGTTTCATAATGAGTGCTCCTTTATTTTATCGTTTTCCACCACCACTGAATCCGCCTGAGCCAGGAAAATTACTCCCTGAGGTATTTCCGCCCGCAGATGATGAAGATGTCGTTGCCGTAGCAGAAACGCTTGTTCCACCAGAAACCGTTGCCGGGAAATAAACTCCCGCATCGGAATTGTAGAGCGTGCCTGAAATCGTGCCGTCTTTAACGAAACTGTATGAGCTTCCGTTTGTGAGCGAATTTGAAATCAGAATTGCCGCCGCGTATGTCTGTGGTGATTTCACTGCAATTATACCATTTATACCCAAAGAAGATGAAGAGCTTCCGAGTGAAGTTGAGTAAATCATCGGGCTTACAGTACTTGAAGGAATGCTTTCTGAGAACATATCGCTTGACCCCATCGCAAAGACCGTTGCGCTTGTGCCCGTCACTTTGAAACTATAGCTTCCATCGCCACAATCGATTGGAGAGTTTCCGCCACCTGTTTGGCTTACGACAGCCGTTCCACCTGAAATCACGATGTTTCCATTTGAGTCAAGACCGTCGCCCTGCGATTTCACATACACAAATCCGCCTGAAATCGTGAGCGTTCCACCTGTGGTGCTTACATTTACGCCATCATCGGGAGCAGAAACAATCGTTGTGCCACCAGAGAATGTGACGGAACTTGCGCCCTCAATTCCTTCGGGTGCGAATTTGACCGTGCCAGTTTCTTTTACACCATCTGCGTCATACCAAGAGCCTGTCGAAGTTCGTTCAGAATAGCTTGTTGTTCCTGTGACCGTGAATGTGTTCGTTCCGCCCGCAATTGCAACGACTGGGGCGTTTATTCCCTTTCCGTTGTAGGTCGTGACATTCACCGTTCCGCCGTTGATTTTGACATAACTTGAAGTGTAGTCATCATCGTCAGTTTTGAAACCGTTCGCTTTTCTCATGTCGTTCGTTGAAATGATTCCGTAGCCGTTGAATGTGATTGAACCGTCATTTACCACGATTCCTTGTCCACCAAACAAGCCGTTTTTGCCTGTTGCAGAAGATTTTGTGCTTGAAGAAAGATAATTTTGCAAGGTGAGCGTTCCACCGTCAATCGTGAGAATGCCATCTTTGCTTGCAATACAATTCTTATACGCCTGTGTGACCGAAAGCGAGCCGCTTCCAGAAATCGTGAGATTTCCTTTGCTGTAGAGCGTGCCTTTGCCGTCGCTTCCTTCGCGCTGAGCGGCTTTTACGACCGTGCAAGAAACGATGTTTCCGTCGTCATCAGTGTAAGTGTCGCTTGAAGAAGTCGAATATTCCTCGCCGTAGCCTGTGCCGTAAGTTCTGCCGTCAACAAACACATTCGTTCCGCTGATGTCAACGAGAGCCGCCGAACCTTTGGTGACTTCCACACACGGATAATTTGATGAAGTGATTTCAGCATCATTCAAATACACTGCCACAACATCGCTTGCGTTCGACTGGATTTTTACACCACCCGTGCTCATTTTTCCAGAAAGATACACCGCGAGTTTTCCGCTGAACGAAGCCGCATTGATTTTGATTAAGTTCGTTGAAGAGCCATCATCGTTTTCAGTGAATTTGACTTTTACACTGTCAATTGGCTTTACTGCACTCGTAGTGATTTCACTCCATGTTACGTTGTCACTTGAAACCAATGCGCTTTCCAAATCAACATAAATCACGCTTGAATAGGTTGAAGTGTCAACGGTTGCGACATCATTGTATGAGTCCGAAGTCGCGCCTTTCGCCAAAATCGTGATTGTTACATCGTCACTAAAGGAATTTCCGTCAGAATCAGTCGCCGTGACAGTGATTGTGACACTCTGTGCAGAATCGCTCGTGTTGTTCGCCGTGATTTTGCAGTCGCCGTCATCGACCGTTGTTTTTGCGGTCGAGCCTTCGCCTTCGCTCGTAAAGTACACATAGTCACCCCCCTCGGTGATTTCCCAAGAATAGGTGATTGAGGGGCTTCCCGTGTAAGTCGGCGTTGCAGAAAGTTTTGTTTTTCCTGTTGCGCTGATTGTTTCGCTGGCCGCTGCAAGGCTGATTGTGGTGAGTTCGTCTTTTACCGTTGTAGCCGAAACAGTGACAGAATCCGTTCCGCTTACAGAATTGGTGCCGTCAGAAACAACCACTTTGACAGTGATGGTTTGTTCACTTCCGCTCGTGTTGCTTGCCATGAGCGTTGCAGTTGTGCCGCTTCCCGAAATTGAGGCATAATCGCTTCCTTTAGAAATGCTCCAAGAATATGAAAGTGTAGGGCTTCCAGAAGTCGTTGCGCTCGCAGTGAAAGTCGCCGTGCCATTGTAAGAGACTGTGCTCGCCCCGCATTTTACGGACACCGCTGTGACAGCAGCAGTCGTTGTGTTTGAACTCGCCGCAGAAGATGCTGAATTCGTGTTCTCCACTGCGTCATCGTCCACAACACATGATGTAAGACAAAATCCAATTAAAATAAAAGCCAGAATAGTTTTTACAGTTTTCATAAGCAAACCTCGTGATTCTTAATTTCACCTGTAACTGTAACGGCTTTTTTTTGTATTTTCAATTTTTTTTTGTGATTCTAAATAAGTTCTTAGGAAGCTCTCATACTTCTTACCGGACGACTGGGGAGAAAAGCAGCGGCCCCCGCGGGAACGGGGACCACCCCGCATGCGCACATGCGGGCAGAGAGAAATATAAGAGGAGCCGGCGGCGGCCTACTTTCCCCCGGATGGGAGTATCATCGGCGCAGGGGTGCTTGACTTCC
>JAFUDX010000030.1 GCA_017464425.1 Treponema sp.
TAAGCGCGCCGGCGGCCATGGCGGGGTGGCAATACCCGTTCCCGTTCCGAACACGGAAGTCAAGCACCCCTGCGCCGATGATACTCCCATCCGGGGGAAAGTAGGCCGCCGCCGGCTCCTCTTATATTTCTCTCTAGTCCTATTGTAAGATATACTTGATATGTTTCCCCCCTTTTCTGAAGAAAAAGCAATATTAGTTCTTGAAAAAATAATTCATTTAATTGAACTTGGAAAACTTGATTTAGTTCAAAATGCCCGTATCAGTGATGAACGCAAAAATCAAACGGTAATGCTCGGAGCCTTAGTTTGCTCTGATGCATGTGGAAAAGAAATCAATCTTGTCACCAATTCTGGAAATGCAAAATCTTTGCAGTATGCAGATGAGACTATATGTGAGCATTTTATTCTCGTTCCTTCTATTGTTCCTGCCTCTGAAATTGAAGCTGCCTTGTCAGAAAATGATGCAAAAATTCATGAACTTACAACATCTGGCGAAAATGATAGTTTAAAAAGAAAACTTTGTCTTCAGTCTCTTGAAAAAGTGTACGCTTTGTATCACTTTCATTGTATTGATGGCTCAGTTCGCTCTTTACGAGAAATTTGTAAAGTCTATAATAACGGAAAATTTCCTCCCACTGGAACTGGCGATTGTTGTGCTCCTAAATTACTTGATTATGCGTTTTCCCATAATTTAAAACCAGTTTCTTTAGCGGAAGCAAAAATGGGCTCACCTATAAAAACATTGCCCCCCTGCGATTCTCGGTGCGGAATACTTCTTCCTGCTTTGCTTGGCTTACGGATACTCTATCGGGATGATTCTCTTTGTGTGGTGAATAAACAGTCGGGAGTTTTGAGTGTTCCTGGACGGGGCGAGGATAAGCAGGATTGTATTGAGAGTCGGTTTAAAAGACTCTTTGGTGATAGAGTTGAACTTCTTCAGCCTGCTGTCCATAGACTTGATATGGAGACCTCTGGAGTTATGATTCTTGCTTTTACGAAAGATGCCCATCGTGCATTGAACAGGCAGTTTGAGTTAAAACAAGTTGAAAAAGAATATATTGCACTTTTAGACGGCGTATTACCCAGAAAGAATATTCAAAAACACGGAACAATGGAGCTCTTTTTTCGTCTTGATGTTGATAATCGACCACATCAAATTTGGGATGAAAAGAATGGTAAGAGTGCGATAACTGAATGGGAAATTCTTGGCGTTGAAAAGTATAAAAATCCGCAGGGAACGCTAAAAAATGTGACGCGAGTGCTTTTTAAGCCACATACAGGCCGAACCCATCAATTGAGGCTTGCGAGTGCTGATAGTCATGGATTTGGGATTCCGATTGTGGGGGATACGCTGTATGGAAAATGCGAAGCGGGTGAGCGGCTTTTGCTTCATGCACGGAAAGTAAGTTTCGTTCACCCTGTGACTGGCGAGAGAATGTCGATTGAATGTGATGCAGAATTTTAGTTCGAGTCTGCTCCATATTGCTTGTAGTAGTTGTCAATTTCCGCTTTGATTTCGTCTGTAATCAGTGTTTTGTCGCCATTTGTATAGAGAAAGTCAACTACATCGTTCATAGTGACGATTGCCCGTGCAGGAAAACCGTATTTTTCACTGATGACGGTGAGTGCTGGCTTCGTTGATTCGGGGGCTTTTTCCATTCGGTTGAGGCTTACGATTTCACCGACAATTTTTATTCCACCTTCAGTTGTTTCCTGAGCTTTAATTTTGGGATAGGTTTCTTCGATGGATTTTCCAGAGGTTGTGACATCTTCAATAATGACAACCCTGTCACCGTCTTTGATTTTATAGCCGAGAAGTTCACCTTTGTCTGCGCCGTGGTCTTTTGCCTCTTTACGATCGCAACAGTATTTTATTTCTTTGCCATAGAGTTCTGAATATGCGATTGCTGTGGTTACCGCGAGAGGAATTCCTTTGTAGGCAGGACCGAAGAAAACATCAATGTCCTCTCCAAAATTGTCGTGAATGGCTTTTGCGTAGTATTCACCGAGTCGTTTGAGCTGGCTTCCAGTGACATATGCACCTGCGTTCATAAAGAAGGGAGATTGCCGGCCGCTTTTAAGCGTAAATGAACCGAATTTTAACACATTGCATTCAACCATAAAATTGATAAAATCTTTCTTATACTGTTCCATATCAATAGTATAGCAAAAATACGGGGCTATGTCACAAAAATAGGATTAAGATAACACATAAAAATTCCGAAAATAAAGAAGATGGATTTTATAGAAACTGTTTCGCATAGGGGGATAATATGACTATTACAATCGATGAATCAAAAATCGTTCAGACGGTAAAAAATGTCTCAATCTTGCTTGTCATTGCAGCTGTTCTTACTTTTCTCGCGCTTTCGAGCAAAATTTTTCATTTCAGTGAGACAAATCCCGTCATGTATGAGATAAATTATAATCGTCTGTCTACACCAGGCAAAGGTGTCGCGACTTCAATGAAAAAAACGGGTGAAGTTCAGTCGAAAGTGTTAGGTCCGCAGCGAGGAAATGGAAAGGGTGGATCTAAATTTTTTGATGAAGTTGAAAAAGTTCACGGAAATCCGAATAAATGATTCGTGGCAGATTTGCTCCGTCTCCAACAGGCAGAATGCATCTTGGAAATGTGTATTCAGCCGTACTTTCTTATCTTTCTGCACGAAAAAATGGAGGAGAGTGGATTCTTCGCATCGAAGATTTAGATCGCCAGCGGTGTAAAAAAGAATATGCTGTGCAATTACTAGATGATTTGGCATGGTTAGGGCTTCGGTGGGATAATTTTTCTTCTGATAATGGCGGGCTTTCGCCTGAGTTTTTTCAATCAAATCGAGAGGACTTTTATACTGCTGCCTTTCAAAAATTATGTGATGAAGGGTTTGTCTATGATTGCTTTTGCAATCGTGCTGATTTACATGCTGCTTCTGCCCCTCATGCTTCTGACGGAACTATCGTGTATTCTGGAAAATGCCGCAATCTATCCGAAAAAGAGAAACAGCAACTGTCTGGGCGCAGACTTCCTGCCAAACGAATAATGGTCGAAAATCGTGAGATTTTTTTTTATGACGGGCATTTTGGCAGGCAAGAGTGCAATCTTCTGCATGATTGCGGTGATTTTGTTATTCGTCGTTTCGATGGAAATTTTTCGTATCAGTTGGCTGTTGTCGTTGACGATAGTTTGATGGGAGTAAGTGAAGTCGTGCGTGGCCGTGATTTGATAGCTTCAACATTTGAGCAACTGTATCTGTATGAAAAAATCGGCTGTAATCAGTTTCCAAAATTCTTTCATATTCCGCTGTTACTTGGTAGCGATGGTCATCGCTTGTCCAAACGCGACAAGGACATAGACATGAGCTTTTTGAGAAATTCTTATACGAAAGAAGAACTAATTGGAAAAATCATGTTCCTTTGTGGATGCCAGCAAGAGCAGCAGAGACTTTCGCTCGATGAAGCTCTTGCTGTTTTTGATTGGAAAAAAATGAGACATGATGATATTTTATTTTTTGTCGCTTGAAGACTCTTTGTGCCGATTGTCGAAATAGCCGCCGTCTTCAAGGTAGCGTCGGCGCGTGCGAATCAAGTCAATCAGCTCCTGGTACATGTTGTAGTCGATTTCAAGAGCCATCGGGAGCAGGTAGAATTCGGTTTCGTCGCAGTAGCGTTCGATGAATTTGGGGTCAGTCACGAATCCAAGCGAAATCATGTTTGAGATTCGGTCGGCACACTTTAAGATTTTTGCCTTCTGGCTTCCCGTCGTGATGATTCGTCGCAAAAACTGCGTTTTGTCCTCATCGTCGCGCCGTGTGACTTCAAGCACCAAGTCAAGCACCTGTTGCCCGTCAGAATCCGCGTTGACGATTTCGTTGCGGTCAAAGCCCTTAATATCCTCAACCGTGTCGTGCACGAGCGAGGCTTTGAGCAAAACGGAGTCGATATAGCCGTAATCAATCAAGATGCCGAGCGTGTCAATCTGGTGACGGAACATATTTCCGCCCGCATGCCGCCCCTTTCCAATCAAGCCCGTGGAAAGCTGCATGTACGGAGCAAGGATAATATGCTTGAGCTGCTGCATATCTTCCTTTCCCATGTGGTCAGGTTTTTCAGTCTTCATCTCATACTTATACGCCATACACGCCTCCTGTTCTTTGACGCAGATGCACGCAGATAAACGCGGATAATTTTAAAAGGTATCTGCGTCCATCCGCGTCTAATTTAATGTCTCAATATATCCCGTCAGCTTTTCAATCCGTCGCTTGGTTTCGGCGAGTTTGTCGCGCTCGGCTTGGACGACTTCGGCGGGGGCGTGCTCGGCGAATTTGCCATTCAGCTTGGCTTCGGTACGCTCCACTTCTTTTGAGAGTTTTTCGACATCTTTATTGAAGTGAAGCAAAAGCTGCTCGCGGTTGATGTTCTCGTCAATCAAGATGAACGCCTCAAAGCCTTTGCCCACCGCGCCGATTGATTTTGCGGGCTTCGCTTCCACGAACTCAACCTTTGCCAAGCCAGCCAAAAGCTGAATCATCTCCACCTTTTCATGGCAGACTTCGGCATCGCTTCCCTTTTCAACGAGAAGAGCGACATTGATTTTGCTCACTGGGTCGATTCCGCACTCGTTTCGTAAGCCCCGGATTGAGCGAATCAAATCCTGCAAGACCGCAAATCGCGCCGTGATTTTTGCGTCCGCTCTTGTCTCGGCATATTCGGGGTACGGAGCGGTCACGAGAAGGTCAGAATATGTTTCGTTTGACATGATTTTCTGTTCCGTCGTAGCATTCGCCGCTTTTCGGTTCTCAATCAATTCTTTTCGCGGAAGTTTTGCGTAGATTTCTTCGGTAACAAACGGAATGAACGGATGGAGCAATCGGAGCGACTCTTCCAAAACATTCAAAAGCACAGAGACTGCGCGGTCTTTTTCGTGCTCGTCGCCGTGCCAGAAGCTGAGTTTCGTTGCCTCGACATACCAGTCGCAGAAATTGTTCCAGAAATATTCGTAGACCGTGCTCGCCGCGTCATTGTAGCGGTAGCCGTCAAGAGCTTCGCGGGCGTTCTTTGCCGCCGTGTTGAGCGCGGTGAAAATCCATTTGTCGAGTTCGTTCAAGTCTGAGTCTTTTACAGGAATTAAGTTTCGCCCCTCAAGATTTCCGAGAATGTAGCGGCTTGCGTTCCACACTTTGTTGCAGAATCGGCTTCCCATTTTAAATGAGTCTGAATCGACCAACACATCCTGCCCTTGGGCGCACATGTACGAGAGCGTGAATTTGAGCGCGTCAGAGCCGTACTGTTCGATGATGTCGAGCGGGTCAATGCCGTTTCCGAGCGATTTTGACATTTTTCGCCCCTGCTTGTCGCGCACAAGCCCGTGAATGTAGATGTCGTGGAACGGCGCTTTGCCCGTGAATTCCAAGCCCGCCATAATCATGCGGCTCACCCAGAAGAAGATGATGTCGTAGGCGGTAACGAGTGCCGTCGTCGGGTAAAAAATCGCCAAATCTTTTGTATTTTCTGGCCAGCCGAGCGTACTAAACGGCCAGAGCCAAGAAGAAAACCAAGTGTCAAGAACATCAGGGTCTTGCTTTACATTCGTGCTTCCGCATTTCGGGCATTTTGTGACATCTTCGCGGCTTACGATTGTTTCACCACATTCGCAATACCATGCTGGGATTCTGTGCCCCCACCAAATCTGACGGCTCACGCACCAGTCGCGGATATTTTCCATCCAGTGCGTGTAAGTGTTTTCCCATTTTCGCGGATAGAACACGATGTCGCCGTCTCGCCATGCTTTGAGTGCTTTTTCGGCAAGCGGCTTCATTTTGACGAACCATTGATAGCTCAAATACGGCTCAACGACCGTCTTACAGCGGTAGCAGTGCCCGACCGAGTGCGTCATTTTTTCTTCGCCCTTGAAAAGCCCCGCTTCAGTCAAATCTTCGATGACGAGTTTTCGCGCCTGTTCGCATTTTAAGCCACGGTATTTTTCGGGAACATTTTCGTTGAGCGTTCCGTCGGGATTCAAAAGATTGATGACTTCAAGATTGTGCCGCAAGCCCACTTCCCAGTCGTTCGGGTCATGTGCTGGCGTGATTTTAACCATACCAGTTCCGAATTCTTTATCAACATAAGCGTCTGCGATAATCGGAATTTCTTTTCCTGTGAGCGGAAGTTTAAGCGTTTTTCCGACCAAATCCTTGTACCGCTCATCGTCGGGGTTCACCGCAACGGCAGTATCACCAAAGAATGTTTCCGGTCGGGTGGTGGCGACTTCGATTTTTCCGCTTCCGTCGGCATATTCATAGAAGAGATGATACATCGCGCCCTGCGTGTCAACATGGTCAACTTCGTCATCGGCAAGAGCCGTGCCACAGCGCGGACACCAGTTCACGAGCCGCTGACCTTTGTACATAAGCCCGCGCTCGTACAGCGTGACGAACACATCGCGCACCGCCTTTGAAAGCCCCTCGTCGTAAGTGAATCGCTCGCGGCTCCAGTCAACCGAATTTCCGAGCTTTTTCTGCTGTTTTACGATTGTGTCATGATGGTCGCGCGTAACTTCCCACGTGCGTTCGATGAACTTTTCGCGCCCCAAGTCGTTTCGGGATTTTCCCTCTTTTTTGAGCGCGCGCTCGACCACATTCTGCGTGGCGATTCCCGCGTGGTCAGTTCCCGGAATCCAGAGCGTGTCGTCGCCCTTCATGCGGTGATAGCGCACCACGATGTCCTGCAAGGTGTTGTTGAGACCGTGCCCCATGTGAAGCACGCCCGTGACATTCGGCGGCGGAATGACGACTGTATATTTGATGTTAGATGATTTTTTCTGAGCGTGAACGGGTGAGTCCGAATCACTTGCAGGCTTAAAATAGCCCTTTTCGACCCACTGAGAGTAAATTCTGTCCTCAAAATCCTTTGGATTATACGCTTTTTCCAATTCAATAGAATGCATAAAAACACTGACCTCTTTAAAATAGTAAGTTCATTATAGTGAATTGAGGCGTTTTCTTCAATAAAATATATAACCAGAGATGTCACAGATTACACGGATTTTTATTTTTCATCTGTGACATACGCATTTCATTCGTTTGCATGAGTTGAAATTATTAACTCATCGCTCACGCGATTTGCGCATCTGTGGTTTATTTTACTGTATCAGCGAAATTCAGCAATTTTCGGAATGCGGAATCATTTTTCTTTAGTTCCCGTGAACCGCGCGTGATTTTGCAAAGTGAGATGTGGAATTTTTTTGCTATCTCTCGCTGAGTCGTGCCTTTGTCGATTTCGCGGACCAAAAGCCAGCGTTTCGCAAAGTCTGCAAGCTCTGCGGGTGTAAAAAGACAGCCGAAAAAGTCATATATAAAAGAAGAATCATTGTTTTTTGAAAGAAGATTGCACATTTCACGAAGTGCGTTTTCTAAATCTTTTGAAGTCAGTTCATTTTCTGAAATGGCGCTCATGTTAGTTTCCTTTAAAATATTTCTCTTCAAAGTCGCTTACAGGAATCGGCCGTGAGAAGTAGAATCCCTGAAACAGGTCACAGCCTGCGCTTGAAAGGAAGGACATTTGATTGCCTGTTTCGACACCTTCTGTTACGACTCTCATACCAAGCTCTTTTGCAAGCACTATGATTTTTTCAAGAATCAGTTTGCTCTTTTCATCATTTTTTGACTTTTGTAAGAATGCCATATCGATTTTGAGAACATCGACAGAAATATCTTTGAGCATGTTGAGACTTGAGTAACCGCTGCCAAAATCGTCCATTTCAACGACAAAACCTGCGTTTCTGAGACGGTCCAAAAGCCTGACCTGATTGTCCAAGTCCATAATGACGGCAGTTTCTGTTATTTCAAGATTGAGATTTTTGGGCGAAATATCATATTTTTTGACAAGTCCTGTAAATGTTTCGTATAAATCCATCGTAAAGAAATCTTTTGCGGAAATATTCACGGAAATGCACAAGTCTTCATGCCCGCTTTTCTTCCATTCGGAGAGCTTTTTGCAGGCACATTCCCAGATATAGCGGTCGACATCGGAAATGATGTTGATTTTTTCGATGATTTCAATGAATTCTGCGGGGGGAATAACGCCTCTGCTGGGGTGATGCCAGCGAACAAGTGCTTCTGCGCCCACGACTTTATGGTCTTTTGTGCACTGGGGCTGGAGATACATAACAAGCTGCCCGAATTTGAGCGCGGGTGGAAGCTCGTTCATAAGCATTTGCATTTGCAGAACTTCGCTGCGAAGTCGGTCGTCATAGTATGCAACGGTTGTTTTGTAATCATTTTTGATTGTCCGTAACGAGAGAAATGCTCTGTCACACATTACGGAAATGGGAAGCGAAATATCATCGACTTCGTAAATTCCCATGTGCCCGATTATCGTATATGAAAAATTATTCATATACTGCATGGTGTTTTTAAAGTTTTCGATGTATTCTTCTTCGTCAAAGTGCCGCTTGGGAACAAACATGACAAAGTGGTCATTGTACAATCTGCCGTAAATATCATCGGGAGCCGCAGTTTTGCGAATTGAATCGGCGAGCCGCATTAAAATCATGTCGCCAAACGGCTTCCCATGCAAATCATTGATGAGCTTGAAATTTACGATGTCAGTTATAATCAGATAATACGGGGTGAAGCGGTCAAATTTAAGGCGATGCTCAACTTTTTCGTAAAAATATTCTTGGTTGTAGAGATTTGTGAGACGGTCCCGCGTACGGAGCATTTTTTCTTCGTAAAGTTGATTTTTGGAAGAAGTGATGTCTACGATGAGGAAATAGTGACCGACTGAAACGGCCTCATTTTTGTTGAATTCTTTGATAAAATAGTCTGAGCACAACAGAACTCTCCGTTCAGATTCAGTCTGAAAATCCATTTCGCAGCTGAACGGGGAGCCTTCGTCTGTACGGGAATCTTTCTTTTTTGTGATGAAGTCAAGAATGAAGTCGTTTTGCATGATAGACTTTTCATCGCTGTGAAACATGGTTTTTGCGCATGAATTTAAGTAGAGGCAGTGATCGAAATTATCAAAGACAACGATTCCGCTTGAAAGATTGTCGGCAATCAGAGAAAGTGTTTTTTGAATCAGCCGTTTGGGAAGCGTGATTGTTATGATTATGTATGTCGCGATAAAACAGCCCGCATAGACGAGAATTGACAGATTGAACGGAATGCGTGCGAGTATGTAGGAAAGGTTTGCGGCAACGATAAGCACCAATGAAATTAAAATAGCGTAATATCTGATTCGTGATGATGGCGGTGTTTTTATCATGCGTCTGAGCAGAATGAAAAAACAGTAGATTAACAGCAGATTCCCGAAGGCAAAATGAATGAAAAGCCAGTAGGAAGGGTAGTAATGCATATAAAATTCTTTGCCCCATCGTAAAAAATACACCGAAAACATGAATGGCATGAAGATATTTGCAATGAGGGCAATGCTGTCGATAACGGTGAGTGGCAAGATGATGAATTTGTAGATGGTTCGGTTGATTCCGTCCCCTGAATAGTGAACGCAGAATGAAAAGATTGCGGTTGAAATCCATGTGGCACTTGCAAAGTAGAGTGAATACGCAGTTTTTGCGACAATGGGAGTGTTTGCAAGAATAACAACGATATGTGAAATAACAGAAAGCGATGCAGGAATAAGAACATTGAACATTCTAATTGAGAGGAGGTTTTTTCTGCTATACACTTTTTTAATTCCAACAGGAAGAAGGCTTAATAATAAGCACATCAAGACAAGAAAAAAAACTTTCATTACTAATTGATTATATCATAACTATCGATAGAAAGAAACATTTTTTTTAAATTGAAAACGGAAAAATAAACCACAGATGCGCCAATCGCGTAAGCGATGAGTTAAATAATTTCAACCCATGCAAACGGCACGAAGTGGCGTATTACACAGATTTTTAAATTTCTCACAGAGTTTAGGAGTACACAGAGGGACTTTTGTATGACAGAAAAACACCTCAGTCACGCTGCTTGAAAAACAACATAACTGAGGTACGATATGAGTTTTACAGAACGCTCTCTGTGAACTCTGTGCACTCTGTGAGGAATTTTTCTACTCTGTAGGTCGCTTCTTCAAGTTCTTGCTTTCGGCAATCGCTCTGCCTTCGCCGACTTTCTGCTCCATCATGGCACGCACTTTGAGCGGAAGCCCGAAGAGCGTGATAAAGCCCTGCGCGTCCTTGTGGTTGTAGAGTTCGCCCGTGGTGAAACTAGCAATGTCTTCATTGTAGAGGCTGTACTTAGAGCCAGAACCCGCCGCGCGAATCTGACCTTTCACGAGTTTTACTTTCGTCCATCCAGTGACCGTCTCTTGTGTGGAATCAACAAACGCCATGAGCGCGTCGTAGAGCGGCGTGAACACTTTGCCGTCGTAAATGAGTTCTGCAAGGCGGAGAGAAACCTGCTGCTTGTAGTGGTAGGTGTCGCGGTCAAGGCAGATGTGATCCATCATGCGGTGCGCGAAGTACAAAATCGCTCCGCCCGGAGTTTCATACACGCCACGGCTTTTCATGCCCACACAGCGGTTTTCGCAGATGTCAACCAAGCCCACGCCGTTCTTTCCGCCGATTTTGTTGAGTTCAAGCATAAGCTCCAAGCCGTTCATTTTTTTGCCGTTGAGACTGACCGGAATTCCCTTTTCCCATTCGATGGTGACATACTCACCTTCATCGCTTGCTTTTTCGGGAACGGTGGTGTTTTTGAGCATGTGCGGATAGTTCGGCTCGTTCTCCGTTTTTTCAAGTTCCAAGCCCTCGTGTGAGATGTGCCAGATGTTTTCATCGCGGGAATATGACTGGTCTTTTTTCATCGGAACTTCAAGTCCGCGGTCTTCAAGGAATTTGATTTCGGCTTCGCGGCTGTCCATGTTCCATTTGTCGTCACGCCAAGCGGCAATTACGCGCAAATCAGGTGCGAACGCTTTGATTGCAAGCTCGAAACGCACCTGGTCGTTGCCCTTTCCTGTTGCGCCGTGGCAGATTGCGACTGCGCCTTCCTGACGAGCATACTCAACCAAGATTTTTCCGATGAGCGGGCGGGCAGTCGATGTGCCGAGCAAATATTCGTCCTCGTAAACGGCATTTGCCTTCAACGCCGGCCAAATGTATTCTTCGATGTATTCCTGTCGCGCGTCAACGACATAGCAGGCGCTCGCTCCCGTTTTGAGCGCACGGCCTTTAATCGCTTCCCAGTCATCGCCCTGACCGACATCAATACAGACGGCGATAACATCGTAATCATAATTTTCTTTGAGCCACGGAATGATGACTGTTGTGTCCAATCCACCAGAATAAGCCAAGACAACCTTTTCTTTTGCCATAAAACGCCTCGATTTGATAAGAAATTGAATGCATATGTGCGAAAGCACAAACGTCAATAGTTTCCACTAACGCAAACGGTTTGCTTGCAAACCGTATATTTATGCAAAAATCATAGTGGTTTTTAAAAGTTTATGCAATAGATATGCAAAAAGCAGGCGTTGGTCGTTCGCTACGCTCACTAACGAGTTTTTCTAACGAAAAACTCGCGGATTCATTTTTTGAACTTTTTGCGATACGGTGGGGATTTTAAGGGGCTTGCCCCTTAGGAGAAGGGGTAGCGACCAACGAAGTGGGCGCGTAGGGGAAGACTTTCCCCTTCACTTTAAAATCACTGACAAACTCATTTTCTTTCGGTATAATGGTCGCACTTGTATGCTCACGAATCTTTTTTTTACGCTGAACGCCGTTATGCCGATAGTCCTCGTCATTGCGGTCGGCTATTTTTTGAAGTCAATCCGCCTCTTTGACGAGAAGTTTTTTCCGCTTTTGAACAAACTGTGTTTCAGATGCTGCTTGCCTTGCCTGCTTTTTTTCAATGTCTACAATGTCGAGAACATTTCGGAGATTTCCCGATACGGAAAGATTTGCGCGTTTGCCGTCATTTCGATTCTCATTTTTTTTACGGCGGCGGTTTTCATCATAAAGCACACGGTTTCGGATGACAGGCAAAAAGGCGTTATGATTCAGGCGTCATATCGTTCGAACTACGCGATTATCGGGCTTTCCCTTGCGATGTCGATTTCAAACGGAGATTCGGGTCCGGTCGTCGCCGCTTCGATTTTGTCGTCCGTTTCGATTCCGCTTTTCAATGTGCTTGCGATTATCGCGCTCTCCCTTTTTGTGAGCGAAGACGGGAAAAAAGTCAGCGTTCTGTCAATCATAAAAAAAAATTGCGACGAACCCGCTCATTTTGGGCGTTCTTGCGGGCATTTTGTGCCTTGCCATCAGATATTTCATTCCGATTTCGCCCGATGGAACAAAAATTTTCACGATAAAACAGAATCTTCCGTTCGTGTACAAGACAATCGGGATGTTGGCGGGCACTGCCAGCACGATTGCGCTCATTGCGTTGGGCGGAAATTTCACGTTCAGCGCGATTTCTCGACTCAAATACAAAATCATCGCGGGCGTTTTGGCACGCACGGTCATTTGCCCGCTCGTCTGTCTCACTGTCGCCTTCAAAGTGGGATTCTCATCTTTGGAATTTCCTGCGTTGATTGCGCTGTACGGCACGCCCCTCGCCGTATCGACCGTTCCGATGACCGCTGAAATGGGCAGCGACGCCGAACTTGCAGGTCAGCTCGTCGTGTGGACGACACTTTCAAGCGCATTCACGCTTTTTGCGATTATTTTCACGTGTAAACAGATAGGAATCCTCTAGCTATCTGAGCCGGCCTCGCACACATCAGCAAAATAATTTGCGTTCAAACCGTATAGTTATGCAAAAATCTCTTTTTTGTGGATTGTGCCAAGTTCATGCGCGGCTTCTATGATTCCGAGTTCTTTGTGCTTTCCCATGAAATTCTTGAGGTCAATCAAAAAGCGGTTCATCGAAAAATGCTGGAAGACATACACGCGCTGCCAGTCTTCATCCATTTTTTTGTAGGAAGAGTGCAGGCATGATTTGTATTCGCCAAAAATGCCGTTTTCTTTAAGCTCCGCATAGCCGACAAGCCACAACTCAGGGGCAATTCCGCCGCTTGTTCGTGCCGCTGCGCACAAATCCTGATGGAGTTTCGCCGTTTTTTCTGCCATAAAAAGCTGGCTCTCTGAGATAATCTTGCGGATTTCGAGTCCACCGTTTTTGCTGAGATATTTTAGGTGAATCGTTTTTGCCGTGTGAATCGGTGTTTTGTTGAGAATAATTGCATTTTTGCGGAAATCCGTGTTGAATTCCGCGTTCCGTGTGAAAAATCCTTCAGCGATTTTTCCGCTTTGTCCCGTAAGGTAGCGTTTCATTTTTTCTCGTTGCTCGGTTTTGCCCGGATTGTCACCAATCACGATAAGACGGATGTCGCTTTCTTCAGTGACTTCATCAAGTGCCGTATTGTATACAACGGGCGTTTCAAGCGGATAATCTGGTGTATCCGAAAGTCGCGCCGCAATCTGGAGAGGCTTTAGCACATCCTTATATGCCTTGTTCAATGTCATGCAGTACGAGCAAAACTCATTGCGAAATGCTGTAAAAATCTGAAACTGTTGCGAAGTCATTATGTCCTATAATCTCCGTTGATTTTCACATAATCGTAAGTGAGGTCGCATCCCCATGCAGTGCCGCTTGCGTTTCCGTCTTCCAGTTCCACGAGAATGTCAACGGCTTCTTCGGTCAAAATCTTCTTTGCTAAATCTTCATCGAAATTGAGCGGAACGCCGTGGTCGAACACTTTGATTTTGCTTTCTTCACCGCCGTTAGTCTCGCCGTCCTCAAAGTAGCGTTTTGCGCCCGCGCGGCTTAAGAATGACACGCTCGTTTTTTCGGGGGTGAAGAAGTAGCCTGAGTAGCCCATCGCGTCAAGAATGCGCCCCCAGTTTGCGTCTGCGCCGAAGAATGCGGCTTTGACGAGGTTTGAGCAGATGACCGCTTTTGCCAATCCCCGCGCGTTTTCTACCGTGTCCGCGCCGACGACATTGCACGTGACGAGGCGGCTTGCGCCCTCACCGTCAGCGGCGATTTTCTTTGCCATCTGCGTGTTGAGCGCGTTTAAGGCGGCTACGAATGCGTCAAAGTCCGCGCCCTCAGAAGTGATTTCCGCGTTTCCCGCCAAGCCGTTTGCTAAGATAAGGAGCGAATCGTTTGTGGAAGTGTCGCCGTCAATTGAAACGCAATTGTAAGTGCCCGCTGCCGAGATGCGGAGTGCCTTTTCGAGCATTTGAGAAGAAATCGCGCAGTCCGTGGTGATGAAGCCGAGCATTGTTCCTAAATTGATGTGAATCATGCCGCTTCCTTTTGCCATCGTTCCCATGCGCACGGTTTTCCCGTCGATGGTCGTTTCAAGCGCGACTTCTTTGTAGTGCGTGTCGGTGGTCATAATTGCGATGCGTGCTTCCTTGTGACCTTCCTTTGAAAGTCCGTCCGCAAGCTTGTCCAAGCCGTTCAAGATTTTTTCGACAGGAAGCTGCTGGCCGATAACGCCCGTTGAAAGCACAAGCACATCGTCAGAGTTGATATTCATTTTTGCCGCGACTGCGACCGCTTCTTTGTTCGCGTTGTCGTAGCCTTCGCTTCCCGTGCAGGCATTTGCGTTTCCGCTGTTTGCAATGACCGCCTGTGCCTTTCCGTTTGCGATGTGGTCGTGCGTGAGTTTAACGCATTCTGCCTTCACACGATTCTGAGTGAACACGCCCGCCGCATTGCAGACTTTTTCTGAAAAAATAAGAGCCGTGTCGTTCGTCGTGCGGCTCGCTTTGATTTTGTTTAAAATGCCGTTCGCCGTAAAGCCCTCGGCCGCCGTAACGCCGCCGTCAATGAATGTATATGCCATAGTATACCTCGTTTTCTCTATTTTTTATGATTTTATGATAATGCAAAAAGATGTTCAAGAATCATCACTTTGAAAAACATAAAACCCATTTTCCCGTGTAATCTGTTGAAGATAAATCCTGCAAATAGTTTTTGTTCCATGTCATTTCGTAGTAAAGGCCCGCCCAAAGGTGTGCTGATTTTTTTCGCGTTTTTGAGGGGCTTAAGATTTCGCCTCCGTATCGGACGACAAGCGTATGGACGGAGTAATTTTCGATGTCGACATCACTGATTGTAAGTGCGCGTAAATTGAGGTGCTGGTAGGAAATGTGTCCTTTGATTCGTAAATATCTGAAAAAATCAAACGAAATCGTTTGGCGTGCAATCGGAAATGAAAGTGAGCGGAAACTGAGTGAATTGGAACTGGAAACGGGACCGTCTTCAAAATAGTATGATGTTTTTAATTCGGTTGAAAGCGTGACCAAATATGCAGGAACGAAAAATCCTTCCAATGTGAGCGAAATGTATTCATGGAGCGGAAAATTGACTGAATATCCAAAAACAGGTCCGACCAAGTGATATTTTTGAGCGGTGTCACTTAATGAAAAACCTGACATTCCCGCATACTCTCCCCAAAGTTCTTTATCACTGCTCAGATTGAAAAAAGTTCCCGTGTTTGTTTTGGTGATAGAATAGTTGAAATAAACGCCGATGTTGACTTGTGAAAAGCGCGTCTTTGTGGTGATACTGCTGTCGCCAAAGTAAAAAACGAGCGGAAAGAGCGTGGCGGAGATAGAGCGGACTTCTTGATTTGAAAGTTCGCTCGTTGAATTTGTCGAAGTAGAGTAGTGGTCATATTCAAGACGGAGCCTTTGAGAAAATGATTCGCTCCAATCAAAATCGGTGGCTGCAAAAACCATGCTTCCGTGTCTGTTCGGCTCTGCACCAAAATCAACTCGCAACCGATACTTGTCGTTTAAAATGTCGCCGACAAAAGTGATGGGATTGAATTTTGCTTTTTTAGTCTTTTCTGTTTCTTCTGGCATTGAATCAATGGTAGAATCTGAGAAAGATGATGAATCAGACTGAGTTGAGCTGGTGGATTCGGTTACGGCAGGAAAAAGAATAAAAAGGAAGGTGATGAGTAAGACTATGTTCCGTACCGAAAAAAGTGACATGAATGTATTCTAGCATAATTCTTCCTAAAAAAAAATATTTTTTTCACAAAAACTATAGACCATATCGCGGAATTCCTTTATATTCGCATTTACATCATTATTACTTTTCAAGGCAGTCTTTGACTTGCTCGAATCACAGTTTTAGGTGGTAGCGTCATGTTCAATCGTGCGGACTACATTTCTGATTCTGAATGGAATCGGTTTTTGGAATTTTCAAATGATTTGGAGACTCCGAATGTTGTGATTAATCTCAAGCAGATTAAGTACAATTTCATCAAATTGCGCGATTCGTTCCCGTACGCCCACATTTATTACGCAATCAAGTCGAACCCAGGCGAGCCTGTCTTAAAAATGCTTGCCGAACTCGGCTCAAATTTCGATGTCGCTTCCCGCTACGAACTCGATAAAATTATGTCTCTCGGCGTGACTGGCGAGCGGCTTTCTTACGGAAACACCATCAAAAAAGCGCGTGACATCAAATATTTCTACGAAAAGGGCGTGCGCATGTTCGCCACTGACTCAAAAGACGACCTCAAAGCAATTGCCGAGAACGCTCCCGGAAGCCGAATCTATGTGCGCATGTTAATGGAAAACACGCAGAGCGCGGACTGGCCGCTTTCCCGCAAATTCGGCTGTCACCCTGATATGGCATATGATTTGCTTGTTATGGCAAAAAATCTTGGTCTTACACCGTACGGCGTTTCATTCCATGTCGGAAGCCAGCAGCGCGATATTGGCGCATGGAACGACGCGATTGCAAAGGCTTCGTATTTGTTTTCATCTCTCGAAGAAGAAGAGGGCATCCGTCTTTCAATGATTAACATGGGCGGTGGTTTCCCTGCGCACTACATTCAGCCCGCAAACGAGCTTGCAACCTACGCTTCTGAAATCACGCGCTATCTGCACGATGACTTTGGAGACGAAATCCCGATGATTATTTTGGAGCCAGGTCGTTCTTTGGTCGGTGACTGCGGAATCCTTACAAGCGAAGTCATTCTCGTGAGCCGAAAGAACAACACCGCCTTGCAGCGATGGGTCTATCAAGATTCGGGAAAATTCAACGGACTGATTGAAACACTCGACGAGGCAATGAAATATCCCGTTATTTCTTCAAAAGACAAGGCGGGCGAAAAAGAAGGCGAAGTCATTTTGGCGGGCCCGACCTGCGACAGCGCGGACATCATGTATGAGGACTTCAAATACAAGCTCCCGCTCTCGCTTAAAGCTGGCGACAAACTCTACTGGCTTACTACGGGCGCGTACACAAGCACCTACGCAAGCGTGGAGTTCAACGGCTTCCCGCCGATTAAAACCTATTACATGGAATAGAATAAAGGAAGGGGAAAGTCTTTTTCCCCATCACTCAAACAGCGCGTCTATTTCCTTTTTGTACATCTCCGCGATTTTGTAGCGCATCATCTCAAGTTTTGCGGAAAGTTCTACGCCAGCTTCGAATGATTTTGGAATCAACGCAAATTTATAAATCTTCTCGCAGATTCTGAACCCGTTCGCGCTCGTAATGATTTGGGAAATTATTTTTTCAAAGAACGAATGGATTTTTTCGTTTTTCAGCAGTCCTTCGTAATTATCGTGCGGAATTCCGTTCTCTTCTGCATACAAAACAAGATTGTCCTTGCTCGGCACAATGAGTGCGCCGAGGTATTTTTTGTCCTGACCAGTGACCATCACGCTTTCAATAAAATCGCTCGCAAGAAGCGCACCCTCAATTACGCTCGGCTCAATGTTCTCGCCGTCAAGCAGCACTATGGTATCCTTTGCGCGCCCCGTGATTTTGATTTCGTTGTCGTGGCTCATGATTCCGAGGTCGCCCGTGTTGAGCCAGCCGTCTTTGTCGATTACTTTTTCGGTCAAATCTGGTCGTTTGTAGTAGCCCTTCATCACCTGCGGGGAGCGCACCACAATCAGGCCTTGTTTTCCCGGCGGGAGCGGATCCATGCTCTTTATGATTCCGTGCTCTTCTTCTACAATCCGAAGCTCAAAAGTCGGGAACACCACGCCCACAACGCCTGGACGGGGATGGCGATAATCGCGGAACGAAATAACCGGGGCAGTCTCGCTCATGCCGTAGCCTTCAAGCAAATTCAATCCAATTGCGCGGTAAAAATTGTCGATTTCCTTTTGGAGCGCACCTCCTCCAGAAATCGCAATCGAAATGCGCCCGCCCATTTTCGCCCGAATTTTCTTGAACACAAGCGCGTCTCCGAGTTTGTGGAGCGGAAAAAGAAGAATCCACGGCAAAAAGCCAATCACGCTGTCGAGGGGACGGCATCGTTTTTTGGGCGAAAGCTGGGGCAAATTTCCGAAGACATAATCACGCATGAGCGCGTAGCGAGAGCCAACTCCGATAAAGAAATTGAACAGTTTGAGCGTGGCTCCGCCCGTCTTTTTCATCGTTCGGATAACGCCCGTTGCAAGTGCTTCCCACAATCGAGGCACGCCGCAAATCCACTGCGGGCGGATTGTAGCCATGTCGGGGAGCAAAATCGGCGCGGCGGGCTTTGAGTAGGCAAGACCGCACTTCATGTGCACGGCGACATACTGGATAAGCCGCTCGAACACATGCCATACGGGGAGAATCGTCATCCACCAGTCGCCTTCCTTGCAGTTTATGAAATCGTGAATCACCGAAAGCTGCGAAATGTAATTGTTGTGCGTGAGCATAACGCCCTTTGGCGTGCCCGTCGTTCCCGAAGTGAAAATCATTGTGGCAACATCATCGGGAGCAGTCTTTTCCATTTCGTCTTCGATTTCTTTTTTCTTTTCTTCGGGATTTTCTGAAATAATCGCCTTTCCTTTTTCGAGCAAGTCGGCAAAATAATAGAAAGAAAGCCCTGATTCGCCCGCTTTTGCCTCAGTTTCCGCGCTCATCGTGTCAAAAAGAACCACGGTTTTTAAAAGCGGCACTTCGTCCTTTTTCTCCAAGATTTTTAAAAGCTGCTTTTCATTCTCAAAAAATCCTGCCTCACAGTCGGCATAGCTCGTGATAAAACGCATTTCCGTGCCCATCGAGTCGCACCCGCGCGGAACATCCACCGCACCCAAAGACAAAATCGCGTAATCAGTGATGAACCACTCGCGTCTGTTGTCGCTCATGAGCGCGATATTGCTGCCCCGCTGTACGCCGATTGAGCGGAGCGCGTGCGCAAAGGCAATTACCGCATCGTAAAATTCCTGATAAGTGTAATATTGGTAGACACCGTTTTTGTCCTTTGCCGCCTGCAAATATACGGAAGGACACTGACTGACCCGCTCTTTAAGCAAAAGCGGAAGGTTTTTCGGAAGTGTGCGTTTTGTAAATTTCATATAGAAAAATTATCGCACGAAGAGGAAGAATTGGCAAATTTATTTCTCTGCTGCGTGCAAAGAAGAAATGATTTCTTACTAAAAAAGTAGTTTTTTTCAAAATATGTGATATACTATAGGTAATGCAAAGAGAACACATTGTAAAAGACGGCGTTTATATTCCTGTTACGGGAATTGACTACCCTTCAAATCCTGGAGAGAGAATTCTTCAGTCTCAGAAAATCCGTGAGATTACAGTTGATGAAAAGTATCCTTACTTGATGAAATCCTTTAAGGAAAAATTCTTTCATTACCTTGTGTATTTGGGAATTTTTACTTTTGTTTTTCCGCTTCAATGGATTCGGTACGGACTAAAAGTAAAAGGGAAAAAAAATCTTCGCAAAAATAAAAAACTGCTCAAAAACGGCGCGATTACCGTTGCTAATCATGTGTACCGTTGGGATTTCCTTGCTGTCGTACAGGCGGCGAGTTCCATCGGTAGGCGAAGATTGTGGTTTCCTACATTTGCTGATTATCTCAATACAAAAGACGCCTTAGTAATGCGAAGCGCAGGGGGAATTCCCATGCCAGAACAGGGAATGGGCGCAATGCGGCGTTTTAACGAAGCGTTTGACATTCTTGTAAGCAAAAAAAAGTGGCTTCATGTCTTTCCTGAGCACTCTCGCTGGAATTGGTATGAGCCAATCCGTCCATTTAAACTGGGGGCGTTTACCCTTGCGTATCGCTATGACCTGCCTATAATTCCTATGGCAATCAGTTACCGGGAACTCACTGGCTGGCGCAAACTGTTTTTTAAAGAGCCACTTATTACGATTGAAATTGGTGAGCTTATTTTCCCAAACAAAGACGAAAAACGCAAAGTCGATTCTGAGCGAATGTGCAGGGAAGCGCACAAGCAAATCTGTGAGATGGCGGGCATTGTTCAAAACGGTTGGGATGCCGTATCGGACGATTAAAGCTCTCTGTTGCCAAAGATTCTGTTTCTGCCGGTCTCTTTTGCATTGTAGAGCGCATCATCTGCCTGCTTGATTGTGGTTTCATAGCTCTGCGTGTAGTAGTGCTGGGCAAATCCTACGCTAATGGTGACGATGCCACTTTCATTTTTCTCAAACGGAATCGCAAGTTCCTGTACTTGTTTTCGGAGCAATTCTGCCTTTTCGCGCAATTCATCATAGGAATATTTTGTGGTAAGTGCGCAGAATTCTTCGCCACCGTAGCGGTAAAACTCAAAGCCGTTTTCGTTTCCGAATTCAGCAAATTTTTTGCCGAGCGTTTTAAGGCAGGTGTCTCCCATTTGATGGCCAAATGTGTCGTTGTACAGCTTAAAATGGTCGATGTCAATCATGAAAATGCCGCTTAACGAGCCATAATTGTCCTGTACATCCGAAAGTCGCTCAAAAAGCATGCGTCGGTTTTTGAGTTCAGTGAGCATATCCGTGCTTTTTTGATAGACTAAAATTCTGTCTTTTTCAAAATTGGTGAGTTTTGCATAGCGTTCGTATTCGCCGATGAGAATGCCGATTACGGTGAATGCTGCTCCATTCGATACATCTAATACAAAGTTAAGGGAATCTTTAAAACGATACGCCAAAAATGAGTGAATGATATAGAGCGCAATGCACAGCGTGTTGACGCGCAATGAGCGATCAAAGAGCAAGAGGGGAAAAATAACCTGAAAACAAACGAATGATGTGGCCGCATGTGACGAGCCTGTTGAAGATATGCTGATTAAAATACTGAACGCATACAGATAGATGACGAAAAAATATACGAGCGGAAGATAATGGTTCGCCTTTGTTTTGCGACATCGGTAAAAAAGAATGCTCAGCGTGGCAAAAACAAAAAATGATGGAAGATAAATCAGCAGATAGGTGGCGTTAAAAAATGGAATCGCACAAAACACAAGCACAGCAAAAATAATCGAAACGATAATTGAGACAATCCAAAAAATCTGCGTGCAAAAAAGACCAATACGCTCGCTTTCATTTTTTAGAAGCTGCCGTTCTTTGTGAGAAAACTGTGAGATAAGCGTAAAAATCGTGCTTATTTTCATATAAACTGTATCCCTGAAAAATCAATGATCTGGCAATCTGATTCGATTTTTAAAAATTGCATGCCTGCCTTGTGTGCGCCTTCTCCATCGGTATCAAGCCTGTCACCCACAACAAGGCAGTGTTCTGGACGTACGCCGAGTTCTTTTGCGATTTCCAAAAAGGGGCGGGGAGCGGGCTTAAATGCGCCACGCTCTTGTGCAGATGCGATGACGGAACAAAGGTTTTGAAGTTCTTCGTCCATGCCGATTGCGCTCATTCGCTCTTTGACACATGGATAGTCAGAAAAAATGGCGATTTTGATGTTCGCTTCGACCAGTTTTTTGAAAAGCTCTGAAATTCCGCTCCGAACATGGTATTTTTTTGAAAGAACTGAAATCATTGCCATAAGGTAGCGGTTTTCGTACCAATCGCGGATTTTATCGTCTGATTTTCCGCTGAGCTCACTTATTCGGTGGTAGTACTGTGCCGTGAGTGTTTGGCAGGTTTCATAATCTTTTCCCTTAAATTCCCATCGTGCCGTGCGCTCTGCCTTCATCAAAAACATATCAAGCGGGTGTGCCAGAATTAAATTTCGCGGCAAGTGTGAGAAATCGTAGAGAGTTCCGTCAAAATCAAAAATTACCGCTTGAATCACTGCTGTTCCTTATTTATGCTTAAAGCATTGTGCAGACAAAAGCTGCGATTAAACCGAGCGTTATCGTAAGCCCAATCGTATGGACAGGCACGAATGTACTGAATGCCAACGCACCGAATGAAATTGCCGTCGTCAAGAAACTCAAAGTGATTGCAAATGGCTCAAGATGTGAAAAATCGGTTTGCTCTGATTGCACGGCATTTTTTCGCTTCATGTTTTCAATCATATAGATGATGTAGTCCAAGCCCAAGCCGAATACCAAAATAATTCCCGTGAGAGAGAAGAATTCGATTTTCTGACCGATGAGCAGGAATACGCTTGTGACCAACAGAACGCACAGTACGGGAAGCGAGGCGATTTTTACCGTCTGTCGCCATGTGTAGAAAAATTTAAGAACAATAAGAATTATTGCGTAGGCAACTGCAAACAAAATAATTGCAAGACGGGTGAGATGATCAAGCCCCAGCCCTAAATCTTTCATTTTATTTTCGTAATAGCAAAAATCCGTTTCGGAGGCAATCTTTTCGTATGCAACTTCATCCACGATGAGAACCGGCAAAACGATTGAATAGAATTTACCGTCGATTTTTCCAAGCCACAGCATGTTTGTGATTGACTGCAATGATTCTGGAATTTCAGTTTGAATCGCAAACGGTAGAATTCGCTTTGATGACAGGGAATCAAACTGAGTTTTAAAATATTCTGCCTCAGTTTCGCTGAATCCCAGCAGAGCATATTGTTCATCAGCAAACGACAGAAGATTTTTTGACACTGCTGCAGATTCGTCTTGTTTTTTGAGTGATGGAATAAAGCGGGATGTTGCAAGATAGCCGCCCGTTTGCACATCCGCCAAATTCTTGCAGATAGTTTCTTCATTTTGCAAGAGCTCTTCTTCTGTGCTTCCCGAAATGATGAACCAGCCGAGCGGATGATACCCCGTGATTTTTTCACACAGCTCGGTGTCTTCTTTGACCCGTCCTTCCATCGTGTACAGTTTGTACATATCGTTTTCAATTCGCAAATCTTTGTGAAAAAGTGCAATAATGACCGCGAATACAAAAATCATGAGAAGAGAAACGAAAAGACTTCGTGATACAGGCAGGCGAGATGCGGTTTGGGGATTTTTTGAGCGCGTATTCAAATGAAACGGTAAAAATCGTTTTTCTTGTTTTGGAAGCGGAAAAAGCGGGTAAATGCAAATGACCGTCAAAAATGAACTGAGAATTCCAATGCTTGAAAAAACGCCCATTTGACGCAAAATAGTAAACGGAGCAAAAATCAAAAGCCCGTAGCAGATTTCTGTTGAAACCATGGAAAGCAACAGCCCTTTAAAAAGATGGTGTCGGATTTGGTCTGAGGACTGTAATTCACGATGAGCTTTCCAGTTTACAAAATAATGCAGACTGTAGTCGATGCAACTTCCAATGAGTGAAGTGCCCAAAATCAGCGTTAGAATGTGAATTTGCCCAAAAATGATCACCGTCATGGCAAAAGCCGCTCCCATCGAAATGAAAATTGAAGCGACCGATGCAAAAAGTGGCAGGGGAGTGCGGAAAACAATCAGCAGCATTATGATTACGATTGAAAGTGAAAATGTTGAGATTGTGCTGATTTCTGTGACTGCGGAATTTGAGCTTTTGTGGCTGTGGAAAGCGGAGCCTGAATAGACGAATTGAATTCCGTCTTTTTCGAGTGGCGTACAGACATCGTAAATTGCGGAAATTCCGTTTGCTTTAGAGGCTATTGCCGAGCCTTTTGACGAAAGTATGCCCCGAATCATGACATACCATTTTCCTTCATATAAAGAAGCCAAAACACCGTCTTTTGGGCTCATTTGAGTGCTTGCTTCCTGCACTGATGCTAAAAATCGCTGCGTGTTGCTTTCATCAAGCAAAAAAGGATCGGTTTCGAGATTTGAAAGCGAAGTGAGCGTGAACGAGCCGAATGCGCGTGAAAGAGATTCCTGTGCGAATTCTGCCGCTCCGTCTTCCGTTGAAAGAATCTCAATCTGCTCGTCTGTAAGCAGGCTGTATCGGTATGGTGAAACAAACTGTTCGATTTCAGAAACAGCGGAAAGCCCTGCGTAAAATGAAAGTGAAGAAAAATTGTCGTTGTCTTTGAGATTTTCGTAGACAAAAGAAGCCGTGTCTTTTGCCTTTTGAAAATCTTCGTGCCCCACGAGAATAAAAACATTTTTTGCGGTGATGTCGGAAAGTTTTTCGTCCGCCTTTCCCATAGCTTCGCCCAGTGTGGAAGCGGGAAGCATGTGAAATAAATCCGAATCTACGCCGAAATTTTTACCCAACAGTGAGGCAACAATAAATGCGATGAGAATGAGTGCATGAAACACAAGCCAAAGCGAAGAAAGAGCCTTGTTTGAAAAAAATTGATTGAATTTTTTCATTTTTTACCTCTGTTCTTCGCTTATAGCGGCTTGGAGTTCTGAATAAAGACCCATAAAAATTATTTTACGAGTTCTTTGAACATTGCGTGGCGTTTTTCATCCTGCATGAGGAGATTCATCTTGAACTGACCGTCACGAGCCATGCCCTTCGCGATTGATTCTTTTTTGAATTCTTCGAAAGCGTTCGCTTTGAGAATGTGGCACGCCTGATCTTTTACACGGAACGAGTCGCGCTTTGCTTCGTATTCGACATTGAGCTTTTTGAGCTTTTCGTCAACGACTTTTGCGAATGCGTCAGCCTGCTCCTGCGTGGTCGCTTCGTCGGCAAAATCGATGTAGTAGTGGTAGCGGCTTTCCTGCACATCGGCAAATCCGACATAGAAGCGCGTTTTTTGCCCCGTCTGCTCTTCGGCTTGCTTGACTGCGGTGATGAACTGACCTTCGCTGACCTTTTCGCCCGTCATTGAGATAATTCCGTTCACTTTTTGCAAGAACTGAATAGCAGGAATGGTGCCGTAGAAGTCCGTGACCTCAATCATATCGTTCATGTTGTAGCGGTAGATGCCTGAATAGGTCGTGATATAGATGAGATATTTTTTGCCTTTTTTGAGCTCGTGAATCTGCAAGAATTTCGGGTTTGGATTGTCCATGTCGTCGGCGTCAACGAACTCAAAGTAGTGCATGTGCGGGAACAAAACCGTGTCGCTTCCGCCGTTCATGACGAGACCAACGCGACATTCGCTCGCAAAATAGCCGAATTCGGGGGAGCAGACATTTTCTGGGAACCAGTCTTTGATTTTTTCGATGTAGACATGCGTGTTTCCGCACTTCCATGTGTTGATGATTTGGAAGTCAGGCCAGTAGTGCTTTGGCAGAATGCGACCGTATTTTTCTTTGAGCGCGCGAAGTTCTGCGGCACGAGCGGGATTCGGCTTGTATTTTGCGCAGAGTGCTTTTCGCTGCTCTTCGCCGATGGTGAATTTGTCGCTCAAAGTGCCGTTTTCGATGTCTTTTATCATTTCGTCAAGATGCTCGTCAACGGTGCGCTGAAGCTCAATCACTGTGCTTGGGTTTGCCGTGATGAACAAAGTGACATTCTGCTCGATTCCCGTGCGCATAAGCGCGTAATTTCGTGCGGCATAGTCGCTGATGTAGAAAACCGCGCTCGGAGCAGAGTACAATCCCTTGATGAATTCAGGACAGTCGCGCTGCGTGACTCCCGAAATTGAGCCGCACGGTGTGCCATCTGGTGCGTGTGTTTCGACATCTTTTCCAACGATAGAAAGAACGATGCCCCAGAAGACCTTTGGACGCTGCATGATGAACGAGTAGAGCCAGAGCCGTGAAATCGCTGAAAATCTCTGATAATACTCGGTTGAGATAGGAATCCACTTTGGTGCGCTTGTGGTGCCGCTCGTGGTGGCGTACATCATCGGCTTTCCGGGGAAGAGAATGTTTTCTTCGCCGTTCTTTTGGCGGTCAACGAACGGACGCAAATCTTCGTAGGTCTGTGGCGGAACATTTGCCTGCCATTTTGCGAATAATTCTTCGTCCGTCTGAGCGGTGAGAATATCAGCAAAGTGATGAGCCTTTCCCCATTCACTGTCTTTTGCATAGGTGAGAATACCACGGAGCGTGGTGGCGGTTGCATTTTCGCAATTTTTAGCAGCTTTCTTCAAAGCCTTGAGATTTTTGCGTCCGACCCATGAGAGGGCGAATGTTATCAATCCTGCGTTTTTTTCTTTCTTCATAATGTCTGATTATATATCCTAATTTTGAGTTTTACAAGACTTGTAACGAGAAAGGGGATATTACTTATAATAATCCAGTTTTTTTTCAATGAGCACGAACGCGGAAGAAACTACCCAGTTCATCACGAAATAGAACAAACCCGCAATCAGAATAGGCGTGGTAGAAAAAAGGCGGCTTGAAGTCGTTTGGGCGGTGCGGAACAGTTCTGCGATTCCCAAAACGGAAACGAGCGCGGTATCCTTGACGAGCGTAATGACTTCGTTCCCCATCGCAGGAATGATTCGCTTGACGACTTGCGGAAGCACGATTCTAAAAAAGGTCTTCATTTTCGTGTAGCCGAGAACTTTTGCCGCCTCGTACTGCCCGCGCGGAATCGACTGAATGCCACCGCGATAGATTTCCGCAAAATAACAAGCGTAATTGACAGAAAGAGCGATAATCGCCGCCACGAATCGGTCATAGGAGAATTTAAAAAGATACGCGGGGAAAAAATAGACCGCAATCAGTTGCAAAATGAGCGGTGTGCCACGGATAATGAGCAAAAACGCGTTCACAATCCATGAGAGCGGTTTGAAGTGAGACATTCGCCCCGCCGCAAGCGGAAAGCCGAGCGGAACGGAAAACAAGAGCGTGAGCGCAAAAACCTCAACCGAGACAACAGAAGCCGTAAGCATAGGAAGAATGATTTTTAACACAGAACGCTCCTTTTAAATTTCTCACAGAGCTTAAGAGTTCACAGAGAGTGTTTTCTCTGTAATTTGAAAATCTCTCTGTGCCCTCTGTGTACTCTGTGAGAAATTTTATTTTCCAATAATCGAAATATCGCTGCCGAACCACTTTTCGCTGATTTTTGCGACAGTGCCGTCAGCCGCCATGTCTTCGAGGGCTTTCTGAACTTTGTCGCGGAGTTCGGTGTTGTCTTTTTTGAAAGCGATGCCGTACTGCTCCGGAGCGAGTGAGTCCGAAAGAATCACGAAGGGCTTTCCCGTGACTTTAAGGCTGTATTCTGCCACAACGCTGTCCATTGCCACGCCATCGAGTCCGCCGATTTCAAGATCGTTCAAAGCCATGATGTTGTCGTTGAAGTCAACGATTGATTTGAGGCTTGCCTTGAAGCTCGGATTCTCTTTGATTGCATCTGCGGCAGAGCTTCCCGCCTGAACGCCCAAAATTTTTCCTTCCAAATCAGAAAGCGTGTTGATTCCGCTGTCTGCGCGAACGATGACGACCTGCGCGTTATTCAAGTACGGCTTTGTGAATGCGAGTGCTTCAAGTCGCTCTGGGGTGATTGAAAGACCGTTCCAAATGCAGTCGATTTTTCCCGTGTTCAATTCCTGCTCCTTTGCCGACCATGAGATTGGCTGAGCGCGGAATTTGAGACCGAGACGATTTGCGACTTCTTTTGCCAAGTCGATGTCGTAGCCCACGATTTCGTTTGAATCGTCACGGAATCCCATCGGCGGGAACGAGTCATCAAGACCGAGCACGAATTCATTATTGGCTTTTGAGCAAGAAGCCAAGCCACTAAGTGCGAGAGCAAGAACTGCTCCCATCAAAACTTTTGTAAGTTTCATAAAAATACCTCTTCTTTTATTTTTAACCACAAATTGCTGTGTAATCTGTGGTTTATTTTAGAACAAATCGCTCATGCCGTAAAGTTTGCCTTTTGAAAGCTCGCCCGATTTCAGTTTTGCGACGAGTTTTTCAAGCGCGACCACGCTTCCCCGTGCGAAACCTTCGCGGCTTCGTGCGCGGTGCGTGAGTTCAATCGTGTCAGCGGCAGAGTCAAAAAAGACCGTGTGCGTTCCAGGCGTTGCGCCCACGCGCGTTGAAGAAACATGCAATTCGTTCGCCTTTGGCTTTTCGTGGAACGCGTCAAAGACCATTTCCGTTTTCGTCTTGTTCCCAAGCATTACACGGCGGGCGACTTCAAGAGCCGTTCCGCTTGGGCTGTCTGCCTTTTGATTGTGGTGCGCTTCCCATACAGCGACATCGTACTCAGAATATTCCGCCATGATTTTTGCGGCTTCTTCCACAATTTTATAGAACATATTCACGCCGATTGAGAAATTTGAAGAGCGCATGCACGTTCCGTTTGAAGAAGCACAGAGCTGCTCGATTTCCCCCTCAGATTTTGCCCACCCCGTCGTTCCGCACACCACGGGGATTCCGAGCGGAATAAGCGCGTTGAGGTTTCCAAGAACAGCCGTCGGGTGAGAAAATTCGATTACACCCTCTGCCCCGCTCTTTTTGACCGCCTCAGCAACGGCTTTTCCGTCACCAACAGCGACCACATTCGTTGCGTCTTTTGCAGCAACATCAACCGTTGCCACAACTTCATGACCAAGTGACTTTGCCACCGTCTCAATCATGTGACCCATTTTTCCATATCCAACAAGCGCGATTTTCATACTTTTCTCCTATTTTATAGAATAAATTGAATTATAATCTAATTAACCACTTCGTCAAAAAGTGCTTCGTAGAGCGTTGTCATGTCGGTGTTCGTTTTTTTGAGCGTGGAACTCAATCGCTGGGCAAGGCAGAGCATGACACGGTAGCCCAAAACTGGCTCTTTGTCGCAGAGTTCCTTGAATTTCTTTCCGCTGATAACGCTCGTTCGGCAATCAGTGAGCGCGGTAACGGTGGCACTTCGCTTGTCTTTTGCAATCAATGCCGCCTCGCCGAAGAAAATGCCCATCTCGTCGCTTAGAATGGCGAGCGCGATTCTGTCTCCTGCGAGCGTGTTTCTGAAAACCTGCACTTTTCCCTGCGTGAGAATGTAGAAATTTTCGCCGTCGTCGCCTTCTTTAATGATTTCTTCGCCCGCGCTGAATGTTTTTATTTTGAGTTCTTCAAAAACAAGGCGCAAAATGCGGACATCATTTTCGTTTTCCGCGCTGAAATCAGAGAAAAGCTGGAGTTTGAGCAATTTTGGAAGCACTTCCTCAAAACTCTGCTTGATTTCTTCGAGAACTTCTGAAGTTTTTGCACTTTCGTCTTTCTTAAACAACTTCGACAGAATCATTTTTCTTACCTTTTACAAAAATCGCCTTCGTGTGCCGCTGAATCACAAAATCATCGGCGGGAGCGAGAATCGGGTCGTTGCTTTTGAGCGATTTTACCTTTTTGAGATTATCGATAATTCTCTTTACATCGGGGTTTTTCTGAGCCTCACGGAGCGCGTCCTGACGACGGCGGTAGAAATTTCCCGTGTTCAAAAGCAAGCCAATCAAAACCGAGCCGTTTGAGATAGAAGCGCGCAATTCGCCGTAGGTTTTTCCGATGAAAGACGGTGAAATATTTTCGATGAGAATGCCCGAATCAGCGTCGTCACCGATAAGCTCGCGGATTACATTTGAGTAGCCCATGCCGCTTGAAGCCGTGGCGAGCAGGCTGTATTCGTAGTCGCTCGTGAGAATGATTTCGTCGCAGTGAGCCATTTCGAGATGTTTTTGGAATTTTGAATCGTAGAGTTCGGCGGCAATGTAGAGGCTCGGATTTAAATTCTTCATGGTGAGCGCGGCAAGAACCGTGCGGCTGTCCATTTCCATTTGGGAAAAATTCTTTGAGCGGTCGGCGATAATGAGAACCCGCTCGGCATCTTTTATGAGCGCGCGATTTAAAGTCTCTTCTTCGCTGAAATCGCCCGAAACATACTGCAAATCTTTAAAACGGGGCTGGTTTTTAATCTGCTCGATGTTCTCGGAAGCCGTGTCGTTAATCAAAACGACCATATCAGGCGTGATGTCAGGATTTGAGCGGAGCACGGTGTCAAGGATTTTCTCAAAACCGTCGCGATAGCCGCAGAGCAAGAAATGATTCTTCAAGTTTTTCAATTGTTTCAACCCCTTGTCTTTTTTCATTTGCATTTCCATGAACATGGAAGCGATTTTACCCGTTATCGTGCTGAATAAGAGAATTCCCGAAATCAAAATGATGAAGCTGCAAAAACGACCGATTGGCGTGACCACACAAATGTCATAGTAGCCCGCCACGAACGCAATCAAGAAATTCCACACGCTGTCGCCGTAGTTTTCCATCGTAACGCCCGCCTCGTATCGCCAGACTATATCAATCAGAACGACCATGAGCGCAACGAACGCAATCACGATATAGGTGATTGGATTTTTGAGAAGAGCGAGAAGAGTGCGTTTTGTGCTACGAAGGAAGGATTTTTTTGACATCGTTTTTAAATTATACCATTTTTCAGTATGAATAGTTTAATATATAAAAAAAATGTGTACAAGATACGGATTTTGTTTTTGCTTTTTTATTGCCGATTTTTATCTTTTTTGATTATATTTATAGAATAAAATAAAAAAATTAAGGAGACCATTATGGAATTTGATTCAAAACATGCAGTTATTGTGCCAGAGGGCGTGTTTATTATCGGAACATATGACGAGAACGGCGTACCGAACGCAATGAATGCCGCATGGGGAATTCAGTCTGATTATGAGGAAATCTCGCTTTTTCTCGCAAAGCACAAGACAACGGAAAATCTCAAAAAAACGGGTGCCTTTACCGTTGCATTCGCCACAAAAAAAACTGTTGAAATTTCGGACTATTTTGGCGTGGAGTCTGGAAAAGATGTAAATAAAATCGAAAAGGCAGGCGTGCATGTTCATAAAAGCAGCCATGTAAATGCCCCGATTATCGAAGAATATCCTTTGGTTCTTGAATGTGAAGTCAAAGAATGGAACGAAGAAAAGGAAATGCTGACTGGCAAGATTGTCGCACAGCAGGCTGATGAATCGATTTTGACTGATGGAAAAATTGACTTGGGAAAATTGCAGCCGATTATGTATGATGCTTCTTTCCATGTATACCGTGCAATTGGTGAAGTCGTTGGCAACGCCTTTAAAGATGGATTAAAAATCAAGAATAAATAATGCCACTGCCCAGACTATATTTTTATTCTGGGCAATATTATTGAAAAAAAAGCTCAGAGATTGTAGAATAGCAAGATATGTTTGATGTTAAAGATTCTGACTTTTTTGATGTCGAGGAAGAAGATTTTGACACGATTCTTGCGAATGACATTGCATTTCGTGGTACGATTCGGTTTAAAAAACCGTTTATGATTCGTGGAACTGTCATCGGCTCAATCGATGCTACGAGTGATTTAGTCGTGGACACAAATGCCTCTGTTACGGCAGAAATAGCTGCGTCACGGGTGCTTGTGCGCGGCAAAGTCGAAGGCAATATCACTGCAAAAGATGTCGTGTTTGTCACTGCGTCGGGGTCTGTAAATGGAGACATCGTTTCAAAACAAGTTGTGCTGGAGCCTGGTTCTCATTTTTCTGGTAACTGCACAATGACAGGAGAGCCCAAATGAAAAAATTCGCTTTCGTTTTTGCTTTTATGTTTTCGGTTTTTGCAGTTTTTGCACAGTCTAAGCCGGATGCGCTCGTGTTATATCGAAATGGCAATTATCCTGAGGCAATCAAGATTTGTGAGCAGGAAATAGCCATAAATCCCAAAAATGTTGATTCATACTGTGTTTTGTGCTGGTCTTTGGTTCGTAACCGCCAGTATGCAGAGGCAGAGGCTCGTGCTACTGAGGCGCGAAAAATTGCTCCCAGTGATGTTCGCCTCATGGAAATCCTTGCAGAGTCTTACTATTATCAGGGTAAAAATACTCTTGCGCTTGACATGTTCCGCACTTATATCGCAAGTGCGCCCGCAAATGCTGCCCGAATCGGAAATGCCTACTATTATATGGGCGAAATTTACATCCGACAGGGAAAATATCAGCACGCAGATATTTCAATGACCACTGCCGTGTATACAGAACCGCTCGTTGATATTTGGTGGACTCGTTGTGGCTATGCGCGTGAAATGGCAGGAAGTTACCCAACCGCTTTGGACGCATATAACAAGGCGATTGAACTCAAAGCCACAAATGCAGACGCACTGCGTGGCAAAGAGCGCGTTACGGCACGATTGCGATAATTTCATGAGCGAATTACACAGAACAATCCACTTTGAAACGCTCGGCTGCCGCTTGAATCAAGTTGAGAGCGAAGGTGCGGCTCGTTTTTTTAGCGATGCGGGATTTCCCGTCACAATGGAGCCATTCACCGCAAAATCGTTAGACGAAAATGCCGCGCTCTGTGTGGTGAATACCTGCACGGTCACGGCAAAAGCAGAGCAAAAGGCGCGGCGGATTATCCGAATGCTCTTAAAAACATGCCCGAACGCCGCCGTTGCCGTTACGGGCTGTTATGCCCAGCTCAATCAAAAAGATTTGCTTGCAATCGATGAGCGAATCTGCGTTTTGGGCGGTCAGCACAAAGGCTCGCTCGCCGATGTTCCGCTTCTTCTCAAAAATCTGCTTGCGCAAAATCCTGCTTTAGACGGGAACGCGATTTCTGCTGAAATCCAGAAATTCTTCGACAAAGAGAATGTGTCTTCCGAGCCGAACAAAATCACTTCTCCGTTCCGTCTTTCTACGGACACTTTTATCAATCATTCGCGCTCTTCGCTCAAAATTCAGGACGGCTGTAATTGCGTGTGCACGTATTGCCGAATCCGGCTTGCGCGCGGAAAGTCCGTTTCTCTCTCGGCGAGCGAAGTTTTGGCGCGCGTGAAGGCTCTTGAAAACGCGGGGCAGAATGAAGTCGTCATTACCACGGTGAACATCGGCCAGTATGTGAGCGAATACGAGGGAAAGCGCGTGCGATTTGCCGAGCTTTTGGAACTGATTTTGTCTCAGACCGAAAAAATCAAAATCCGCATTTCAAGTCTATATCCCGAAATCGTTGACGAAAAATTGGCTTCTCTTTTTGAAAATCCGCGTGTGTGCCCGTATTTCCACATTTCCGTGCAGAGCGGAAGTGACGCAGTGCTCGCAAAAATGAAGCGACCGTACAAGATTGAGGCGGTCTATCGCGCGACACAGCTTTTGAAGAAAGCGAAGAAAAATCCCTTCATCGCCTGTGATATTATCGCGGGATTTCCCGGAGAGAGCGACGAAGATTTTAACCTCACGATGAAAATGCTTTCTGACTGCGGTTTTACTTTCGTGCATGCCTTTCCGTTCAGTCCGCGCCCGGGAACTGAGGCATTCAAAATGCGCCCGATGGTTCCGAATTACGAGACCGACAAGCGAATTGCCCGCCTTGAAGAATTCAACAAAAAATCAAAGACTGCGTACATCACTTCTTTTGTTGGGAAAACGCTCCCCGCCGTGTGCGAAAGCGTCCACCGAGCGCGTCTTGTCCGCGACCGCGTGATAATCCATGCCGTCACGGAGAATTTTTTGCACTGCCAGCTTGTGTTTTCGCCAAACGACACGAATATCCCCAAAGCAGGGAGCGTCGTGAGCGTGAAAGTGATTCGCCCACTTGCAGAAAATGAACGCACGGGAGAGAGCGACACATTGGCGGTAGTGAGCGACCCGCTTTAGCGGGGCAAAAGTCGTGAGACGACTTTTGAGCGAGTCTCGGCAAAATCTGCGATTTTGACGCGGATGGTGTAGCGCGGTTGTACTCTATTCTCACTTTTCACACAATCTGCTATAATTCTCTTCACTTATGAAAAACGAAAACACTCCTCACGGAACAATCACTGACAATAATCATGCGGCTCTCTGGCACGGGCGATTTGCCGAAGGTCCTGACGCCGCCGCCGTTGAATTTGAAACTTCGATTCATGTTGACGAGCGCATGGCTTTGGACGACATTCACGGCTCAATGGCTCATGCCTCAATGCTTTCAAAGCAAGGGATTATTTCAGCGGAGGAGAACAAGGCGATTCAAGATGGGCTTTCTTCTATCGAAAAGGACTTGCAATCGGGTGCGCTTTCAATCGATTATTCAGCCGAGGACATTCATTCGTTTGTTGAGGCAACTTTGACTGACCGAATCGGAGACCCTGGTCGAAAATTGCACACGGGGCGCAGCCGAAACGACCAGATTGCGCTTGACGAACGCTTGTATTTGAGGCGCGTGATTCCAGACTTGCAGAAAAATATCATCTCGCTCATTAAAACGCTCACTAAAATCGCAGAAAATCACAAAACTTCGCTTTTGACGGGCTACACCCACATGCAGCACGCTCAGCCAGGCTCGCTTGCCCAGCATTTGTGCGCGTGGGCGTTCATGCTTGCTCGCGATGTGGAGCGTCTTTCTGATTCTCTAAAGCGCGTTTCCCTTTCTCCGCTTGGAAGTGGTGCGTTAATGGGAAGCACTTTGAGCCTTGACCGTGAGCTTGTTGCGAAAGAGCTTGGCTTTGAGGGCGCGACGCACAATTCGCTTGATTCAGTTTCTGACCGCGATTACTGCATTGAGTTTACTTCGGACTTTGCGATTTTGCAGCAGCATCTTTCGAGAATGTGTGAGGAAGTCGTTTTGTGGTCTACGACCGAATTCGGCTTTATCAATTTGAGCGAAAAATGGTCAACCGGCTCTTCAATCATGCCTCAGAAAAAGAATCCCGATTTTGCAGAGCTTATCCGCGGACGGACGGGAAAGGTTTACGGCGACTTAATCAATCTTCTCGTGATGATGAAGGGGCTTCCGCTTGCCTATGACCGCGACATGCAGGAAGACAAAGCTCCGCTCTTTGAGGCATTGGACACCGTTCAGGGAAATGTAATCGTCTTTGAGGCAATGATTTCGAGCGCAGAATGGAATCTTCCCAAAATGGAAGAAAGCTGCTTCGGCGGTTTTGCCAACGCTACTGATGTTGCAGATTATCTGGTGCGAAAGGGAATGCCTTTCCGTGTTGCACATGGAGTGAGTGCAAAATGCGTGCGTCTTGCGATTGATTCAGGGCTATCTGCAATCGAAGAACTTTCTTTGGACGAGATGAAAAAAATCTCCCCGCTTTTTGAAGAAGACATTTTTGAAAAAATCACGCCACGCGCTTGTATGGAAGGGCGAAAAACACTCGGAGGACCAGGAGCGATTGACAAGCAGATTGAAACATTAAAAACATTCTGCGAAAAATATGAAAAATAAACCACAGATTACACAGATGCCACAGATGAAACATAAAATCTGTGCGTATCTGTGGATAAAATTAATGGAACTATATGAAATTACTTGAACAAAGAATCCTCAGCGATGGCGAGGTGATTGGCGGAAAAATCTTAAAAGTCTCGAATTTTTTAAATCATCAGATTGATGTTGCGTTTCTTGACGAGCTTGCAAAAGAATGGAAGCGGCGGTTTGCTGATTCAAAAATCACGAAAATCCTTACGATTGAGTCAAGCGGCATTGCGATTGCGTGCTCCCTTGCGCGTGAATTCGGCGTGCCGCTCGTGTTTGCCAAAAAACACCAGACTTCAAATGTAAACGAGGATGTGTATTCGGCAAAAGTCTACAGTTTTACGCATGACCAGTATTACACGGTCGTCGTTTCAAAAAAATATCTGAACGCGGGCGAAAAAATCTTGCTTGCCGACGACTTTCTTGCGAACGGAAACGCGCTCAAAGGCTTGATTCAGATTTGTGAGAGTGCGGGGGCGAGCGTGGTGGGGGCTGCGTGCGCAATCGAAAAAGGCTTTCAGAACGGCGGGGATGAGCTTCGGAAAAACGGGCTGCAGGTTGAAAGTCTTGCGATTATTGATAAAATGGATTCAAACGGAATTGAATTCCGTAAAAGTTGATTATCGGGGGCAAGCCCGATAATGACAAAAAGAGGTTGCATGACAAAAATTACATCCTTGTAATTTTTGTCACGGCCACATTTTCTGGCGGTACCAGAAAATGTGCGAATCCGTTGCATCCTTGCAACGCCGCTAGCGCGGTGCTTTTAGAGGTATAGATATGAAAAAACTTGCAAAAATTGCAGTGGCTGTTATGGCGGCTTCAATGCTGCTTATCGGCTGTAACAAAAAAACGGGCGGTTCTGCCGCTATCACCAAAGAAAATCTCAAAGTCGGATTTGTCTACATCGGTTCAGTGAACGATCAGGGCTACACACAGGCTCAAGACCAGAGTCGCCTTGCGCTCGAAGAAATGGGCATTGCGACAATGTACAAAGAAAATGTTCCAGAAAATTCTGACTGCGAAAAAGCAATCCGCGATTTGATTGACGCGGGCTGCAATGTCATTTACACCACATCATTCGGCTTTATGGATTCAACAATTGAAGTCGCAAAAGAATTCCCGAATATTAAATTCGGTCATTGCTCAGGATTCAAAACCGCTGAGAATGTCTCAACCTATTTCGGAAAAATGTATGAAGCTCGCTATCTTGCGGGCATCGTTGCAGGTCTTAAAACACAGACAAACAAAATCGGCTATGTCGCGGCATTCCCGATTTCAGAATGTATTCGTGGAATCAACGGCTTTGCGCGTGGCGTTCAATCTGTCAACCCAGACGCTGTAATCGATGTCGTGTGGACAAACACTTGGTATGACCCCACAAAAGAAAAGCAGGGTGCGCTTGAACTTTTGAACCGCGGTTGTGATGTTATTGAACAACATCAGGATACCACCGCTCCGCAGGTTGCCGCCGAAGAAAAAGGCGCATTTGCGCTCGGTTACAATGTCGCAACTCCAGAAGCCGCTCCAAAGGCGTATCTTACGGCTCCTGTCTTCCACTGGGCGACTTTCGTAAAAGACGACATTCAGAAAATCTTGGACGGAACATGGACAAGCCGCAAATACTGGGAAGGTTTGAGCGCGAACATGGTCGATTTGGCTCCGCTTTCTGACCTTGTTGCTGAAGGAACGGCAGAAAAAGTCGCAACAGCACGCGAAGAAATTGAAAATGGCTCGCTCAAAATCTTTGAAGGCCCGATTTTCGACCAGGAAGGAAACGAAAAAGTTGGAGCTGGCACGGTAATGACCGACGACGAAGTTTGGAACATGACCTGGTTCGTCAACGGCGTAAACGGCGTTATTCCTCAGTAAGCGAAAAGAGCGTTCTGATATTTTTGTCCACCGTTTCACTGAGCGTTTCGGGCGAAACTCCGCGAGCAGTTGCTATGAACTGATAGACATGCTCGATAAGAACGGGGGTATTCGTCTGACCGCGGAATGGAACGGGGGCAAGATACGGCGAATCTGTTTCAAGCAAAATTCTGTCATTCGGTACATAGCGCAACAATTCGGTCATTTCGTCCATTTTTGATTTTTTTGTATATGTTGTGCCACCGCCAAACGCAATGTACCAGCCTAAATCTAAAAATCTTTTTGCTTCATCTTTTCCATAGGAATAGCAATGGATGATTCCTGAGTGATAGCCCATATTTTTAATGCAGTCAAGCGTATCTTCAAACGCATCACGGCTATGAATTATGACGGGAAGGGCGAGAGTTCGTGCCATGTCTATCTGTATTTGGAATAATTCCTGCTCTCCTTCATACATTTCCGCGCTGAAGTCATCTTTGTTCCTGCCATCAACGCCACTCGGATTCCAATGGTGATCAAGCCCGCACTCTCCGATGGCAACAAGTTTTTCTCGTGGAAAGCTGTTAATCTGATTCTGAAGCATTTTTACGGCTTCAGTGCGATTTTTTATTTCTTCAACATCTGGCCAGATTCCTGCGCTATAGTACAGAAACGCACGGGCCTGTGTTTGCTTTTGGGGCGGAAGTGTATTGATACATTCTTCGAGCTGGCTATGCCTCGTTTGTAAGTCATCGCATTTTGTGCCGATGTCAAGTCCGAAGAACATGTTTCGTCCCAGAAGTTTTGAAAGAATCTCTGTGCCGTCTAAACCGCGCTCTATAAGATGATGAAAATGAAAATGGGTATCACTGAACATTGCATGATTGTACCAATTTTTTGCGAAATATAAAACTGTCTTTTCAAAAATCAAATCTCGCTGTAGAATAAGAATATGTTTACAACCATTATTGCTTTGATTCGGGTTGCATGTTATATGCTTTCAAAAAATAATCTCCGTCGGCGTGCTTTAAAATATGACAAGGCTGGCGACATCGAAAATCGCGACAAAGTTGTCTTTGGCATTGTTCCTCAGTGGGCACGCTTTGTCTTTACCGATGTCACAAAATCCACCGTCGAGGTGATTGGCGAAGAAAAACTTCCCAAAGACAGGGCGGTCGTTTTTATCGGCAATCATCAGGGCAACATGGACATTCCGCTTCTATTCGGCTTTATCAACAAGCCCATGACTTTCGTCGCAAAGGCCGAGCTTGGCAAAATCCCGCTTCTTTCCGACTGGATGAAGCTTTTGCAGTGTACTTTCCTTGAGCGAAAAAGCCCGCGAAAATCGATTCAGGCAATTCACGATGCGGCAGAAGGCGTCAAAAAGGGCTATTCGCAGGTCATTTTTCCAGAAGGCACGCGCAGCAAGGGCGGTCCGCATCATGAATTTAAAGCGGGGAGCTTTAAACTTGCATTTATGTCAAACGCGCCTATCGTTCCCGTTACGATTGACGGCACATGGAGAATCTACGAGGGGCAAAAGAAGGTCAAAAAGGGCCAGCATGTCAAACTCATAATCCACGACCCCATTGAGACCGCAGGACTTTCAAAGGAAGAGCAGTCAAAAATCCCAGAAATGGTCGAAAAAATAGTGTGTGCGCCACTCAATGAATCCGCATACGCTCAGGAACACGAATGAAAGACATAACACGAGCGATTTTGCTCTGTATCCTTGCCGTTTCGCTTAATTTCATGACGGGATACCTTTTTTTGGATATTTTTCACATACCGCTTTTTATGGACACGATTTTTACGGTCGCGATTGTTTTTTATTGCGGACTTATTCCGGGGCTTTGCGTCGCGCTTTCGTATAATATCATCGCCACCTTTACGCTTGTCATACGCGGGTTTACTTTTGAGCCGTATCCCATGCTGTTTGGAATTTCAGGTGCGCTGATTGCGCTTTCCACATGGTTTTTTGCCCGCCAAAAAGAAGAATTCAGAATCAGCACATCCGTCACGCTCATTTATCTTGTGCTCATTGCTGTGATTTCTTCATTCTGCTCAATTATTTCAAGCGGTATTATCGATTATGTTCGCTATACGGTGGCCAACTTGCCGGACAGAGTGGGGCCAGTCAGGGCGTTTACAGAAGCGTTCGTGAATCAAAAATTCTCCCTCTTTGCGGCGTGCATTCTGGGTCAAATTCCTTCTTCAATCACAGACCGTCTTATCACAACATTTTTGGGCTTCGGTGTGTATAAGCTCATGGTCCGTGTGTTGGGAGAAGAAAAATGGTAGAAAACATGTCGCCGGAAGAGTACATCGACTATCTTCTTGGCATAATTCACAATTATACGATTTTCTTCCTCATTTTTGACATTGTTTTTTTTGTTGCCATTCTGCTTGTCCTCATTTTCCTCATAAAATTCTTAAAATCAAAAGAAAAAATCCGTGCGTCTGGTGACTATCTCCGCTACACGATTCGTGGTATGGAAAAAGAGCGTGCCCGAATCGCGCGTGAACTTCACGATACCGTTGCGCAGGATTTGCGTTACTGTAAAAGCCTTTCAGAAAAAATCGAAGAAAATTCGGTAAAATCCCATGTTGTAGAAATCCTTGACAAATCAATCACTGAAGTTCGCAGCATGAGCTACAATCTTGCGCCTCCTGACATCACTAAAAATGATTTGAGTGCAAATATCATGAATCTCTGCAAAACATTTTCTGATTTTGCAAAAATCGAGATTCGCTATACAGTTCCTGACGGCTTGGATACGCAATTTCTTTCTCATGATGATAATTTAAATCTCTACCGAATCGTGCAGGAGTCTTTGAACAATATTCACAAACATGCCTGTGCGAGCGAAGTCACCGTCCTGTTACGGAATCAGATGCGGAACGAAGAAAAGGGCTTGTACATTTTCATTTCAGATGATGGACTTGGCTTTGATACAAAAAAATCATATTTTTCGGGCACGAGGCATTTCGGTCTTGTCGGAATGAAACAACGTGCGGAACTGATTGGCGCAAAAATCAACATCACTTCTGAACTCGATGGCGGCACACAGGTGAGCATCATAAAAACGGCCGAATAATATAAAAAATCTCTAAAAACTCTAGTTTTCTGTCGAAACTCTTTTTCTTTTGTGTTAGAATAAAGCGAGATATGCAGAACATTTCTTTTTTTGTGATTGAAGATCATTCTCTTACGAATCTTGGAATCCGCGAGTGCATTGAAAAGGGCACGGGATTCGTATGCGCGGGCTTTGCGTCCTCTGAGTCTGAGGCATTTGAAAAATTAACGGAACTTTCTCTTCGCTCTTCGCTTCCTTCACTCATCGTTTTGGATTTATTTTTAAATGGCGATTCTGGGCTTGATATTCTCCGTGAAGTCGTAAGGCATTTTCCATCAATAAATGTCGTTGTGTATTCTATGTACTCAAATCCCGGAATCGTGAACGCACTTATCGAAAGCGGGGCAAAAGGCTTTGTCTCAAAGGCAAGCAATGAGTCAGTTCTTGTCGAAGCAGTCAAAAAAGTTTCTGCGGGCGAACGGTATATTCAGGAAACGCTGGTCGAACCTTTAAAAACATATAAAAATCTTCTTGACAGCCTTACGAAAACCGAGCGGTTTATTCTTCAAAAACTAATCGAGCGTGTGTCTGACGAAGAACTCTGTTCATCGCTTGAACTTCCGCCCCATTCGTTAGACAGTTATCTTTCTCGCATTTATGCAAAAACGGGTTGCCGAACAAAAGCAGAACTTATTTCTCAGTTCGGCTAAGGGAAAGCGCACCCTTTCTGCCAAAGGTTTCTCTTTCCCTTTAACCTTTTCTTTTCCAAAGGGCTACATTGCAAAAATTTTATCAGAGTTTTATAATGGATTCCGTACTTTTTAAATCTTTTTTTAATCGAGGAAAACAATGGTTATTCTTACTTTGAACTGCGGTTCTTCTTCCGCAAAGTATCAGGTCTATGACTGGGACAACAAAGATGTTTTGGCAACGGGCGTTGTGGAGCGCGTCACTCAGGACGGCTCGGTGATTACGCACAAGCCAAAGGGAAAGGACAAATTCGTTCTTGAAAGCCCCTGTCCAACTCACAAAGAAGCAATCGAACTCATTTTGAATGCTATTACGGATAAAGCGCACGGCGTTATCTCTGACATGAGCGTTATCGGCGCGGTCGGTCATCGCGTGCTCCACGGCGGCGACAAATTCACAAAGAGCGTCAAAGTCACTCCCGAAGTTTTGGAGACATTCCGCTCAGTTCAGGATTTGGGACCATTGCACAACCCTGCGAACATCATGGGTATCGAAGCGGCTCAGAAGGTTCTTCCGAATGTTCCGCATGTCGCTGTTTTAGACACGGCTTGGCATCAGACCATGCCTGCTTCTTCTTTCCGCTATGCAATTCCAAAAGAATGGTACGAAAAATACGGCGCGCGCCGCTACGGGTTCCACGGAACTTCTTTCCTTTACACAGCAAAACGCGCTTCTGTTCTTCTTCACAAAGCACCAAAAGACACGAATGTCATCATCGCGCATGTCGGTAACGGCGCTTCAATGTGCGCGGTCAAAAACGGTCAGTGCTACGACACTTCAATGGGTATCACGCCGCTCGAAGGCTTGGTCATGGGAACACGAAGCGGCGACATGGACCCGGCTCTTCCGTTCTACATCATGCGCAAAACGGGCATGACTCCCGCCGAAATGGACACAGCTATGAACAAAAAGTCAGGTCTTCTCGGTCTCACAGGAAAATCTGCTGACCGCCGCGATGTCGCTGAGGCTGCCGCAAACGGCGACAAAGATTGCCAGCTTGCAGTCGATATGGAATGTTACCGCCTCAAAAAATACTTCGGCGCATACATGGCTGCAATCGGTCCTGTTGACGCAATCGTGTACACGGCAGGCGTTGGCGAGCACTCGGCTCTTATCCGCGGAAAGGCTCTCGAAGGCTTGGAATGGATGGGCGTTAAAATCGACCCGAAAAAGAATGCGCTCGCAAACACAGGCAATGCCGAAACATGCATTTCTGCCGATGACAGCAAAGTGAAGGTTTTCGTTATTCCGACCGACGAAGAACTTGTTATGACCGAAGACGCTTTTGCAATCATGCAGGGCACTTACGATGTTCACACGAATTTCACCTATTCGTTCCAGGACCCAAGCTACCGCAACAAGGCGCGCGAAGAGGGCTTGAAGAAAGAACTCGAAAAGCACCCAGAGCTTGAGAGCATTATTGTTCGCCCGTAGTTTTTGACGCGGATAAACGCAGATAAACGCGGATGTCTTTTAACCACAGATTACACAGATGTCACAGATTTTCACAGATTATTATCTCTCATCTGTGTAATCTCTTGATGCGTAGCATCACGGACATCTGTGGTTTATTTCTCGGAGGCTATTATGAAAAGAATTTGGGTATTAGTAGCGGCTTTCGCTGTTTCGCTTGCTTTCTTGTCTTGCGGAAGCACGAAATCTGTGCAGGAGTCAAAATTTCATGGTGAAGAGCCTGAAATGGCGGCTTCTAAGCGCACTATTATTGACTATCAGGGCGCGGAATTCGGAAGCGCGGTTCCGCAGTGGGTCGTTGACCTTTCTGCAGGACAGTATTCGGAAAGTGCGCTCACCAAGACTATGCCCGATCTCAAAGGCAAAAAGATTTTCGTTACGATTGCAAACGGCGACAACCTTGAATTCGTCCGCCAGTGGACTGATTTGGTTCAGGTTGAGACCGAAGTGGCAAGTTCTTTGGAACGAGTCGCGGCAAAGGCAGTTGAGGCTCGCATGAGCGGAGACGGCTCGCAGGAAGGAACGGAAGTAAAAGACAAGCAGTCGATTGAGCAGGCGTTGAACATGTACCGCACTTCACTCACAAGCGTGCGATTCAGCGGGCTTGAAAAAACGGCGCAGTACTGGACACTCTCTCAGCGAGTCGATGGAAAAAAACAGCCTGTCGGAGAGCCATACTACACCTATTACGCAGTCTGGACGATGGAAAAGGACTTGTTTGAGTCTCAGCTTAACACGGCAATCAAAAACATTGACGAGACTTCAACTGAGGCTAAAGAACTCAAAGCAATCGTCCGCCAAAAGCTCTCTCAGGAACTTTCGGTTTCTTCAAATGTCGAAGAAATCAAAGCTGAGGCTGAAGCGTATATCGTAAATAGCAAATAATACCGCTTTTTATTTTATTTTATCCACAGATTATGAATTGGTAATCTGTGGATTTTTTTATCTCTGGCAGCTTCCGTCATGGATTCGCTGTGCTGTTTCTGGATTTGTGAGCAGTTCCACGAGCTTCATGGAAAATTGCTCGGCAGTGCCCGGTCCGCGACCTGTGAGCAGATTGTTATCCAGCACGAACGGCACATCTTTGATGTGGTGGGAATTTTCGGTGACTTCGCGGGCTTTGACTTCGCTTCCGCAGTAGACGGCAAGATTTTGCTCCATGCCCGGATAGCAGGTCCACTTGCGGTTTGCGAGAACGCCTGTTTGTGCAAGAACAACGGCAGGGGAGGCGCACAGAGCGGTAACGAGCTTGCCCTTTCTGTCCATTTTTGTAATCAGTTGGAAGAGGTATTGGTTTGCCGCAAGATTTGTGGCTCCTGGCATACCGCCCGGAAAATAAATGGCATCAGGCTCCTTCCCGTCCATTATTTCGATGAAATCTTTGAGCGTATTATCGGCGATAACGGTGATTTCATGGCTCCCGACAACGACTATTTCATTCTTGGGTGAATTTTCTTCTGGAACTGAAACGGTGATGACATCAATATTTGCCCTTCTGAGATAATCGATAACGGTAAATGCTTCGATTTCTTCAAAACCAGGCGCCAAAAAAACAGCAACTTTTGACATATGTGGTACTATGCCCCCTTTATTTTCAATTCTACCACCAAAGGAAAAAAATCGCTATCAAAAAAACGGAAAAAACAGCCGATAATAAGAAAAATTAGAATTTTTGGAGATTTTAAGCAATCTCTTAATTGAAACCTATGCGTGTATAAGGTATTATTTATAGTATGAAGAGTGTTTTGGTTATTGATGCCCCGCCCATGTTTCGCGAATATCTGAAGGAAAAACTTTCCTCAGAGAATGTCGTTGTCGAATTTGCAGACGGACAGCGCGATGCCTTGCCGCGTTTTTTATCAATGCTTCCAGACCTCGTTATTATCAACATCGTAAATGCGGTTGATGATATAAGTGATTTCCTCGAAAAAAAACAAGCCGATCCCAATGGCAAAAAAATTCCTGTCATCATGACGGGCCCGCTTATTGAGCACGAAGAAGTTTCTGATTTAGTTCAGTATGGGGTAATCAAATATTTTACCCGTCCCATTAAATTCGACCTCTTTTTTGAGTCTGTCGGCAGGGTGCTCCATTCTGCGTTTGCAATTGATTCTACGCCGAGCGTCCTTGACATGCACTTAAATAAAGAAATCATCTTCATTGAGATTGCAAAGGGCTTGAACCGAGAAAAAATTACGCTTCTCAAATACAAAATTTCTGAACTTATAGAAAACAGCGGGCTCAAACTGCCCAAACTCGTTCTTATGATGTCCGATTTACGGCTCAGTTATGTCGATGGCCTTAACCTTGATTTGCTGCTCACGAATATTCTTGCGGACAGAAAAGTCCTTCGCCGCAATATAAAAATTCTTTCTTTCGACCCGTTTGTTTCAGATTTTATTGAAGGGCACCCCAATTATGACGGCATTCAGGTTGTTCAGAATCTTTCTGAAGTCGTTAATTCCCTCGTTTCTGGTGCAGATGCATCGAATGTTCAGGATGTTATTTCAGATAAAATTCTTGCCTCTTCTGGTGATTCTGATGAAGGTTCCGTTGCGCTGCGATTTTTTGCCGATACGGGTACTGTTGGCGAAACAGAGGAGCTTACTGCCGGCCAGCTAAAAATTGCCATCATCGATGTTGATTTTTCCGTCGTGCAATATTTAACCCGCGTCACAGAAACAATCGGTGAGGTCACGGTTTTTAACGGTGGCAAGGAATTCATCGAAAAGGTGCAGCCAAATCAGTTTAATCTTGCGATTACGGGAATGTACATGCCGGAGGTTACGGGGCTTGATGTGCTCCGCTTCCTTGTTGAAAAGCACATCGATTTGCCTGTCATCGTATATTCAACGATAGTCCAAAAAGAAGTTATCATGCAGACATTGCGGCTGGGAGCTTCCAGCTATTTGGTCAAACCGCAGCCTGCTCAGGTCATCACTCAAAAAGCACTGGAAATTGTGAATGCAAAACGATAAAAGCGAACTGAACGATACCACCCGCTATCTTGCGAACACATTGCATGAAATCCGTACGCCGATTCAGACGATTATCGGAGCGGCCGAACTTTTGCAGGATACTGTTCTTGACAAGGAGCAAAAGGAATATATCCGTCAGATTCTTTTTAGCGCAGAAGGACTTTTGGAGCTCGCGAACAATATCCTTGATTTTGCAAAAATGAATCAGAACGGTCTTAAAATCGAAAACATTCCGTTCGATATTGCCTATGTCGCTGAACATGTCGTGGATTCTGAGAGCGTTAAGGCATTTAATCGCGGCGTTGAGCTTATCCTTGAAATATCTCCGAATGTGCCGGCGATGGTTACGGGCGATTCCATGCGCGTGCGGCAGATTATGCTTAACTTAATCAGCAATGCGGTTAAATTCACAAAAGAAGGCTATGTTCATGTAGAGCTTGATTATAATAAAAAAGACGGCATTTGCTTTATCGTCACTGATTCTGGCATCGGTATTCCAGAAGACAATCAGGATAAACTGTTTACCGATTATTTTCAGGCGGATATTTCTACCTACCGGCTTTTTGGCGGAACCGGGCTGGGGCTTTCTATCAGCAAAAATCTCGTGAATCTCATGGGGGGCAAAATCGGGGTCAAAACGAATCCTGATGGTGGCTCTATTTTCTTTTTTACGCTCCCGTTGCCTGTCGCAATCGAAAAAACTGCAAAAATCAATTTTACGAAAAATCCTGCCGAGCAACGAATCCTTATCGTTGATGACAGTGATCTTGCTGCCAACAGTTTTAAGAAAAAGCTTTCCTATCTGGGATTTACGCAGGTCGAAGTGTGCACCGATGCAAGTACGGTCGTGTCGCTTCTCGCACAGACCGAAGTCGAAGGTGCGCCTTTTAAAATCGCGTTTATCGATATGGTTATGAAGGGCGGCCTTGATGGCTGGCATGTCGGCTTTGATATTCATCAATTGGGAAGCATTTCTACATCTCTTTATCTTCTTGTTCCCGAAGGTCAGATGCATGAAGACGCAAAAATGAAATTCCTTGATTTGTACAAGGGCTATTTGTACAAGCCAATCAAGCGGAATATGCTCGTCTCGCTCCTTTCCGAAGAGCTTTTTGAGAGTGATTTACAAAAATTGTCACGGTCTGGTGATGAATTTATCGAAATCGAAGAACTTGAAGTGCTTTCTACTGCTGAAGAAGAAAATCCGTCTTCGCCAACAGCTGTTCCTGTTGAAAAAAAGGAAAATATTGCCGAAGGTTTAAAAATTCTGGTAGCGGAAGATCATCCGATGAACCGAAAGCTGCTTGAGACATTCCTTAAAAAATTCGGCGCACAGGTGTATCTTGCGGAAAACGCTGTGGAAGCACTTAAAATCATCGAAGAAACGCCTGAAATCAGCATGGTTTTTATGGACATCTTTATGCCCGAAAAAAACGGCATTGAGGCAACGAAAGAACTGCGGGCAATGCACTATAACGAGATAATTATCGCTTGCACCGCAAATAACGATACGAACGATTTTGAGGAATACAAAAAGAGCGGCATAAACGACATTCTGGTAAAACCGTTCAAAAGTGACACCTTAAAATCAATGATTGAAAAATGGAAGGAAGTCATGAAGACCATTTCGTTCGAGCAGATAAATTTGCTGAACATCGACAGTGACTTTTTTGTCGAAGATTCCAAAAACGGAACACAACACGATGAACCGAATGAATAGCGTTTCAGAATCATATATCAAATCAAATTTGCATACGCACTCAACATTTTGTGACGGCAAAAACACCCCAGAGGAAAATGTTATCGCGGCAATTCAAAAAAATATTCGCGTGCTCGGTTTTACTTCACATTCAATGTTCCCGTTTTGGACCGAGACATACATGCACCCAGAAGATTTTTCTTCTTATTGCGCTGAGATTCATCGTCTTCAAAAAAAATATGCGGGTCAGATTACCATTCGGCTTGGCTTTGAGACGGATTTTATTCCCGGTGTTTCCGTTCCGAATATTCAGAATTATGCTGAATTTGAGCCTGACTATCTGATTGGCTCCGTTCATTTTATTTTTCAGCGGGAAGGGGCGTTTGCTGTCGATTACAAGACCGAGATTTTAAAAAACGGCGCAGAAAAATACTACAAAAATGACATTCGTTCGTTGATTTGTGATTATTTTTCGCTTCAAAAAGAAATGCTTTTAAAAGGTGATTTTGCCGTGCTCGGTCATGCGGATTTGATTCGGAAATTTAACGAGAAAAGCCCGTTTTTTGATGAAACTGAAGACTGGTACAAAAATGAACTCAAAGAACTGGCTAGTGCTGTCGCACGCGCTGGAATTGCCACTGAAATCAATAGCGGTGCAATCGCGCGTGGCTATCTCTCAAAACCGTACCCAAGCGAATATTTTCTTTCTCTTTTAAAAGAAAAAGGCGTTCCTGTTGCTATCACAGCTGACGCTCATGCTGAGGAAATGCTTGATTGTGATTTTGAGAATTCTCTGTTACTGGCAAAAAAAATCGGCTATACCGAAGTGATTTATGACATCGATAGAGCCGGTTATAGATTTTGCAGTATTTAGCGGTTTCTTCGCTCGTCTTCGCTCTTGCACGCAATGCACATGAATGCATACGGAATTGCTTCGAGGCGGGCGATTGGAATTTCTTTGTGGCATTTTAAGCAAATGCCGTACTTGCCCTGACTGATTCTGTCGAGCGCGTTGTTAATCATTGTGAGGCGGTTTGAGTCTTGTGCACCCAAAGACTCAAGGAGTGCGCCATCGATTGCGTCTGATGCGATGTCGACTTCATCTCCCGGTTCGCCGCTTTCGACCATCTTTTTATATTCTGAATGTTTGTCGGCCAATGATTTTAAGATTTGTTCTTTTTGTTCCAAAAGATTTGTTTTCATTTTATCAATGAAGGATTGTTCCATGTCATTTCTCCCATGTTGCAATTTTTTTGTTATTAGATAATAATAAGGGAGAAATCTTGAAAAGACAAGAAAAATATTCAAGGTTTTTCATACATTTTTGGAGGAATCGTGGCTAAAGAAGAAGCGATTGAAGTAGAAGGCATTGTAAAAGAAGCTTTGCCAAACACCCAGTTCCGTGTTGAACTCAAAAACGGCGGGCATGTAGTTTTGGCGCATTTGTCAGGAAAAATGCGAAAACATTATATCAAAATCGTACCAGGTGACAGCGTAAAAGTTGCCCTTTCTCCGTACGACTTAAATCGCGGGCGAATCATTTTCCGCGAACGCTAATTTTTATCCTCTCACAAAAGCTATCTGTGGCATTTTGTGCAAAAATATGATAAAATCCCCCTATGAACATTATCGCGTCACGCAGCAGTTTATCGGGGGCAATCACCGTTCCCGGCTCTAAATCTCATACAATCCGTGCGCTCTTGCTTGCAACGCTTGCCGAGGGCACTTCTCACATAAAAAATCCGCTCCCAAGCGCAGATTGTCTTTCAACGGCGGCGGCGGTTCCGCTCATCGGCTCGGAAGTCGATTTGAATCTTTTGGCGGAGGGCGAGCCGGGCACTGAATGGACAGTGTACGGTGCGGGGAAAAGTCTCCATCTTCCTGATGATGTCGTGAATGTGGGCGACTCAGGCTCGCTTTTGTATTTTTTAACGCCCGTTGCAGCCTGCTTTGAGGGCACTTCTGTCTTTACGGGAGACGCGAGCATCAGAAAGCGACCGGTGAATCATGTTGTTGACGCGTTGAATCAGCTCGGAGCGAAGTGTTTTGTCACGCGACCGAACGCGAATGGCTGCCCGCTCGTGATTACAGGCTCAATCAAAAAGGGCGGCGTTGTGCGGACGGCGGGCGAAATTTCAAGCCAGTACATTTCTGGTCTCATGATGGCAGGAATCCTCACCGACGAGCCAATCACTATTGAGCTTTCAAATCCTAAAGAAACGCCCTACCTCACGATGACGCAAAAATGGCTCGAAAAAGTGGGCGTTCAGTGTTCCGTTTCCGAGGACTTCAAGCATATTTCGGTTACGCCGAACAAAAATCTCAAAGGCTTCGATGTCACAATTCCGAGCGATTGGGAAGGAGTCGCGTTCCCGCTCATTGCCGCGCTTGTTTCGGACTCAAAAATCACGATTGAGAATGTGGATTCAAGCGGAACGCAGGGAGACGACGCGATTGTCTCGATTTTGCAGTCGCTCGGCGCGGATATTCAATGGAATAAGGAAAAAGAAACGCTCGTCGTTGCGGGCGGAAAGTGCGCCAAAGACGGAATCGGGCGGCTTTCAACCGAAAATCTTCCGAACGGCGAACTTCATGTAAATATTTCGGGCTTCCCTGACGCGGTGTGCGCTCTTTCTGCAATCGCGTGCTTTACCGAGGGCACGGTCTACATCGAAGATGCCGCCGTCTGCCGCCGAAAGGAAACCGACCGTCTCAAAGTGCTTGCCGTGGAGCTTTCAAAACTCGGCGCACACATCGAAGAAAAAGAAGATTCGCTCGTAATTCACGGTCATTCTCCGTTCCTCAAAGACGGCTCGCCGAATCCTGATTTCAAATTGCACGGCGCAATCTGCGAGAGTTACGATGACCACCGCATGGCAATGTCGCTCGCTTCAATCGGAGTGGGGCTTCCAGATGGCGAAAAAATCATCATCAACAACGCGGAGTGCTGTGCCGTCAGTTTCCCGCATTTTTACGATGTGATGAATACAATCAATGCAGGGTATAGGGAAGAGGTGTAAAAACTTCTGTTATTACTGTTTCTGGATAATTTCTAGCATTTGGGCAGGAGTCACGACGAATGGCTTTACGGGAAAATGTTTGAGATTTCCTGTGACGAGATACGCTTCTTCTGCAAATTTTTGTTTTGCCGTCATTGTAATGTTATAGAAAACAGCGTCATCAGGGTCAGAAACAATGTCGTTTATGTCTTCCGAAATGGAATCAAGCATTCTGCCATTTTCTATGATTACTTTTATAACTTCTGAAACGATATGCGTGTTAAAACTAAATTTCTTTCGGGAAAGCACTTCTATATATTCAGAAAGAATTTCACTATGAAGCAGTGGCGTGATTTTCTTTTCTTGGATAAGCAATAAAATTTTCGCAGGATTTGAATCGGCTTTATATAATGCAGAGACAAGGACATTTGTATCTATTGTGGCATAAATATGCATATATACGATTATGCGAAAATCGTTTGTGAGGAAAGTGGTTTTAATTGCGGAAATGTCATCAGAATTTCTTTTTCACTTTCCGCACGATTGTGGCGTTCTGCACGAGTAATGGCAATTTCGTCATTGATTTCAGCAAGAGACATATTTGCCGTACCATTTTCTTGAGCAATCTTCGCCGATTCTTGAAGAAGAGAAGCCAAATCTTTTTGCATATACACCTCCTACTTATATATATTTTATTGTATGGTGATTTTTCCCCACTGTCAATGTTGCAAATTGTGTTTGCGGCGAAAAAATCAACGCAACCGGGAACTTCTTTTTCATACGAAACGATAGTAAATCCTTAGAAAAAATGATAAAATGCAAATTAGCGAGAAGAGGTGTAGCTTGCAGTAGGAGATTTCTATGAAAAAAATTGTATGTGTTTTGTCACTCTTGTTGTTTTCTCTTTATGTGTTTGCAAAAACGGTTACATTACCATCAAAAGTAAACGACAAAGGTGAAATTGAAGTAGACAATTCAAAAGGAAAAGCAGAAGATAGAATTCACATAGAAAATAATACGGACTCGGACATTACAATTGTCATCAATGGTCAGCATAAAAAGAAAGGTTTTATTCGTGTTGCTTCGGGGGTTGTCTTGGCACATGATACGAAATTTTTAACAACAAACTTTGAAGAAGATTTGGATGATTTTAAAAGTTTTACTATAAGTATTGAAAATGGAAAAATTATTTCTTATGCTGCCGAAATGGCTTGGAGTGATTTGTATTTTGCGGTTAACAAAATAGATGCTGTAGGAACGCAATCTACAACTACTGACCCTGCTGCCGATGAACTTCTAAAATGGAAAAAATTACTCGATGTAGGTGCAATTACGCAAGATGAATTCAATGCAAAGAAAAAGCAACTTTTAGGTTTGTAGCCAAAAAAACTAAAAAAGGAGCGCGTTATGCTTACAGATATTGAAATTTCACAGCAGAATGAGATGATTCCCATCGTTGAGGTGGCGAAAAAAATCGGAATTACCGAAGAAAATCTTGAATTGTACGGAAAATACAAGGCGAAAATCACGATGGCAGAACTTCGCCGCTTGCAGAAAAAGGCGGCTGAGCCTCGTTGCCGCGGAAAGCTGATTCTCACAACCGCGCTCACGCCAACCCCTGCGGGCGAGGGAAAGTCTACTGTCTCAATCGCGCTCGGTGACGGTCTCAACAAAATCGGAAAGAAAGCCGTTATCGCGCTCCGAGAGCCGTCTCTTGGCCCCTGTTTTGGCGTAAAGGGCGGTGCGTGCGGCGGTGGCTACGCGCAAATTGTTCCTATGGAAGACATAAATCTTCACTTTACGGGCGATATTCACGCAATTTCAATCGCGAACAATTTGATTGCCGCGCTCATCGACAACCACATCAAACAGGGAAATCCGCTCCGAATCGACAGCCGCACAATCACATGGAAACGGTGTGTTGATTTGAACGACCGCGAACTTCGCAACATTGTCGTGGGTATGGGTGGTACGGCTGACGGTGTTCCCCGCGAAGACCATTTTTGCATTACGGTGGCGAGCGAGCTCATGGCGATTATCTGCCTTTCAACTTCAATTTCTGACCTCAAACGCCGCATCGACAATATCACGGTCGCAAAAACATTCGACGGCCGTCCGCTCAAATTCGGCGAATTAAAATGCACGGGCGCAATCGCGGTGTTGCTCAAAGACGCAATCAAGCCGAATCTCGTGCAGACGCTCGAAAAAAATCCTGTGTTCGTACATGGCGGGCCGTTCGCAAATATCGCGCAGGGCACAAATTCCGTGAACGCAACGATTTCCGCGCTTGCTACGGGCGATTATGTCGTCACCGAGGCGGGCTTTGCGGCTGACTTGGGCGCGGAAAAATTCATGGACATCAAGTGCCGAGCCGCAGGAATTGCGCCGAGCGTGGTGGTGATTGTCGCGACTGTCCGAGCACTCAAAATGCACGGCGGCATGGCAAAAGCCGACCTTTCAACTCCGAGCAGCGCAGCGCTCCAAGCGGGCTTTGAAAATCTTGCCGTTCACATTGAAAATATCGCGAAATTCGGCGTTCCGTCGGTCGTTGCAATCAATAAATTCGTCACCGATACCGAAGAAGAAATCGACTTGCTCAAAAAACTCTGCGAAAAAAAAGGCGCGAAGGCGGTTCTCTGCGAAGGCTGGGGCAAAGGCGGAGAGGGCGCGACAGAGCTTGCAAAAGTCGTTGCCGAAGTTGCCGATTCAAACGAGGCGAATTTCCACTACCTTTATCAGGCAAATCTTTCGTTCGCCGACAAAATCAAAGTGCTCGCAAAGGAAATCTACCGTGCGCGCGATGTCGAATTCGCTCCCAAAGTGCTCAAAAAACTCCGCGAATACGAAGAACTGGGCTACAAGGACTTACCCGTCTGTGTGGCAAAAACGCAGAATTCAATCAGCCACGATCCAAAATTGATGGGCGCGCCAAAAGATTATGTGTTTCCCGTGCGCGATGTGCAGTTGTATTCGGGCGCAGGCTTCGTGGTCGCGCTTGCGGGCGAAATCATGACGATGCCGGGCTTGCCGCGACTCCCCGCCGCGCTCAACATCGACATCGACGACGACGGCCACATTTCAGGACTGTTTTAAATTCCTCACAGATAGGGAGCGTTAAAAAATTGCATAGCAATTTTAGCGATTCTCCGAAGCAACTGTGTTGCGTAGGCATTAAGAGTGCACAGAGAGTTTTTATATAAAAATAACCGTATTTTTCTCTGTGAACTCTGTGCCCTCTGTGAGAAATTTTATTAGGAGTTTTTATGTTCAAGTTTTTTCTTAAGAAAAATTTTTGTGACGGGTGGGATAATTTTTTCTTTCTTATCTTGTCTAATGTGGTGACTATTGCTCTTTTGGTGGGGAGTTTTTTTGCGATTTCCTACTCGGCTTCTGTTCATCCGATGCTTCCTAATTGTGCCTTTATCTTGTGCTCTGGAATTCTTATGGTCTCACTCTTTGCATGGGGGGCAAATGCCGCAAAAATCGCTGACTTCCGTGCTCCATCTTTTTCGCTGTTTTTTACTGCGCTCAAATCAGTATGGAAAATCGGGTTTGCGTTCGGCGCGTTCATTGCACTTGGTCTGCTGCTTGCCCGATTTGCAGTCGCGTATTATCTTCGCTTGTATTTTACGGACGGAAATCTTGTCGGCCTTATCGTGACTGCCGCATTGGGGTGGTTTTTGCTCGTTTCAGCAATTTCACTGCAATGGTTCGTTCCGCTCTATTTTTTGCAGGAAAATAACGGCTTTTCCAAATGTCTGAAAAAATCATTCATTATCTTCTATGACAATGTTGGCTTTTCAATCGAAGTGTTTTTTGTCAATCTCGTGATTTTTGTCCTTTCATGCATTACTTTCATGCTTATTCCCGGTCTGAATGGAATTACACTTTCTTCAATGAATGCACTTCGCCTCCGCTTGTATAAATATGACTGGATAGAAAAAATGACTGAGAGCGATCCTGATTTTGAAAACAACCGTGACAAGCGAAATGAAGTTCCGTGGGAAGAATTGCTCGCTGACGATGTTGAGTCATTGGGACCGAGAAAACTGGGCTCTTTTATTTTTCCGTGGCGATAATTTACGGAAGCGGAAGAATTTCCAAGATTTTTTGAATCAAATCATCGCTGGTAACTCCGTCGGCCATCGCTTCGTATGAAAGCACGATTCTGTGGCGGAGGGCAGACGGGGCTGATTCTTTTATATCCTCAGGAAGGACAAAATCCCTGCCTGCAAACAGGGCGCGTGCCTTTGCGCATTGCAGCAAGGCAATGCCAGCGCGTGGCGAGCAGCCGAATGAAATGTAGCGGGAAATATCGTCGCACTTGGGCATGGTGCGGACAGCGATTTTTGAAGACTGCTTTTTTTCTTGAAGCGGACGGGTTGCAGAAACAATCGAAACAATATAGTCAATTAATTTTTCATCGCAATTTACGGTATCAAGCAGTGTTTGCATCTCTTTTAGATCTTGTGCCGAAAGAATCTGAGAAACGGGAACTTCGCCTGCTTTTCCCGCTGTTTTTACGATTGCAATTTCTTCCTGAGCGGAAGGGTAGGGGACAAGCACTTTGACAAGGAATCGGTCAAGCTCTGCTTCTGGAAGATTGTATGTTCCTTCCTGCTCAATGGGATTCTGCGTGGCTAGAACGAGAAACGGCGAGGGAAGCGGATATGTTTCTTCGCCAATGGTCACTTGCTTTTCTGCCATTGCTTCAAGAAGCGCAGATTGCACTTTTGCAGGCGAGCGGTTGATTTCATCGGCAATGACGATATTGGTAAAAACGGGACCTTTCCGAACGGAAAATGTGCCTGAATTTTGCTCGTAAATAAGCGTGCCGCTCACATCAGCAGGGAGCAAATCTGGCGTAAATTGGATTCGCTTAAAGCCAAGCCCTGAAATTTCGGCGAATGTTTTTACGCTGAGCGTTTTTGCCAAGCCGGGAACGCCTTCAAGCAGAATATGACCGCCACAGACGAGAGCGGTAAGAATTTCTTCGATTACTTCATTTTGCCCGATGATTCGTTTTGCGACTTCGAGTTTTATGCTTTCAAAAAGATTTTTGCACTGAGTGAATTTTTCGTTCATAAGCCTTCCGAAAAGCTATTATACTGATTTTGTTTGAAAAATCATAGAACAAATTATTTTATTTTGTTAGAATTGGCTCACTATGATTAAAAGAAACACTGGTTTTGCCAATTTGACCGCGGGCTATCTTTTCCCAGAAATTGCCCGCCGCCGCCGTGAATATGCTGCTTCTCATCCAGAGGCAAAAATTATTTCGCTCGGAATCGGAAACACCACCGAGCCGCTTTCAAAGCACATCGCCACAAAAATGAGCGAGTATTGTCTTTCTCTTGCCACGCCCGAAGGCTATTCCGGCTACGGTGACGAGCAGGGAAATTCCGCGCTCCGTGCTAGAATCGCCGAAGTCTTTTATCCTGGCATTGTTGATGCAAGCGAAGTCTTCATTTCTGACGGAGCAAAATGCGACATCGCGCGAATTCAGACCCTTTTCGGTCGTGATGTGAAAGTCGCCGTGCAGGATCCCGCATATCCCGTCTATGTTGACGGAAGCGTTGTTGTGGGCGCGGCTGGCGGGAACAACGGCACGGGCTACAACGGAATCACCTATCTTCCGTGTACTCCAGAAAATGATTTCTTCCCCGATTTGTCAAAAGTCGAAAAGAACACGCTCATTTATTTCTGCTCACCGAACAATCCAACAGGCGCAAGCGCAACAAAGGAACAACTTAAAAAACTCGTTGATTTTGCAAATGCGAACGGCTGCATCATTATTTTTGACGCAGCATATTGCGAATTTATCCGCGACAAAAATCTTCCCAAAACGATTTTCGAGATTGAAGGCGCAAAAACATGCGCAATCGAAGTGAACTCATTCTCAAAACCAGCTGGATTTACGGGCGTTCGCTTGGGCTGGAGCATCGTTCCGAACGAACTTAAATTTGAAGACGGCTCAAGCGTAAACAAAGACTGGAACCGCGTCATGACGACTTTGTTCAACGGTGCGTCAAATGTGGCTCAGGCGGGTGGCTTGGCAGCATTGGACGAGCAGGGCTTACAGGACATGCGCGCTCAGGTTGACTACTACCTTGAAAACGGCAAGAAAATCAAAGACACGCTCGACGGCGAAAACTTCAAAAAAATGGGTGTTGTTTCATACTTTACGGGAAACGGCCCCTATGTGTGGGCAAAATTCCCGAATAAAAAGAGCTGGGAAGTCTTTGACGCTATTCTTGACATGTGCCACATCGTCACCACGCCAGGAAGTGGCTTCGGACCTGCGGGCGAAAGTTTCATTCGCTTTAGCTCATTCGGCCACAAAGCCGACATCGAAGAAGCGTGCACTCGATTGCAGAGTTTCTCTCTGTAAACGATTATTCTACAGTTCTCTCCTATAACCTACATGGAATTTAAACACTGTTTTGTTTTCTTCCATGAGGTTTGAGACATTCAGTTTAAGCATCGCCTCTATTTTGCCGCCGAGAGCTTCAATTTCTGCAAACGGGCTTATTTTTATGTTCATTGAGTCTATAATGTCTGAGTCGGTAAAATTATTCATAAATTTTCCCGTAAAGTCTGCTCCCGCATTGAGGCCGACGGCATATTCCCGTTTTGATGTATGCAGTTCATTCAGATACAGCCTGAAGTTTGCACCGAGCGTTTCATCAATAAAAAACAGTTTGTTCACTTGGTCTTGCGGAATGTTGTATGCGGTGATTGAGAATCGTACTCCTTTCGCTTGGAATCGTGGCTCAACAAGAAAATAGAGCTGTTTAATGTCAAAGTCGCTTGTTTCGTTGCTTTTGCTCGTCATAAGATAACTGAGGCCTGCTTGCGTGTAAAAAGCAAACGGCGTGTAGTTGTTTCCGATAAGCATATCAAGTCCTAAATGGACATACACGGTATCAATATGAATAAAGGCATTCGTCGTCTTGTTTTCGCCATTGAGACCGCCCAAAAGATCAATCGTAACATATCTGAAAGATGTGGCTCCTCGCAAATCAAGGTTGAGCTGCGGATTGTCACCGTTTTTTCCGCTTTTGTTGAAAATAAGGCCGACTGCTAACGGAATCTGCTTGAAAGTGACCGAATATTCACCGCCGATTCCATAAATAGAGAAGGCGTTTGCATTGCTTTGGCCGAGATATGTTTCTGTAAGCGGAGAGGCATAATTTTGTACATGAAGATGCCGCTGGATAAACTGCTGGGTTCCGATATTCTCAAAATATCCGGTAAAAAGCGAGAATGTATGGGTCGTATCGAGTGCGGTCTTTATGTATGTCGCGGAAAGCTCATTGATTCTGAATACTGAATCGACATCTTTTGTCAGCCCTGCCGCAAAAATATCGCCGGTCTGAATCGAGAATTCTCCTCGCAACGACAGATTGTTTGTGAGCGCAAACTGACCCGCAAAGTACCCGTCAACTCCAAATGTGGGATCGAATTCATATACAGAATCATTCGTGAATTTTGCGGCGATACCCGTTTCTCCTGAAAAAAAAGTGGTCGCGAACAGGCTCGGAATGCTTGAGAGAAAAAAAAGTGATGGTAGAAGAATTCTTTTTTTCATATACAGTTCCTATTGTCGTTGGATATATGTCGCTTTCGGTCGGGCGGTGATAATTACGCGGCGGTTCATTGCGCGGCCTTCTGGTGTTGCGTTCGATGCGATTGGTTGTGTGCCACCATATCCTTTAAAGCTGAAAATTGAGTGCGGAAGCCCTTGTTTTACCAGTTCTTCGATGATTGTCTGCGTTCGTGCGATTGAAAGGTTCATCTGACCGACAGGCTTGTTTACATCCGCAGTGTGACCTTCAACCAAAATCGTGAACGCATCGTCTTTGTTTACATCTTTAAGCAGGTTCGCAAGATTCTGCATTTTCGGTAGCTCTGAGTCGAGAAGGCGAGGACTGTCTGCCACGAATTTTAAATCATAGAACAGCTTGATTTCGCCTTCACGGATATTGATAATCGGTGCTTCATCGTCGTCAGGGAAGTAGTTCTTTATATCGAGGAATGGTGCGTAATATTCATGTTGTTTTTCTGAAGTCTGAACTCCGTAGGTAAGCTTGTCCTTATCCAAAAGTACGACGACCTTTCCTTCCTGCAAAAGTTTTAAGTTTTCTGGCATGGAAAGGATTTTGAGTGCGTCTTCGCGGGAAATAACGGGATCGGTGCGAAGGTGTCCGTAGACTTTGCGTGCCTTTATGTGCAGCGGGTCGCTTCCGATTCGTGACTGATAGTTTGACTCGTCATCGCGCCAGTCGTAGTGAATCATGCCGTTCTGGAATTCCGAAGAAGGGTCGCCCATGTTGCGCTCGTAAATTAAGTTCATGTTTTCGTCCCAGATTTGCGGGAAAAAGCATGGATACACCGAGTCGGTCATGAATTCACCGTGCACATCCAGTTCCCCCCGCGCATCGATGATGATTCCTGAGTAAACGCGGGAAGCAATATTTTCAATCGGCTGTGCATTTTTGTACGGAAAATGGTGCTTTATCATCAGCGAAGAGATTTCTCGCAGGTTGATTGTGTGGGTCGTTGTCAAAGTGAGGGAGCCGTCCTTGAAAATTCCGGGCGTTTTCTTTCCTTCATCGATGATTTTTGTGAGCTGTTCAAGCGTAATATCGTTCGCGATAACCAAATCGGCAAGCTGTTGGTTTGAATTCACATACAGCGAGAGAAGCGGATCTTTGATGAGGTCGGGGAGTTTTGTCTCCACAAAATTGATGGCGGCCCGTTTTCCTGACGGCATGGAAATTCCCGCCCGCTCTGTGTCAAGGCTTACATCGGACACGAAATCTGATTTTGACCAGTCGATTCTGCTATAAGATGAGATAATCGGTTTGTTCTCTGCGGCAGCGATTCCTGCCAAACTTGCGCATAAAATCAGCGACGAAAAAATTCTACTTCTCACAGCCAGCTTCCTTTTTGGGATATGGTTTTTCATTTAGATTTTCGGCATTTTTTTATCCACAGATTAACACAGATTTTCACCGATTAAAAAAGTTTCTCACTTCTCATTTCTCATTGCTAACTCCACGCTGCTTTTCATATTTGCTGGCAGGCGAAGGCGATATTCGTAGGGGGGCGTGGTGTTTTGGAGCAGTTCTGGGTTCAGCTTTGTGATGGAGCCTTCTTCTAAGCGCAATTCATTTTCGAGGCATGAGAGAGATATTTTTTCTTTTGTAGTGATGTAGTCAAAATCAACGAGATGCAGGCTTTCGTTCGGCTCTGGAAGCGTGACGCGGTATTCTTCGCCGTTTTCAGCTACTTCCGTAATCGCGAGCAGTTTGGGCACATAGTTGATGGTTTCTTCGGGGATAAGCTTGTGCTCGGCGAGGTACCAGAATGTCTTGACTTTCGCTTTTTTGACGGCACGGCTCATCGCGCCAAGCCCGCAGTTGTACGCGCCGATTGCAAGCGGCCAGTCTTTTAGCACGCGGTAATTGTCCTGCAATTTTTTGAGCGCGGCATCGGTGCTTTTCCACGGGTCAAGTCGCTCGTCAAACCATTCGTTTTTTTTCATAAATGGCGACATCGAGTTTTCCATGAACTGCCACAAGCCACGCGCCCCGCTTCTGGACTTTGCCGTTGCTTTGTATTCGCTTTCAACGACAGGAAGATACTCAAGAATGGCAGGCATGTCGCGTTTTTTTAATTCTTCTCGGACATGGAGACGGTACAATTCGCCATCGTCTAAGATTTTGTAGAGATTCTGCTTTCCGAAATTCGTCATGTAGCGGGCAATGTAATCGTGGATGATGTTCTGGGCATATGATTGATTCGGAATTTCAATCCCACCTGCTTTTTTTATGACTTTTTTTTGTTTTTCTTCAAGAAAACGCTTTTGTTTTTCGTAATCTTCTTCGTCAAAAAGCTTTAGAATTTGGTTGAGCGGTGAGTCATCGATGTAATATTCGTCAGCAGGGGGAAGCTCTTCTAATTCGACCTTTTCAAACAGTGAAACGAATTCAGATTCTTCGCTGTCGCTCAGAATGACGGGGGAATTTGTTTCTTGGGCTGAGAGAATAAACGGAACGGCGGCAAGCAGAGCTATGAATTTACAGTTTTTCACCGAAGTAGATTCCTGCCCATTCCCAGCGGCCATGAATTTCTGGATCCGCAGGGAAATCGACCTTTCTGAAATAGAGGTACCAGACATTTATGTAGGAAGTCCAGCCCCATGTGCGGAGATAGGCTTCGGTAGGCGTAGAACTTTCGTCCATTTCGTCAAGATAGCGGATTCTGTTGCCACGCATGTAGTCGTGCATTGAAAAACTTTCGAGCGCGTTTGCGTCTGATTCGCTTGATTTCCAGCTCATCGCGAAAAAATTGACCTTTGAGCGGTATTTGTCGAGCGCGCGCCAATTATATGAAGAAATTGCTTTTTTAACTGATGATTCAAGCTCTTCGAGGCTCGCGAATGTCCAGTCCTTTGTGGATTTTGAAAAGTCGACCGTCTGCCGTGCCCGCGTGTATGCGTTGGGAAGACCAGGTATCTGGATTGTGGACGCATCGTTTTGTTCCAAAAAGAGGGTGTATGATTTGAGTGCTAAATCCCATTCGCCTACATTTTCGTATTCAAGGGCGAGACGGCTGTACATTTCTGTGATGCTGACATTCTGCGGAAAATTCGAAATGATTCGGTTGAAGTAATTGATTCGGTTCTGAGATGATTTGCTGATTTGAATGAGGTGTTCGAGGCATGAAAAATGAATCGACTCGCCGTTTACAAGCAAATCCGGGAAATTATTGATGATTCGCTCGTAGTAGTATTCTGCAAGCGGTTCTTCGCCTTCTTTGAGATAGTTTGAGGCGACCATAAAGAGCCAGTATGAATTGTAAGTGTCGCTTGGATGCAGTTCTACCCATTCAGTTAAGAAGAGCACCATTTCGTCTGTTTTGCCCTGTGCGTAATAAAGGTTTGCGATTCTGTTGATGACCGAATAGCGGACTTGCTGCGTGATTGCCGGATTTTCGAGCTGTGCGCTGAGTTCGCCCAATGTTTTGCTGAATTTTTTTTCGCTGGCGGTGTTTTTTGCGCAAGAAAATGTAAAAATCGAGAAAAGAAAAAGTACTGAAACATAAAATCTGTGTCGCATGTCGTGAACAGACTATCACAAAGGAGAAGTTTTTGCCATATTTTCGTATTTTCATTTTTAATTTTCAAATCTCCACTTTCTCTAGTATTTTTCTGATTTCTATGGTAAACTGTTTTGATTTACCATCTTTCCAAAAATCGGGAGTTTTCTCAAAATGAAAAAAATTACTGTTCCTGTTCTGAATATTTTGCTTGCAGCTGGTGTCGTGCTGATTCTTGCGGGGCTTCTTTTGATTTCTCATTTTTCGGCTGGATTTGGTGCAGAAGTTCCAACGGGATCCATCATCTTGATGATTTTTGGCGCGGTGATTTTTTATCTTGCGATGACGGTAATTCATTGGGCGGTACTTTTTTTTCTCGGTCTCTTGGTGTTTTGTATCGGATTGTGCATGACTTTTGTGTTTACGAATGTGCTTCCGTTCGGTCCTGAGCACTTGTGGCCAATCAGCCTGCTTTTGTGTGGCATCTGCCTGCTCCTTACCTGCGTGTTCAAGCATCAAAAAATTCGTGGCGTTTATTTGATTCCTTCTCTGCTTATCGTGTTGCTTGGCGGCGTGTTCCTGCTTTTTTCTTTTGGCGTTATTAAAATCTCGCTTTCATCGTTTGTTGCGAAGTGGGGGCCGCTCGTGCTCATTTTGGCTGGTGCTGCCTTAGTCGGCGTGTTTTTATGGCAGCGTAATTTTAAAGAATTCTTCCCGTACGATACGGATGAACTTTCAGACTTGACTGATGAAGAAAACGAATTTTACGGAGAATAAAAAACTTGTGCTGGTTATGGCGAAAATTCTTTGCCTTCATTTGTATCTTCTTTATTCTTCTCTCTTCAATTTCCGCAAAGAAAGCCAAAAAGTCTGACTCCAATCAGGCTTCGTCTGCAGCCGATTCGTCTCAGCCTGTAAAAATTTCTGTTCCTGAGCGAAAAAATCTCTCCTATTTTGGTGAAATTGACAGCGTAATCCTTTCGTATGTCGAAAATGGCTCTCCAGAAAACCTTCGGCTGGCGATAAGTCTTTTAAAGCGCAACAAAGAAAACATGACTGAGCAGGAGCAGGTCCTTCATTACATTGCGGTCTCAATCATGCAAATGTGCTGGAAAAAACAGAATTTCACTGAGCCAACGACGGGTCAGAATTTTAAAAACAATTACACGGGTTCTATTTCTTCGTCAAAGAATGGAATTTACGACCCCTTTGTCAATCCCACTGATTTTCTGACGTTTGCGCTTCCTTCGCTCGTTCTTGCCGTTTCTGAAACGCGCACCGATTACTATGAGCAGGCGTTGCAATCGCTCAAATCCGCCTTGATTTTAAATCCGAGCTCTGCGTTTGCGAATTATCTTTTGGGAATTTTGTACACCCGCACAGGTTATTTTAAAGAAGCGAATGAAAGTTTTGGCTATGCGTATGATTTGGCTGGCTCCTGCTACGAAACATCGTATGCGTTTGCGGACAGTTTTATGGCTATTTCTGACCCGGCTTCTGCATTCGCTATGTCCGAAAAACTGCTTCAATCGTATCCGCAGGATAAAAATCTTCTTAAGTTGTGTGCTGAATCTGCCTTTGCTTCCGAAGATTATACCACTGCCGAACTGTATGTGAGCCGCGTTTTGCAGATAGAGCCTGAAAATTCCTATTATCTGCTGTTTCGGGCGCGAATTCTCGTAAAAAAGGGCGAGTATATTCGGGCCGCGTCCTTGCTCGATGCCTATGCAAAAAAAGATTCCAGCTCGCGCGATTATTTGGTGCTCCGCTTTGCCGTTCAAAAAAACTGGAACAAAAATATTTCTGCCGCCACTGCTACCATCGAAAACGCCCTTGTGTTATACCCTGAGGATTCTGAAATCATTTTGAGCGCGGCTTCCCTTGCGTCAGAGACTGGCTCTAAAATCGCGGGAAAAAGCGGGGAAGAGCTTGCCGATCAAATCCTTGCGAACGACAGCGGCAATTTTGAGGCCTTGCAGATAAAAATTTCATCGATGGTTGCCGCCCGAAAATGGAACGAAGCGTATAAGGCAAGTTCCGAACTGATTAAAAAAGAAAATATTCCGCGCTCCGTGCTTTTTACGCACATAAAAATTTGCCTGTCGGATAACAAAAAGGACGAGGCATGGCGGTATGCTTCTAATTTGTACAACGAGAACAGCACGGATGAAGAAGTCGTGCAGTCGTATATCGATGTGCTGGTCTCCACAAAACGGAATGCAGAGGCCTTGCATCTGATAAATCAGTTGATTCCGACTTCTGCCGCCCGAATGAAAAGTTTCCTCTATTATGAACGGAGTTTTCTTGCATCGGGAGAAAATGCCGTGCTTGCCGATTTGCGCTCAAGTCTTACGGCAAATCCCCGAAACAAAGATTCACTGTTCCGTCTGTATCAGATTTATTTTGAAAAAAAAGAATACCGCAAAGCCCAGTACTATTTAAAGCAGGTCGTAGCTCTTTCTCCGAATGATGAATCGCTCAGAGTCCTGAACCAGAATCTTGAGAATCTTTTAAAACGAAATTAGAATCTGCTGATTTCAAACTTTATTAAATCAGTTGATTTGACTTGCCGTTTGTGATATAATGTCTTCACCATTTTAAATTAGGAAGGAAGACAAAAATGTTTTTTGTACCATTACTTCAGGCGGCGGGCGGGGCCACAAGCAGTCAGACTCTTATGTCTGTAGTACCGTTCGTTCTCATCATCGCTATTTTCTATTTCTTCATTATTCGTCCTCAGAATAAAAAACAGAAAGAAACTCAGAAAATGATTGACGCACTCAAAAAGGGTGACAAAGTCGTTACGATCGGCGGAATTCACGGAATCGTTTCTCAAACAAAAGAAAAAACGGTCATCGTAAAGGTTGACGAGGGCACAAAAATCGAATTCAACCGTTCTGCAATCGCAGGCGTTGTAGCGGACGCTCCTGCAAAGTCAGAAAAATCTGAAAAAACAGAATCAATCGAAAAAAAAGCTGCTGAATCTTCTGATTCAGAAAAAGCCGAATAAATAAAAACACCGGAGTAAAAAAAAATGAACAAACGAAGTCGTTTTATCATTATTCTGGTAGTTCTTGCTGTGTGTTTCGCGTTCCTCTGGCCGTCAATCAGCTGGTATGCGCGCACTCCAAAGGATCAGCAGAGCTTGGCTCTCGGTTCTCTCGAAAAAATCAAGGACTACACAATCGTAAAAGCAAAAGAAGAAGTTGACAATCTGGTTTCAATCGCAAAGGCAAATCCAGACGCTGTTCTTGATTCTTCTTACGATTATCTTGTAAAAGCCGCAAAAAAGAATTACAAAGACACGGCAAAGGCGTACAAGGCTGCTGGCATGGAAGTTCCTGAAACTCCAGCTGTCATGAGCGTCAGTGCGATTCTTAATTCGTTCACAGGCTCAAATGCCCGCGCTGATTTGTCTGCTGTTATCGAAGGCAAATACCGTGATGAAATCTTGGCGGCTAAAAAACGCTACAATTCATCAGTTAAGCTCGGCTTGGATTTGAGCGGTGGTATGAATATCATCGTTCGTGCGAATCTTGACGAAGCTCTTGCCGCTAAAAAGGCAGAGGGGAACGAGATTTCGGACGAGACTCAGTGGAAAAAGGACGCAATGGCTCAGACCATCGAAACTTTAACAAGTTCAATCGATAAATTCGGTCTTACTTCACCAGTTATTCGTCAGCAGGGCGAAGACCGCATCTACATCGAAATTCCTGGTGCGGCTGACCGCGAAAGCGTCAACACTATCATCATGGGTAAGGGAATCCTCAATTTCCGCCTTGTTGATGAAGATGCCACAAATGCATTCAATGCATACTACAATCAGAATCCTGCTACAACATTTAATTCAGACGGAAAGTTAATCGATTCTTCTATTATTCCTGCTGATACTGAAGTCATGGGCTACTACATCAAGGACGATTACGGTCTTGACGAGCGCACAGGCTTTATCGTTGTCAAAAAGGAAATCGCGCTTGACGGCGAGCATGTCAAATCAGCAATCGTTTCTGCTGACCAAACAACAAACCAACCAGAAGTCAACTTTGTGCTTGACAGCGAAGGGGCGGTCATCTTTGGCGAATTCACTGCCGCAAATGTCGGAAAACGCCTTGCAATCGTAAGCGACAACAAAGTAAAGTCAGCCGCAACAATCCGTCAGGCAATCAACGGCGGTCAGGTTTCGCTTTCGGGCGGGTTCAGTGTCGAAGAGGCTCAGAACATTCAGAAAGTTTTGCAGACCGCTTCGCTCAATGTGCCGCTTGAAGTTGAAAGCCAGCAGGTCGTTGGTGCTTCTCTTGGCGAGCAGGCAATCAAACAGGGCTTGAACGCGCTCCTTTGGGGCTTGGCGGCAGTCCTTATCTTTATGATTTTGTACTACACTGGTGCGGGCTTCAATGCGGTTGTCGCGCAAATCTTGAATATGTACATCATGTTCTCTGTTTTGAGCGCGTTCAACCTCACGCTCACGCTTTCTTCTGTCGCAGGTATGATTCTTACGGTCGGTATGTCAGTCGACGCAAACGTCATCATCTTCGAGCGTATCAAAGAAGAGCTTAAGAACGGAAAAAGCCGAGCCGCCGCAATCGCCGCTGGTTTCGACAACGCGTTCTGGGCAATCATGGACTCTAACATCACCACATTTATCGCGGCCGCTTTCCTTTCAAAACTCGGAACTGGCTCAATTCAAGGTTTCGCGGTTTCGCTTGCAATCGGTGTTTGTTCATCAGTATTTACAGCTCTCGTAGTTTCTCGTCTCATGTTCGACTTCAACACTGAGGTTATGAACCGAAAGACAATGAGCATCGGCTGGGGAGTAAAATAATGAAAAAGGTAATCCAATTTAGCAAATTTTTCCCTTGTGCTGTCATTTTGAGCGCAGTAATCATCATCGCGGGTATCGCTTCAACGGCAACTCGCGGAATCAACTTCGGTCTTGACTTCAAGCCGGGTATGATTGAAGAAATTAAAATCGCAGACACTGTTCTTGAAGTTACCTACAACGGTACGGCAACGGTTTCTCTCGATGTTTCAGAGAACGGTGTTGATGTAGTCGTGAGCGGTATCGGCGAAGAAAACCGCACCGAGTCAATCCCGTATTCGTCTGTCGAAACGGTTTCTGAACTTGCCGCAAAAATCAACACGGTAAACGGTGTTTCGGCTCACATCAAAAAAGAAGTTGTCCTGCCTCGTAACGGCTTGTTCGTTACTTCTGGCGCCTCAAAAAACTTGGGCGAAAATCCGCTCCGCTTGTTTGTTGCGGACGAAAATTCTACGGTTACGGCTGATGAAGTTCGTGATTCTCTTAAAGATTTCGCCAATGTTGATGTCAAAGAAATCGGCTCTGAAAGCGAAAAGGGCTTCCAAATCCGCATGGGCGTTACGGGCGAAGAAAGCAAGAATGTGCAGGCAGAAGCAAACAAGGCTCTCACTGACAAATTCGGCGTTGAAAAAATCGTCATCACAAAATCTGACTTTATCGGCGCACAGTTCTCACAGACCTTGATTCGCGACTCAATCATCCTCGTTCTTGCAACGCTCGTCTTGATTTTCATTTACTCTGCAATCCGATTCCATTGGGATTTCGCGCTTGCGGCTGTTATCGCTATCATTCACGACTCGCTTATTATGGTCTCGTTCATCTCGTTCATTCAGATGGAATTCAGCACCACCACGCTCGCGGCAATCCTTACGATTATCGGTTACTCAATCAACGCGACGGTCGTTATTTTGGACCGCGTACGAAGCGACATCAAAGTCGTTGAGGCAAAGACATTCAAAGAGATTTTGAACTCAGCTCTCACTTCAACATTGAGCCGTTCAATCATCACCACACTCACAACTTTGTTCGCAGTGTTGGCATTGTTCTTCTTCACAACGGGAACAATCCACGACTTCTCTCTTGCACTCACTGTCGGTTTGATTTCAGGTTGTTATTCTTCTATCTTTATTGCGGGCGCGTTCATTCTCGCAGTCCGAAAGAATCAGAAGTTCCAGACTGTTTCAAATCCAAATGTCATTCAGTTCCGTGCAGAAGAAGACGAAGTGGATGATGTTGACTAATCTGAAGTTAGCAGTTAGCAATTAGCAATGTGCAATTAAGGCTTTCTCGTAAGGGAGAACTTTGTTTTAACCACAGATTACACAGATGTCACAGATTATATTTAAAAATCTGTGAAAATCTGTGCCTATCTGTGGATTTTTTTATATCTGTGTAATCGGTGTCATCTGTGGTTTATTTTTTTTTGTAGTACGGAACTATCTCTGTGAACTCTGTGTGCTCTGTGAGGAATTTTTAATCCGTGTTAGTCTGTGTTAATCGGCTGACGACTTCTTCAATTGTGCTGTCGGGAGTGCTGGCACCGGCGGTAATACCTACCTTTTCTAGAGTAAAAAAATCTTCGGGGATTTCTTCTGGCTTTTCGATTAAGACGGCTTTTTTACAGAGTTTTTCTGCGGTCGTAAAGAGCCTGTTTGTGTTTGCGCTTGTTCTGCCACCGATAACAATTACTCCGTCAACATGCGCACAAAGTTCAACAAGACTGTCTTGCCGTTCATGAGTGGCCGGGCAGATTGAACTGATTATCTGTGCTTGTGGAAAAAGTGATTTTAACTCGGTTTGCAAGAGTGCAAATGTTTTGATGCTGAATGTCGTTTGCGAAAGGAGAACGATTTTTGATTCTTCGGACAAAACGCCTTCTTTTTGCAAGCGGGCAATTTCAGTTTTTAATTCTTCGACATCCTTTATGAGAATAAAATGAAGGGGAATGCTTGTTTTTTTTGCAGCTTCTTTTGCATATCCTTCGATTCCAACGACTTCGCCATGATTTTTATCACCCGCAAAAAAGATTATGTAGCCTTGTTCGGCGTATTCTGCAGCGGTTTTCTGACTTTTTGTGACGAGCGGACAAGTGGCATTGACAAGATGCACGCCCTTTTCGCGGATTTTTTTGTCTGTTTCTGGCGGAACACCGTGTGCGCGTATGAGAACCGTGTCAGTTTCTTTGAGGTTTGGAATTTCATTTTCCGTAAGAATTTTAAGATTGCGCTTGGCAAGGTTTTCAAGAGCAACGGGATTGTGAATCAACGGTCCGAGCGTGTAAACCTGCCCGTTTTTGTTTTGATTCAGTTCCTTTTCAGCGGCAAGCACTGCTCTTCGGACTCCTGCACAAAATCCCAAAATGTTTGCTCGTATGACTTCCATAGCATAAATTATAGCAAAAATAAAAATATTTGTGTAATTGTTATAGTCGATTAACAAAAAATTCAGTATATTTATAAAGAAAAACTTCCCTCTGACATACATACTGCACAAATTGTAATTTTAATCTGTGTAAATCTGTGTTAATCTGTGGATAAAATAGGAGTTAAAAATGGCTAAAAATCTTACCCCAATGACATTGCTCTGCGGTTATCTCGGTGCGGGAAAAACCACATTGCTCAATAAAGTGCTTAACAATCAGGAAGGCTACAAGGTCGCCGTTATCGTAAATGACATCGGCGAAGTAAATGTAGATGCAAAATTGATTGCTGACGGAGCGAAAATCACCGACACGAGCGACATCGTTCCGCTCACAAACGGCTGTATCTGCTGTACGCTCAAAAGCCAGCTCGCCCAGAATATCGAAAATCTCATCAAGACGGGCAAATACGACTATATCATGATTGAGGCTTCGGGCGTGTGCGAGCCAATGCCAATCGCTCAAGAGCTGGAGCTTATTAAAAACGGCAAACTCGACAATGTGGTCGGCGTGGTTGACGCTGCCCGCTTGGTTGACGAATTCGCGGGCGGAGACAAATTGCTTGCAAAAGAGGCAATCGGTGAGGAAGATATTGAGTCGCTCTTGGTTCAGCAGATTGAGTTCTGCTCAACGCTCGTTATCAACAAAAAGGATTTGGTCACTGAAGACCAGTTCAAGAAAGTCCGCAAAGTTATCGAAGTGTTGCACCCTGGCGTAAAGATTATCGAAACAAGCCACGGCGATGTTCCTGTGAGTGATATTCTCGCAACGGGAAGCTTTGAATTTGAAACCGTCTATGCAAGCGCGGGCTGGTGCAAGCAGCTTGAAGAAGGCGAAGTTGACGATGACGACGATGAAGATGAACACGAACACGAACATCATCATCACGACCATGACGAGCACGAAGAACATGAACATCACCACCACGATGATGATGACGACGATGAACATGAAGAGCACGAGCATCATCATGACCACGATGAAGACGAGCACGGTCACCACCATCATCACCACGAGCACAGGCACGAGGGGGAAAGCGAAGACGAATACGGAATCGGCACATTCATCTACTACCGCCGAAAGCCGTTCGACCGCCAGAAACTCGACGAATACGCAAACAAATGGCCAAAGAACATCATTCGCTGCAAGGGATTGCTTTGGTTCAGCGATGAGCAGGAAATGGCATATGTCTTTGAGACAAGCGGACGGCAGATTCAGGCGGGCTACTCAGGACAGTGGATTGCCGCCGCTCCCAAAAAAGAGCAGGAGAAAATCCTTGAGGCAAATCCCGAAATCAAAAAAGAATGGGATGAAACGGTGGGCGACCGCATGGTAAAACTCTGCGTCATCGGGCAAAACCTCGACAAAAAAGCGATTTCTGCCGAACTTGACGCGTGCTTGGCGTAAGTAAACTGAAAACTGAAAATTGAAAAAGTAAAAAACACAGATTACACAGATTACACAGATTTTTTTTAATCTGCGCTTGTCCGTGCATATCTGTGGATTATACGAGAGCGGTATGAAGCGTATTGGGTGTTTGGTTGCGATTCTTCTCTTTTCTTTGCCCTTGTTTGCTGAAAACACGAGCGTTCATGCCTTTCATTTTTCTTTTCCGATTGAAGCCAGCACTTTTGAGGCGAAAAAGTCTCACTCGCGGAAATATTTTGATTTTGGCGATACCGTTGATGAAAAATCATTCGGGGCATTCATAAACTGGAACAAACTTATCGTGAAGGAAAGCCGTCTTTCTTTTGTATTCGGAGTCGGGGCGGGATTTATGGCTATGAAAGTTCCTGACATCTCATCAGATTTTTTTATCGGCGGGCTTGTTAATGCTGTTTCTGGGAAATTCGGCGTTGGTTTTGCACCTCTAAAGACTGAAAAATATCTTCTTGCTGTTCACGGTTTTTCGGAACTGAAAGGCGGTGTTTTGGACTGTGATGCTTCCTCTTATCTTGAAACGGTTTCCGATGAACTGCACTACACGGTCACGGAAGTTGCGCTAACTTCGGGACTTGACGGCGTTTTTATCGTCAAACTTGGTGAGCGTCTTTCGCTTTTTTCTGGGCTGGATATATCGACGGTCATTTTTGGCGGTGGTTCGCTTGGTGTTTCACGGGACGGTTCACATTCAGATTCCGATGAACTCACTTATCGTCACAGTTTTTCCAATATCGCTGTCGTTCCAAGAATCGGCTTGTGCTTCGGTTTTTAAATTCTTCTCTTTGTCTTTACATTTCTTTAAATTATGTTAAAATAAAAGTGGCGGTCGGAGTCTAAAATGAGAAAAGAAGAAAAAATGATGCGAGATAAAATCAACTGGACATGGAAGAGAATCGTTGGCACTGTGTTGGGCATTTTGGGCATTGGAACGCTCACTTCTTGCTACGGCGTGTATGAAGAAAACGAATTCGATGTGTATGGAACGGTCAAAGGAAACATCAACGGAACGGAACAGGCAATCAAAGGAATTCCCGTCGTTTTATACAGGGGGAGCGATGCAAAAGACTCGAAAGTAACTGATTCTGATGGCTGGTATGAATTCCGAGATTTGACTGAAGGCTCATATACACTTCGGTTTACCGATATTGATGGCGAGGAAAACGGTTCTTTCAAGCAAAAAGATGTTGCTGTTACGCTCAATTTTGATGACCGAAACGAAAATGTGACGCTCGAAAACGCCGAATAAGATGCCGAACAAACTCAAACAGGCGATTTTTCGCTTGTACCGCGACAATGAAATCAAAAAGCACGAACTTCGCTATCTTTTTTGGGAATGTACGCTGCGTTGCAATCTGCACTGCCTTCACTGCGGGAGCGACTGTCTGAGCGTGAGCGGTGTAAAAGATATGCCTGTCGCTGATTTTGTGCGCGTGCTCGATGACATAAAAGCGAACAATCCGTATCAAAAACTGACGGTCTGCATTACGGGCGGGGAGCCTCTTTTGCGAAATGATTTGGAAGAGGCGGGGCGTGAGATAAAAAAACGCGGTTTTCGCTGGGGAATCGTCACGAATGCGCTGATTCTCACTCCCGAACGCTTTGTCTCGCTTTTGAATGCGGGACTCACTTCAATCAGTTTTAGCATTGACGGCTTTGAAAACGAGCACAATCATCTTCGTCAGAACGAACATTCTTTTGAGCATGTGCGTGAGGCGATAAAAATGGCGGTCAGTTTTAAACGGCAATTTCCCGGTCGGCTCGTTTTTGATGTGATAACATGCGCTCATCGGGGAAACCTTTCTTCGCTTAAAGATTTTCGTGAGTATCTCATTGGCCTCGGCGTTCAGAACTGGCGAATTTTTTCGATTTTCCCTGAAGGTCGTGCCGCACAGAACGACCTTGCGCTTTCAAACGATGAGTACCGCTCTCTTATGGATTTTATCACAGAGAGTCGAACATACAAAAATACTGACGGAAAGTCGATTCACCTCAACTATTCGTGCGAAGGCTACTTGGGCGAGTATGAATTAAAAGCGCGGGATTTTTTCTTTTTCTGCCGTGGCGGCGTGAATGTCGGAAGCGTGATGTGCGACGGCTCGGTTTCGGCTTGTCTTTCCGTGCGAGCAAAAGACTTTATTCAGGGAAACATGTACGAAGAAAATTTTGAATTTATGCGGATTTGGAACGAACGCTATCAGAATATGCGGGATAGACGCTGGGCGAAAGTCGGAAAATGCGCCTCATGCAAAAATTGGAAAAACTGTCTCGGAAACGGTCTTCATCTTCACGAAAGCGCCGCCAGTGAGCCAGTGCGATGCAATTTGGAAATGTTGACAAAAGCGGCTCAAGCATAGCTTTCGCCGAGACTCGCCTAGAAACTCACCTCGTGAGTTTCTTCGCCTTTGGCGACCGGCTCCCTACATGTGGAACGATTCACCCAGATAAATCTCGCGGGCTTCGGGGCTGTCGATGATTTCTTGCTTGGTGCCTTGAATCAAGATTTGCCCCGTGCTCACGATAATTGCGCGGTCGGTGATTTCGAGCGTATCGCGCACATTGTGGTCGGTAATGAGAACGCCGATTCCGCGATTCGCGAGCAATTTTATCATGCCTTTAATGTCGGCAACGGCGATTGGATCAATTCCCGCAAACGGCTCGTCGAGCAAGAGAAATTTTGGCTCAATCGCAAGTGAACGCGCAATTTCCGTTCTGCGGCGTTCACCGCCTGAAAGCGTGTAGGCAAGCTGCTTTCTGATTCTGCCGATTGCAAATTCTTCAATCAATTCTTCTAGTTTTTGTTTTTTTTCTTTGCGCGTTAAATCGGGGCGCGTTTCCAAAATTGACCAAATGTTTTCTTCAACGGTGAGTTTTTTAAAAACGCTCGGCTCTTGCGGCAAATACGAGATACCGAGCTGGGCGCGTTTGAACATGGGGAACGGCGTGATTCGCTTGTTATCCAAGAAAATTTCGCCTGAAGTGGGCTTGTAAAATCCGACAATCATATAAAAACTCGTCGTCTTTCCCGCGCCGTTCGGTCCGAGCAAGCCCAACACTTCGCCCGTGTGCATCTGAAAATCCACCCCCTGCACAACCTTCTTCCGCCCAAAAGATTTATACAGCGAAGAAACGCGAAGGGTATGATACGGCTCACTTCTAACTTCTAACTGCTCACTGCTCACTGCTCACTTCTCCCTGCTCTTCGCTGTTCAAAATATCCGTAATCGCAGGCAACTGAGGCTTTTCTTCGCCCACAGTTCCTGCATTTGATTCCTGCACTTCTGTTTTCTGAGCACTTTCTTCTGGCTTCTTTTCTTCTTTTTTAGAATCGGTGACTGTGCCTGAGACTCTGCCTGAAAGCGTGATTTCCTGAGAATCGAGGTTCAGTATAATTTCCTGAGCGCGGAATGTGTCATCGCCCTGTACGATTTTTGGATTTCCGCTCATTTCGAGCATTTGTGCGCCTTTTCGGTAGATTGCGAATGCCGCCGTACAAGTGTTGTTTTTTTGTTTGAGCGAAACACCAATCTGCATGGTGGCTATTTCTTTGTTTTGGTTGTATTCGATGATTTGCGCATCGGTAGTGACATCATTTTCAAGGTCGACCATATGCACATTATCTTCGAGGCGGGCGAGTTTTGTTTCTCGGTCGTAGCGCAGACGGCCACAGGTAAAATCCATTTTAGTCTCGGTGTTTTTTCCGTCGACATTTCCTTCTGCCGTAATGTACCTGAAATCATCGCCATTAAGAATAATACTGTCGGCTTTTATTTCCATAGTGGATGTTTTGACAAACGCATTGCCTGAAAGTTTTGTTTTATCGGTTTTGCTGCCGGAAACGCCCGTCATTGAATCGGCCTTAAATTGGATTTCTTCTGAAAAAAGGGCAGTTGGTATGAGGCAGAGTAAAAAAATGAAAATCTTATTCATCGTTTGATTGCACCTCATCGTTTGTTGTTATTGTTCCCGAAACCGTGTCTACGAATGAAAAGCTTTTGCTGACTCCGCTTGCGCTGAAACCATAGCCCGTCATTTTTATGTCTTTTTTGGTAAGCTGGACTTCGCTGCTCTTTCCGCTCGTGATTTGCTCTGTTTTTTTGTTGAAGTTGAGGGAGTCAGCTGCAATTTCCATTTCTTGTTTTTTGAGATTTATGTTTATGTTTCCGTAGAGCGTGTAAATTTCTTTTTTGGTATTTGCGGCAATCAGTTCGCATGAGCCGCTCGTTTCTTCTTTGCCCTCGTTGTCGAAGGTTTCAAATTCGGCGTTTTTTGCGAAGACGGCATTGTCGCTTTTGTACTGCTCTAACTGCTCGGCTTTTAATGCAACATTTTTTTTGCCAGATTCGTATTTTGTGTAGTCGGCATTTTTAAAAGAAAATTCTGGAATGGTGTCTTCGGAATTTTCGCCTTTGAGGTAATTGAGCGAGCAAGAAAAAGAGAAAAAAACGAAAATAATTAGCAAGAAAGAATATGACTTTTTCATTTTTTGCGTTATAATAAAGAAATTATAAGTGATTTTAAATTTATTTACAATTACGAACTAAGGGTGTATAATAAGGATTATGGCAGATTTACTTACTGATGCAGAATTTGATATGTTCCGAAAAGTCATCTATGACGAAAGCGGAATCACCTTTTCGGCTACAAACCGTTCCATTTTGGACAGCCGTTTAAAAGAAAAATTACGCGAAAAGCAGCTCGATTCAATTGAAGAGTATTATCGTCTCGTCATGTCAAACAAAGAAGAGATGAAGATTATGCTCGACTCTGTTACGACGAACCTTACACGATTCTTCCGAAATCAGCCGCATTTTGATGCACTCGTCAATTATGTCATTCCCCATGTTCTCGAAAATAAGCGAAAAACGGGCGATAATACTGTTCGTATTTGGAGTGCTGGCTGCTCAACGGGCGAAGAACCGTACACAATCGCTATGATTTTGGCAGATGTTTTGCCACCGCCATACAAATTCCAAATCACCGCCTCAGATATTTCCCTTAAATGTCTTATGACAGGTCAGGCGGGCTTTTATCCAGAGGCTCGAATCACGGGTATTCCGCAAAAATACCTTGACCGCTTCTTTACCAAGAACGATCGTGGCTATCAGGTAAAGCCAGAACTCATGTCCACCATCAAGTTCGACTACCACAATCTTCGTAACGATTCTGGTGCGCGCAATCTTGATGTTGTATTCTGCCGAAACGTTCTCATCTACTTCGATGAGCCAGCGCAAAAAAATGTTATCGACCGATTCTGGAACTCAATGGCTCCACATTCATATTTGTTTATCGGACACTCAGAAAGTTTGTTCGGTATGGATACCAAATTCGAATTCTTAAAGACTGATTGGGCATGTTTGTATCAAAAGCAGGTCTAATCGCATTATTTTGTTGATTCTATGGTCTGCAAGTTTTTTTCTTGCAGACTCTCTTTTTTAGTAGGGAGGAAACTTTATGGAAGATATTGCTGTTGCTATTTGTGATGACTCTGCGCTCATGCGCAATCTTATTTCTCGTGTCATTGACGAAACCGAAGGCTTGTCTGTTGCAGGCAAGGCCATGAACGGTCAGTTCCTTTTGGAAAAACTTTCTCTGTATAAACCTGATGTCATTATCCTTGACATCGAAATGCCTGTTATGACTGGTGTTGAATTCCTTCGCTGGCGCAAGCAGAATAAAGTCGATATTCCTGTCATCATTCTGTCGAGTATTGCCGAAAAGGGTGCTGCTGTCACTATCGAATGTCTTGAGCTTGGTGCTGCTGACTTCATTACTAAGCCAAATGGCTCAATTTCTGCCGACATCAGTTCTGTTTCGGACCGTCTTATCGAACTCATTGCTTCTTACGGTGGCTCGTATGCGCGTCGTCACGGAAAGCAGGTTCGTTCAAGCGACTTCTTTTCAAATCTTGGTTCAGATCGCCTTGTTGAGCGCAAACTTGCCTCAAAAATGGGTGCGGACAAAGCAAAAGAATTCCTTGCGAGCACTCAGACTAAAACCGCTTCGCTTTCAACTTCGTTTGGTGCTGCAGAAGCAAAAGGTCCTGCCGTTATTGAGCCGCTCCGCAAGCCTGGCAAAATCGAAGTCATTGCAATCGGTATTTCAACGGGTGGTCCAAACGCGCTCCGTGATGTGTTCAAAATGATTGACCCGCACTTAAAACAGCCTGTTTTGGTCGTTCAGCACATGCCGGCGGGTTTTACAAAAGAATTTGCAAATTCGCTCAATAAAATCTGTGCGCTCACTGTCAAAGAAGCCGAAGACGGCGAGGAAATTCTTGGTGGCAATATCTACATTGCTCCAGGTAACTATCATATCTATGTTGAAGCAACTCCGCTCGGTAAAAAAATGCTCCGTCTTTCTCAGGAACCGCAGCGAAACGGTCACCGACCTTCTGCCGATGTTCTCTTTGAGTCAGTCGCAAAAGTCTACCAGAACCGTGCGCTCGGCGTAATTATGACGGGTATGGGTAAGGACGGCGCGGTAGAGCTTGCTGAAATGCGAAAGCAGGGTGCTTGGACGCTTGGTCAGGACGAAGCAACGGCAATCGTGTATGGTATGCCAAAGGTTGCGTTTGAGCTTGGTGGCGTTCAAAAGCAAGTTCCGCTTGAAAAAATGGCCGATGAGATTTCAAAACTTGCGCGCGAAAACGCATAAAAGTAGAAAAAACCTACTAAAATTCTAGGTTAAACCACTTCTCAATCGGGCGGAAAAAGGCTATACTTCTTTTATGAACAAATTCCGAAATGATTTTCCGCTTTTTAAGGCGATTGATGAAAAAAATTCTGTCGATAACTCAGGGCTTGTTTATTTGGACACGGCGGCAACGGCTCAGCGACCCTACATCGTTTTGAACGCGATGACTCATTTTTATGCCACTCAGAACGCAAATCCCCTGCGCGGCTTGTACTCTTTGAGCGAGCGGGCAACGAAGGCGTATGAGGATGCGCGAGAAACGGTCGCAAAATTCATCAACGCGCCGTCAGCAAAGGAAATCATTTTTACGCGGAACACTTCGGAAGGATTGAACCTTATCGCGAACACTTACGGAATAGCGCATGTGAATGCGGGAGACGAAATCGTCATCTCGATTATGGAGCATCACTCGAACATTCTCCCCTGGCAGTACATTCGTGACACAAAGGGCGCGGTCTTAAAATTCATGTATGTCGATAAGGAAACGGGCGAAATCCCCGAAAGCGAGTACGCAAAAATCACGCCGAAGACAAAAATCGTCTCGCTCACGCATGTGTCGAATGTCTTGGGAACGACGAACCCAATCAAAAAAATCGCCGAGATTGCGCACAAAAACGGCGCGGTCATGGTGGTGGACGGGGCGCAGTCAACTCCGCATATCAAAGTCGATGTGCAGGATTTGGGCGCGGACTTTTTTGCGATGAGCGGGCATAAACTCTGCGGTCCTATGGGAATCGGTGCGGTGTGGGGCAGACTGGAACTTCTTGAAGCCATGCCACCGTTCTTGCGCGGCGGCGAGATGATTGAATATGTCACCGAAGAAAGCGCGACTTGGGCGGAAGTGCCGCACAAATTCGAGGCGGGCACGGTGAGCGCGGGCGACGCGGTGGGAATGGCGGCGGCAATCCGCTACATTCAGTCGGTCGGCTTGGACACAATCACTGAGCACGACAACGCTCTTGCTGTTCGTCTCATCGAGGGAATGAAAAAAATCCCGCATGTGAACATCATCGGAAACAAAGACGGCACAAAACGGTGCGGAATCGTCACTTTTACGGTGGACGGCGTTCACCCGCACGACATCGCCACGCTTTTGAGCGAGGAAAACATCGCAATCCGCGCGGGTCATCATTGCGCGCAGCCGCTCGGAGCGTATCTCGGAGAGCCAGCCACCGCACGGGCAAGCCTTTATTTCTACAACACCGAAGAAGAAATCGACGCGCTTCTTGAAAATGTGGCGAAACTCCGAAAATGGAGCGGGTTTAGCGACAGATGATAAAATGCACTTTTATGCAAAAATATTGAAAATTCTAGCGTTTTTATGAATATTTATGCATTATTTTAATTGACACTGAATATTTCAATAGATAAAATATTTTTATTATGTTAAATCCATTGGCACAAGAATTGAACGACACTCTTCGGGGGACAGTTGCCGGAGAACTTTTATCTGATTTAGGAACTCGCATTTTCTTCCCGCGCGGAATTATTTCTCAGGGGGGCGAGGCAAAGCAGTTCGGTAAACTTGCGAATGCTACTATCGGCACTACCATTATCGATGGCAAGCCTGCTGCTCTTCCTTCAATCCAGAACTTCGCGCCACAGCTTTCAGCGAGCGAACTTGTTGCATATGCGCCTACAGCAGGGCTTCCTGACTTGCGCAAAAAATGGAAAGAACTCATGCTCAAAAAAAATCCGTCTCTGGCAGGCGTGGCAACTTCAAATCCTGTGGTCGTTCCTGGTCTTACGGCTGGTATTTCATATCTTTCTGACCTTTTTATTGATGAACAGCATCCGCTTTTGGCGGCAAATCCATCATGGGACAATTATTCACTCATTGTGGAAACTCGGCGTGGCTCTGAGCTTCACACATTCAATATGTTCAAAAACAATGGGTTTGACCTTGAATCATTCCGAACTGCCTTTGCAATCGAAGCGAAGTCAGGCTCGGTGCGTGTGTTGCTCAACTTTCCGCAGAATCCAAGCGGATATTCGCCCACAAACAGCGAGGCTCAGCAGATTATTTCTGTCATAAAAGAATTTGCCGAAAAGGGCACAAAAATCATCGTATGGGATGACGATGCATATTTTGGCCTCAACTACGAAAAAGATATTTATCCTCAGTCTCTGTTCGCGGAATTTGCCAATTTGCACGAAAATGTTCTTGCGGTCAAAATTGACGGACCCACAAAAGAAGACTTCGTGTGGGGCTTCCGCTGTGGTTTCCTTACCTTTGGCGGAAAGGGCATGAGCGATGAGCAGTATCTTGCTTTGGAGAAAAAATTGATGGGATTGATTCGCTCTTCTGTGAGCTGTTCTTCAACTCCCAGCCAGTCAATTTCGCTCAAAGCGTTCGGAGATTCTCACATTGAATCAGAAAAGGCGGCTTTCCGTCAGGTTCTTGAGGCACGGTATAAAAAAGTCCGTGCGTTCGTTGATTCTCATACATCGAGCGTGCTTGAGGCACTTCCATTCAATTCGGGCTACTTTATGAGTTTCCGCACAAAGTGTGATGCTGAAGAATTGCGCCTTAAAATCCTGCATGAAAAGCAAATCGGCACTATTTCAATCGATTCTTCCACGCTTCGTGTTGCCTTTAGTTCCGTTGATGAATCAAAAATCGATGAAGTGTACACCGCGATTTATGAAACTGCGGAAGAATTTGCAAAATAAAACAATGTCACACGGATTGGGGATTCCTACGGAATCCCTTTTTAGACTTTTTCTTGTAATTTTGAGTTAGCAAAATTGAATCCGTGTGATAAATATGGTGGAAATTCAATTTGAAAAGATTATTTCGTTTTGTAGTTCAGTTTTTCTTTTTTCTTTCTTCCTTCTTTCTTTTTATCTCTTGCGGTGAGTCTCGTCCTGTCGTGATTTGGACAGATCGGCCTGAAATTGTGTCGTATGTTGAATTCTTCAATGTGGCGCAAAATAAGGCAAAGGCTGTTGTTGTCTACAAAGATAAGCTTGCCTCTTCGCTGCCGCCCGCAAAGGATGAGCAGAATCCTGACATCGTAATCGGCTCGTTTTTGCGGAATGCTCGAATCAAAAAGAATTTTGCCTCGCTTGACCGTGTGTTTAATCGGCGTGGTATAAATCCATCGTCACTGTATGCGCCGCTTCTTGAATACGGAAAAATCAACGGACGGCAGTATTTGATACCAGTGAGTTTTAATGTTCCGACGATTATTTTTTCTGGCAAAAATCAGAATTTGGTCGGCGAGAATATGCTCATTGATTCAGACAAGATTTGTGATTCGGGCAGTCTGTTCAATCAAAAATCAAAAGACGAAATTTTTGTAAAGATGGGATTTGCTCCTTCTTGGAATGCCGCGTTTATGTTCCATGTCGCTAAAATGAATGGCGCGGAATTCGCAGAAAAGGCAACGAGTTTTTCATGGAATGCTGATTCTCTTACTTCGTCTATTGAATATCTGAAATCATGGAGCCGTGAAAAAAACGGTGGTACGAGCGCGGAGCAGGATTTTTCTTTTAAATATCTGTACATGCCGGATTATAAACTTGTCAATTCTGATCGCTGTCTTTTTGCCTACACGAAAAGTGATGGTTTTTTCAACATCTCTTCGGAACAAACTGAAAATATTTCGTTCCGCTGGTTTTCAAAAGACGGAAAAATTTTTGTGAATGATGACCTTGCGTCTCTTGCGCTCTACCGAAAGACAAAAAATGCTGGGAAGGCCTACGAATTCATTACCTGGTTTTTTTCTGAATCTACGCAGAAAAACCTGCTTGAGCGGGCCATGAGAATGAACCTCGATACCAATACATTTGGAATCTGCAACGGCTTTTCTTCAATAAAAACAGTGAATGAACGCGTTTTCCCTTCGTACTACAAGAATTTGCTCGGCAATTTGCCTGCGGAATCGTCTTTGGTGGCTCCGCTTTCGCTTCCTGCGCGATGGGAAAGCCTCAAAGAGCGCGTGATTATTCCGTATCTCGTCGATGCGACAAACACTGATTCAGAATCTGCGGTAAAATCCATAGATGAAAGAATTTCAGTGTGGCGAAACCAATTCAATTAAAAAATTACGGCCCGTGCAGGGGGCACTTCCTTTTTTTCTAATCATTTTTCCTCATACTCCGATAATGTAACTAGATAAAAAGTTGGGTGGGAGCCTGGAGGTGAGATTATGGTAAACGGAATTTCATTGAACGCAAATAGCTATAATTATACGAGCGTAATCTCTGGTGGTCAGGGAAAATTGTATGTGCCGGTCTCACAGTCGAATGTTATTTACGCTCATTTTGATCATGTGACTGGCGTTGCGGCCAAACCAAATCAGCAGGGCGTTCCGATTTCTAAAATTCAAATTCTTAATTCTCTTTTGAATCAGCTTATTTCTATGAAAAGTCAGCCGAAACTCAATGTTGCCCCAGAAAACATGGACGACTCACAGCTTGACGCACTGATTCAAAGCACGCAGTCAAAAATCCAGACGAATGTGCAGATGGCTCAGGCAACTGGCTATGGATTGGCAGGCGTTGCGCCCGAAGCAGGGGCTGTCTTTTCTTTGGATGTTTAAAAACCTGGAACTTTCGGAGCGGTAAATCTCTTTTTCATCTGCTGGAGCAGGTCGATTGCCATGTCCGCGCTCACTTCTTTTTGCGGCTCGTGGTATTGTACTAAGTGCGGCGGAATTTCGTCCAAAAAACGGCTCGGCTGGCTTTCGACAGCGGAATTCTGCCTTCTGCGGCTTCGGCAAGATGAAATCAACAGTTTGTCACGGGCGCGGGTGATTGCCACATAGAAAAGCCGGCGTTCTTCTTCCACAGCCGCGTCTCCGCCCTCGTCAACGGCTCTTCCGTGTGGAATCAAGCCTTCCTCAGCCCCTGCGATGAACACCACAGGGAATTCCAAGCCTTTTGATGCGTGAATCGTCATCAAGTTCACTTTGCCCAAGTTTTCGTCGTCGTCCATGTCGTCGCGCGAGAGGAGCGTGATTCGGTTCAGGTAATTGTAGAGCGTGGCGTCTCCTGAATCGGGGTTGTTTTCCCAGCGCTCGATTGAGCCAATGAGACTTTCTATGTTCAGCATTTTGAAGCGAGCGGCTTTCTCGGACTTTGGGTTTTCGCCAATCAGGTAGTCCATGTAGCGGATATTTTCGACCATCGTGCGCACTTTTTTTGCCAAGCCGTGACCGCCGAGCATTGATTTGTTGCCCTCGATTATTTCCGCAAAGGCTTTGAGATTTTGCTTCGTGCTTTCGGAAAAATCCTCATCGTCAAAGTCAGAATACTTGCTGTCTTGGGACGTCGTGCCGCCAGCCATAAACAAATCCGCTTCGTTGTCGCCCACTTCTAAAAGTGCGTTGATTGCTTCCCAGAGTGAGCATGAGAGATTCTTTGCGATTTCGTTGAGTTTTTCGATTGTTGCCCGACCGATTCCGCGACGGGGCGTGTTTATGATTCGGAGCAAGTTCACATCATCGTCGTGGTTTGCGATGACGCGGAGATAAGAGATAATGTCTTTGATTTCCTTTCGCTGGAAAAAGCTCGTGCCACCGCTCATCGTGTAGGGAATGTTTTCCGCCAAAAAAGCCTCTTCGATTGCACGAGACTGGGTGTTTGCCCGCATGAGCACGCAGAAGTCGTCGTATTTGCGTTTTTCTGAAATCGCGGTGGATTGGATTGACTCCACGATGAATGCCGCCTCAGCCGTTTCGTTTTCGGGCATGTAGATTTCGATTGGTTTTCCGTCGCCGTTTCCGCTCCAGAGTTCCTTGTCCTTGCGGTTCGTGTTGTGCTTGATTACGCCGTTCGCCGCCGCAAGAATCGTGCCCGTTGAGCGGTAATTTTGTTCAAGGCGGATTTCTTTGACATCTTTGAAATCTTTTTCAAAATTCACGATGTTCTGATAGTCCGCTCCCCGCCATGAGTAAATCGACTGGTCATCGTCACCGACCACGGCGACATTGTTCTCGGCAAGAAGGCGCATGAATTCATACTGCTGGTGGCTCGTGTCCTGAAATTCGTCCACCATGATGTACTTGTAGCGGTCTTTGTATTTTGCGAGCACTTCGGGGAATTCGCGGAAAATTTTTATGGGAAGCGTGATGAGGTCGTCAAAATCGACCGCGTTGTAGAGCTTTAGCCCTTCCTGATAGCCTTCGTACAGTTCTTTGTACATTTCGTTTTCGATTGTCCAGTGCTTGCGCCCCGTTTTGATGTCAGAAATGAGAATGCCGACTTGGTAGACATCAAGTGCCTCTGGAGAATAACGCAACTCGCGCCCCGTTTCCTTAATGAGCGCGTTTCTGTCGGTCTCGTCGTAAATCGAAAAATTCTCGCGGTAGCCCAAAAGACCGATTTCCTGCCGCAAAATGCGCACGCCGAACGCGTGGAAGGTGGACACAGTGAGAAGCGGAAGTTTTTTGCCTGTGAGCTCTTTGATTCGCTCGCTCATTTCCTTTGCCGCCTTGTTCGTGAAGGTGAGGGCAAGAATCGCGCTCTGTGGAACGCCCGCGTCGAGCATGTGGGCGATTCGGAAGGTAATCACGCGCGTTTTTCCGCTCCCCGCGCCTGCAATAATGAGAATCGCGCCGTTAATCGTCATGACGGCTTCGTACTGCTCCGGATTCAGCTCGTTTTTTAAATCAGAAAGGTCAGTCATAGGGAAATTTGATTATACTTTAAATTCCTCACAGAGTACACAGAGTGCACAGAGATTTTTTTAACTTTCATTTTTCAATTTTTAATTTCTTTGGTATACTGAGTTACATGAGGGGGCTGTATGATTGTTGTGCTTGGCTTGGGGTCGAATAAAAGTTTTGCTTCTCTTGAACCGCTTGAAATCCTTGCGCGCGCGTGCCAGCGGCTTTCATCTGTGTTTTCGCAGTTTTCTGTTTCTTCAGTCTACCGTACAAGGCCGATGTATGTCGAAAATCAGGCGTGTTTTTACAACATGGCCGTTTGTGGCGAAACGGAGCTTTCTGCTCATGCGCTGCTGGCGAAAATCCATGAAATTGAAGCGGAATTCGGTCGGAACCGAGAGCGCGAGATTCGTAACGGTGAGCGAAGCCTTGATATTGATATTGAACTTTACGGAAACGAAGAAATTCATTTTGTGGATTCTTGTGACTCGATGAAAAATCTTGAGATTCCGCATCCCCGAATTGCAGAGCGGGCTTTTGTTTTGATTCCGTTGCTTGAAGTTTTGCCAAAATCTGCCGATATTCAAAAGAGAGATTTTTTAGAGCAATCTCTTGCACACATCGGAAATCAGGGAGCTGAAAAACTTCTTGATTCACTCGAATTTGCAAAACTGGTGACTACATAGGGGCAGAATATGGACGAGCAGGCTATCTCACAGACAGAAAGCGAAACAGAAATTGATGAATCTGACTCAAAATCGAAACGGCGGTATTCTGTGGGAGAATTTGACGGCCCGCTTGATTTGCTCTGGACTTTGATTCGCGATAATAAAATCAACATCTACGATATTCCCATTGCGCAGATTACCGAGCAGTTCCTTGAATATCTGGATTATGCGGCATCGTTGGATTTAACTGACTTGTCGGAATTTTATAGCATGGCGGCGAGGCTTATCTACATAAAGTCAAAGATGATGCTTCCTGTTGAGCTTAAAATGGACGATGACCTTGATTTTGACGACCCGCGCGAAGAATTGGTTGACCGCCTTATTGAATACCAGCGATTTAAAAAACTCTCTGACCTTATTGAAGAAAAGCAGGATGAAACCGAATGGAATTTCGAGCGGAATAAAATCCAGCGCGTCCTTCCGTTTGAGGAAAAAGATTTGTGGGAGCGGGTGGACACATGGGATTTGCTTGAGCAAATGCAAAAAATCTTCAAGACGCTGATGAACCAGTATTCTGACCAAAAAATCCTTGATATTACCGAAGAAATCTCCGTCAATGAAAAAATCACTCTGATGAACGAACTTTTGGAAAAGCACAATGAATGTATGTTTACCGATTTGCTTGTGCGCAAGGGAAATATTCTCGATGTTATCTGCGCGTTTATGGCGATTCTGGAGGCCGTAAAATTCAAGATGGCGGCAATTTATCAGAACCGCATGTTCGGTGACATAAAAATCTGCAAGTACAAGGCTGCCTAAATTCGTTGAAGAAAGTTGGTTGATTCAGTATAATATTTCTCGCTTATGGATATAAATCTTGAAAAAGAAGCGGGGCTTGTTGAGGCCGTTCTTTTCCTCGAAAGCGAGCCGCTTACTGTCGATGCGATTGCGAACATTACGCAGCTTTCAGGCGATGTCGTTACCCAGACGCTTGAAATCCTCAAAGAAAAATATGAAAATCCAAACTCAGGCATTGCACTTTCGGTAATTACTGGCGGCTATGTTCTTACGCCCAAAAAAGACTATTGGGAATCCCTCAAAGAAAAATACGGAAACAAAAACGAGGGCAAACTGTCGCGCTCTGCGCTTGAAGTGCTTTCAATTATCGCATACAAACAGCCGATTACACGAGCCGAAATCGAAGCATTGCGTGGCGTTTCTCCCGATAACATGATTCGCCTTTTGATTGAACGCCAGCTTGTAAAAGAAGTCGGTCGCCGCGACACTCCGGGCCGCCCGGTTGAATTCGGAACGACGAAAGAATTCCTTAAATTTTTCCGCCTTAATTCAATTGCGGAGCTTCCGCAGCTTGATGAAAAAGAAGAAGAGAGGTTCGTCCTTGCTCGATAATACACTCAATTCAGAATCAAATTCGTCTCCCAAAGCAGAGCGGTTGCAGGCATTTTTGGCGCATTGCGGGGTGGCCAGTCGTCGTGCCTCAGAAAAAATCATTCTTGATGGAAGAGTGAAGGTGAATGGAAGTGTCGTCACTGAACTTGGCACAAAAGTCACCGAAAAAGACGAGGTGTTGCTTGATGGCAAAAAAATTACCCTCGAAGAAGTAAAACGCTATGTCCTTTTAAACAAGCCGTTGGGATATGTGTGCTCTCAGTCGGACGAAAAGGGCAGGCCTGTTGCCGTTGATTTGCTCCGTGAAAAATATACGGAACGATTGTACAATGTCGGTCGTTTGGATATGTTCAGCTTTGGGGCAATTATTTTTACGAATGATGGTGATTTCGCTGCAAAACTGAGCCATCCCAGTGCCGAAATCGAAAAAGAATACATCGTTGATTCTTCGCTTCCTCTGCCACGCCATTTGGCAGAAGATTTTGAAAGGGGAATCCGTGTCGAAGGTGTTTTTTACAAGGCAAAACGGGTCGAAGAAATCAATTCTCATCGATTGCGCGTTGTCTTAATCGAAGGCAAGAACCGCGAAATCCGCCGCGTGTTTGAAAGCTTTGGGATAGCAATCAAAAAATTGTGCCGTGTCCGAATCGGAACCGTTCAATTGGGCGATTTGGAGCCCGGTGACTGTCGAAATTTAACGGAGCAAGAAGTACACAGCCTTTTGGCATTATGTAAGCCGCGAGCATAAAAACTAACAGTTTCTGTAAGTTTTTTTGAGTTCCGTTGCCGAAAATCGAAGAAATCGTCAAAAAACCGCCCGAAGAGTTGTCAGAAATCGAATTCTGGGTTATTCTGATAATGGCAGGTGAGAAGAAGAGGGCGCGAGACCTGCTTGCAAAACTCGTCCGAAAGGAGGAAATGCGTATGGCACAGGCACTCTTGAACACGATGAGCCGGAACAGCAGGGAATGGGAAATCCAGTACGGCTACGAGCGGTTCGTCCACGACTGCATCTCGCGCGAGAAATACGCGTTCTCTCGGGGTGAGGAACAGGGCGGGCGTAACGCGCGGTTCGAAACGGCACGGCGAATGCTGGCTTCTCGCTTGGGAACTATCGAACAGATTGCTGATATTACGCAGTTGCCAATAAGCGAAATCAGTCAATTGAAGTAATAATTTTTAGTGGATAAAAACAGCCGGAATCAGCAGTGCGGGAAAACAGGAATCTGCACTGCTGACATACCGCATGCAGGAAGGAGGAACTTCCTGTGTGCGGCTCCGGCTGCCACTTTTTTAATCTCTTCGCATTGCCAAATAAAAAAAGCCGGAACTTCCATGCAAGCAAAAAAGCAGGAACTTGCATGGAATATAACTCGTCCGCTTCATGAGGAACTTCCACGAATGAGCCACCGGCTAACCGCTTTCGCGGTTAATTACAAAATTATGTGGTTGTTTTTTTACAAGCGGATTTGTTCGTGCCTAACGGCACTCACTTTCTTTCTGTGAACCGCGTTAGCGGTGAACAAATCCGTGTGTTTTTTGCCGTAGGTGAATCGCTACGGCGCGATGTGTTAAGAATTACTCGTACTGAACATCAATCAAACCGATATAGCACGCACCACCAGCAGCAGTTGTTTCATCCTTATTGCATGTAATCACAACATCTCCAGCATCACCAACATAAGTGAAAGCAACTACTTCATATTTACCAGCTTCGATATCAGGATTTGTGTAAAGCACACTCGTAGCAGTTGCCTCAGAAGTATCACTTGCAAGTTTTATTTTTGCTGTTCCGCTCACTGTTGCAAGAAGTCCTCTGTCTTCGCCTTTATCTACATTAGAACCAGCCTTATTGTTTCCCCAGGGGATATAAATAGTACAATTGCCCTTTACAGGAATAGTCATAGATGCAACAGAAGATTTAGGAAATTGAATCATTGCAGAACAAGTATATGTACCTATTTTTTCTGTTGAAGTCTTTACTTTGAAATCTCCTGTATTTCCTGTCTTAACTTTTATTCCTGATGAAGTAAATTCTGTAACATTTGATGCGCCACTTGATTTTGTAGACAATTGAGTCCAACTAGAACCTGTCACTGAAGTTTCATCACCGTCATCAATTTTGTATTTTGTAAACAACTCCGTGTAATTCCATGTTGCTACAATATTGACAGAATCAAGGTCGTTGTTTTCATCATCTTTTGCTGCTGAAGCATCTACATCATTTGTTGTACCATGAACAACAACAGAAATTGCATATGTACCCGCTGTATCAGTTGTAAATTCATATGTTTTGCTTGTCGCGCCCTCGATAGCAACACCGTCTTTCTTCCATGTGTAAGTTACATCAGAAGCATCTGTGCTCAATGTTGCTGTAAGCGTTGCCTTTGTTGTGCCATCAGGCTTAATCCGAGTTGTATCAGAAGTAACGGAAACGGTCATATCCGCTGTAAGTGCAATTACTGCATTAACAGAAACACTCAGTTCAGCAGTAACACCATCGCGAGCACTTGCAACTACCGTTACGGTGTTGTTTCCAGCATAGTCCTCGGCAACAGTTACTTTTCCGTCTGTTACAGAAATACCATTTGTCTCTGTTTCCTTGATTGCATAAGTTACTTTATCTGTTGAATAAGATGGAGTAAGGCTTGTAGACAATTCATAGCCCGCAACAGCCTGTGCCTTTGAAAGAGTAAGGCTTGTGATTGCAGTTTTTTCCTCGTCAACAAAACTTACCGCAGTCGCCGGGAATTCATCCTCCGGGATAGTACCAGCAGCAACAACGACAATCTTAGAAATTTCAGTGTAAACAGTTCCGTCTGTAGAGATTGTACCGAATCCTACAAACACTTCGTCTGCACCTGTATATGTGTAAGAAATTTCTTTAGCTTCGATTGCCGCAGAATAGACTGGCTCACCAGCAAACAAAGCGTCAGCCGTTTTTGAAACATAGAAGGCGAGAGAGCGAGCAGGTTTGTTTGTTTTAGGCGTGACAGAAACTTTGAATGGGCCTGGCATTGCTTCGACTGTCTGCACTGCAGGAACAATTTTTCCAACATTTGCAGCCTTTTCATCGTCTGTTGCAGAATCTCCAGCCCACTTTGAATATCCAAGACCACGGTCACTAGCTACATATTCGAAAGCAGTACCACTGACGACGCTCAATCCTTTTCCAAGGTAGCCGACATAACTGTCTGCCGCAGTTGTAATAATAGCTGCGACATTAGCAGACGCATCTCTTTCAGGAATTGTATTCCAGACTTTTGCTTTTGCATGAGAAGTCATATCCCACACAGTTTCAGCGCTTACAGAAAGAGTATATGTTCCAACTTCAATTTCGATTGCCTCTGACGCTCGGCTTGTACCTTCAACGCCTGCAGTTCGGAACTTATACTTTCCTGCTGTTGTAACTTCATAAGAATCCTCGGCACTAACCCATTCATCAGATGAATTGAGATATTCAATACCCTCTTTGCTTGTAAGAGTGATTGAGCCTTTGCCATTTACGATGTCAACAACAGTGAAGTTGCTTGCTTCCGGAGCAGCAGCCTGTGGTAAAGTTGTATCAACATATTCTGCAACAGTAACACTTACGGCTTTTGAAGCGCCTGCGACCTCAGTTGCGGCATAGCGGATTTTAACAGTTCCGTATGTTGTAAGCGCGATTGTTTCGCTTTCAACTTTTGTCCAAGTCGTTCCATTATCAACTGAATACTCAAGACCGGTAACAGTTTCTTTTGTAGCATCAACGGTGATTGAATATCCTGCTGCGCTTGAATTTGCCGTGAAAGAACTTGCAGACGGTGGGTCAAGAACAACGGCGGTTTCATAAAGAGCGATTGCCTTAAAGTTACATGTTTTAGAAGCCTCAAACGGTCCGATATATACTTTTGTTTCCGCCGTGAAAGAATACTCATATTCATAGTTTGCATAGTTGCTATCTGCAACAGCAGGAAACTCTTTAAGAACAGTTGTTCCGTCATCAGCAACAATCTTCAAACCATTAACATTTTTTGCGCCGAGAACGATTTTTTCAGTTCCGGCAGGTACGGTAAGAAGTAATGCACCGTCTTTTCCGTTTGAAAGCTGACAATAACCCGTTACACCGTCTGTTATTGTGCCAGAAATTCCAGCACCATCAGAACGGATTTTGACATTCTTGCCCATAACAACAATGCCACAAGTTTTTTCTTCACCTACTGCAGTTGATGTAGTTGTAGCACCTAACGCCTCAGCATAGTCACTGAATTTCCAAAGGTTTGAAAGTTCAAGAGTTTCCTCTTCTTCTGGATCTGGAGCCGCCTCGCCGATTTTCTTGGTAACCGTTGCGGTGACTTTTCCGTCTTTTGCGACCGTCACTGAAATGGTAGCGTAGTCTTGTGAATCTTCAGCTTCTTTCGCGGTGACTGAAGTTGAACCTGCTTTTACCGATGTGATGACGATTGCAGATTTTGAGTCGTCTTTGTACGCTACGGTTGCAATTGCAGTGTCTGCGCTTGTTGCGACCGCTGTTACGGCTCCAAGTGTAGCCGCATCATTTGCGATTTCTGTGGTTTGAACAGTGAAATCATCTCCACCGTCACCAGAATCGTGCGAACAAGAAGTGAATACGCTTCCTGCAAGCAATGCGAGCGACAGAGCAGCCGCAAGCATCTTTGAAAATTTTTTCATAAGATTCCCCCTTTTTTGAATCTTGATTTTTGAATTTGCCGAAGTCAGACGCATCCGAATTTTGGCAATACTATACAATACTGATTCTAATACGGGGGGGGGGTATTTTCAGACTTGTTTTTGCATTATTCTGATTTTATGGGGGAGTGTTACTTTCGGTAAAGCAAAAAGATTGTCGGAATTTTTTCGATTTCGATTTTTTCTTTCTTCCATTCCTGAATCGTCTTTGTTTTTATGAATTCCTCGCGTGTGGTGATTCCCGAAGCGATGCAAAGTTTTGTGTCTGGGCGGCAGGTTTTGAGAATCGCCTCGAACATCTTTTGATTTCGGTAAGGCGTTTCGATAAAAAGCTGGGTTTGGTTTTCTTTGTAGACTTTATTTTCGAGCTGCTTGATTTTGCCTTCCCGCTCGCCGTTTTTGACAGGCAGGTAGCCGTTGAACGCGAAATTCTGTCCGTTAAAGCCGCTCGCCATAATCGCCATAATCATTGAGTTCGGCCCTACGAGCGGAATCACGCGCAGGTTCTTTTTTTGCGCAAGCTCCACCGCACGGCTTCCAGGGTCTCCGATGCAGGGGCAGCCCGCGTCAGAAATCACGCCCATCGATTCACCCTTTTCGAGCGGAAGAAGGATTTTTGAGAGGTCGGCTTTTTCGTCAGTGTGCTCGCTCAGTTCGGTGAAAGTGCAACTGTCAATCGGAAAATTTTTATCAAGCGAAATCAAAAATCGCACGGCACTTTTGCGGCTTTCCACGATAAAATGACGGATATTCTGTACGATTTCAAAATTGTACGAAGGCAAAACCTGTTCGTTCGCCGCTTCCCCCATCGGGCAGGGAATCAAATAGAGCGCAGTTTCCATGCAGACAGTATAGCAGATTAATGAGAAATGAGAAATGAGGAGTTAGGAGTTTTTGATTTCTTGTAATCTGTGAAAATCTGTGTTAATCTGTGGTTATCTTTGGAGTAAATAGTAAATATGAAGATTTTGATTCGACCGCATGATATTGGAAAGGGGAGCGCGGATTGGCTTGGCACGAACGCGCATGACTGGGGATTTGACGGCGTTCAGCTGGCGATTGCGAAGGCTGTTGAGGGGCAGAACGGGAATCCGGGAACGCTCACGCCGAGCGTTGTCTCTGAAATTCGGCACGGCTTTAACGACCACGGCGTTGAGATTCCGCTTTTGGGCGCATATTTTAATCCCGTTCACTCGAACAAGGAAAAAGTGAAGGCTGGGGCAGAAAAATACGCTGACCATCTCCGTCATGCCGCTGAGTTTGGCGCGAAATTTGTCGCTTCGGAAACGGGGAGCTACAACGATGACAAATGGACATACAATCCCAAGAATCAGACCGAAGAAGCATTTCAGGAAGTCAAAAAAATTTTCGTTCCCATGCCAGCCATTGCGAAAGAAAGCGGCGTGTGCATGGCTCTTGAAGGCGCGTGGGGGCACTGCATGTACAAGCCAGAAATGTTAAAACGCCTTGCCGACGAAATCGACCCAGGTCAGGAGCATTTCCGCTTTATCGTTGATATTTATAATTACCTCTACATCGGAAACCACGAGGAGCGCGCGAAGATTTTTGAGACTTGCTTGAAGCTTTTCAAAGGAAAAATCTGCGGCTTCCATTTGAAGGACTATGTGGTGAACGGCGATGAGCTTGAAATCGCCCCGCTCGGCAAGGGAATCATGGGCTGGCGAGACTTTTTGCCGCTCATCAAAGCAGAATGCCCAGACGCGTACCTCATTTTTGAGGGCGTGAAAGATGTGCCTGCTTCGCTTGAGTTTGTTCGAAGTATTGTGGGATAGAATTCCTCACAGAGCTTAGGAGCGCACGGAGAGATTTTCTGATGAGATATACTTAATCTCAGTCTTGATGAATGGAAACTAGATTTAGGTATAAAACTTGATATTGCGAACAACTCTCTGTGAACTCTGTGTCCTCTGTGAGGAATCTAAACTTCCCCAGTACAAGTTCTTCCGCCCCATGCGTGGGAATTTTCTCGCTCGTGGGCGAGGGTGGCTTCAAAGTCGGCTTGTGGGTCGCAGTTCGCTTCGATTTGGCGGGCGGTGGCGTTGAGCCGCTTTATGCACTCGCTTTTTTCAGTGTAGCCGAGCTTGGATTTTTCGATTGCGTCGCCTAAGACGCGGATTGACTCATCGTAGATTTTGAGTGGCACGGGGAAGGGGTGTCCGTCCTTTCCGCCGTGCGCAAAGCTGAACCGCGCGGGGTCTGTGAATCGGCTTGGAGTGCCGTAAATCACTTCGCTTACAAGCGTGAGGCTTTGCAATGTGCGCGGTCCTAGTCCCGGCGTGAGAAGCAAACTTTCAAAATCTTTATTGTCGCTTTCGTAGGCAGTCGCGAGAACCGAGCCGAGTCGCTTTAAATCCACATCTTCCGCGCGGACATCGTGGTGGTCGGGCATTCTTAAGTTTCGGTCGTTACGGAGTTCAAAAGTTGTCACATAATCTTCGTTTGAAACCTTCGCGATTTCTTTTATCATCTTGTCTGGATTTTCATGCGTGAGCGTGAGGATTGTGCCTCGCGTTTCTTTTGCCCCTGAGTCCGTGAGGTTCAAGATTTTTCCCTGATTTTCGCCCGTAACGCCTGAGTGCGGCTCTTCCACAAAGGAGCGCAAGTTTTCCGAGCTCCAGTGATAGCGGCGGGCAGTGCGCGTGAGCGTGTTCATTCCCTGCTGAACGATAGTCCAGTCGCCCTCGTCGCTCAGAATAAAATTGTGCATGTAGAGCTGAAATCCGTCCTGCACGGCGCATCCGTCAACTTTCGCGGTGAGCCGGCTCGCGTTCACGAGTTTGTTTCCGTCCAAGCCCGTTGCGTCCGCAAGAAACAAAAGCTCATCGGGCGTTTTGCGCGAGTATTTTCCCCTGCCGCCGCACACGCACAAGCCGAATTCCCTCGCCCGCTCGTTGATTCCGCGCTTTAAGGCATACATGACGCTCGTGGTGATGCCGCTTGAATGCCAGTCCATGCCGAGAACCGCGCCGAGCGACTGAAACCAAAGCGGGTCAGAAAGCCGCGTGAGAACTTCTTTTTTTCCGTAATTGATGAGCAGGGCTTCGATGATTTGGGTTCCGAGCAGCTTCATTCTGTCGGAGAGCCATTTGGGAACCGTGCCGTGATGAAGCGGCAAATCCGCGTAGCCAGAGCGTTTGAGCATGGGGAAAGTATAAACGGAAAACTGAAAAGTGAAAATGGGAAAAACTGAAATTTGAATTTTTAAGTGCTTTGCAGTGCATAAAACTTGCTTCGGCCTTTTACTTCGCTGATTTCAAGAATATGCATTTTCAGTAAAATCCAAATGAGCAGTTTTGACCAGCGTGCCGTTTTTGCCCCGTGTTCCGCTTTTATCGCTTGGTAGAAATCTATCGCGCGGAACGACGGCTTTTGCCCAGCATCGCGCAGTGATTTTGGAATAAGCTTTTCCCAGTCTGATTTTGTCTCAAAACGTTCTTTTTTGGTGATTCTTTCGAGTCGCTTTCCGAGCGGAAGCCAGTTTTTCAATCGCCTGCGGGATTTTGTGAGATTCTGGCTTGGCTCGCTCGTTTCCCGTCTTAGTTCCGTAATTTCGCAGTAGAGAATTTCTAATGTACAGTTTTTATGCAGGAAGAGCGGGCAAATTTGGGTCATACCGCGAAGAGAATCAAAAATGGTCGCCTTCTTCGGACTTTTCTTTTTGTGGAGCAGCGTGCCGTCAGATGAATACAGTGCAATCCACTTGGTTTCGGCAATCGGATGGACAATCGTGACTTTTCTGCCTGTTTCAAGAATATATTCGATTTTTTCAGTGAGGGCAGAAAGGTTTGCTGTCTGAATTTCAATCACATCGCCCGTTTCGGTAAGAATATCGCAAATCCACTGCGTATCATCGAGTTTTACTTCCATCGTGCCATTCGATTCGAGGGCATACAATTTTTTGAGCGTGGCATGAAGGTCTGATTCATTGTATGTGTTAATCATGGAGTGCTCCCCAGACGAAAAATGCAAACATGACGCATCCTGCGAGCAGAAGCACGGTCGTTCCCCACATCAGAATATTCGCCTTCAGTATATCCTTTGCTTCAATTTCACGCAGTTTGTCGCCGATGAATTCTTTTTTTTCGACGATGCCGTTGTACACGGTATCTCCAGCCAGTCGTATGCCCAATGCGCCTGCGCACACGCTTTCTGTCTGAGCGGAATTGGGGCTTGCATGCTTGTGGCGGTCGCGCAAAAATATTCTGAGCGCATTTTTGCCTGAAAAACGCGGAAGCAAAAACGAAACGAGAATCATACAAAGTGCGCATATCCGTGAGGGAATGAAATTCGCCACGTCATCGAGTTTTGCGGCACAAAAACCAAAGTGAAGAAATCGCTCGTTTTTGTAGGCAATCATGGAATCCATCGTGTTGATTGCCTTGTAGACCATGCCGCCTGCCACCCCGAACACTGTCATAAAAATGAGCGGGGCTATGCATCCATCATTCGTGCTTTCGGCAACTGTCTCAACCGCCGCTTTTGCAATTCCTTGCTCATCGAGAATATCCGTGTCGCGGCCTACAATCATTGAAACGGCAGCGCGTGCTTCTTCGGTTTTTCCTTTTTTGAGCGCAACATATACGGCACTGCTTTCAGTGTACAGGCTTTTTGACGCAAGGCAGAAATAGCACATCACGCTTTCGACAGAAAAAAACAGAAGAGAATTGATTTTTTTGCAGGCGAGAAGAAACAGAAATGAAGCTAAAAAAGTCACAGAAATCACCACGAGAACAAGAAGAGCGCCTTTGAGCCGTTGCACTTTTGGAGAATCGGAAGAATGATTCAGCCGTTTTTCAAGGCAAGCAATCAGCTTTCCCATACAGCGCACGGGATGCGGAAAAAAATGCGGGTCGCCCAAAATACAGTCAAGAAAAAATCCTACGAGCAGCGAACATGCAACATGATGGGAAAAAATAGTATCAGCGTTCAAGAATTGCTCCATTTGCATCATATGTGATTTTAAATACACTGCCAAAATCGCCCTGCCATTCATACAGCGATTTTTGTTCATTCGGGAAAAAATGCTCCATGATAACGGCAATAATGCCCCCGTGCGTAAAAACGGCAACGGAGTGATGGAGATTCATGATTTTTTCGAGTGCCAAGAGCACGCGGGTTTTAAAATCCTTCCAGCTTTCACCATTCGGGCAGGAAAAACGGTCTGCGCCTTCATTTTTGCCATTATGACGCGCAACTTCATGTTGAAGCCAGTTTTGATAGTCCTGATTGTGCATAAGCTCATTGTACGAATGCATCTCAAAGTCACCAAAATTGAATTCTTGGAACGCTGGTTCCTCTCTGGCAGAGGGGCTAAGCTCTGGGTATAACAGTGCAAGCGTTTGGTTTGCTCGCTGTAATCCGCTCGTGTAAAGGACGCAGTGGGAAATATCCGGGTAGTAGCGTGCATTTTTCTTTTGAAGAAGCAGGTTTTTCCCTGTTTCGGACAATGGTACATCAGTTTTTCCGCAGTAGAGGTGTTTTTCATTTGCGAGAGTCATGCCGTGACGGAAGAGAAAAAGTTCTTTGCGTTCAGTTTTCACAGTTCGTCTCTCAGTCCTTGAAGATAGTCGTCTGATATGTGTGCCTGCTCGAATGTTGCCATATCGTTCATAATCACGCAGGCGGCATCCAGTATTTCAAATGCGAGCGGACAGCCGCTTCCTTCACCAAGCCGCATGCCGAGATGCAGGTAGGGACTAAGCGAAAACTCCTTCATGGCGATTTTGTAGCCTTTTTCTTCGGATATATGCGATGGAAAAAGATAATCGCGAACCGTTTTGCACAGTCTGAATGCACAGAGCGCGGCGACAATCGAAATATAGCCGTCAATGACGACAGGAATTTTATGCCGTGCCGCTCCTAAAAAGACTCCGCACATCGAGGCTATATCAAAACCGCCCACACAGGAAAGAACATCAATGACATCGTTTGCATCGGGCTTGTTTTTTTCGATGGCGCGTGCAATGACTTCTTTTTTGTGCGCAAGCATTTCGTCCGTAATGCATCCGCCGCGTCCCGTAATGCGCTCGCTTGGCGTTTTCGTAAGGACGGAAAGAACTGCGGTAGAGGTGGTTGTATTTCCGATTCCCATCTCACCCACACCCAGTGCATGTACGCCGTCAGATTTTGCCTGCTCGGCAAGCTCAATGCCAATCGCAATCGCTCGTTCGGCTTCTTCTTTTGTCATCGCTTTTCCGTGCAGGATAGAATCAGTGCCGTTTCGGATTTTTCTGTTTACAATTGCGGGGCAGTCGTAGTCACAGGCAATTCCCACATCAACGACCTGAACTTCGTTTCCAAAATGCGCGGCAAGGGCGGCCATCCCAGAGCGGCCTTTTGTCATATTCACTGCCTGCCGTGCCGTAACGGATTGCGGGGCGGAAGAAACACCCTCTCTGACCACGCCGTTGTCCGCGCAGAGCACGATGATTCTTTTTTTTGGAAGCGAATTGTGAATCTCTCCTGTGATTCCAGACAATTTTTGCGCGATTTTTAAAAGCTCGCCCAGACTTCCCGGTGGAAGCGCGAGCATCGACTGAGCTATTTTTGCCTCGCGAACAGCACTCTGGTTGAGCGGAGTGATGTGCGAAATTGTTTGTGCTAAAAAATCAGATACGGACTGGGAATTCTGCATGATGGTATACTATCAGAAAAGAGAAATTTAAGACATATAACAAAAGGCTGCCTGAACGGTCATTGCGCGGCTTCGTGTCTCAGAATCGACTTCGGGTGGTAAAAACGCTGCCTGCCGCCTGAATGAGCCAAAAACATGCGCTCCGTTTTTAAATTGCGTGCAGCAGGTGCAGTCTTTTGCCACGACGATATTTTCTTTTTTGATGCCTGCATGCTGTAAGACAAACAGATTTGCTTCGGTAAGCGAAAGCCGGTAGGGGAATTTTTGATTTCCGTCTGCTTTTGACACGCACTTTTCGCCAAAATTGGTGCTGAAATATGCTGCGCGCTCCTCATCGACAAAATAGCAGCATGAATCGATATGCGGTCCGATTGCGGCACACATGTGCTCTGGTTTTGAGCCGAAGCGGTCTATGAACTTTTGCACGCCGATTCCTGCGATTCCCGTGCCTTTCCATCCTGAGTGAAACGCGCCGAATGCTTTTGTTTTTGTATCGTACAAGAAAATGGGAACACAATCGGCGACCGTAACGACGGGAACGAGCAGCGGATTTTTTGTGATAATGCCATCTGCCTGAAGCTGTTTGGTATCGGTTTCTGAATCTGCCTCAATGACGATTTTTGAATGAATGAGTTCAACGGGAACAGGCCGGAGCTTACAGTCGCACCTGCCTTCATCGCTCGAACAGTTTCCTGAGCAAACAGGCTTTTTTAATTCAGAGCAGATTTGTTTTAAAGTCTTCGCGCGGTTTTCGTTTGTTTCGTTCCAGCGAAAGCGCATTGTTCCGGCCGCAAGAAGCGTGATTCCCCAGCGGGCATGCCGTTCTGAGTCGAGCGGTTTTCCGTCAAAATAGAATGGAACGGTTATGTAGGGCGTGCTTTGAGATGCGGAATGCTCCAGCCCGGACTTGATTGAAATGGACGGTATCATTTTTTGTGCTTGTCCAGATTTTCAAGTTCCATGACGAAATTGAGTGCCGTTTCAATCGTGTTCTTTGCTGTTTCGATTTTATGAATGAACGGCTCGTTGTTCTGGTCTTTTAGTTTGCTGAGATTTGAAATGGTGTCAAAGCGCGTGTCTTTTGTAAGCCCCAGTATTCCGTTGAGAACTTGAATAATTGAGCGGGCTGCGTCTCCAAACTGATGGATAAGCGTGGAAACTTCAGACTCGATTGACTTCATCATTTGCTCAACTTTATTCTGAGCTTGAAGCGTGCGTGATTTTTCTTCGCGGATTTTGTTGAAAATTGCGCCTGTTTCGCCGGTAAGGGAAAGTTTGCGTGCCAAAACCTGAAGCGAAATCGAAAGCTGAACCATAGAATTGAATGATTCGGAAAGAAGCGTATGGTTTTCTTTTTTGTTGAATACTCCCTGCACAAGAAGCGTTTTTAAATCAAGCTCGCACTCTGAGAATCGCTCTTTGATAAACCAATGCAAAAAACTGAGGGTAGAATCGTATGCAAAGTCTATGCCGCCCCAGAGTTCTTCCCACGGTCGTTCTGGAAATTGAGGAAAACGCTCAAGATTGAAATTTACTTTGAGTGTAGAAAGAAGGGCAGAGCGTTTGCAGTCGGCTTCCCATGCGAGCCATTTTTGGTCGAACATTTTTTTGCAGGCGTTTTTATATTTGACAAACCAGTCCTCGCCGCCAGAAAAACGGGTTGTGCGCCATGAAGAATCTGCATGGACAAGACAGCCGATTGAGCGGATGGGAATGCTTGACATGAACATTCTGAGGAGCGAAAGGCTTGAATGTGCTTTGTTTAGGAATTCGCCTGCATCGCGGCCTGTTTCTTCGGTGATTCGCTTTGCGTTCCGTACGGCAAAAAGGTACAGTGCTTCTAAGAATTCGTCAGGAATTGCCAGCGTGCTGCATAAAACTCGTGAAAAAGTGTCGATTTCTGATTCTACTTGTGAGAACGGACAGGTATAGGTGGTTTCTGAAGAAGAAAATTGCGTGATAAAGTGCGCGAACGGCAATCGGATAAAGCTTCTGAGCCATTCTGATGCCTTTGCCGCCTCATACATGCGGTTTTTGTCGTCTGCGGGAATCGTATCAAAAATTTCTTCGAGTTTACGGAGTAAGTTGCTTCGCGTATCGGGCTGTATTTCTGGGGTAACGGGATTTGCGTACGGATTGGCGTTGTGCTTTATTTCCTCAGTGACTTGCGGCATGATAATGGAACTTAAAAAAACATAGAATGAGCCTTCATTGTCTTCGTCAGGAATAAAATAGGGCTTGAAAAAATCCGCGCATGATTTAAGTTCTGAAAGACGCTCGTAAAACGGTGAAAGCAGTAGCTCTTGCTTGGCATTGATGATTCCTGGAAAATTGCGGTTTACGGAGCGGGAAATTTCTGTAAGTTTGTGCTCGTTGTAAATGACGGGCTGCGTGGTGTTGGAAATAAGTGCTTTGAGCCAGATGTAAAAACGGAGAAAAAGAGATTCACTTTTGATTTTGATTTCAAACGGCTCTGTTGACTCATCAAATTTTTCGTCAGCAGGCTGTAATGGGGATGTCTCTTGCGATACATCTTGCATTCTGCTAAGAATATCCTGTCGTTCTGAATCTGAGATTCCAGATGCCAGCACTTCAAAAGAATCTGCTCTTTCCATGATATCGTATTTTATAATAAAACCTTTCTTATAACAAGGGAAGAAAAAAGAATTATTTTTGCGAAAAATGGTAGTTTCTGCAAAAAAACTGTGCTATCATATACCCATATTTAAACTTTTCGGAGTGGCCGTTTATGCTAAAAAAAATCGGCTCAGATGTTTCCGCGTATTTTTCTGCCGTGCCGTACCTGCTTGGCTATATCGGGCGGGTTTTTGTGTCTTCAACGGCGTTCCTGCAGCGTGAGCGGGCTGCGCGAAAAGTCTTGATTATGCAGCTTCTTTTTACATTCATCGAAGCACTTCCTATCATTGCGGTTCTTTCTGTGGCTCTCGGTTCGGCTTTGTATATCATCGGCTACACCTTTTTGCTTTCAATCGGGCAGGGCTCGCTCATCTATAATTTGCTTACGCTCATCGTTATGCGGGAACTAGGCCCGCTTCTTGTGGCATTTGTCGTTACCGCGCGTTCTGCCACTGCAATTGCCACTGAGCTTGGCGGTATGGTTACTTCCCATCAAATCGAAAGTTTTGTTGCCTGTGGCATAGACCCCATCGATTATCTGGTTGCGCCCCGCTTTTTGGGGGTAACGCTGTCCGTGTTCTTCCTTACCTTGTATTTTTCATTCGGCGGTTTGCTTGGTCCGTTTGTTATATCGCAGTTTGTCAGTTCCGTTGCAAGTTACGGCTACATCACGAATCTGCTTAAAACCGTATCTGTGTTCACGATAATAACATCTTTGCTAAAAAGCATTGTGTTCGGCATGGTGATTTCAATTACTGCTACCTATTATGGCTTTAATGTTGAGCGGGCATCAACGGAAATTCCTATCGCGGGTATTCAGGCCGTTTCCAAGTCATTTGTCGGAATTATTCTGGCAGATGTCGTCATAATCGTGCTTTCATCATTGTAGAGGGAAATCATGGCATTATTCACGCTGGAAGATGTTCGGTTCAACTCTCGAAGCAAGGAAGTCGTTCGCGGCATAAGCATGGAAATTGAGGCGGGATCGGTTACGGGGCTTACGGGAAAGTCTGGCAGCGGAAAGTCCACGCTTTTAAAACTTATCGCAGGAATTTTAGTGCCGAGCGGGGGAAAGGTTCTTTACAAAGGCAATGACATTCAGACGATGAGCAATGCGAAGAACAAAGAATTTCGGCGTGAGTGCGCGTTTGTTTTTCAGGATTCGGCGTTATGGGCAAATCAGGATATTCAGCAGAATTTAAATCTTCCGCTTCAGACCCACAATCCCAAAATGAGCGCGCAAGATCGGCTTCTACGGATAAAAGAAGTCTGTGAGCTTGTAAAATATGAGCGTCCGCTCCATCTCCGCCCTGTGGATCTTTCGATGGGCGAACAAAAAAAAATTGCATTTGCGCGTGCATTCATAAACAATCCCGAAGTTCTCTTCCTTGATGAATGTACGGAATCGTTGGACAGAAAGGGCGGGGCGGTCATCCTTGAACTGCTTGATGGGTTTATAAAAAACGGAAAGACAGTCATTTATGTGAGTCATAATTCGTTTTTTATCCATTCGGTTGCCGGCAAGATTCATGTTATTGAAGAAGGTTTGTTATCAGAGTAAAATAAATAAAAATGAAATTTAAAATTCGTTTTGCGGATCAGATTGTCGGATTCTTCTCGCTGCTTGCTCTTTTTGGGCTGATTGCGTTTATATTCATGGTCGGAGCAAGTCAAAAATGGTTCGTCAAAAAAAATGTGTACTACACCTATTTTACCTCTGGCTCAGGTTTTTCGGTCGGCATGGATGTTTCATACAAAGGCTTTTCAATCGGCAAAATAAAAGAAGTCAAACTGGAAGGTTCCAGCGTGCGTGTCGAATATTACATTCTGGCTGAGTACGCAGGCTATGTAAAAGAAAATTCCCTTGTTGAGCTGATTACAAGTCCTATCGGACTCGGTTCGTCATTCGTTTTTCATCCCGGAAAGGGACCTGAACTGCTTCCTTCTGATTCTGAAATTTACCGAATTGATTCTGTCACAGCCCGCGAAATCATTCAGTCCAAAAAAATCCGTCTTGAAAGTCAGGAAGACTCAATCGGCGTCCTCATGAAGAAAGTCTCCACAATCATGGACAATATAAACATGCTCCTGTTCAACATAAACGGTGCGCTTTCTGGTCGCGGAGATAATTCCATGCCAATCAAGCAGATTATTGGAAATGTCAACGAAATTACCAAAAATCTTTCCGCTCTTACCGATACGCTCACTTCTGATGACGGCGCGGTTCCTGCCTTGCTCGGCCCAAGCCTTACGGATGATATTAGCGATGTGCTTAAAAATATTTCTATCGTAACGGAAGAACTCACCTCAATCACTGGAAACGCTGATTCTCTTATGAATAATGCCATGCCGGAAGTCGATACCGCGTTGATTACGCTGAATTCTGTCCTTCTTGAAGTGCAGGATGTCTTGGTCGGCGTTAAGAATAATCCGCTTATTCGCGGGGGCGTGCCAGACCGAACGACGGGTAAGTCATCAACCACGCAACTGAGGAGCGAGGATTTCTAAAAATGAAGCGATATTCTGGAATCAGTCTGCTTATTTTGCTCTTTCTTATTTCTTGCTCTTCTGCTCCCAAGCGAATCATGCTCGTAACAGAAAATTCTGACCTTGCGTATTCTCAGCTTGAATCTGCCAATACTTCCATAATCGAAGGAAAATATGACCGTGCGTACACGCTTCTTTCATCGGCGCATAATCTTGCGCTTTCCGTCGACAATACGGAATTGCTGTGCAAAATCGTCCTTTCTGGAGTCGTGTTTAAGATTTCATGCCCCACATTTTCTGTGTTTCTTCCTGCAGCTGGACTGGAACATACGGCTGTCTCAAAAAGTTTTCTCGCGCAAAGCAAAGAAGAGCTTTTAGACTACGCAAAAAAACTTGCGAATCGGACTGACTCAAAACAGAGCGAAACGCTTCGGCATCTGTGCACCATTTATGATGTCAGGGTTCAGCTTGAAAACGAAAAATCTGCGTCTGAAGAAACTATTTCTGCTCAAAGCGCAAAAAACTATGTCGCTCTGCTTGAACAGGCTGTGTCATATATCGAAAAAGAGCCATATTATCTTGCCTATTTTTACCGAACGCGCGGTGATGTGTTTATGGCGAGCGGAAATTATGGCGAGGCGCAAAAAAACTACGAGGAATCGGCAAAAATCCACACAAAGGAGCGCTATCTTGTTGAAATCGGTCTTGATTGGTACTGTGTGGCAAGAAGCTACTCATTGAATGAAAAAAAGCAAAATGCAATCGAAGCAATCAAACTGGCATTAAAATATGACAAAGATGCCGAAAACACGCAGGGAATCGCTTCTGACTATCTGGCATATTCAAAAATTTTATGTAAAGGCACTCCGAGCGAAGAAGAGAAAATGCTTTCTGAAGAACTTGCCGCATGGAGCGAAAAAATCTTGAATTCCCTTGCGCACTAATCGAGCAAAAAGTTGTAATCCGGTGCGTTTCCGAATTCATCTTCCTGCAGGAACTCATACGATGCGCTTGAAAGTGAAGCATCTGCCGTGCCGTTGCCTTCCAAATCGAATGAAAGGGGCGTTGAGTCTTTGATAATCAAATCGCTTGCAAATCCTGCCCGATACAATTCCTGCTCCAACCGATAGAGACCCAAAACTCTGCCCGCAGAATTTCCTGAATGGAGCGTGCACAATTCCGTAGGCTGTGTGCCTTCAAGGAAGGTGAGCGTGATTTTGTGGCTGCCACAGTCTTCGGTTGGCAAGTGACCGCTTACGGAACATACTTGCACATCAACGGTGCCATGTGAGGGGCGCGTAAAGTTTTTGTACGGTAAGCCTTCGTGTGCTTTTTCCATAAAACTTGCCATCGCATAGCCCGCGAGTGTGGAGCCCGTAAGCTGCAAGCCGAGCGACTGGCCGGGCTTATCAAATCCGAACCAAAACACCGAAGTGTAATAGGGGGTAAAGCAGGCAGTCCATGCATCCGCCCAGTTCTGTGTAGTGCCCGTTTTGCCTGCCGCTGGAATCGTGTATTTTTTTCCGTTTGCATCGCGGTAGGTGAATTTTGAGCCGTTCCCCGTAGGACCTGCCAAAGTTCCTGAGCGTACGGTATTTTCAAGCAATTTTGTCATTACATAGGCGGTTTGCGGAGAAATAACCTGCGTAGAAGAGCCTTTTGCCTGCTGTTTTTGACGCACATCCTTTTCGGGATTGAGGAATACATTTCCGTTTTTGTCTTCGACGCTTCGGATAGCGATGGGAACGACTTCTTTGCCACCGTTTGCAAAAATGGCATATGCGTGCGCGACTTCAATCGGGCGCACTGAGCATACGCCCAAGCCAATCGGATAGCCGGGAACAAAGCCGCGATAGGGAATCTCTTCTTTGGGAACACCCAGAAGGTCAATCGCGCGGTTGATTGCCGTGTCAAAACCGATTCCGTCAAGCACTTTGAGTGACGGAACATTCATTGAATGGGCAAGCGCGTACCAAAGTTCTACATCGCCCTTCCATTCGCCACGGAAATTCTGCGGAATGTAGGGCTTTCCGTCCGCCGTGTGGAAAACGATTGGCGTGTCTGAAATAATCGTGCTTGGCGTGAACTGCCGCGAGTCAATAGCCGCGCTGTAGTAGAGCGGTTTGAACGAAGAGCCTGGCTGTAATTTTGCCTGCACTGCGCGGATAAACTGGTTTTCGCCGTCGAATTTGCTTCCGCCCACGAGCGAGGTGATGTAGCCGGTGGAGTTTTCGAGCGCAATCATTGTGCCTTCGATGACATTCTTGCCCACATTTGACTTTGCCGTTGCGTTCGCCTTGTTTGCAATGCCGACTTTGAGCGTGTCAATTCCCGTGACAAGAGAAAGGACATCTACGATTGGGTTGATTTGCTTTGTGTATGTTGAAAGTGCGAGTGCTTCATTTCGCTGCTGAGACACTTTGAGTGAGCCTAAATTGAAAGTGAGCGTAAGAAGCTCCGTAAGTGGCGTGTAGATTCTGAATGCTTCGTTTTGCCGTTCTGAATTTGAACGCTGGTAGCTTCTGTTTGCGTATGAAATGTAGCGGTCCATTGCATTTTGGGCCGCAATCTGATTTTTGAGATTGAGCGTAGTGTTTACGGTGAATCCTGATGAATAAATATCATCGCTGCCGTAAATCATGTTGGCAAGTTCGCGGCGGACATATTCTGAAAACCAGGGGGCATTGTCATCGCGGGCGCGGATTTGCGTGTTTCCTGTGCGCGTGTAGTCAAAATTCGCCCAATATTCTTCGTATGATGAATCTGATTGCTCTTGCGTGATAAGGCCAGACTCAACCATTGCCGAAAGAACATATTTTTGCCTGTCCATTGCTCTGTTTGGATATTCAAACGGATTGTAATAAGCCGGGTTTGAAAGCTGAACGACAAGAATGGCCGCTTCTGCCGGAGTGATTTGTGTGGCATCGTGACCAAAATAGTATTTGCTCGCCGCATTGACACCGTATGTTCCGCCACCGAAGTAGATTTTGTTAAGGTAAAGCTCAAGAATTTCGTTTTTTGAGAATCGCCGTTCCATTTGAATTGCCCACCAGAGTTCTTTGAGCTTTCGCATGTACGACATATCGCGTCGGTCGCAGTAGAGAGTTCCTGCAATCTGCTGCGTTAAAGTGGAACCGCCACCAAGTGAGAGGTGCAAAGCCTGGCCTACAACGGCACGAAACAACGCCTTTATCGAAAATCCGTGATGTTTATAGAAGATTCTGTCTTCGCGAGAAACGAGCGCGTCAATCATGTGCTGGGGAAGACGATTTATGCTGATGATTTCGCGTTTTTCTTCGCTTGCGAATTCGGTGATAAGCTCACCGTTGATGTCGAGAATGCGTGTGGGAAGAGCCGTGTCGAATTCTGTGAAATTTTCGTTATCGATAATGTATTTTGTATTTGAAAGGGCAAGTCCAAGCAAAGCACCAAAAATGCCTGCGAACAAAAAAAGCCCTGAAATCATAGCGATTGTTCGTCTGCTCAATTTTTGCATTTTTATAGAATACAATTTATAGAAAGTTCTGTAAAGTCGAAAAAAGCAAAGAAAAGGGCTGCCTTTCGGCAGCCCAATTGCCCATCAGGCAATGTCGGGTACCAATGGGTGGGAGGGGATAATTGCGTACCCGACACTTATATTATCGCTCGAATTTCTAAAATTCTTTAGTGGAATTACAAACAATTTGATTTTTCGCAAAAAAATAAAAAAACTTGCGTTATCGGCATTTTTTTAGTTGACTTTAGTGAATTTGAGGGCTAAAATGGTGAATAGGTGGGAAATTGTGGGTGTAAGTGGTAAATAGTGGTATGGAGTTGTTAACTGGTGAGTACCGCAACACATTGGACGAAAAGGGCAGGGTTCTTTTTCCGTCAAAGTTGCGGAACGAATTGTTTGCTGAAACAGACAAGAATGTTCTCATCGTTACGCAAAGCTTCGACCACTGTTTATGGCTTTATACCCTCGATGAATGGAAAAACATTTCGTCAAAGATTATGGAGACAGCTTCTCCGTTCAATGCACGAAATTCGCTTGTACTCCGTCACTTTATCGCGCCCGCTCAGGAAGTGGAGCTCGATAAAGCCGGTCGTCTTTCTATCCCGCAAAGCCTGCGAGAATACGCGCACCTTTCAAAAGACTGCGTGATTCTTGGCATCAACAAATACATGGAACTCTGGGACGCAGAAGCCTACAGCCAGTATCTCGGTGAGAATGAAGACTCACTCAAAGAAGCGGCTGAGGCTCTGAGTAACATCAGTTTCTAAAAAAAATAATCCACAGATTAGAAGGATTACCACAGATTATATGTTTTGTTATGTGAGTGATTTCGTGGTGAATACGAAATGCTTTCAATAAGGAGAAATCCTAATCTGTGAAAATCTGTGCATATCTGTGGATTAAATAAAAA